>NZ_QRJY01000002.1:0-391219 GCF_003471765.1 Vagococcus sp. AM17-17
TTATTCTTTATTTGTAGATTTAATCAATCAAAAAACTCTTTTTCAAGAGTATACACCTATTTTTACAACATTTAGAAAGTATCAAGAAGAAATAAAAAATACTTTTAAAACATCGTATTCAAGCGGTCCTTTAGAATGTATGAACAATCATATTAAAGTCATTAAGCGTAATGCCTATGGCATGAGAAGTTTTTATAATTTCAAATTACGAATAGAAATTTGTTTAAAAAATCTGTATTCAAGACACCAAAAAAGATCTAGAAAACATGTTGTTTTCTAGATCCTAAATTCTAACGTTTTAACTCTTACCAACAGTAGTTGACAAAGAGCCCTTTTTTAAGACTTGTGGATTATCCTCTCAACCCTACTTATGGCTTATTACTCTATTGATATGAATGGTTAAATAAACTATTTCTGACTGTCCGATAGTGATATCTCGCTTAGTCAATAGATAATCTCTCACTCTTAAGCTACACTGAAACGCCTCAGGATACTTAGACTGCACTAGTTCATAAAGGAAATCATCCGTTTCTTCACTTAACTCATTATTCATGATACGTTGCACAAAAAACTGAATATGAGTAACCATTCTTTGATAGTTAGTAGAGTTCTCATCAAACTCGCATCCAAAATATCGCCTAACAACATTAAGAATATTTTTTACAATTTCTGTATTTTTCATCGTCGTAGCCATATCCTGATAATCTGTCACACTATTGGCCAAATGCATGGCTATCACACCTGCTTCTTCCTCTGTCATGTCCACATTTAGCTTATCCTTCACAATTTCAACCGCTTTTAAAGCGACTTTAAATTCTTTTGAATAAAACTTTTTTATATCAAATAATAATGGATTAGGAAGTGAAATATTCTCGCGAGCCCGTTCTATAGCATAAAACAAATGATCAGTTAAACTTAAATAAGATTTCTCAGAGTAATTATAACCAATTTCTTTTTCTGCTAATAACATAATCTCTTTAGATACTTCGATGATATCTGGTGGTATTTTTTCGACCAATTTTTCCATCTCTTGTCTTTCGCTTCCGGAATGATTAACAAACATCTTATCAATAGCAATTAAAGATATTTTATCTCCAACTTTTTTATTAAATGCGATACCTTTGCCCATCACAACTACTTCTTGAGATTCTTTATTATCAGAAATTACCACATTATTATTTAAAATTTTTTTTATAATCATCTCTTGTGTCCTTTTCTTAAACCAGTGATATTATCATTAATCCTTGTTTTATTATACATCCTATAAATGTTTTTTTACAGAATTAATTATCATACCATGAAAACACCGTTATTTGATTACCACTAATAATTCTTCTCCTGATACAATATCTTTTTGATCTAATGTAAGGACATCTAAAAACTGATCTGAGTTTGTAACTACTATTGGCGTGACAACAGGTTTTCCTGCTTCCTTAATATAATCAATATCGAAGTATCCTAATAAATCACCTTGATTTACTTTATCCCCTTGCTTAGCTTTAATATCAAATCCTTTTCCGTCTAACTCAACAGTATCCATACCAATATGGATCAGTATCTCAGAACCATCATTTGTTGTCATACCTATTGCATGCCCTGTTGGAAATACAGTGGTAATTTCTCCTGTTGCTGGTGCATATAACTCACCGATAGTTGGATTAATAGCGATACCTTTTCCTAACGCACCAGAAGAAAATACTTCGTCTTTGACTTCAGATAGTGGAACAACCTCACCTGTTACAGGAGAAACTAACTCTTCTCTTGATTCTGATTGACTTGTTGTACCAGATGATACATTATTTGGTTCCTCATTATTTGATTCTACTTCTTTATCAAATCCAATAACCAACGTCATAACAAATGCTACAACAATAGATACAATACTTCCAATAATTCCCATCATAACGTTTGATTCAACACCATCAATCGTACTCACAAAGCCAGGTATTGATAATACACTTATCAAACCACTAGCAAATAGTTTAACACCAGCTCCACCGATAACTGCCCCACCAACAGCTCCACCGATACAAGAAGCGATAAATGGTTTTTTTAGAGGTAAAGTCACACCATAAACAGTCGGTTCAGTAATACCAAAAATAGCAGTCAACGTTCCTGAGAGTGCCAATGCTTTTCGTTTTTCATTCTTTGTTCTCAAAAATACCGCAAAAGCAGCTCCTGCCTGAGCTAAAACAGCTCCCAATAACATTGGTGTTAAAGTATCAAAGCCATATTGTGTTAAGTTATTCAATGCTATTGGGATAAGACCCCAATGCATCCCAAACATTACAAACACTTGCCATAAGCCACCCATAACTGCACCTGCTAATATAGGACTAAAATTAAAGACTGCTGTATAAGCTGTTCCTAATCCTGTTCCAATAATTGTACCTAAAGGCCCTATTGCAACAAAAGTTAACGGTACCATGATCATAATAGTAAACATTGGGACTAAAATAATTTTTAAAAATTCAGGAATAATTTTTTTCATAAATTTCTCAATATATTTTTGTAACCAAACAAACAATATGATTGGGATCACTGTTTGCATATAACCTGTTGGACTAATGATGACAGGTACCCCCATAAATGACAATGCTACTTGTTCTCCTGCCATTTGTGTGATAGATGGGTATAATAGAGCTCCTGCTATTGATAAGGCAATAAAAGGATCTGTCTTAAATTTTTTAGCAGCTGTAAACGCAACAGCAAATGGTAAAAATTGCATTAATCCGTCTGATGCCGCATAAAGAATTTGATAAGTTCCTGACTTGTCTGTTAAAACACCTGTCAATAATAAAATAGATAATAGCCCTTTTAATACACCAGTTCCTGCCAGTGCTCCTAAAAATGGTGTAAAAACACCTGATATAATATCAACAAATTTATTAAAAATGTTACTATCTTTTTTCTCATCTTCTGTTGGCTCTCCAAGCCCAGATACATCTAGTAATTCATTAAAGACATCTGATACTCTACTTCCTACTACAACTTGATATTGACCTCCACTTTGAACGACTTGGATAACATCTGGTATTTTTTTTATCTCTTCAGTCTTAGCAATTGATTCATCTTTCAATTTGAATCGTAGGCGTGTTGCACAATGAACAACACTACTCACATTTTCCTTTCCTCCAACTAATTCTAAAACTTGTGTCGCTAACTCTCTATTAGAAAGCTTTGCCATAATAATTCCTCCTTACATTTTTGAATGCAAAAAAGACCTAAACTGACTAAAATAGTCTACGCAAACTAATCCCAGATATATACTGAGACTAATCTTGTCGTTCACTATTTCATTCAATTTAGGTCTTGCCTGCTTAGCAGTTACAATCCTTTACATACAGATAATAACATGTTTCCGCTTTCTTGTAAACAATAAATATACTTTATTTAAATAAAGACTTCAGAAAAAATCTGAAGCCTTCATAATAATTAGCTATTGCTCAAATCTTCTCCATTTGTTGCAATGACTTTTTTATACCAATCAAATGATTTTTTCTTACTACGATTAAGTGTTCCATTTCCTTCATTGTCACGATCTACATAAATAAATCCATAACGTTTTTTCATTTCACCAGTACCCGCACTGACTAAATCAATACATCCCCAAGTCGTATAGCCTAATAAATCAACCCCATCAATTTCTACGGCATCTCTCATCGCTTTGATATGCTCTGCTAAATACTCAATACGGTAATCATCTGCAATATAACCATTTTCATCTGGTGTATCCACAGCACCTAATCCATTTTCTACAATAAACAATGGTTTTTGATAGCGATCGTATAAATCATTCAACGTGATTCTTAATCCTAGTGGATCAATTTGCCATCCCCACTCACTTGACTCTAAATAAGGATTTTTAAGTGACTCAAAGATATTACCACTCGTTTGTTCATTCACCGCTGGATCCGTCGATTGCAATCTTGATGAATAATAAGAAAATGACACGAAGTCAACAGTGTGCTCTTTCAATAATTCTAAATCGCCTTCTTGAATTGGTAAGGTAATACCTTTTCGTTCCATTTCTTTTAACGCATAAGACGGGTACTCGCCACGAGATTGAACATCAATAAAGAAATAGTTTTCTCTATCAGCTTTTCTTGACGCCCAAACATCTTCAGGTTTACTAGTATAAGCATAGTTTGCTCCTGCAGCAAGCATACATCCTACCTTGTTTTCTGGATCAACTTCATGGGCAATTTTTGTGGCAATCGCACTAGCTAGTAATTCATGATGAGCAGCTTGGTACTTGATTTGTTCTTTATTTTCACCCTCTTCAAAATAAAGCCCTGCTCCCATAAAAGGGGCATGTAAAATCATATTAATTTCATTAAACGTTAACCAGTATTTTACTAAACCTTTATAACGATTAAAAATAACATGACACAGATTTTCATAAAAACCGACTAATTCACGGCTTCTCCATGCACCGTATTTTTCAACTAAATGCATTGGACAATCAAAATGAGTTATCGTAACTAATGGTTCAATCCCATATTTTTTACATTCTTTAAATAAGTCTTCATAATATTTTAAACCTGCTTCATTTGGTTCATTTTCATCACCTTTTGGGAAAATACGAGACCAAGCGATGGATAAGCGATATGTTTTAAATCCCATCTCTGCAAATAACGCAATATCTTCTTTGTAACGATGGTACATATCAATTGCTTCTTTGGCTGGATAAAAATGATGTTCATCAAATTCAAACATTTTCATCTCTCCAGTAATAACTGCTGCACGGTCTTTTCCGACTGGAGCTAAATCCACATTCGCTAATCCTCGACCATCTTCACGATATGCTCCTTCACATTGATTGGCTGCTGTTGCGCCACCCCATAAAAAATCTTGTCTAAATCCCATTGTATTTCCTCCTTATATTGTTTGTATGTTCATTCTATCTTGTGGGAACATTCCCATGTCAAGTTTTTTTTGGTATAATTTTTGTAAATGGAGGTCTTTATATGACAACAATTATTGATGTAGCAAAAAAAGCAGGTGTTTCAAAGTCTACCGTATCTCGTGTCGTTTCTAACAAAGGATATGTTAGTCAAGAAACACGACAAAAAATTGAAAAAGCCATGCATGAATTAGGCTATATTCCAAATATGCTAGCACGTAATTTACAGTCAGGATTAACTAAAACCATAGCTTTTATTTCTCATGACTTTAATCAACATACCAGTATCTTTTTAAATGCATTTACTAAAACAGCTCTAAACCACGATTTCTACGTTAATCTGTATGTAACTGGAGGAGATAAGGATAAAGAGTTAGATGCGCTTAATTTAATGAAGTACAAACAAGTTGATGCTATTTTTATCTTTACAAGAAGCAATTCATGGGATAAAATTATCCCTTTTAAAAAATTTGGTCCTATTTCAACATGGCATCGAATTGATTCTCCAGATATTTATTCGTCTTATGTCAATCAATATGAGAGTTACCTTATGTCACTAGAATTTTTGTTAACACGTGGCTATCAATCAATTGGTCACATTTTAGGAGATGAAAATAACAAAAATACTATTGCACGTATTAAAGCTCTCAATCATTTCTATGACTATCATCCAGAATTAAAAAAAGACTGCGATTGGATATTTGTAAACTCTAGTCATCTTAATACCGGACGAGATATAGCAAAAAAATGGGCTAGCTCTATACATAAGCCTGATGCACTCGTTTTTTATACAGATTTTATTGCAGCTGAGTGTATTTCTGAATTACAACTATTAGGAATTAAAGTACCTGAAGACCTTGGAATTATGGGGTTTGATAACAGTACTATCAGTGAGATTGTTCATTTGACTACTGTTGATTGTCATTTAGAAACACAAGCCTTAAATTGCTTTAACTATCTCCATAGCCAACTAAAACAACTTGATTTTAAACCCAAAGATATTACACAAGATTTAGTCATTCGTTCGTCCACAAAATAAAGAGAGATAGCAAACACTATCTCTTTGTATTTATTTCTTTTTCAATAATGTAAACAAATGGCTTTTTCAATATAGCATAGAAAAAAACTGTACCAAACGCATGCATCATATCAAAGCTCATTCCTGTAATATAGTAAGCCCAAAAGTTTTGTACGCCAAAAAATGGTGCTAGCATAACAGAAATTAAAAAACCATAGAAAAATCCTGATAAACCACTTACTATTAGTTGCGTAAAAAAGCTAGTCTTAATAGGGATTATTCTTTTCAGCAATACAACCACTAAAATAATCGCGCAAAAAGATAGTATCTGGGCAATAGTCCAAATCCCCATCCCTAAATAAAAATTAGTAATCAAAATAGATAATGCTCCAATGACCATCGCCTGAATTCCACCCATGTATAACGCCACAAGAATCAGCGTTGCGGTAATAGGCTGTACATTAGGTATCCAAGTTGTTAACATTCGTCCAACAACACAAAAAGCAGTCAATAACGCAATCATCGTAATCTCTTTTGTAGTTATTTTTTTTAACATAAGCACGTTCCTAATCTAATTTAGATAAATCAAATACGACATTATCTCCATCTGATACGTTTGTTTCTTGTACACCTTTTTCAGCTTGTTTTCCATTGATTGTATATAACCAATATTTATTCGCTTTTTCATCTTGCTTATGACCATCTATAGAGGTGATAAATCCTTTTGTATCTTCTATATTGTAATTATCCTTTAATACATCATATAACACAGCGTCTTCTTTCACACTAACTTCTTTTGAATCAAATCCTTTATTTTCTTCTTTTAAAACAATGCTGACTTTAGCACTAGATTCACTAGATTCTGTCGTTTTTTGACTGTCTTTTGCTCCACATCCTGCAAGTGTAACAATCAGAGTTGCTCCTAATACCAAACGATTTAGTTTTTTCATTTTATCTCTCCTTTTTCTACAATACTTTTCATAAAGAAACCTCAAACCACTTTATCGTAGTTTGAGGTGTTAATATTAAGTTTTATTCTAACCCTTCAGCCACATCTTCTGGATAATTTGTTTCAACAATTTCAGCACAACGATCACACAATGTTGGTAAGTCTTTATGACTTCCTACATCTTCTTTAATGGCACGACAACGTTGACATATTTCACCTTGAGCAGATTCAACTAAAATAGCCACATCATTAAATCTTACAGCTTCTTCTGGTACTTCAGTTGTTGGTTTTTCAACGACTAAATCAGATACAATCAATACTTGTGCTAAGTTAGTATTTAATGCATTTAATAACATTGCTTTTGGTTCATTTGGATAAATCGTTACTTTTGCTTCAAATGATTTACCAATCAGCTTACTATTTCTTGCTTCTTCAAGCGCCTTTAAGACGTTTGTTCTCACTTCCATGAAACCATCCCAAAGTTCCATGATATCTTCTTGATCTGGGTAAGTATCATATCCAGGTAATTCAGAAAGTTGTACGTATTCTTCTTCCTCTTGTAAATGAGACCAGATTTCTTCAGAAGTAAATGGTAAGATTGGTGTCATTAATTTAGTTAATGTCACTAAAATATCATAAAATACTGTTTGCATTGCCCGGCGTTCATGATTGTCTACTGCTTCGATATAGACAACATCTTTAGCGAAGTCTAAATAGAAGGCTGATAAATCATTCGTACAGAAATTAACTAAGCTCTTATAAACTGTAGAGAATGAATAGTTTTCATATCCTTTATCACGAATTGTTTTAACTGTATCATTCAAACGAATCATCATATATTTATCAACTGAACGTAATTTATCATATTCAACACGGTCTTTTTTCACATCAAAATCAGATGTATTTGCTAATAAGAAACGCATTGTATTACGAATTTTACGGTAAACTTCAGCAATTTGAGTTAATGTGTTCATGTCTACTTTAACATCTGATTCATAATCGACACTTGATACCCAAAGTCTTAAAATATCTGCACCCATTTGATTGGTTACTTTATTTGGCTCAATCGTATTTCCTAAAGATTTACTTTGTTTACGTCCTTGTGGGTCTAATGTAAATCCTTGAGAAAGAACTGCTTTATATGGTGCAACGCCATTAATTGCCACACTTGTTGTAATACTTGAGTTGAACCATCCACGATATTGGTCGGATCCTTCTAAGTACAAGTCAGCTGGGAATGATAAATCACTTCTGCCTTTTAATACAGCTTCATGTGATGAACCAGAGTCAAACCAAACATCCATGATATCAGTTTCTTTTGTAAATTCGCCATTTGGACTACCTGGATGTGTAAAGCCTTCTGGTAATAATTCTTTCACTTCTCTTTCAAACCAAACTTTAGATCCATGCTCAGCAAATAAATTCGCCACGTATTCTGTTGTTTCAGGTGTAATAATTGCCTCACCATTTTCAGCATAAAATACTGGTAATGGCACACCCCAAGCACGTTGTCTAGAGATAACCCAATCGCCGCGGTCACGAACCATGTTATATAGACGTGTTCTTCCCCATGGAATAATCCAGTCAACTTTTTCAATTTCAGATAGAATATCCCCTCTAAATTTATCAATTGATGCAAACCATTGTGGTGTCGCACGATAAATTACAGGTTTTTTTGTACGCCAATCATGTGGGTAACTATGTGTAAAGAAATCAAGTTTTAGTAAATGACCACTTTCTTCTAACATTTCTGTAATCATTGGATTAGCTTTATCGTAGAAGATTCCTTCAAATCCAGGTGCTTCATCTGTATAACATCCACGAGAATCCACAGGTGAAATAACCTCAATACCATATTTACGACATACAATGTAGTCATCTTCCCCATGTCCAGGAGCTGTATGGACTAAACCAGTACCGGCATCTAATGTAACGTGGTCTCCAAGAATTAAACGAGATTCTCTATCATAAAATGGGTGTTGAGCTGTTAGATTTTCTAGCTCTGTCCCTTTAATCTCTTTAATAACTGAAACAGTTTCCCAACCAATTTCTTTTGCCACTGTTTCAAGTAACTCTTTTGCTACGACAAATTTTTTACCATCTGCTTCTACTACAACATAAACATATTCAGGATTTACACTGATTGCTAAATTAGCAGGTAACGTCCAAGGAGTTGTTGTCCAAATCACAAAACTTGTGTCATTATCTAATACATCTCCGCCATCTTTCACATCAAATGCAACATAAATTGATGCAGATTTAACGTCTTTGTATTCAATTTCTGCTTCAGCTAATGAAGACTCACTAGAAGGAGACCAGTAAATTGGTTTTAATCCTTTATAGATATATCCTTTTTCCGCCATTTTTCCAAATACTCGGATTTGTGCTGCTTCGTAATCTGGTGTAAGAGTGATGTATGGATTATTCCAATCACCTGACACACCCAATCGTTTAAAATCGTTACGTTGTTTATCAACTTGGCTAAGTGCGTATTCTTTACACATTTCTAAGTATTCTGCTCTAGGCATTTCTTTGCGTTTAACACCTTTTTTGGTCAAAACTTGTTCAATTGGTAACCCATGAGTATCCCAACCTGGTACAAATGGTGCACGAAAACCTGACATTGATTTAAAACGAACAATGATGTCTTTACTAACTTTGTTTAATGCATGACCTAAATGGATATTTCCATTTGCGTACGGTGGTCCATCATGTAAAATAAATGTTGGTTTGCCTTCATTTAGTTTTTGACGTTGTCCATAAAGATCTTTTTCTTCCCATTCTTTTTGCCATTCAACTTCTCTTACTGGTAAATTACCACGCATTGGAAAACTTGTTTTTCCTAAATGCAACGTTTCTTTCATTTTCATTTATTTATCATCCTCACCTATTTTTTATATAAAAAAAGCCTCGCCCAATAAAAAGGGACGAAGCTATCGTGTTACCACCCAAAATTCAGTATAGACATAAGACTATACTCTCTTGTAGATTGTAACGATTCTCACCGAGAAATCTTACTATTATTTCAGATTTCTTTTATGTAAAGGATCTTTCTTAAATCAGTGTCTCACTAGGTTTCCACTATCCCTAACTCACTATCAGATTAAATTAAGCTTTTCTATTTTACAATATTGACTATTATTTAACTCTTGGACGTGTTGCACGTTCAACTTTATTTAACTTTTTTGTTTCGTCATTTTTTTCAACTGGTTTGTCAGCTGGTTTATTAGTATTTTCACGTGTTGTTGATACTTTAATTTCAGGCTGTTTGATTGCTTCTCTGTTCTTTGGAACATTATCCAAAGCTGGTTTTGTGTTTACAGCTGGCGATGTTGGATCAACGCCATTTGCTGCTTCAACCGCATCAAGAACTTGTTTAAACGCTTGGTGACTACTATCAACATACGCACCAAATGGTTTAAGTATTTCATCCCACTCATCACTTTGTACAATTTGTAGTTGTGATTCTAATAACACATTTAAGTTTCTGTGGAAGATACGTGTTTTCTTCTTCAAGTCATCTGTTTCAACGGCTAACTGACGAGCACGTTCACTTGCTTCTGAAAGAATCTGGTTTGCTTTGTTAGTTGCTCCTGTAATTAACTCATCAGACATCTTGTTAGCATGTGCTAAAATATCTTCAGATTGTGCTTGTGATTGTTGAATTGCTAAGTCAGATTCTCTAATAGCATTTTCTTTTAATTTATCAGCTGTATCTTGTGCCACGATAATTGATTGATTCAATGAGTCTTTCAATTCGTTGAAGTAGCTTAATTTATCGTTTGCTTGCTTAACTTCTTTTTCTAATGATCGATTTTCTTGAGTTAATTTTTCAACTTCTAAAGCAATTTGGTCTAAAAAATCATCTACCTCATCACGGTCATACCCTTTAAATTTTGTATTAAAACTTTTATTTGTTATATCGATTGGTTTAATTCCCATTTTTACACTCCTTGCTACTTTCTTAAAACTTTAATTTTTAAACGAATTTTATCTTTTTTAGTCTTTCCTAATGTTTCTTGTAACTGAACTCTTCCTAATCCCCTTACTGATATAATATCTAAATAATCCACTAGATAATCAACACGATCAATCTCAGTCCAATTTACCTTTACTCTTTTTGATTCAACTATTAACTTAGAACGCTGTCTAGATATATTATATACTGTAGAAATAATATTATCAATTCTTAATGATGAGATGGTTAAACTCTCTTCTGTCCACTCATCAATTGGTTGTAAAATGTCCTTCCAACTTACTTCGTCAAATTTTACTCCAAAGGAACCTATTTTGTCAACTTGTTGAATAATATAGTTAGCAATTGATTTTTTTATAAATACCTGCCACTGCTCACCATCTGTTATAATATCGCCAATAAATTCTCTTTTAACACCTGTACTCATCAGCGTGCCAAGTACCTTGCCATGTGTTAAATGTCCAAACTTCAATGGATACTTTATTTGATAAACGAGAATGTCATAATCAGTCTCACTCGGCTCATAATAACTAGGATATAGAATAGCACATTTTCTCTCAGAAAAATCATATCCACCAAAGAAAGATAATGATATGTCCTCGCTATTACCAACTAATGTTTTCAGAATAAACATCTCTCTTGGGTTTAAAAAATCAGTAACAAGTGGTGCATATTCCATTTCCACTTGCTCCATCCAATTACCTACTGTATCAATAAAAGGATGTTCGTCCTTGCGAAAATGCTGATACACATTAGCTTGCAAAAAACTCACATCCTTTCTTTAAAACATATATATTAATCTTGAAAATATTATAACTAACCCATTTCCTGCCAACTGAAGTACAAATATTGCTACAATAATTGTAAAATCAATCGGACCGATACTTAAATTTAAGCGATCAAACATACTCAAATATGGTCGAGAAATTCGTATAATAAACTGGCCTATCTTAGAATCATACGCTCCTGGAAACCATGAAAGTAAAGCATAAATCACCAATACATAAGTATAGATTTGTATTGCTTTAAAAATTAAAGCGATAATCAAACTAACACATCCTTAATATTCAGTTAAATGATTTGTGATTATGTTACGAGTAATACTAGAATCAACATCAACATTTGGTGGCGTGCATATAAAAATATCATCACCTAATCGTTGAATATCTCCATCAACTGCATATACTACACCCGTCATAAAATCTACGATACGTCTAGCAGGTTGCTCTTTCATCAATCGAAAAGATAAAATAACAATTTCTCTTCTAAAAAGTGCCTGTGCAATTTGCTTACAGTCGATATAGTCACGTGGTTCGTATACAGATACTTTTCTATGCTGCCTAGAAACTATCATACGTTTGTTTCCATTTGAGGTCGACTGATGATAGGTATTCATTTCAACTATTTTTTTGTTGGTATATTGGTTTTCAGGCATATCAGCAGATTGATTTCTCTCATTTGGTCGATCATATTCTTTGCCTGATGCAACAGAATTTTGTTCATTTATTTTAATGTTACTTTCTTGTATCTCTGATTTTTGTTGGGTTGTTTCAGCCTGAGTAGGAGTTGATTGTTCAACTATAATGTCTTCAATTTGCTCATCTATGAAAGGCTCACTTTCTTCATACCTTTCATCATCATCAGACACACCAAAAAAATCAGAAAACCGCTCACCAGCTTTATTGAATATATTCACTCTATCACCTCTCCCCCTAAGATTTGAAAAATCTCGAACCAATCCTAACAAAAGTCGCACCACATTCAATTGCTGGAACAAAATCCCGGCTCATTCCCATACTTAACTCCGTACAAGGTGCATGTTTAAAATTTTTATTAGCAATTATTGTTTGCAATATTTTTAATTGGCTAAAATAATGAGATAATTCGTTAAGATTTGAATCAAAAGGAGCCATGGTCATTAAACCAACAACTTCAATTCTATCAAAATCTTCTAAATCTTTAATGAAGTTTATCAAACTTTCTGGAGAAATACCTTGTTTTGTACTTTCTCCAGAAACATTCACTTGGACAAAACACTTAATCCGTTTCATCGCCCTTTTTTGTATTTCTTGTGCTAATGACAGTTTATCCAATGCATGAAAATAATCAATTTGATTAATAATGCTTTTCACTTTTCGTCGTTGTAAGTTGCCAATAAAATGCCACTTGATTTGACGATACTCTTTTAAATAGTCTTGTTTTTCTATTAAATTCTCCATTCGATTTTCAGCCAGATGATCATAACCTAAATCAACTACTTGCTTAGTTGTTTCACTATCAACGGACTTAGTTACACATATAACTGTTACATCATCTAATGGTCTATCACTGCATTTACAAGCTTGCTCTACCTCTTTTTGAACAGCTTCAACATTTTGTTGGAGTGTTTGCAGCATCATCTTAAGTCACCTCTTATTTTTTTCTTCTAAAAAAAGGTGGTGTACTTAATTCATCTTCAGTTTCAAATTGATGATCAGATTCTTGACTAGCATTATCATATTCTTTTCTATCAATTGTTTCAAATTGTGTTTCATCAGGTACTTGTCTAGTTGATGGTTCACGTTTTAAATCCCAATCTCCAAACGCACTTGTTTGTGTTGGTCGTGCTGTATCAACTTCTGGTACTTCACGAATTGGTTCTTGTACAGGTCTAGCTTGACGTTGTTGAACCATTCCATTTTGTGTTGCAACATTATTTCTTCCCATTGGTTGACGTTCTTTTTTACCAGGATCAATTCCTGTTGCGATAACTGTTACGACGATTTCGTCACCTAGTTGATCATTAACAGACGTTCCTAAGATAATATTAACTTCACCACCTGTTGCACTTGCAACAATTTCAGAAGCATCTTGTGCTTCAAATAATGTCATATCTGCTCCACCAGTGATATTTAATAATACTTGTTCAGCACCTTCAATTGATGTTTCAAGTAATGGAGAAGCAATTGCTTTTCTTGTTGCTTCAATAACACGATCTTCACCATTAGCAACACCGATACCCATAAGTGCAGTACCCTGATCTTCCATAACTGTTTTAACATCAGCAAAGTCCAAGTTAACATAACCTGGAGATGTAATTAAATCAGAAATGCCTTGAACACCTTGACGTAACACGTTGTCAGCTTCTCTAAATGCTTCTAACATTGGCGTACGTTTATCAACGATTTCTAATAAACGGTTGTTTGAAATGATAACTAACGTATCAACATTTTCTTTTAATGCAGAGATACCTTCAGCTGCAAAACGACTGCGTTTTGGTCCTTCAAAACTAAATGGACGTGTTACTACACCTACAGTAAGTGCTCCTTGTTCTTTAGCAATACCAGCAACAACTGGAGCTGCGCCGGTACCGGTTCCCCCACCCATTCCGGCAGTAATAAATACTAAATCAGCACCTTTTAATGCTTCAGCAATTAAGTCTTCACTTTCAGAAGCAGCTTTTTCACCAATATCTGGTAATGAACCGGCTCCTAATCCTTTAGTAAATTTAGGTCCTAATTGGATGACAGTTTCTGCTTTAGAATGTTGTAATGCTTGAACATCTGTATTTGCAACGATGAATTCTACACCTTTAACTCCTTCATCAATCATACGGTTTACAGCGTTACCGCCACCACCACCAACACCGATAACTTTTATTACCGCGCCAGTATTTACAGTATTATCTAATGAAAATTCCATTATTTGCTTCCTCCTAGACTATTAGTCAAATATATTGGATAAGAAACCTTTTACTTTACCACCAAAACCTTCTTCTTTTTCTTGAACAGGTTCATTTACTGGCACTTCTGTAACAGGTTCTTTTGCTTGTTGTACAGTTTTTTCATGTTGTTTGGTTTCAGTTGGAACGTCTCTTACGGCTTTAGTTGCACGTTTTTTTTCGCCTGTAACTGCTAACTTAGTCACATGATAAACCTCATCAAGTTGAGCCACATACTCAACTATAGCAATAGCATTTGCATACACAGGATTACGTAGTCCCATATGATTTGGCACGTATAATTTAACGTTTGTTCCAAACATATCAGCTGCTAATTCAACTACTCCTGGTAAACTAGCCGCACCACCTGTCAAGATAACTCCACCTGGTAAGTTTAAAGCATCGATACTATCTAACATCATTTTTGATTTAGAGAAGATTTGCTCTACTCTGGCCTCAATGATTTCTGATAAATAACGTTCATCTATTCTTACTGGTTCGTTTTTCCCAATCACGTCAACTGGAAACTCTTCATTAGGTGAGGTTCTTTCTGGATAAGCATAACCATAATTTATTTTTAGTGCTTCTGCGTTAGTTAATGATGTATTTAAAACAACAGAGATATCTTTTGTTACAAATTCTCCACCTTCTTGTTCTACGTGTGAAAACTTTAATTCACGTTCGTACATAACTGAAGTAGTCGTTTGACCTCCACCCATGTCGATAATGGTTGTACCAAAATCTTTTTCTCCATCTGATAAAATTGATGAAGCAAGCGCTAGAGGGGTAATGACCATTTCATCAATGACTAACCCAGCCTTTTCAACACATTTTTGGATGTTATGAACAATTGTTTTTGGTCCAGTGTATAATAGTCCCTTCATATCTAAACGGACACCAATCATACCACGAGGGTCTTTAATTCCTTCAAACCCGTCCACTTTAAATTCTTGTGGCATTAACGTAATCACTTGACGTTCTGGTGGTGTCGAACGAACCACGGCAGCTGACGCCACATTTTTTACATCTCTATCCGTAATTTCTTTTGATTCATTATTTACAGCAATCATGCCTTCACATTTTTCTACTTCTAAAAGATTAGCTGGAATCCCTACGCTGACACTTTTAATTTGAACACCTGATTTTTCTTCTGCTTGTTTAATTGCTCGTTGGACAGATTGGACAGCTTTGTCAATATCAATGACAATCCCACGATCCAACCCTTTTGATTTAGCATTTCCTACACCGATAATGTTAATTTGATTTTCTATGTATTCGGCTACAACAACTTTAATTGATGTTGTCCCGATGTCAAGACTTACATATATTCCTGTTTTTGCCATGAAAGGTCTTCCCTCCTATAATTCTAACAAAGTCTTCCTTTATTATATGCATAATACCTCACACCATTCTATCATAAATAGTACTATGAAATAAAGAAGAATACTATATTTGCTAATTTTTTTCTGAACGTTAAAAACCATTATTTATACTTTCACTAGAATTTTCACTAGAATTTTCACTAGAATTTTCGTTCGATAAACCATCACTTGCACTACTCTCTTGCGTTTCTATCGAATACGAATAGACTCCTGTTTTTCCAGCTTCCATATCTATAACACTTTTGTTTTTTAATTCTGCAACAATTTTATCGTAGAAAACAAGTTTATCTGCTATCGTTGTTGATAAACCAATCACTTGATTTCCATCTTTCATTTCTAATTTAATTCGAAATGGATTAGTTTTTGTTGATTGAGACTCTATTGATGTAATTTCAGTTTTAATTTTGGCTGAAAAATTCTCATAAGACGTTAAAAGTGACTCTAATCCTTCACCTTCTTTAAAGCCAATCAATTTTGGTAACTCTTTTTCCGATTCTTTAGCCGGCTCACTCAATATTTTACCATTTGATAGAACTGGATAAAGTTTATCATCTTTTAACAAAACAGCTAGTACATCGTACTCTGTGACTCTAATCTTAAAATGATTAAATTTCGTAATGGATAATTTAGCTGTTTTAACTCGTGGATTTTTTTCAACAACTTGTTTCATCTCTTTATTTTTATCAAAATATTGTCGCCAAATATTCTCGCCAATTTTTAAATCACTTGCTTTAACAATCGACGTATTATCAGCTTTATCAATACCTTGTATTGTTATCCCTTGTAATTTGCTTAAAGGAGAAATGATGTAGAGCGTGATTAAAATTCCTATGGTCAAGGTAACTAAAATACTAGTCAGTCGTCTAGTTAATTTTTTTTCTTCAACCGGCGTTAACCCATTAAAAGGTGAGAGCTTATTTATTCGATTATTCTTTGCAGATAAATTTTTTTGATGCTTGGTTAATTCAGATTTAGATGACTTTACTAATTTATGTTCATTCTGATTATCACCTTTATCATCATCTTTTTTGTATGACATCCCTTACTAGCCCCCCTTAATTAGGTTAGTTCTTGAATCAATCCATACAATCGATCCATTGCATCTGGTATTCCCTCTTTTTTTGATGCTTTTGCCATATCTTCTCTAAATTTACCATCCAACATAAGTTTGTCAATGTTTTTTACAAGTACTTTACCTGTCAACTCACTGTCTTTTACCATCAATGCAGCTTGCTTGTTGACTAAACTCATGGCATTTTTTGTTTGATGATCATCTGTAACGTTAGGACTTGGTACTAAAATAGACGGTAACCCAAGTGCTGTAATTTCAGCCATACTAGTAGCACCAGCTCTACCAACCAATGCCTCTACATTGACTAAAACATCTACCATATTATCAATATAAGGGACAACAGTCACATTGTCTAACCTTTTAAGTAAATCTTTATATTCGTCAAATTCATCAAAGTAAATAGTACCTGACGCATATAAAACTTGATATGGTTTTTCTTCAAATAATGGCAATGCTTCTTTCATCGCATTATTAATAGTTTGTGCCCCACGACTTCCACCAAATATCACAATCGTTGGTTTAGAGGAAGATAACCCGTATTCTTCTAGGACAGTTTTTTTCTCAACAAAAGCGACTTCTTGCGCTCTTGGGTTTCCAACTAACGCAACTTTTTCTTTTGGAAAATACTCTGTTGCGTCAGAAAAACAAATTCCAACTTTATCGACATATTTTGATAAAAATTTATTTGTCATACCCGCTACACTATTTTGTTCATGGATAATAGTTGGTACATTCAGTTTACTTGCAGCGTATACGACTGAGCCACAAACATAACCACCTGTTCCAATCACAATATCAGGTTGAAACTCTTTAATATAGCGTTTAGCCTGCTTAATACTCGTTAAAAATAAATACATTGTTTTCAAATTTTTCAAGGTTAACGAGCGATAAAACCCTTGTATTTCAATTGTTTTAAACGGAATACTCTGATTAGGTACTAATTTACTTTCCAAACCTTTTTCTGTACCAATGTATAGAAATTCCGACTCTGGATATTTTTCTTTAATATAGTGAATAATCGAGATGGCTGGGTAAATATGACCACCTGTTCCTCCACCGGATACCAATACTTTCATAATCATTTCCCTACTTGCTTAGTTATTTCATCTACAAATTCTGTTCCTCGAGTTTCGAAGTTCGGATACATATCCCAACTAGCACATGCTGGGGAGAGTAAAATCGTGTCATCAGTACTAGCGATTTTAACTGCTTCTGCAACTGCTTCTGTCATTGTTTCCACACATACAATTTCTTTAACTAATGCTTGTTTTGCAGCTTTTTGTAATTTCTCTTTTGTTTCACCTAATAAAACAATAGCTTTCATGTTTTCAATTGTTGGAATAAATTCATCAAATGAGTTTCCTCTATCTAGTCCTCCAGCAATTAGCACTAATTGTTCGTTATTAAATCCACTAATAGCTTTTTTAGCTGCTAAAATATTTGTCGCTTTTGAATCATTATAAACTTTGACACCATTAAATGTGCCGATATATTCTGTTCGATGTGGCACACCAGAGAACAATGATAAACTAGTTTTTATTGACTCATTATCTACTCCATAATTTTTTGCCACACAAATTGCTGCCAGAGCATTTTCAACATTATGAGACCCTGGAACTCCTAAATCACCGGACTTCATTATTTTTTCATCATTATAAGTTAACCAGCCATCTTCTAAATAAGCACCTGTTACTTTTTCATTGGTTGAAAACCACGTAATTGCTGCTTGAGAGCTTTTTGATAATTCTACCAATTCAGGCAAATCAGCGTTAAGAATCAATGTGTCTTCCTTAGTCATATTTTTTTGTATACGCCATTTAGCTTTCACGTATTCTTCACGCGTTCCATGATAGTCAATATGTGCTTCATATATATTAGTAATGACTGCAATATGTGGTTTAAACTCGTCTATTCCCATTAATTGAAAACTGGATAATTCGGTTACCAATACATTGTCTTTTGTTGCTTCAACCACGACATCACTTGCTGGAAAACCGATATTACCTGCAAGTAACGCAGTATTTGGTTGATAAGAGTCTATGATTTGTTTAATCATAGTTGTGGTGGTTGTTTTACCATTTGTTCCTGTTATGCCAATAAACGGTGCTTCCGATACTTGGTAAGCCAACTCAACTTCGGTGATAATTGGAACGCCTTTTTTTATTGCTTTTTCGAGAATAGGATTCGTATATGGAATCCCAGGGTTTTTGACGATTAAAGAAAAGCCTTCATCAAGAAGGTCTAAAGGATGACCGTCAGTAATCACTGTTATACCGGCTTCTAATAATTCTTGTGCTTCTTTATTTTCTGATAATTTTTTAGCGTCATTAACTGTAACAAACGCCCCTAATTCGTGAAGTAATTTAGCTGCTGCTACACCACTTCTTGCTAGACCTAACACTAAAATCTTTTCATTTGTATAACGTTTTGACTGTTTCATCCTTAATTCTCCTTAATAATATAAAATACCCAATGTCACAAGCGACATAACTAATCCTACTGTCCAAAAAACAATATCTATTTTCCATTCTGACCAACCACTTAATTCGAAGTGATGGTGAATAGGAGACATTTTAAATATGCGTTTGCCTGTAAGTTTAAATGATGCAACTTGCAAGATGACACTAATCGTTTCAACAACATAAACTAAACCTATTAATAATAATGTCCATTCCTGATGAAGTAAAATAGAAATAGTAGCTAACATTCCTCCAAGAGCAAGAGATCCAACATCTCCCATAAAAATCTTAGCTGGTTTTTTATTAAATAATAGAAAGCCAAATAAAGCCCCTACTGTTGCTAAACAAATCAATTGAATAGCATATTGTTCTTGTTTATAAGCAATAATGGCATATGTTCCAAATGAAATCATCCCTAATCCAGACACAAGGCCATCAATGCCATCAGTTAGGTTAACGGCATTTGAAAAACCAACAAGCCAAATTATTGCAAAAACACCGTATAAAATACCTAAATTAATTGTTCCAATGACTGGTATGTATAATTCATCTGTCATACCATTTGATTTCATAACAGTATACAAGATGATTCCTCCCACAATTTGACCAATTAATTTTTGTTTTGAATTAAGACCTAGATTTCTTTTCTTAAACACTTTAATGAAATCATCTAGAAATCCTAATAATCCATACAAAAACATAATAAATAAACTACTCCAAAAAGAAAATGACATTTCTTTTTGCCAAGCTCCTACAATAAGAGAGGTTAACAAGATACTGGTTAGAAAAACAACCCCTCCCATTGTTGGTGTTCCAGATTTTGCTAAGTGGCCTTCAGGTCCTTCTTCTCGAATGGCTTGCCCCATTTTTTTCATCTTAAAGTATCCTATAAATAGTGGCATTACCATAAATACAAAAGCAATCCCTAGTGATAATGGTATTAATAATTCTACTCCGATCATGCTATTCTCCTTTATCTGTTGTGGTGTCTACTTTAAATGCATGTTTTAACATACCATTTGAAACTTCAGCAATCATCTGCGCTGGAGAGCCGTATTCACCGGTAACGACTGGTTTTTTCATTGTGACGTACATAATGTATTCTGGATTTTCTGTAGGTGCTATCTGAACCACAGAGTAAATATAGTCATTTGCTCCAGTTAACAGTTGACCATTTTCAAAAATTTGGGCTGTCCCAGTTTTAGCAGAAACATTTACCCCGTCAATATTGTAAATGCCATAACCTGTCCCATATATTTCATCATTAACAGTATCTTGCATGTATTCAAGAACAGTCTTAGCTGTAGCAGCCTTTATTGGTTCGCCAACTACCTCTGTCTTGACCTCTTTTTCTTTCCCATTTTTATCAACAATTTTTTTAATATAACGCGGTTTTAACATTTTTCCTTCATTTGTTATAGCTGTATAAGCTTGCACCATTTGCATATTAGTAACTGATATTGCTTGACCAAAGGATGTCATTGCCATGTCAACTGGGTTTTTATCACTAATACTACCTGTTGCTTCAAGAGGTAATCCTGAATTTGTTGAATGACCAAATCCAAAACGTTCTAAATATTCAGGCCAAATTGACCCCATTTTTTGTTCTAGATTAACCATTCCAACATTACTTGACCAAGATAAAGCCTGTCTATATGTCAACATACCTTTTCCTGATGGGATCCAATCACTAATGGTTGCATCATACAACTGTGTCTTTCCTGATGCAAATGTTTCATTATATGGAAATTTACCTGAATCAATTGCTGCTGCCACAGTGAAAACTTTCATTGTTGATCCTGGTTCAAATGGACGTTGCACTAATAAGTTCTCCCAAACTGGATCTGGTTTTCCTTTTTCTTTATATAAACCTTCTTTTGTTTGTGGGTCAAAAGTTGGACGTTGTGATGCTGCTAGAATATCACCCGTTTTTGCATCCATTAAAATAGCTGTCATATCTTCTGGTTTTGCTTTTTCATTCACACTGTCCATCACATCTTCTAACCGAGTCTGAAGATTTGTATCAAGTGTAGTATAAATATCCTGTCCATCTTTCGCTTTTTTATCTATCACTTCTGTCCCTGGAAGCTCATTTCCCTTACTATCTTTTTGGTAATATTTAAAGCCATCTTCACCTTTTAACACACTGTCATAGGCATGTTCAATACCTAAGCCATTCTTACCACTTAATTTGCTATCTTCTTTATTATTATCTTCTGGTTGAGCATATCCAATAAAATAAGAAGCAAATTTCCCATTAGGATATAGTCTATCTGGATGTTCTTTAAAATAAATACCGGTTATTTTCTCTTTTTCAAGTGCTTCTTTAATACTATTTTTAGTTTCCAAACTTAAATTTTTTCCCTTGGATCCAAATTCCACATTTGTAATTAGTTTTCCATTTTTATTTTTTTTAGGTTTTAGTTGGTCTAACACCAACTCTTTGTCAATACCTGTGTATTTATTAAGTATTTCAGCAATCTTATCATGATCCTTGTCATGAACAAACAACTCAACATTATTGATTCCTTTATAATTTTTATCTAATTCGGCATATAACGAATAAGAAGTAGCATCTTCAGCAAGTGGTAACCCATTACGATCAAAAATGGTTCCACGTTTTGCTTTGATAACGCTACTTCCTTGATATATTTTTTGCCTTTCAGAATCAAGACTTTGTGATCCCACTTTACCAACTGTTATGATGTAAACAAAGCGTAAAGAGATAATCGCAAAAACAGCAATAGAGGTATAAAACAGGATAACCCCTACTTTTTTTCTATTGCCTGCTGGTGTTAAACTCTTTTCTTGTATTTTTTTATTTAATTTAATAAAGAACTCTTTAATTTTTTTCATCATTTGATTTTCCTTATATTCTCATCATGCATTTGCATTCCTGCACTTTCTGCAACTTTTTTCAAACGTTCAGTCCGTTGTAGCTCATTTTTTTCCTGATCGAGCGTTTCAATATCCTGCTGCATTTGTTGTTTTTCAGCTTGAATAGACGAGATTGCCTCTTCTTCACGATTAATATAGGTTGTCATCCGAATAGTTGCCACTGCTAAACATAAAAACGTTCCAACAAAAGCCACAAATACAAATTTCTCTAATTTCGTTACTTTTTTTAATTTACTAGGAGGCATCATTGGAAGTTTTACTTCTTCTAATTTGCCTTTCTCCTTACTAGGTGAGTTAACTGGAGATTCGTCATATGTAAATTGGCTATGCTTTTCTGGCAAAGACATGTTAAACCACCCTTTCAGGAGTTATTTTTTCGATAATACGTAGTTTTGCACTACGAGAGCGATTGTTAACTTCTAATTCTTCCTTAGAAGCCACAATTGGTTTTCTGTTCACAAGTTTAATATCAGGTTGATACTCAACTGGTACAATTGGTAATCCTGGTGGCAAATCTTGTGGTGTACTATATTCTTTAAAAATATTTTTTACAATTTTATCTTCTAGCGAATGGAAAGTAATAACACTAATTCGTCCATTCGGTTTTAATAAATCAATAGCTTGTTCAAGTGTTTCTCCAATAACATCTAGTTCACTATTAACTTCAATACGAATTGCTTGAAAAATACGTTTAGCTGGATGTCCACCTTTTCTTCTAGCAGGTGCTGGAATAGCTTCTTTAATGATATCAACCAACTCACCTGTTGTTTCAATTGGTTTGTCAGCACGTTTTTTTTCTATTAAACGAGCCACTTGTTTCGAGAACTTCTCTTCTCCGTAACGAAAAAATATCTTAACAAGTTGTTCATAGGTGTACTCATTCACAACAATTTTTGCTGTCAACGGATTGGTTTGGTCCATTCGCATATCTAGCGGTGCATCTTGATGATAACTAAACCCTCTTTCGGCCTCATCAAGTTGAGGTGATGATACGCCTAGGTCGTATAGAATACCGTCGACTTTATCGATACCTAATTCATTCATCTTCTCTTTTAGATAGCGAAAATTACTTTTTATAAAGGTTACTTTTTCTTTTTTTATTTCTTCATTCAAAAATTGTTCTGCATGTTCAATAGCACGTTCATCTTGATCAAAGGCATACAAATGACCTTTATCTGATAAATGTGATAGCAGATACTGGCTATGCCCAGCGCCACCTAACGTACAGTCTATATAAATACCATCTGGTTTGATGTTTAATCCATCCACTGTTTCTTCTAATAATACAGTGACATGTTTAAATGTTTCTGACATATTCATTCTCCATTACTTACTTATATTCCAAAATCAATTAGTCCTTCCGCAATGTCATCGAAATTTTCTTCAGCTTCTTTAGAAAAAGCTAACCACCTGTCTTCACTCCAAATTTCGATACGATCGGATACACCAATAATGATACAAGTTTTTTCTAGTCCAGAAAACTCTCTTAATTTCACTGGTATATTAATACGTCCTTGTTTATCTATTTCACATTCAGTAGCTGCGGAATAAAAGAATCGAACGAATGTCCTAGCATCTTTTTTTGTAAGTGGCATATCTTTCATACTCGCTTCGAGGTTGGCCCACGAATCTAACGTATAGCCAAATAGACATCCATCCATTCCTCTGGTTACGATAAAACGTTCACCAAGAGAATCTCTTAGTTTAGAGGGTACGATTAGACGTCCTTTTGAGTCAATATTATGTTGGAACTCTCCCATAAACATAACATGATCACCTCACACTGCCACTCAATAAATTTAGTCTACCACATTACCCCACTTTCTACCACAATCTTATAAAAAAAATTAAAATTTATCATAGATTTTAAAGAATGGAGGAAATCAATAAAAAAATCATGAAACCCATTTATTAAAGCATGGTTTCATGATTTTTATCTGACATCATTAACTATGAATTTTAAGCTATCACAAAGAATGAGGTTTTCTTATCGTTGTAAAAATATCACTATACTACCTAGAATTAAAATAATATAAATCATTAAAGTCACTAAAAAAGTCATACGCCATAATACTTTAAAATATCGTTTGAAATTTATTTCATGAAACTGATAAGCAAGCATTATAGCAATAAGCATTCCTATAAAAAAAACCATTAGAAAAACATAGGCTAAAAAACTATTCCCTAGCGTTCCTTTTGATACAAAGTGAATACCCACAAAAAAGAAGGGAGTCGCAATATCAGGAGCCTTCACTCCATACTTTTTATCCAAATGAGTTTTCTTAACAAGTAAATTACTTGCTATTATCACTATAACTGGAAATAAATACCAGAAAAATAGTGCGATAGTAAATTGAGGCATGCTATTTATCCCTTCATTAACATTATTATTACTTTCATTATAATCATTGCATTCAATTCTTTCAATTTATTTAAGGATATTTTTACATTTAATTGATTTTCTTGCTATTTAGATATTCCTCATTGTAAAATATATAGTAATGACTATATAATTGGAGTGAATTTTAAACTATGGATAAAAAACCAAAATCAACATTCAGCAAGATTACAAAAGTCGTCGTTTGGATTATGATTATTGTAACTGTTGGTGGAATTGTCTTATCTTCATTAGCTGCGATTGGTGTAATCTAAAAAATAGCGTTGACCTCTTATGAGATCGGCGCTATTTTTTTGCTAAATCTAGTAATTCTTTCGCATGTTCTTTCGTCAGCTCAGTAACATCTGCCCCTGAAAGCATACGCGCAATTTCATTCACTCGCTCACTATCAGCCAACTCACTAACTTGTGTTTGTGTACGGTTATCTTTAACCAATTTTCTAATAAAATATTGAGTATCTGCTATTGCTGCTACTTGTGGTAAATGGGTAATACATAATACTTGAGAGTGTGAACCAATCTGATGAATTTTTTCAGCAATTGCTTGCGCCACTCGACCACTTACTCCCGTATCAACCTCATCAAACACAATACTAGTAATGGATTGTGTCGTTGAAAAAATAGTTTTTAACGCTAACATAATTCGTGACAATTCCCCACCTGAAACAATTTTAGTTAATGGTTTTAATGACTCGCCAACATTGGTCGACAAATAAAACTCAGCTTTATCTATTCCATTAATCGTTAAATCAGTTTGCATAAATGCTACTTCGAAAACCGCTTGTTCCATATACAAACTAGCCAATTGAGACATGATATTTTCTTCTAATACTTTTGCGACTTGATGTCTTTTTTCGCTAAGTTTTAATGCTATCCCCTGTAATTCTTGCTCCATTTCTATTAACTGTTCTTGTAATTTAGTCACATCTGTTGTGGTATCTAGTTGTGATTCTAACTCTTGGGTAATTTCTTCAAAATATGCAAGCACTTCTTCTACTGTCTCGCCATATTTTCTTTTTAATTGCCTAATAATATCGAGTCGATTATCAATCACAATTAATCGCTCATCATCCATTTCTAATTGTTCTAAAGATGTGTTGATTCTCCCTGTTGCTTCTTGCAAAGAATAGTATGCTGTACGCAATAACTCCGTCGTTTCAGCATATTCTGTATCAATAGACTCTATTTGTTCCATCTCGGTCATTGCTGCGCCACTTAAGCTCACAGCATTGATTTCTTCATTGTCTAAATACTGATAGGCTTTCTTTAATGAATCCATTATTTTTTGAAAGTTTACTAATCGACGTCTTTCTTCTATTAAAGATTCTTCTTCACCAACAACAAGTTGAGCTGTTTCGATTTCTTTATATTGAAATGTCAGCATGTCCATGCGTTGAACAAATTCTTTTTCATTATTCAATAGATGTGTCACTTTATGTTTTAATTCATCATACTTCTGATATTTTTCTTGATACATCTCTTTCAGTTCTTTTACATCACTTGGAGCATATTGATCTAGTAATCTTAGGTGGTTTTGAACTTGCATTAATTCTTGATGCTCGTTTTGTCCATGGATATCAACTATAAAAGGACCAATCTCACGCAGAGTTTTGGTGGTAACTAATTGCCCGTTAATTCGGCAATTATTTCTCCCTGTGCGATATATTTCACGCTGAATAACTAATTGACCATCTGCTGGTTCTATCCCATTATCTTCTAAAAATGTAGCAACTTTTTCATTATCTGAAACAAAAAATGACCCTTCAATCCGACATCTCTCTGCACCATCTCTTATATAATCAGCTGAACCACGACCACCAACGATTAATCCCATCGCATCTATAATAATCGATTTCCCCGCGCCTGTTTCACCTGTCAGCACTGTCATTCCTTCTTTAAAAGGAATCGTTAAATTAGAAATAATTGCAAAATCTTGAACTGTTAATTCTTGAATCATGTCGCTTCTCACCTCTTATGTCATAGATAAAATTTCTCTTTCTAACATACGTGCCTGTTCATTCGTTCGTGTAATAATCAGTAATTTATCATCATTAGCAACAACGGCAAACAAACTATCCTCATACACAAATTCAACAAGTTTTCCTATAATGACACCCACTCCTGGCTCTAATTGCAAGTTCACCAAATTATCCATTATTTCGACTTTTATAAATGATGTTTCAATCATTTTTTCCAAGCGACGTTTTTCTGATGTGTCATTTTTAGGAAGGTAATATCTGAATTCTCCATGCTCATCCACTTGTTTAATCAAATTCAACTCTTTTATATCTCGAGATACTGTCGCTTGAGTCACAGGAATACCGCGTTCTTTTAATAAAATAACTAACTCTTCTTGTTTGCCAACACTTTCTTCCAATATGATTTGTTTGATTAACTTTTGTCGTTCAGATTTTCTCATGTTCGACCTCTCTTATCCATTTAACTGAGCATGAGCTCTTTCTACTAATTGAGCAGGAAGTTCTTCTCCTAAATAGTTACCTACTTCTTCACAAGGTTTTAAATAAGCAAGAAATTCAATATTGCCCTCCCCACCTGTTATAGGCGAGTAATCTAATTGCATAACATTAAACCTTGAGTCTGTCATCATGTCTATCATTCTATTCAATACATCAACATGAACTTTTTTGTCTCTTACTATGCCTTTTTTACCGACTTGTTCTTTTCCAGCTTCAAATTGCGGTTTGATTAAAGCAACTACTTCTCCATCATTTGAAATAATATCACGCAACACAGGGATTATTAGCTTTAATGAAATAAATGAAACATCTATCGTGGCAATTGTCGGTTGACCTAATTTAAAATCAGCTAATTTTGAATACCTAAAATTAGTTTTTTCCATCACTTCGACACGTTCATCTTGACGAAGTTTCCATGCTAATTGATTTGACCCAACATCTAAAGCATAACTCATCATAGCTCCATTTTGTAAGGCTACGTCAGTAAATCCGCCTGTCGACGAACCTATATCTAATAAGATTTTGTTAGAAAAATCAATATCAAATACCTCTATTGCTTTTTCAAGTTTCAATCCGCCGCGAGACACATATTTCAATACTTGACCTTTTAAACGTAATTCAGTCGTGATAGGTATTTTTTCACCAGGTTTATCGTATCGAATATTTTTCTCATCACATACCAAACCAGCCATCACTGTTCGTTTGGCTTTTTCTCTTGTCTCACACAATCCTTGTTGTACTAAAAGAACGTCTACTCGTTCTTTGCCGACTTTTTCTTTCATTATATTTCCTTCAATTCTTTTAATATTTCATCTAGTAACGTTTGAGTATTGTCTATTCCCAATTCAATTTTTGTTCGGCGCAATGCTTCTTTGGCTATGTCACATTGTGTATAAAACGCTTCTTTGGCTTCTTCTAACCCTAACAATGACACGTAAGTTGATTTGTTTAATTTTTCATCACTACCAACGTGTTTCCCGATAACATCCTCATCACCAATCACATCCAATAAGTCATCACGAATTTGAAATGCAATTCCAACAGTCGTTGCATAAGTCATCAACTCGTTTTCAATGATGGGGCTTACACTTGCTAACACACATGCCATCTCAACAGCAGATTTTATCAGTGCTCCCGTTTTCTTCTCATGAATCAATTGCAGTTCGGCAAGTAACACAGATTGCTCTTCTGCTTCTATGTCTTCAACTTGACCAGCTATCATACCTTTTGTCCCAGCACTACTAGATAGAATTTCTACCAACTTAACTAATTTAGTTGCTTCTATCTTCGCACTAGAAAGCAGATGAAAAGACTCCGTTAATAAGCCATCGCCTGCCAAAATAGCCATGGCTTCGCCAAATTGTTTATGATTGGTTGGTTTTCCTCGTCGTAAATCATCATCATCCATCGCTGGCAAATCATCATGGATTAACGAGTAGGTATGAATCATTTCTAAAGAACTTGCGACTTTATATTCTTCATTAGTAATTGGGTAATCAACTAAGGATAACGTCGCCAAAAATAAAAGTGGACGGAATTTTTTCCCACCAGCTTTTACCGAATAACTCATAGAGTCATACAAGTCTTCACCTATTGTTTCTTTTTTTAAAAATGTACAAATGGTTTGTTCAATGATTGGTGCATGTCGTGTCACAAAATCAGTGTATGTCGACATATTTAGTCTCCTTTTGCTTCAAAATCAATTTCTTGACCATCTTGACTCATTACTTTAGTCAGTGTTTTTTCGGCATTTGCTAATGTCTTTTGACACTCTTTACTTAACTCAACTCCTCGTTGAAACTTTTCCAATGCCGTTTCTAACGGTACATCTCCTGATTCTAGTCCTTTAATGATTTGTTCAAGCTCTTCCATTGACTCTTCAAATGTTTGTTTTTCTTTACTCATGCTTTCCCATCACTTTCTATCTCTTTTACTTCTGCTTGTATCTGGCCATCTGATACATTCAATATCATCTCATCTCCAATTTTAACATCTGAGACACTTTTTACAATATGATTATTCTTAGTCACATAACTATACCCTCGCCCCATTGTCTTAAGTGGACTCAGTAAATCTAGTGATTCAGTCGTTTGATAAAGAGATTGCTTTTTATCACTAATGAGTTGATACATTGCTCTGTGTAAATTCTGTTCCAAGAATTCTCGTTCTTGGTGACGTCGTTTAATTAATTCAGACGGATTTTTTACCATCAATCTTTCTGATTGCTTTTGCCATTTCACTTGCTTTTCATGTAACTGAGTGCTCATAGTCTGTTTCAAACGTCGATCTAAATTATCTAATTGTAAATAAAATGCTTCATACAATCGATTTGGTTGTTTAAATATGACTGACTCACTCACTTTTTCAAATCGAGCACGTTTATGTTTTAATTGATTATCAAGTGCATGATACAAGCGTGATTGCTTTTCTCGAATTTTAAGTAACTCTTCTTGTAACACAGGTACTGCTAGTTCTGCTGCCGCTGTTGGAGTTGCCGCTCGTACATCTGCCACTAAATCGGTCAACGTAGTATCTGTTTCATGTCCCACAGATGAAATAACCGGTGTTCTCGCTTCAAAAACAGCACGAACCACTTCTTCTGTATTAAATGACCACAAATCTTCAATAGAGCCTCCACCACGACCAACAATCATCGTATCGAAATTGTCAATAGCATCTACTTCTTTGATTCGTTGTGCAATTTCTCCTGCAGCATCATCTCCTTGAACTTTTGTCGGAAATAATACTAACTGTGCAATAGGATAACGTCTTTGTATCGTGGTCATAATATCTTTAATAACCGCGCCACTCGGACTTGTGATAACTGCAATTCGTTTGGGATACTTCACTAATGATTGTTTATGTGTTAATTTAAACAATCCTTCTTTTTCTAGTGATGCTTTTAGTTGTTCATAAGCTTGATACAAAGCACCTACTCCATCTGGTTCCATATGATCAATATAAATTTGATAATTACCAGACGCCTCATAAAGAGAGAGGCGACCAACCACTAAAACTTTCATCCCCTCTTCAGGAGTAAATTTTAGTTTTTGGTATGCCCCTTTAAACAGTACTGCTGAAATTTTAGCCTTATCATCTTTCAAGCTAAAATATTGATGACTATTTACTCTTGCTCTAAAATTTGATACTTCACCAGTCAAATACACTTTTTCTAAATATGGGTCTGCATCAAATTTACGTTTTAAATATTTTGTTAATGCTGTGACCGTTAAATAATCACTTGTTGTCATGGCTTTCCTCTCCACAATGTTTTCTACCTTGATACATCGTTTGTTCCATTAGCATAGTTATTGTCATTGGACCAACGCCTCCTGGAACCGGCGTAATCGCACTAACTTTAGGTAACACGTCTTCAAAATCTACATCCCCAACTAGTTTACCATCGCTATTTCGATTCATCCCAACATCAATGACAACTGCTCCTTCTTTTACATAATCAGATGTAATAAACTCAGCTTGTCCAATTGCCGCAACTAATACATCTGCTGTTAATGTTTCTTCTTTTAAATTCTTAGTTTTTGAATGAGTAATAGTGACAGTAGCATCTTCATTTAACATCATGTGCATTAAAGGTTTTCCAACGATATTACTTCTACCAATTATCACAACTTTTTTTCCAACCAACTCAATATTATACTCTTTTAGTAATGTAATAATACCAAAAGGCGTGCAAGGATGCATATCAGGATCCCCGACAAAAAGTTTTCCTACATTAAGTGGATGAAATCCATCCACATCTTTTTTAGGATCAATAGCAAGTAACACATTCTCCTCATCAATATGTTTAGGTAATGGTAGCTGTACTAAGATACCATCCACTGTTTCATCTTGATTATACTCTGCAATGATGTCTAACAACTCTGCCTCACTAACTGCTTCATCTAGTCTTCTTACTACTGAATGGAATCCGATTTTTTGGGCTGATTTTTCTTTATTTTTCACATATACTTTACTAGCACTGTCTTCTCCTATTAGAATTACTACTAGTTTGGGTATACGGTAACCTTTACTTTTCCAATCTACCACTTCATTAGCTAAATTTGCTTGCATTTTATTGGCTAATGCTTTCCCGTCTAAAATTACTGTCATCGTCTCCATCCCTTCATTTTTTAATTACGTTCTATTTTAACATACTTGCTTCTAATAAATAAAAAACTACTCATAACAATACACCCTAAAACTTTAGAGGTGCGTTTATTATAATTAGTTCTTATTATACTATGAATATTAATTTCGACAATAAAAATTACTAGCCATTTTCATTTGTATTTACTTCTTCTATAATACTCTCAGCTTTTTCTAGTTTGCCACCTTTTTCATTACTTGCTTTTGTTAAGCGTGTAAGTTCTTTGTCTAAATCTTCTTTTTCAACTGTTAAATCATTTAATTTCTCAAGAACCGCATTCTTTTCTACATCGTAGCTATTACTTGATCTTAGTATTTTTTAACTTCTCCAGTATAGTATGATTCCATTTCAGCGATTTCCGCTTCTCTATATGCATCTTTTGCTGCTAAATTTTTCTTTTGCGTTTCTATAGTAGCTTTTAATTCCTCAATTTGTGTTTCTAAGTCAGTCTTCTTTTCATTAAGCTCACCAATTGCTTGTTCTTTACTTTTGATTAATTCTGTAAACACTTCTTTTTCCGATAATTCGCTCTCAAGCTTATCGGCCCTTTCTTTTAACTTACCATCTCTTGAAAGATCACCCACCTAACAAAATAGAAATCCCATGAAATCAACGTTATAATTAACGGATTTCATGGGTTTTTTTCTATTTTAAGACTTTTGGGTCAGCCTCTTTGTTAATTATTTTTGACTTTCGATATCGTTCAAAACAGATGATAATACACCATTAATAAAACGTTTAGATTCTTCATCACTATACGTTTTTGCTAATTCCAACGCCTCATTCAACGATACTTTATTGGGTACATCTTTTAAATATAACATTTCAAAAATAGCCAGACGTAAAATAATCAAGTCAGCTTTCGCTAAGCGATTAATTTTCCAGCCTTTTAAATGCTTTTCGATGATTGAATCTAGCATAGTCTGTTTTTCCATGATTCCAGTAACAACTACTTCCAAATAGGTTGGAATCACTAAATCTTCTTCTTCTAACTCAAATTTTTCATCCATCAATGATAACGTATAAGAAATCGAGTCAATGATTGCTGCATCTTCTTGGTACATCATCGAAAATATCGTCTGAAAAGCTACTTCTCTTAACTGGTGTCTTGTTAATCCCACTCTAATCTTCCTCATTTTCTGAATCAAATAATTCATTTAAATCTGGTAATGTTGTTTTTTCTGGCACTACACCTACAACATGCACATTTACTTCTGCTATTTCTAAATCTGTCATATAAAAAACTTGCTGTTTTACTTTTTCTTGCATATCAATGGCTGTCTTAGGAACAGAGACACCATAATTTAAAAAGCAATACAGATCTAGTGTTATTTTTCCTGAATCGTTTGTTAAATACACCCCTTTATCATGTACAGAACTTCCAAAAAGTTCAGCAACATTAGATGCTAAGTTACCGCGCATGCCATAAACACCAGATACTTTTGATGCAGCAATACCTACAATAACTTCTATCACTTCAGGAGCAACAACAATTTCTCCGTCAATTGCTTGGTTTTGGTTACTTAATACCAAATTTTTATTTTCTGACATTAAACTTCCTCCTTTAGTCTATCACTATGCACGAGAAACATATGAACCATCAGATGTATTAATAATCAAACGGTCACCCTCACTAATAAAGAAAGGTACTTGGACAACTAAACCTGTCTCCATTATAGCAGGTTTTGAGCCTCCTGATGACGTATCTCCTTTAATTCCTGGTTCTGTTTCTTTGACTTCTAATTCTACCGTATTTGGAAGATTTATTCCAATAGTTTCTGTGCCATACATCATAATATGACACTCACTGTTTTCCAATAAATAATTTAATTCATCCTCAATGGTTTCAAATGGTAATTCTAACTGTTCATATGTATCCATATCCATGAAAACATAACTACCACCAGATTCATAAAGATACTGCATTTTTTTATTGTCAATTTGTGCCTTTGCTACTTTTTCTCCTCCGCGAAATGTCTTCTCAGCAGTATTGCCATTTCTTAGATTTTTAAGTTTGGTTCTCACAAATGCAGCACCTTTTCCAGGTTTAACATGTTGAAACTCAATTACTCTATATATATTACCATCAACTTCAATTGTTAATCCAGTTTTTAAATCATTAACTGATATCATAGCGGCCTCCTAAACCTTTGTGACTCACAAAAATTTCTATAAAATAATAAGCTCTTTTGGAGAGTGTGTCAATCGGTCGATCCCATCTTCTGTTACTAACATGTCATCTTCGATTCGAACCCCACCAATCCCCGGTAAATAGATGCCAGGTTCATTTGTAATGACATTACCTGGAACAAATGTTTTTTCAGCTAATTTAGACACATTAGGACCTTCATGAATTTCTAAACCAATACCATGACCTGTCGAATGCCCAAACGCTTCGCCGTACCCTTTGTCAGTAATGTAATCTCTTGCAATCGCATCAAGTTCCACACCTGTCATACCTGGTTTAGCTTTATCTAAAACAAGTTGCTGTGCGTCTTTAACAACTTGATAGATTTCTTTTAATTTTTCACTTGGTTCACCCAAAGAAATCGTACGAGTCATGTCTGATACATAGCCATTATAGTAGCAACCAAAGTCTATTGTAATAAAATCTCCTACTTCAATTTTTTTATCACTCGCCACTCCATGAGGCATTGCTGAACGCAATCCACTTGCTACAATTGTATCAAATGATACACCGCTTGCTCCTAAACTTCTCATATAAAAGTCTAATTCATTAGCTACTTGAATTTCTGTCATGCCGGGTTTGATATAAGTCAAGATATGCTCGAACGCAGCATCTGCAATTTGACAAGCTTTACGAATTGTTTCAATTTCTGCTACGTCTTTCACTTCACGTAGTGTTTCAATCATACCAGTAACAGGGACTAAATCTACATTCACTAACTCTTCAAGGACAATATATTGGAAAAATGACACTGTTTGTTCTTCAAATGCCATGTTTTGTGCTGCAGAACTATTAATTAAATCAGCTGCTACATTAAACACTGGTTCAACATTTTTCACAATTTCATACCCTTTACATTGTTCGCTTGCTTGTTCTGTATATCTAAAATCCGTAATGAAATAGGCTTTATCTAGTGTAATCAACGCTACACCCGTCGTTCCTGTAAAACCAGTTAAGTATCTTAAATTATATGAATTAGTAATTAAAAAGCTATCTATTCCACGTTCTACCATTTTACTTCGTAATTTTTCTACACGTTCCATCATTTACGTCGCCCTCTTTCATTATGCTACTTTTTATTATAACAAACTTATGAGTGAAATAAAATCAAACGCAACAAAAAAAGCAACCTACTCTATTGAATAAGTTGCTTTAATTAGTAAATTATTTAGCCACTGGATAAACAGATACTTGTGTTTTTTCGCGTCCTTTGCGTTCGAAACGAACAACTCCGTCCACTTTTGCATACAATGTATCATCTCCACCACGACCAACGTTTTCACCTGGATAAATTTTTGTTCCGCGTTGACGGTATAAAATTGATCCACCTGATACAGTTTGACCATCAGCACGTTTAGCACCTAAACGTTTTGATCTTGAATCACGACCGTTAGTAGTAGAACCTCCACCTTTTTTATGGGCGAATAATTGTAGATTCATTTTTAACATGGATTTGCACCTCCTTGACTAAGTTTAACTTGTATAAACGCTTGATTATCAGCTTCGATTGAGCGTAACCCAATCAATAAACTGTGAACCAAAAGATTTGTTATATCAATTTGTCTATCTGATAAAGACTCTAATCTTTCAAAATAAAGATACCCTGATTCCATATCATAGATGGGCGTATAACCTGCTAACTCATTAATACTATTTATCGTATTAATAGATAAAGCAGAGGCCGCAGCACACACGATATCATAGCCAAAAGGCCCTGATTCAGCATGTCCATCCATTTCAAATGATAAAAACTCACCGGTCTCAGTTTGCTTAAATTTAGCCTGTATCACAAGCATACCTACTTTCTAAGAATTAGGCATTAATTGCTTCAATCATAACTTTTGTATAAGGTTGACGATGACCTTGTTTACGATGACTATCTTTTTTAGGTTTGTATTTGTAAGTTACAACTTTCTTTTGTTTTCCTTGTTTTTCAACAGTTCCTTCAACAGTTGCTCCTTCTACAAGTGGTGTACCAACTTTTGTTGATTCTCCACCTACTAAAACGACTTCATCAAACACAACTTTACCGCCAGCTTCTACGTCTAATTTTTCAACGTAAATTGCTTGACCTACTTCTACTTTAACTTGTTTTCCACCAGTTTTTACAATAGCGTACATGTTTGTTCCGCACCTCCTTCTCTTTACTTAGACTCGCCGTCACAAGCGACTCGCGTTCTTAATACTTGTTTCGTGCGGTTGTAGTTGTGGTGCACACAAATACAACATTAACATGGTACCAAAAAAAACGAGAATGGTCAACAACTTTTGACCATTCTCGTTAAATTTAGATTGTTTCTGATACAAAAAAGTCTGATAATCCAACTTCTATGAATAATTCAGAACGATACATCTTAGAAACCATTGCTGCAATATAATGATTAGCATAAATTTGTCCTTCATTCACCCAAGCGTTTGCAATACCTAACAATGAGTAAACAACAAAGTTATTCACTAATTCTTTTGGCATCTTTCTAACTGGGATAGAGTTACCATAATTTACATGAGCTAAGACATAGTCGTATAAACGTTCGCTAAACAGCACACGATAGTCTTCTGCATCGTTTTCATTAAGCAGCGTGATAAAAAACTCTGGTGAGTTACCAATATAAGAAAACACTTTATCTAAAACAATTCTTGGAATTTGTTTCTCGTCATCGCCTTGATAAGGTACATACTCAATGACTGATTCATAGAAATCTTCAATAATTTCTTCCATAATCGTCTCAATAAATGTATCTTTATCTCGGTAATGTAAATAAAAAGTTCCTCTGGTAACACCTGCTTGATTAGTTAAATCTTTAATATTCATCTCGCTTAAGCTACGAGTTTTTAATAAATCTAAAAAAGCCTGTCTTAGTTTTTTACGAGTTTTAATGACTCGTGGATCAATTTTCCCCATATTGTATATTCCCCTTACACCTAAATTAATTGTTATATTGTTTAATTTCCCCATAATATCAACAATACTTTTGTAAGTATACATCATACTTCTACTTTTTGTCTAGTATTTTTAATTTTCGTTTGTTTATCATCCATTTTTTCTTTTAATTTTCCTTTTAGGTCAAGTTTTTTAATGACAATTTTTTTATTAAAAAAACTGTTGACTATTCTCTAAAAATTGTTTATGATTATTCTGTTGTTTAAAACAGCATATACTTTTAATCATCCAGTCGCAGTAGCTCAGCTGGATAGAGCATTCGCCTTCTAAGCGAACGGTCGGGGGTTCGAATCCCTCCTGCGACGTTATTTAAACCAGTTGATAAGGTTTTTATCAATTGGTTTTTTTATTGTCTTAATATAACAAAAAAAAGAATGTGTATCCACCACATTCTTTAATCAACTATTAAATTCACTTCTTCAACTTCTTTTGAAATCATCAATACGCCATCACCTAGTGGCAAGATCGTCACTGATAAATCGTCATGGCCAAGTACAGCATCATACAATTTATTCAATTTTCTATAAATTGTTCTTTGACTTTTAGGAATGTCCTTTATGTCGTGCATGACTGTTCCTGCTTGAAATACATCATCAATCATAATCACGCCACCTTCTTTCACCAATCTTAAACAATCTGGTAAAAATTCAATGTATTTTGATTTAGCACTATCCATAAAAATAAAATCAAACGGTCCATCAAGTGTTCCTAAAATATCTTTAGCGTCCCCCTCAAGTAGTGTTACTTGATCTTCTATTCCTAGTTTTTCGAATGTTTTTTTTGCTCGTCTAATCATGACATCAAACCGATCAATCGTCGTAACATGACTATCTGGACCCATAGCATCAATCATCAGACTAGCCGAAAAACCTATCGCTGTTCCTACTTCTAATACATTTTTGGCTTTTATTTGTTTTAAAAAGAAACGCAGAAACGTAGCCGTCTCATTAGGAATAACTGGCACTCCTGTTTCTTTTGCTTCTTGTTGGATTTCTCCAACTTTTCCACCCATTTCAGGCTGTCTATATCTAACTAAATCGATTATCTCGTCTTTTAACACTGGACGATACATCATTTCATTTCTCATTTTTATCACCTTTCCAATCCTTTAAAATTATACAAACTTTTTCTTCATTTGACAATTAGGTAAATTTTACTAATTGGTATAGATTGACTAATATAACTCTATATACTACTATTAACCTAAAAAAGAAAAGGTATAGGGATTATGGAAGAACAAAATAAATATCTTGATTTACTCTACAAACAATACAAAAATAAAGAAAACATCATTAGCGAAATCATAAATTTGAAAGCGATTCAAAATTTACCTAAAGGAACAGAACACTTTGTTAGTGATTTGCATGGAGAGTTTAATGCCTTTCAACATTTACTACGTAACGGATCTGGAAACGTTAAGGAAAAGATAAATGATGTCTTCAATAACGAGTTAACGGATAAAGAAAAACAAATACTTGCTTCACTCATCTATTATCCAGAACAAAAACTCAAACACATTGAAAAACTAATTGACACTAATTGGTATAGACAAACAATTGATCAGCTCATTCGATTAATTAAATTTAGTGCAAGTAAATATACTCGTTCAAAATTAAGAAAATCGTTACCTAAACGTTTTTCTTACATTATTGAAGAACTTTTATATCAGGTTAAAACAAATACTGATAAAAAAGAATACTATAACCAAATCATATCAGATGTTTTAACGCTTAAACGAGGAAACGCTTTAATTATTGATTTGTGCTACACCATTCAACGACTTGTTATAGACCATCTCCATGTTGTCGGCGATATTTACGACAGAGGACCTGAACCTGATAAAATCATTGACGGCTTAATTGATTATCATTCTGTTGATATACAGTGGGGAAACCATGATATTATTTGGATTGGAGCAGCTGCTGGATCACCGTTATGTATGATGAATATTATTCGAATATCCGCTCGTTATAATAATTTAGATATAATAGAAGATACTTATGGCATTAATTTGCGACCACTACTTACTTATGCTGAAAAATATTACCTAGATAACGAAGCCTTTAGACCAAAACCAACACCTGAAACCTATTCTTCTAAAGAAGAACTGTTAGAAACAACTAAAATGCATCAGGCTGCAGCTATCTTACAATTCAAACTAGAAGAACAATTAGTTCAAAGACGACCTGAATTTGATATGGATCACCGTAAACTATTGTCACATACAAATTTTGACCAGTTGACTGTCTCGATAAAAGGAAAAGAATATCCTTTAACTAATACTTGTTTTATGACAGTCAATCCTGACAATCCTTCAGTACTTACACATGAAGAAGAAGATATCATCGAAAGACTGATGCAAAACTTTATCCACTCTGAAAAACTAAAACGTCATACTGATTTTTTAGTCAAAAAAGGAAATATGTACTTGGTTTATAATGATAACCTACTGATACATGGTTGCGTTCCCTTAAATAAAGATGGTTCTTTAAAAGAATTTAAACTAACTGACGGGTCATATAAAGGAAAAGAACTGCTAGATTTCTTTGAGACAAGCCTTAGAAAAGCTTACACCAATCCAGAAACATACGATGATTTTGATACAGACTTATTATGGTACTTATGGTCTGGTGAGAACTCTTCTTTATTTGGAAAAAAAGAAATGACGACTTTTGAGCGTTACTTTATTGAAGATAAATCCACGCATATTGAAGAAAAAAACGCTTATTACACGCTTAGAGAAAACGAAGAAACGATTTCCTTTATTCTATCGGAGTTTGGTCTCTATAAAGATGATAGCCACCTTATAAATGGTCATACGCCAGTGAAAGAAATTAAAGGTGAGACGCCAATTAAAGCCGGTGGTAAAATGTTAGTGATTGATGGTGGGTTTTCAAAACCATACCAAAAGACAACAGGAATCGCAGGATACACCTTACTGTACAATTCATATGGTATGCAATTAGTCGCACACAAACCATTTTCTTCTGTAGAAGAAGTGATTTTACAAAATGATGACATTGTTTCTATCAAACGTATTGTTGATAGACCCGTTGAAAGAAAATATGTTCGCGATACAACGATTGGTTCAAGTTTACAAGGACAAATAAATGATCTGACAAAATTATTAAATTTTTTACCATACTAAACAAAAAAGCCTTAGAAAACATTCAATGTTTTCTAAGGTTTTTTAAATTATTTAGCTAAAGCAGCTTTTGCTTGGTCCGCTAATGTTGTAAATGCTTCTGCATCATGAATAGCGATATCAGCTAACATTTTACGGTTCATATCAATGTTTGCTAATTTTAATCCATGCATGAATTTAGAGTAACTTAACCCATTCATACGAGCTGCTGCGTTAATACGAGCAATCCATAATTTACGGAAGTTACGTTTTGTTTGACGACGATCTCTAAATGCGTATGTATAAGAAGTCATCACTTGTTCTTTTGCTGTTTTATATAATGTATGTTTTGAGCCATAGTAGCCTTTAGCTAACTTAAGCACTTTTTTACGACGTTGGCGAGTTACTGTTCCACCTTTTACACGTGCCATGATAATTCCTCCTTGAGTTGTTCAATATTTCAGTATATGTTTTTAGTTATTATCAAAAACTAAAAATTATTTCATGCGAGTCAATTGTTGACGGATACGTTTGTAATCGCCTTTTGATACCATTGCTGGACGACGTAATTGACGACGTTGTTTTTTAGTTTTTCCATGGAAACGGTGACTAGTAAATGCGCGATGTCTTTTAAGTCCTCCACCACCAGTACGTTTTACACGTTTTGCTAATCCACGGTGTGTTTTCATTTTTGGCATGTTATTTTCCTCCTCAGATTTTTACCTACTTATCTGTTTTTGGTGCAAGCATGATAAACATACTTCTACCATCCATTTTCGCTTTCTGTTCAACAACTGAGATATCATTTGTTTCATCCGCTAAGCGATTTAAGACGTTCTGACCAATTTCTTTATGGGTAATCGCACGACCTTTAAATCGGATAGAAGCTTTCACTTTATCACCTTTTTCAAGGAATTTACGCGCGTTACGCAACTTGGTATTAAAATCATTGACATCTATCGTTGGGCTCAAACGAACCTCTTTTACATTAATGACTTTTTGCTTTTTACGGGCTTCGCGTTCCTTTTTCTGTTGCTCAAAACGGAATTTTCCATAATCCATGATTTTTGCAACTGGTGGTTTAGCGTTTGGTGACACTAAAACAAGATCAAGATTCGCCTCTTGAGCAATTCTTAAAGCTTCTACTTTAGATTTAACACCTAGCTGTTCTCCGTCTACTGCAATTAAACGTAGTTCTCTTGCACGAATGCCGTCATTCACCATATTATCTTTTGCTATGGTCATTCACCTCCGAATATTCTAGAGAAAAACACAGAAAAAAACGAGTTCTTTATTATTATATAAAGACCCCGCACCAAAATAGTGTTTGATAAAAATATCAAAACTAAACGTTATCTAGCCCAACAATTTTTATTGTTAAGGCGAGAAGCGGGTGCTTCTGCTTTGATTTCTCAACTTCTTCATTGTATAAGAATTAGATCTAAAAGTCAACATTTTTTTGATTAGCTATTTTTAAAATATGTTATACTTAATTTAAAATTGACGTTTTTACTATTTGAAAGGTTGGATGATACATGAAACGAAATCACCCTATTCTAATAAAAGATAAACTAGAAGATAAAACATGTTTCCCAGAATATTTATCTAATAACACCCTTGATAATTTACAATTTTTGTATGTTACCAAAGAAGATACTACCCAAATTAATCGGTTAATAATTGATAAAAATCATTGGCAAAAAACGACATTTTCCAATCAACAGTGTGAGGCTATTGAAATTAGCGACACGATTTTTGATTCCTGTGATTTCTCCAATACGGAATGGATTGACAGTTCGTTTCATCGTGTTCTGTTTAAAAATTGTCGTTTAACTAGTGTTAACTTTGCTGATTCTTACCTAAGTCACTGCGAATTTAAGCAATGTACTATGCCTTACACCTCTTTTAACTTTGCTAAAATTAGATATACAGGATGGTTATCTTCTGACTTATCACTTTCCGAGTTTTCTGACTTAGATTGGAAGCATTGTGAATTTAATGACTGCCACCTTGAAAAATCAACTTGGCTAAACACTACTTTTTCTGGATTAAATTTATCTAGTTGTCACTTTGAACAGATATACTTTTCTCCTGATAAAATTCAAGGACTTATCGTAAATATGGATCAAATGATTAGCATTGGTTTAGCTCTTGGTATGGTAATCGACGAGCCACTTGATTCAAGCAAATAAAAAACCACTTAAGAATTAACTTAAGTGGTTTTGTTTAATTAAAAGTTAGATTAAGCTTTAACGATGTTAGTTGCTTGAAGTCCACGTTGACCTTCTTCAACATCAAAAGTCACTTCTTGACCTTCTTCTAAAGTTTTGAATCCGTCACCTTGGATAGCTGAGAAATGTGCAAATACATCTTCTCCACCTTCTTGAGTGATAAAACCAAAACCTTTTTCAGCGTTAAACCATTTTACAGTTCCGTTTGCCATGTTGTGTTTCCTCCTTATTATCGCGTAATCATATACGCATATTTTGTTGCAATAAATGTGACGCTTAATAGGAGAAATGTAAACAGAATGTTAATTTTCCTAAAACGAATCAAATATACTACGCTTATTAATATATCATGACTTTCATTTAAATACAACCTTTTTTTAAAATAAATTAATTTTTTTACCAGGCAAAAGCATTAGTTGGTTTTTTAAGGTAATCTAACCAATTATCTTCGGTAATTTCTAAAAGAGTCAATGAAATTCCAGCCATATTAGTTGATGTCATATAATTTCCTGTTTTAGCGTAAACAACCGTTACACCCTCTAACTCTAACAGCCTTTTGACATCATTTGAAAAAACATACTGCTCCATTATCGTCGTTGTCCCCAAACCATTTATAAGGATTGCAAATCTTTTATTAATATAATCATCATACTGAACGAGTAATTTATTTAATAGCTCATTGGCTAAGTGTTCTGACGAATGAAATGGTTCACTTCGGTATCCTTCCTCACCATGAATGCCAATACCAAACGAAATCATATCTTTTTCTAAGGTAAAGTTAGACGTTTCTCCAGTTAAACTTGTCCCACTTGATAAAGCAACTCCTAGACTATTCATTGAATTGATGACTTTTTCTCCTATTGAAACTAATTCATCTAATGATTTGCCTTCACTAGCTGCTGCTCCTAGTATTTTATGTACAAAAACAGTTCCAGCGACACCTCGACGTCTTTTTTCAAAACTTCCCGTTTCAACTGAACAGTCGTCGTTGACAATCACATGGGAAACATTATGACCCGCTTCTTTCGCTTGCTTTTCTGCTTGTAAAAAATTATTTATATCAGCTTCGAAATTTTTTATGACTAATAAAACACCTTTACCTTGATCTGTTTTTTGAATGGCCTCAAACACTTCTTCAGCTGTCGGCGGAATAAATATTGGTCCACTTACTGAAGCATCAAGCATGTTTTCTCCAATATACCCAAAATGTGCTGGTTCATGTCCACTTCCACCGCCACTAATAATTGCGACACGATCTGGCGTCAACTTTTTGCGTAATAATATACCTGTTTTAGGAATTCTTTGTAAGATATCTTGATGAATGTATGCCACACCATTTAAAACTTGTGAAACAGTATCTTTTGGTTTATTGATAATCCGTGTCATAACATCCCCCCTTCTTCTTTTTCCTTCCTAGTCTAACATAAGTATATAAAACAATAAACAGCCAGAGAATAGGGCATTCTGGCTGTTTGAAAACTTTAAATCATTATTTATGTTTCGCTTTGTAGTCACGACCAATCTTATCTGCTGCAATAATGGCAGCCGCAACTTCTTCTTCAACAATAGGGAAAGGCATAGAATGAATTGATTCTTCAGGTATACATGCTTTTTCAGCCACTTCCATTGCTTCTTCAAATGTAATGCTTTCCACACCAATATCTTCTAAACAAACTGGTAAGCCAATTGATAAACTAAAATCAAGTACTTCATGTAATTCTTTTTGTGAGGCATTTTCTAAGACTAATTGACAAATCACACTAAAGGCAACTTTTTCACCATGGAAGTATGAATGAGTTCCTTCTAATGCAGTCAATCCATCATGAATCGCGTGAACAGCAGCTAAACCACTACTTTCAAATCCTAAACCAGATAATAAGATATTTGTCTCAACAATGTTTTCTAATGCTGGTGTCACGATGTTATTGTCACATGCTATTTTGGCACTGTAGCCATTTTCAAGTAATGTTTCATAACACACTTTAGCTAATGTGTAAGCTGCAATCGTATTTTTAGCTGGTGCTGTTTCTTTTGTCACATAACCATTTGGTAATCCAGCGTTAACATTTGAAAATGAATTCGCTGTTGCACGGGCTTCAAATAATGTTGATAACGCATCCCCCATACCTGACACTAAAAATCTTGTCGGAGCGTTTGCGATAATTGTTGTATCAACCATTACCACGCTTGGACTTTGTTTAAAGTAAGCATAGTCATCAAACTCACCATCTTCAGTATATAAAACAGCTGAATGACTCGTTGGAGCGTCGGTTGCAGCAATTGTTGGCACAATAATTAAATTATCTCCTTCAGCTACACATTTTGACGTATCTATGGCTTTACCACCACCTAAACCAATCACACAATCTGCTTTATTTTCTTTCGCAAAAGCTTGTAATCTTGCTACTTCACCACGTGAGCATTCACCATTAAAATGACTCGGGATAAATGTTATACCAAATTTTTCTGCTGTTTTATCTAATTTTTCTTGCACACGATTGATATCATCTTGATGTGCGATTAAAAGAGCTGTCTTTCCAAATGTTTTAACATAATAACCTAAATTCAGTAATTCATCTTCACCTTGTACATATTTTGATGGACTAATAAATGCTTTTCTCATGATCTTTCCTCCTAGATTATTTAACCTTTAATTCGCTTAATTGTTCTTCAATGGTTTTTATATCAGCACCAGCTTGTATTAACGCAGCCGCTGTATAACTACTTTCAACTAATGCTGTATCATATAAAATGACATTTTTATCTGTCATGTCCATTGCTAATTCCAAGTTCATTTTAGCACTTCCTAAGTCATAAAAAGCCAGGATAGTGTCTGCTTCATTTTCTTCAAATGCTGACATAATCGTATCAAAACTAGTTCCAATACCGTTATCTTCCAATCCGCCAGCTGTTGTAATCGAAACATCTTTAGCTACTTCTTTGATTAAACGTGTAATACCTGTTGTAATCTCTGATACATGTGATACTAATACGATTCCTAAACTCATCTACTTCACTCCTGCTTCTATCATAGCTTCAAATAGGTAACTACTTGACATAGCACCTGGATCAATGTGTCCAATTGAACGTTCACCTAAATAAGAGGCACGTCCTTTTGTTGCTTTCATCTCTTTTGTTTCTTCGGCAATTTCTTTCACTTTTTCTTCTGTTAAAGAACCGTCTTTGAGGGATTCAATGACACGTGACCAAGTATCCAGCATTGTTTTTTCGCCTGGCTCACTTTTTCCACGTTTTTGAATTTCACTCATGCCACCTTCTAAAATTGTCACCAAATCATCTGATTTCATTGATGCTTTTGTCATTCCCATAAAAGCAGAACCATATAATGGACCAGATGCCCCACCGACTTTACTAATCAATGTCATAGCTGCTAACTTAAAGACATCTGTTGGTGTTTCAGGTTTTTTTTCTTCGATAGATTTCATCATTTCACTCGTTCCACGAGCCATGTTGGCACCATGATCACCATCTCCGATTGGTGTATCTAGCTCACTTAAATACGCTTTATTTTCACCAACTTTATCTGTAAAAAGTTGTAACCACTTTATAATTTGTTTTGCTTCCATACATTCCTCTCCTTTTTACCACGCAATTGTTGTAACAGGTGCTTTCAATGCTTCTGTCCATTCAGGTGTATCTAAGTGAATCATCGTTAATGATAAACCTTCCATATCAATTGATGTCATAACGTCTCCAACCTTTTTGAAGTCAACAACTAATCCATCTTCTTCAAGTAAAGCCTTTACATCATTCATAAAAACAAATTGCTCCATTAATGGTGTGCCACCTAAACCATTCACTAACACACCATATGTATCGCCAGATTTCCAGTTAAATTCATCTTTTAATTTTCCAACTAATTCTTCGGCTAATTTTCTTGATGATTGTAATTTTTCTTTACGATAACCAGGTTCCCCATGAATTCCAACTCCGAATTCAATTTCGTCTTCTTCTAAAACAAAGCCTGGTTTTCCTACAGCAGGAACTGTTGCTCCAGTTAATGCCACACCTAATGTTTTAATTTCTTTAACTAGTTTGTCTCCGATTTCTTTGATCTCAGCTAAACTTTTACCTGATTCAGCGGCATGACCTAAAATTTTATGAACTAAAATGGTTCCAGCGACTCCACGTCGACCAGCTGTATATGTACTGTCTTCTACCGCAATGTCATCATCAACTAATACTGTTTCAACTTCAATGCCTTCCATCTCTGCTAAATCTTTTGCCATTTCAAAATTCATCACGTCACCAGAATAATTTTTAATAACTAGCAATACTCCAGCACCATCATCAGCAGCTTTGATTCCTTCTAGTACTTGATCAGGAGTTGGCGAAGTGAAAATTTCTCCACAAACAGCGGCACTTAGCATTCCTGTTCCTACAAATCCAGCATGAGCAGGTTCATGGCCACTTCCTCCACCACTAACTATTCCTACTTTACTACCTGAAATATTTTTCTTAGCAATCACATTTGTTTCAGGAACACGTGTCACTAAATCACTATAAGCATAAGAGAGCCCTTCAAGCATTTCGTTTAATATGTCGTCTGTTTGATTAATAATTTTTTTCATCTTTGCTTCCTCCGTTTTCTTATCTATGACTGTATTATATAAAGAAAAGGCTTTCTTTGTAATGGACATTTCCCGATATGTGTCCGCTTTCAAAACTAAAAGTTATTTGTCTTTTTCTTTTTGGCTTGTTATTCTATAGTCAACGGAAATAAAAGGAGGTCTCTCATGGCGTCAACTGGTTCTTTAATCACTAAAAAGGTCATCGCCTATTCACTAAAAGATTTATTAAAGACGACTCCCTATCAAAAAATATCAATAAAAGATATTATGTCTCACGCTGAATATCGTAGACAAACATTTTATGATCATTTTACTGATAAAGATGATTTAATTGTCTGGATATACCAACAAGAACTAACAGAGATTGTACAACACTTCGTGACTTACGATCATTGGACGGTTATTATAAAACGATTAGTCGATTATTTTGAAAAAAATCAAGTATTCTATCAAAAAACATTACTTGAGTCCTATGTCTTTGACGCACAACTATCAAATCAGCTTGAGCACTTCATTTACTATTTACTTACACATCAAACTAACCAACATGATTTACCATACAAACCAAAAGAAACCGCGACCTTTTTTGCTTTTGCCATTACTGGTACTATCAAAAACTGGTTGTTTCATGATTGCCAACTATCAAAAGGGGCAATAACAGAGCTTATTATTAATCAACTCACGGTTCTTTTGCCATCAAATAAAACAGACATCTCCGTACTATAGCGTGTACGAAAATGCCTGTTTTATTTATTATTAAATGTTGCTTCTAAGCGATAAATAGGCTGCCCTTTGGCTGAAAATTTTTCTTCATATTCGGTCATGATGTTTCCTTCATAATCACTATGATGTAAATCTAGCCAAACTTGATTTAAAGTCATCCCATATCGCGATAGACTTGCTAGTGAATACTCAAACAATCCCTGATTATCTGTTTTAAAATGAAGTTGAGCTTTTGGTTTAGAGATAGTTTCATATGTTTTCAAAAATGTTTTAAACGTTAATCGACGTTTTTCATGTTTTTTCTTAGGCCATGGATCTGAAAAATTCAAATAAACTTGAGATACTTCACCATCTGCAAAAAAGTCAGTTAAATCCGCTCCATTAACTAGTAACAACTGTAAATTAGGCAGTTTTTCTTCTAATTGTTTTTCTAGTACTGATATCATAGCGTTCGTTTGAAGTTCGATACTAATATAGTTGATATCAGGATGAGCTTTGGCCATCTCCACAATAAATTGGCCTTTTCCGCTTCCCACTTCAATATGAATTGGTTGCTCTTTTTCAAAACGGTCTTGCCATTTCCCTCTCCACTGGCTACCATCAGTCAAAATATACTGTGGATTAGCTATAATTGTATCCATTGCTCCTGGTTTGTTTCTTAAACGCATCGTTTTTTCCTTTCTATAAAATAGCCCCTTGACATAAAGTCAAAGAGCTACTTAAATATCATATAATTTTTTTAATAGAGAAACATAGTTAGACATTTGTTTAAACTCTTCTCTATGGTAGCTTCTTTTAATTTGTTGCAACAAATTCATACCAGCATACCAATGGACTCGCTCTAGTAGCTCATCATCAACTCTGATGCCGTAAACCTGTAGCCAATCTGGCCAACTCTCTTTAGAAACATATTGTCCAAGAATTGTTCCTAAATCATAGGCTGGATCCGATAAAACAGAATAATCCCAATCTACTAAATATAATTCCCCATTAGACGCAAGCATCCAGTTATTATGTATCGCATCCCCATGACACGCAACAAATTGAACCGATGTATAAGGAGGTAGATGATTTTCTAAATGACGAAACACCCGCATCAAATAGTCATCCTCTTTTAAGTCTTTAGGTAGATCAGTTATATAATCTTGTAAAAAATCAAAAACTGACTTTTCTGCACCGTCCATTCTCTTCAACATTGACTTCAGTGATTCTGATTGATGTAAATAGTGCAACATATGTGCAACATCTTCATTATCAGAAATCTCATCTATCTCTAATTGCCGTCCTTCTAACCATTCTTGTGCAGTCAGTATGTCGCCATTACTTGTCCTTTTTGTCCAAAGCAATTTTGGCGTTAATCCTTCACGAGATAATGCGGCCAAAAAAGGAGTTGAATTACGCTTAATAAAGACTCTCTCATTTTCCTTCATACCCTTATAAGCTTTTCCGGTATCTCCTTTGATTGGTTGGAGATTCCAGGCTTTATCAAAATTAAACATGTTCATTACTCTCCATCATTATCCTTTACTCACCTTTACCATCGTTTCGCTGACCTATTTCGAAAACTCAGTATAACATATTTTCTATTAAGTTTTTCACCTATTTTCCATTTTTTCCATTTTTTTTAGTTTCATTGGTAAGTAACTCCAAGATAATAAAACAAATACCATAACAAATACTAAAGCTAGTTTAATACCATCTAGCTTATTTGGCAAAGCAACTACTACTACTAGACTAAATATCAATGTCATGATACCAATGACACTTCTAATAATAAATAAAACTGCATTGTGCTTTAATTTATATGAGATAGGATATAATTGCGTCATTAACATATAATCAAAAGCGTGATAAATTGGTATCAATTGAAATCCTAATAGATAAATAAACAAACTACCTAATATTGCCATCAACCAAAATGACTTAGTAAAAAACAACAAGACCATCCCGACAAGAATTAAACGAATCGTTAAACTACTATACTCAGAACCTCGAGCTACTACTCTAGCATATAGATAAAGATACGTATTTTCTGATGTTTTTTTTATTCGATTTAGCAAGCCATCTAAATATTTTCTACGACGTACATCAGATGACAACCCTGGTACATCTGTAAATAAGTTAAAGAACGAATAAAGACGTTTCATACGTTTTCTCTCAACTTGAATACTTTTTTCCCAGTTTAATTGGCTACTTTCAAGTGTTTTTTTACTCAACATCACTAATACAATACTAATAACAAATGCGACTGCAACACCTACATAAAACGAAACATATAAACTGCAAAATAAACTTCCAATTGCCCCTAACGTCCAAATGATTCGGTGAGTGGTTACGTTTTGTCCAGAATCAAGATACAGTGATTCTAATTGAATCCAAAGATCTGCATATTTTAAAGCTAATAAACTAGCTATAATAAATAGTGTCATAGAAAAATCAACTGACTTGGTAATAGCCACTAACGGAAATGTTACACCAACAATTAATGATATCGCAATAGTCGGAAAAATGGTTGAATAGTTCAGCCCTCTTTTTAAATAGGTTGTCATCGCTCTTTCTTTTGGTATTAAAAAGACAGCATCTGCTTCTTGCATTAACGTGCTTAACCTTCCCACAAATAAACTGATAAACCAGACCAGTCCAACGACAATTGGCACCCATGACACTGCTGGCGTCAAATTCTTTAAATATTCAGAATAATAGTAGCCAAAACCACCTAAACCTACCATACAGATTAAAATAAAATGGTCATTCATAACATATTTTAAATATTTGAACATTCTTTTTTGATGTTTAGCTAGGCGTACTTTATAAAAATCTATCATTAGTTCTCCTCCTCTTTTGTGAGGGATAGATAAATATCATCTAAAGAAGAACCAGGTAGATGAAACTCTTCACGTAACTCCTCCATCGTACCATTTGCTCTAACTTCACCGTTATGCAAGACAACAAATCTGTCACAATATATTTCTGCTGTGGCTAAAATATGAGTTGACATCAAAATTGCTGCCCCTTGTTTTTTCATTTCATTCATTAATTCAAGTAAAGCATTAATTGCTAATGGATCCAATCCTAGAAATGGTTCGTCGATGATATACAAACTTGGTTTGGTTAAAAAGGCACACAAAATCATCACTTTTTGTTTCATTCCTTTTGAAAAGTGAGTTGGAAACCAATCTAATTTATTATCTAAACGGAATAGTTTTAGTAGATACTCCGCTCTTTTTAATGCCTCATCTTTTGGAATATCATAAGCCATAGCTGTTACTTCAATATGTTCTCTCAATGTCAATTCATCATACAATATTGGACTTTCTGGAATAAATCCAATTTTCTTACGATAAGAGTCTGGTGCACTAAAGATCGTCTCATCATCAATTGTGATTTTTCCTTTTTGTGCATTTAAAAGGCCGATAATATGTTTAATCGTGGTACTTTTACCCGCACCATTAAGGCCGATCAAACCAACCATCTCACCAGATTTCACTTCAAAATCAACCGATTTTAATACAGGAACATGACCGTAGCCTCCTGTTAAGTTTTCTATTTTTAAACTCATTATTTTTCCTCCAATATATACTAGAATAATTATATCATAATTCGTTCATTTACTTACTTTTTTTTAATCTCATCTCTCTGAACTTTGCAATCAATTAGGATAGTGGTACACTGTAGCTAAAACCCAATCAAATTAGGAGGAATAAAACATGACAGATTGTCTTTTTTGTAAAATAATAGAAAAAGAGATACCTAGTTATCCTGTTTATGAAGATGAGATGGTGTATGCCTTTTTAGATATTACACAAACTACTAAAGGACACACATTGGTCATTCCTAAAAAACATGTAACAGATATCTTTGAATACGATGAGAAACTAGCAGCTGAAGTATTTGCTAGAGCTCCTAAAATTGCTCGTGCGATTGAAAAAGCTTTTCCAGATGTCGTTGGATTAAATATCGTAAATAATAACAAAGAAGCGGCTTACCAAAGTGTGTTTCATTCACATATCCACCTCATTCCACGATACGGCAAAGAAGATGATTTTTCAATGACATTTGCAGATAATGGCTCTAAATATACGACAAATGATATGGCAACAATCGCTCAATCAATTAACAAGGAGATTTTATAGTGGGGAAAAAAGGAAATAAAAAACAATTTTCTGGCAAAAAATTTATCAAAGGTTTTTTAGTAGGTGGGGCTCTATGTGGTGGTGCAGCTCTCTTACTTGCTCCTAGATCTGGAAAAGAAACCCAACGATTGATGACTAATAAAATAGAAGAAAACATTAATTTTCTTTTATCGTTAAGTAATCAGCTTGATACAACTAAAGTTCAAGCAAATCAATTAACTGCTCTATCTCAAGAATTATTACCTACTTTTGAAAAAGAAACCAAAAAAAGTTTTAAGAAATTTGAATTTAAAGCAAAGCCACGCCTAGAAAAAATGAAAGAACAATTAGCTAAAATAGAGCAAGATATAAACGATTTCAAAGAAGCTCTTGAACAATAAAGTTTTAAATAATTTATAAATTCTACTTAACTTTTTTGAATAGGTATTTTGTTTAATTCATTTTATGGTATAATAATAAACATATTTATGAAAATTCATAATTTTTACTTAAAACTAGATTGGAGACTCAACATGAAAAACAAGAAATTTAAATTAGCAGCTGTTGCGTTGCTTAGCATGATTACATTAGCAGGATGTTCAGGTGGTAAGGATATCGTTACAATGAAAGGCGGTAAAATCACTGACTCTCAATTTTTTGATGAATTAAAGAAAAGTTCAACTTCATCTGATACCCTAGTGAATATGATTATTCAAAAAATCACATTAGATGACTATGGCAATAAAGTAGACCAAAAAGAAATTGATAAACAATATGCATCCTACGAAGAACAAAATGGTGGTAAAAAATCGTTCGAATCTTTATTAAAACAAAATAATATGACAGCAAAACAATTCAAGGAAAATATTAAGCAAAGTTTAGCCTTTAAAGAAATGTTAAAATCTCATATCAAAGTAACAGATGCTGACCTTAAAGAAACTTGGAAAACATACCACCCACAAGTAGAAACTCAAATTATGTCTTTTGACTCTAAAGAAAATGCTGAAAAAGCATTGAAAAAAGTAAATGATGGGGAAGATTTTACAAAAGTAGCTAAAAGTGATTCTCATGACACAACAACTAAAGAAGATGGCGGAAAAGTTAAGTTTGACTCAACTGCTACAACTGAACCAGCCGGTGTAACAGTACCAACTGAAGTAAAAAATGCTGCTTATAAATTAGAAGATGGTAAAGTATCTGATTTAATCACTGTTCAAAACCAACAAACTGGTGCTGATGTTTATTACATCGTTAAAATGGTTAAAAACAAACAAAAAGGTAATGACTACAAACCTTACGAAAAAGAATTAAAAGAACTCTTTGAGCAAACAAAAATGTCTGATGCTACTTTCCAACAAGAAGTTATTGGTAAAGAATTAGATAAAGCAAATGTTAAAATAAAAGATTCTCAATATAAAGATATTTTAACTCCTTATTTACCACAAAAAGAAATAAAAACAAGTGAAAGTAAAACTTCTGATTCTAAAGAAAGCAAATCTTCAAAAACTAAGTCGACAGATTCTAGTAAAGAAAAAACAACAGAATCAACTAAATAACAAAAAAGCGGAACTTGTAGTGCATCCAATCAAAACCGGCTCTTTGTCATCTAGTGTTGGTAAAAGTTCAAACGTTAGAATTTAGGATCTAGAAAACTTTTTAGTTTTCTAGATCTTTTTTGGTGATTTGAAAGCAGACTTCTTTAAACAAATTGATAGTCGTAGCTTAAAATTATAAAAACTTCTCATGCCATAGGCATTACGCTTTATGACCTTAATATGGTTATTCATACATTTGAATAAGATATTTCAAAGGTGTTTTTTATTTCTTCTCGATACTTTTTAAATGTTTTGAAAACAGTAACAAACTCTTTAAATTGTGTCGGTTGATCAATTAATTCTATAAATAAAGAATAATCTTTTGTTTGAATCGTTCTTAAAATTTGTTGATAGGTGTTGTAAGTTTCTGCCAATATAGAATCACAGGCTAGCAAGCGTTAATGAAGGACGCATTTGTCATAACTTTTTTGAAGTATCTCACAATCTTTTTTAATTCGCCTAAAGATAAGGCCATTATCTTTAGATTTTAATTGAGTCATTATTTTAATCCGTATTTTTTGAAAAGCTCTACCAATGTGTTGAACTAGATGAAATTTATCTAGTTCAACACATTGGTAGAGCTTTTCAAACAAAAGATTATTCTTTATTTGTAGATTTAATCAATCAAAAAACTCTTTTTCAAGAGTATATACCTGTTTTTAAAACATTTAGAAAGTATCAAGAAGAAATAAAAAATACTTTTGAAACATCGTATTCAAACGGTCCTTTAGAATGTATGAACAATCATATTAAAGTCATTAAGCGTAATGCCTATGGCATGAGAAGTTTTTATAATTTCAAATTACGAATAGCAATTTGTTTAAAAAAATCTGTATTCAAGACACCAAAAAAGATCTAGAAAACATGTTGTTTTCTAGATCCTAAATTCTAACGTTTTAACTCTTACCAACAGTAGTTGACAAAGAGCCGAATTTCTTCCCTCACTCCAATTAATTCTATTTCATTTTTGAGACTTTTTTATCAATGTTATTGTCCATCAACACGATTTAATCTACAATCTTATTTTATTGATAATCTTTCGTTTGCCATTCTTTACTGTAAAAAAGTTCTGGATTCATTTTATAGTCTGGTTTTTGCTTAGATTTCAGAAATTCTTGTAAATAAGTATCCATTTCTAACCAACCACGCCATCCAATATGAATGGTATCTTCCATGAAGTATTTTTCTCCACGCTTGTTAGTAAAATCAACAACATTATTAAATCCTTGAGATTTTAGTTGGTAATTAATTTTCTTAGAAAAATTATCTAACATCTCAGTAGATAAGCCTGTATAGTCCGACCATAATTTATTGACTGGTGGAATAACAAACATAGCATCAATATTATTTTTATCTAAAAGTTCTAAAAATGCCTCAAAATCACCGTATTCAGGTGATGACATATAATTGAAATTCTTTTGAGAATTTTTTAATTTACCTTTCATAGGCATAATTCGATTTGAATAAAAACTATTTGAAATTTCAAATGGGTTGTTATCTGTTTTATCATGTCCTATTTTGTAAGCTAATGTATCTAGTTCGTCAAAATTATATTGATTCGGTAGTTCTGTTACTTGTTTATCTATTCGTTTATTCTTAGACACAATACCAATTTGTCCAAATAATAAATCTTCATTTTTAAGACGTTTGTATTTATAATAAGCTTTTCTTCTATCAGATTGTGATAATTCTTCACCATTTTTTACTTTCAACAATATTTTCTTTAACTGTGTATCAGATTTAACACTTTCAAACTCAAGTAAGCGTCCTGCTACATACTGATCCGTTTTATCAGTCTCGTCTAAATCAACTAACCATTCATATGTTTCAATTGGTGAGTAGAATAGTGAGTACATTGGATCAGATACACCTTTTTTTACAAACCATTGTGGCGAAATAATAAACACAAGTTTTTTATTTTCCAATGGTTTTTTTACAGAATTTAGCATAAAAAAGTGGGTTAAAGATTGCGTTCCTGGCGCTCCTAGTAGAAACGGTTCATAAGATCTATCATATTTTTTAGCCAATACAGATGGATGGAAAGGATTCACACGACTTAATTCAGATGAACCAAAGAATGGTAAATACTTTCCAGACTCCATTGCTTGTCGTTTGATTTCTGAGCCTTTTAACACATTCACAGACATGGAAGATGCCGCTTCGTGCACCTTCTCGTCTGAGGGATCTTTTATAAAATCAATTGGCGAATACAATAATGCTACTATGAACAATGCTGCTACAGCAAATGGTCCAACAGCGAAAAATATCTTTTTATTTAATGTCATGATTGTAAAGATTCAACCTGTGCGATAATTTGTTCAGGAGTCGCCCATTCGCTTCTTTCATATTCAGAAACTGGTACAGTAATGCCTAATTGTCCATCAACTTCAACCAACATTTGAACAGTTGCCATTGAGTCTAAAATACCTTCTTCATATAAATCAACAGTCATTTGATCAGAAAAATCTGTTCCTGTTAAATCTTCTAAAATATTTAAAATTGTTTCTTTTACGTTCATTTTTACCCATCTCCTATACTAAAATAAAGTGCTTAATTAATGTATCTAAAAATCCTGAGAATATCAAGAAACTAAAACATACCGCATTGAATGTAATAAAAATAGAAAATACATGTGTAAAACGATTGCTTGGTAACTTGTCTTTATGTTTCTTTTTATATCTCAACCATGCATCGTTAATACATATTAGTAATGCATGATAAATACCATAAACGATATAGTACCAGGTTAAGCCATGCCATAATCCCATTAAAAGGAATAGGCCAAAATAACCAACATTGGATGCTACAATTCGACTTTTAAATACTTTTTTCTTAATTAATGTAAACATTAATCTCATGTATACATAATCTCTAAACCAAAAAGAGAGCGTCATATGCCATCTATTCCAAAACTCTTTAATGTTTGGGCTAATAAACGGCTTATTAAAGTTGATTGGCGTTTCATAACCTAGTAAATAACTAGTCCCGACTGCAAACAAGCTATATCCAGCAAAGTCAAAAAATAGATAAAAGCTATACACATACATATACCCAATGGTTCCTAATACAGGAGTAGTTCCATCTAATGCAATACCTTGAGCTGCTGGCAATAAGTGACTACCTAACACATATCCTATAATAAATTTATACAATAAACCTAGAAATATGTAATGAATTCCTTTTTGTAATAGCTCAACATACTTTTCTTTATCTGGTGGATTTAAATAATCTTTTAAAAATCGACGATATCGATCAATCGGGCCTGATGAAATCGTTGGGAAGAAAATTAAAAATTGAATATAATACTTAATATTAAATTCTTTTAAAATGCCATCACGAATTTCCATTACCACTTGAACTGACTTAAATGTCAGATAAGAATAACCTAGAAAGGCCAAAATCGATTGAGATCCAAAGAATGGTGACAGTTTAATAATAAACATAGGTAATAAGTTCAGTAGAACAGCTACATAAAACACACCACTTTTATTCTCTTTTTGTCGATATTTAAAGTAGACTGATGTTAGCAGTGTTTGCCATATAATGTAAGCAATTAAAGCCAACCCTTGTTTTGAATTTGGACCACCAAAACTAATCCATAAGAAAAAAATTGTTAGAAAGTTTTGATACCACATCAACCTCTTACCATTTAACGATAAAATAATTGATGGAATAAATAATACACCTAGTAAAATAAAGTAAAAAGGTTTCTCGTAAGGAGTCAAGTACGGGATAAACTGAGTTAACTGACTCATTAACTATTCACCTCATTTATTAATTGTTTGCGGTCAACTTTTCCGTTTTGCGTCATTGGAAGATTTTCCACATAGATAAAACGATGTGGTACCATATAGTCCATTACAGTTTTATTTAAATCTTCTTTTAATCGTTGTGTCAAAGCTCTCTCATCTGATGCGTCTACATCTTCTTCTAGAACAATGTAAGCAAGTAATTGTTGTACTTTTCCTGCTTTATTATATTTTGGCACAGAACACGCTGCTCGTACCTCTGTAAGTGTAATCAAATGATGGTCAATATCACCCAATTCCATACGATACCCATTCAATTTAATTTGGAAATCCATACGACCTTTATAAAACAATAAACCATCTTCTAATAGACCTGCATCTCCAGTTCTATATGCTGGAACACCCTCAAATTCAAAGAAAACTTCATTTGTTTTTTCAGGATTATTGAAATAACCAACTGAGACACTTGGTCCAGAAATAACAATTTCACCTATTTCTCCATCAGGTAATTTTTCACCTTTATCATTTAAAATATGAATTTCTGTATCACTTTTAACTTTTCCAAGAGGCACACGTTCATATTTATCTAATATATCAGAATCTAGTGAAATATTTGTAACAGCAACTGTTGTTTCTGTCGGACCATATGTATTGAATATCTTTGCATTCGGGAATCTCTCTAACAACTTTTTCGCTGTATTTTTGGGTAACTCCTCACCACAAAATTCAAAATTTTCTAAACTTGGTAAATGTTCTCCATCAAATTCAGGATTTAATAATACCATTTCAATTAATGATGGTGTTGATACCCAGACATTTAAATTCATTTCCGGAATTGACTTAAACAATAAAGGGAAATTCTCAATCATTGTTTTAGGCATTGGAATCAATGTCCCTGCTGTTAACAGTGCTGGATATAAATCCATAACAGACAAATCAAATGAAAATGGCGCTTGACATAAAAAGCGTTGGTTTTCTTTCAAATCAAAATCACTCAACATCCAACTAGTAAAACTAATTAGATTATTATAAGTAATTTGTACACCTTTAGGCTTTCCAGTTGTCCCTGAAGTAAAAATAATATAATAGATATCATTTTCACACACAACTTGTTTACCTAGGTAGTTTTTATTATTTTTCATTAAAGAAATAATAGTTTCTCTGTTATAAACATTCTCTGTATTAAGCGGCCATTCAGATAAAGATAAAACACATGATGCGTTAGCCTCTTCAACAATCATTGATACGCGTTCTTTTGGCGTATGATCATCAATTGGAACATAAGAATGTCCAGCTTTCGTACATGCTAAAAATGATATAACCATCATAGCTTCTTGTCCACCATAAACAATGATTGGTGTTTTAGAAGGATAAATTTCTTCTAAATAACCTGCAAGAGAATCTGATAGTTCATCTAATTCTTTATATGTATACTTACGATTAGCTTCTTCAAAAAAGACAGTTTCTTCACTATTTAATGAAATGTCTTTAATTTTTGTTACAATTTCATTTAACATTATTCACTAGCTCCTTTTTAAAATTGATTATAAATGAAAGAGCCCCCACCTACGTGACTATATTGATACAAATAAATTAACACAAGTATAATAGCAGCATAGAAAACGGAGCGAGCTACAAAACTTAACCATCTTTTTGTTGTATCTGGTATCTTTCTTTTTTTTAATTCCATAAAAATCACTCCCTTACCTTCAACTTATTATACAATCATTTAAGCCAAATAATATCAAACATATGATTGATATCAGGATACGACCTAAGACGTATTTTATTTCCCGTATTTCTTAAAAATTCTTCATATATGATTCTATCATATATGAAGAATTTTTTATAACATTTTGTGTATTTTCATACTTTATTCTAGTTTTATTAATAAAAAGTATACTTTTTATAATCAAACAAAAATATATATTTTTTTAACTACGCCGATTGTAAAATTAAGCTAGACAACTAAAAAAATCATTTGTGATACACTCAAATTATCTTTCCAACCAAAGGAAACAAAGAGAGTGTTCACAAATGACCTATACAAATCTGACTACAGACAAGCTAGTTTTGACAGAAACTTATTACCATCAAAATAAAAAAAGAACATACGTAGCGAAACAATTGAAACGAGCAAAACAGACTATCTATACTGTTTACAAAGCGTTTGACGAGGGACTATCTGCACTAGATTACTATAAAAGATACAAAAATAATAAAAAGAATTGTGGCAGACACCCTATTTCTTTATCTGATAATGAAACAGAATACATTCAAAAGAAAGTTGTTCAAGGATGGACTCCAGATGTCATTATTGGTCGTGCTGATTTTCCTATCTCATGTTATATCAGTACTCTCTATAGATTATTTAAGCAAGGACTGTTTGATTTGACTGCATTACCTATGAAATGTAAAGGGAAAGCAAATGGTTATAGAGAAAAAAGAGTAAAACAAGCCTTTAAAAGAAACATTCATCAACGTAATAAGGATTATCAACTCTTTAATAATGAATTTGGTCACCTTGAAGGTGACACAATTGTTGGAAAAGATCATAAAACTGCTGTTATCACATTTTTTGAAAGACTATCAAAAGTTATTATTACGTTAAAATCAATAGGCAGACGAGCGAAAGATATCGAAAATAGTTTAAATAATTGGCTTAAAAAGTTTCCATGCCATCTATTTAAATCAATCACATTCGATTGTGGTAAATAATTTTCTAATTAGAAATCATCAGCAATCGAAATGATATTGATATTTATTTTGCCGATCCAGGAACACCATCAAAACGAGGTTTAAATGAACACTCTAATGGTTTATTACGTAAAGATGGCTTACCTAAACAAATGGATTTCAACGAAGTTGAGGAATATTTTATCCAATCTATCGCATCTAAAAGAAATAATATTCCTAGAAAATCATTAAACTATAAAACACCATTGGAAGTATTTTTGAGTTATGTAGACAATGATATTTTGTCTAGTTTAATTTGACAAATAAAAAATATAATAAACCAACGACTATAACGGTCGCTGGTTTTTCTATTATTTAGTATAAATACCTGTTGTCTGATAAGGCTCTAAGGTCATTTTTTTCGTTAAAGAAATAGTATCGATATTACTTATTAAAACTTCACCATTTAAAAACTCATCTGGAATATCAATTGTTACGGCTTCATTTGAAAAGTTGTTTAAGACAAGTAACGCTTCATCATCAAATCGTCTCACATAACCAAATATTCTCGTATTAGGAACGTCAAAAGGTGTATAATCTCCTTTTGATATGACTTCTTTTTCTTTTCTTAATTGGATTAGCTTTTGATAGAAAGTGAAAATAGTTCCATGTTCTAATTCATTTTCTACCGTAATGTCAGTATACTTCCCTGTAGATAACCAAGGTGTACTTGTACTAAATCCAGCGTGTTCCGTCGAATCCCACTGCATTGGTGTACGGGAGTTATCTCTCGATTTTGCTTGGATGATTTCCATTGCCTTCTGATGATTTAACCCTTCACTAATTAAAATATCATAAGCATTATGTGTCTCAACATCTTGATACATTTCTATTTCAGAAAATTCAGGGTCTAACATGCCAATCTCTTCTCCCATATAAACATAAGGCGTTCCTCGGTTTAAATGAATTGATGCAGCTAACATCTTAGCGCCACGCTCTCGATAGTCTTTCCAATCAATAAACCGATTAAGTGCTCGTGGTTGGTCATGATTATTCCAAAACAGGGCATTCCATCCATTTCCATCACTCATACCCTCTCCCCAAGCATGTAAAATAAATTTCAATGCTTCAAAATCATAAGGCATTTTAGTCCACTTTTCACCATTTCTATAATCCACTTTCAAATGATGAAAATTAAAAATCATACTCAGTTCTTCTCTATCAGGTGCGGTATAAAGAATGCCATTTTCGATAGTAGTTGAACTCATTTCCCCCACTGTGACAATCGATTTGTCTTTTCCAAACGTTTTTTGGTTCATCTCATGAATAAATTCATGGGCAATTGGTTTATCAGTATATTCAAACTTACCAACCTGATCTTCTGCGTCTTTTAAGACCTCATCTTTTCCAATGACATTAATCACATCAAAACGCAATCCTTTTACACCTAAAGCTGTCCAAAAATCAACTACCTTATATAGTTCCTTTCGAACATTTGGATTACGCCAATTCAGATCAGCTTGCGTTTTATCAAATAAATGTAAAAAATATTTAGGTGTATCACCAAATTGAGACCATGCATTTCCACCAAATTTTGATTCCCAGTTAGTTGGTTCATCTCTTAATATAAAGAAGTCTTGATAATAAGAATCACCTCCCAATGCTTTTTTAAACCATTCATGTTCAATTGATACATGATTTAACACCATATCTAGCATAATATCAATCTTTTTTTCATGTGCTTTTTCTACTAGTTCTTTAAAATCTGCTTCTGTGCCAAATATTGGGTCAATCGCTGTATAGTTTGAGATATCATAGCCATTATCTTTTTGTGGACTTGGATAAATTGGATTTAACCAAATCATATCAACACCTAACGTTTCTAAATAGGGTAATTTTTCAATAATACCTTGTATGTCTCCTACACCATCCCCATTTTTATCATAAAATGATTTTGGATAAACCTGATAGATTACTTTGTCCTTAAAACTCAATGACGTCACTCCTAACTAAATTGTTTTAACTTGCAAAATTCCTGTATCATTTGTCACGTTACCATCTTTGATTATCGGGTCTACTTGATAACTATCTGAATTAGTAATGACCACTTGTGTTTGAGTTAAAAATCCTGACTCTCTAATACCATCTATATCAAAATCTAGTAATAAGTCACCAATCATCACTTTATCGCCTTGTTTGACATGTGTTTCAAAATACTGTCCATTTAAATTAACTGTATCTAGACCAACATGTATCAACATTTCAATTCCATGATCATCTACAATACCTATTGCATGTTTACTAGGAAATACTAAGCTTATCGTTCCGTTCATCGGTGCGTAAACATGACCTTCCATCGGCTCAATGACCACTCCTTGTCCCATTGTTCCTTGAGAAAATACTGGATCTTTTGAATCAGTAATTGGTGATAACTCTCCAACTAATGGTGCATAGACCGAAACAACTTCACTAGCAACATTTTCAGATGTCACAGGTATGCTTAAGCTATCATCAATAGGTGAAATAGCTTCACCAACTCTGTCTAGCTGATTGAAAATACCTGCTCTTCTAAAGAATAATGTTAAAATAAATGGGACTATAACTGCAATAATCATCCCTATAAAGAATACCCCGTAATATTTTGGCATGATAGCTAAAATACCTGGTAAGCCACCAACACCAATTGATAAGGCTCTAACACCAAATAATGTCACAAATAAACCAGCTATCCCACTACCAATCATAGCTGCAACAAATGGATACATATATTTTAAATTAATCCCAAACATTGCAGGTTCTGTTACACCTAACCAAGCTGAAATAACTGATGGAACAGACACTTGTTCTTCTTTTTTATTTCCTCTATGAGCATATACAACAGCTAAAACAGCTGCTCCTTGAGCAATGTTTGATAAACAAATCATTGGCCAAAGATTCGTTGAGCCAAAATCTGCTACTAATTGTTGGTCAATAGCTAACGTTGTATGATGTAAACCTGTAATAACAAGTGGTGCATAAAAAGTACCAAATACAGCAGCAAATAGCCAATTAAGAGATGATGTTAATCCAGTATTTACAACTGTTGAAATAGCAGAACCTATTTTCCAACCAATTGGTCCTAATATTAAATGAGCAGCTAAAATAGTTGGTAATAAAGCAAAAAACGGAACAAATATCATTGAAACAGCTTCTGGAATATGTTTTCTTAAAAATCTTTCTAGATATACTAACATAAAACCTGCTAACATAGCTGGTATAACTTGTGCTTGATACCCAATTTTATCCATGGTAAAGAATCCAAAATCCCAACTCCAGTTAGCTGCAATATCTGCTGCACTAGTTGAGTTGACTGAATAGGCGTTCAAAAGCTGTGGAGAAACTAGTGTAATCCCTAAGATAATTCCTAGTATTTCTGTTCCTCTCATTTTTTTAGCGATGCTCCATGTAATCCCTACTGGAAGGAAGTGAAAAATAGCCTCACCTGGTAACCATAAAAAGCCATTCACACCGTTCCAAAAAGTCGATGATTCTGTTATCGTTTTTCCATCTAAAAATCCCATTGGTACCGCTTCTAAAATATTTCTAAATCCTAATATTAATCCCCCAACAATAATTGCTGGTAATAATGGCGTAAAAATTTCTGCAAGCATAGTGACTGCTCGTTGTAACATGTTTTGATTTTGTTTTGCCGCTGATTTTATTTCTTCTTTTGTTCCACCTTGAATTCCTGCTACTGACATAAATTCTTCGTAGAACGTTGGTACTTCATTTCCAATAATAACTTGAAACTGTCCAGCATTGGTAAAAATACCTCTCACACAAGATATTTCTTCTATTTTATCTTCTTGTGCTTTAGATGGATCATTTAGTACAAACCTCATACGTGTTGCACAGTGCGTAACTGCCGCAATATTTTCTTTTCCACCGACATAGTCTAGTAATAGCAATGCATCTTGATTAAATTTTCCCATCTTCTTTCTCCTTCCACTTGTATGTACAAGTTATGTTAAATGAAATATACACCCTATTTTTTTATTTGTAAAGCGCTAACATTATATTTGCACCTCATATTAATTTTCTTTCACATTTTTATTTAATTAATGACTTAATTTGTTGGTTTATTTACCAACAAAACGTTCACTTGTATATAAAAACCAATACAACGCAACTTTTGAACAGATGTTTTATTAAAATTTTCTCATTTGAATAAAAAGAAGTATCACCTATTTTATACTTACTATAAGTTGTTCGAACAAGTTAAAAAGGAGTTAGTTATATGAAAGCTTATGAAGTAATTTATCAAACAATTGAAAACAGCATTTTAAAAGGTGAGTACGGTCCGGGAGATTTTTTACCTAGTGAAAATCAATATGTGAAACAGTTTAAAGTATCAAGAGATACTGTCAGAAAAGCATTGAATTTATTAATGACAAATGGGTATATCCAAAAAATACATGGCAAAGGATCTATGGTTTTAAAAAGAGAACAACTAAGATTCCCTATCTCAGGTTTAACAAGTTACAAAGAATTACAACAAGCATATGGATATGATAGTATCACTGATGTCGTCTCATTAGAAACAATAAAAATTTCTGAAGATTTAAGTCGTCTCACAGGATTCGAAAAAGATGAAGATGTCTGGAAAATAATAAGAACAAGAGAAATTGATCATCAAAAAGTAATTCGTGACACAGATTATTTGTTATGTCGATTAATTCCTAATTTAACACGCGAGATTGGAGAGGATTCCATTTACAAACATATCGAAAAAGAGTTAAATTTACAGATCTCTTTTGCCGAAAAAGAAATCAGGGTTGTTCCTTTAAATCAATTAGATAAAGACCATTTAGATTTAAATTCACAAGATAATAATATTGTGTCAATTCAAAGCCGTGTCTTTTTAGCTAATGCTGAACAGTTTCAATACACAGAAAGTAGACACCGTGTTGACAAATTTTTGTTTTACGATTTTGCAAGAAGAAACCCTTCAACTATCTAATATACTAAGAAAAAACCACCCACTAGATAACTCTAATAGGTGATTTTTGATTTTATTCAGATTTTTCTTTTGTTTCTTCTTTTTTCTCTTCTTTTGGTTTTTCAATCATCGCTTTACGAGAAGCATTGACACGTCCCTGACGATCAATTTCAGTTACTTTAACAAGGATTTCATCACCTAATTTAACTACATCTTCTACTTTATTCACACGCTCATGTGAGAATTGAGAGATATGTACTAAGGCATCTTTTCCTTTAAATAAGTTAACAAAGGCCCCAAATTTTTCGATTCTAACAACTTTTGCTAAGTAAACTTCTCCAACTTCAACTTCACGAACCAAATCTTTAATGATTTCAATCGCACGGTTGATTTTATCTTGATCTTGATGGGCAATACTTACATTACCATCTTGATCGATATCAATTTTAACATCAGTTTCTTCGATAATTTTATTGATGGTTTCGCCACCTTTACCGATAACATCTTTAATTTTTTCAGGTTTGATTTGAATCATTTCAATCTTAGGAGCATATTTACTTAACTCTTTACGAGGTTCAGCGATTGTTGATGTCAATTCAGTTAGAATTTCCATACGTGCTTTTTTCGCTTGAGTTAGAGCTTCTGTTAAGATAGCTTCTGTAATTCCTTCGATTTTAATATCCATTTGTAATGCTGTAATACCATCTTTTGTTCCGGCAACTTTAAAGTCCATGTCACCCAAGTGGTCTTCCATACCTTGTATATCTGTTAGGATAGTGTAGTTATCCCCATCCATTACAAGTCCCATTGCAATACCCGCAACAGGTGCTTTGATTGGAACACCAGCATCCATTAAGGCCAAGATTCCTGCACAGATACTTGCTTGAGAAGAAGAACCATTTGATTCTAATACTTCTGAAACCACACGAATCATGTATGGAAACTCTTGTTCATTTGGAATGACTTGTGCCATCGCACGTTCACCTAATGCACCATGTCCGATTTCACGACGACCTGGTGATCTCATTGGACCAGTTGAACCAACTGAGTATTGTGGGAAGTTATAGTGGTGGATGAATCGTTTGCTTTCTTCCACACCTAAACCATCAATAATTTGATGTTCGCCAAGTGGTGCTAATGTACAAACTGATAAAGCTTGTGTTTGCCCACGAGTAAATAAACCAGATCCATGTACACGTGGTAAAATTCCTACTTCAGATGATAAAGGACGAATTTCGTCAATTTTACGACCATCAGGACGAACTTTTTCAACTGTAATCAGGCGACGAACTTCATTTTTTTCCATGTCTTCTAAGATTTGACGAACTTCTTTCATCCATTTAGCAGACTCTTCATCTTCAGCAAATTTTTCTTCGTAAACAGTAATCACTTCATCTTTTAAAGCTGAAATATTGTCTTCACGAGCTAATTTTTCTTCTGTTTGAATTGCTTGAGTCATACGAGGCATATAAGTATCATTGATTTCTTTTTCTAAATCAGCATCAACTTGTAATAACTCGATTTCCATTTTTTCTTTGCCGATTTCATTGGCAATTTCTTCTTGGAAAGCAACCAAACGTTTAATTTCTTCATGACCGAATAAAAGGGCACCTAACATATCTTCTTCAGATACTTCTTTTGCGCCACTTTCAACCATGTTGATGGCATCTTTTGTTCCAGCTACTGATAATTCAATCGTTGTTTGCTCTGCTTGTTCAACAGTTGGGTTGATGACATACTCACCGTCAACAAAACCAACTTCAACGCCAGCAATTGGGCCATTAAATGGAATATCAGATACACATAGAGCTAAAGATGAACCTAACATTGCTGCCATTTCAGGTGAGCAATCTTGTTCCACACTCATCACTGTGTTCGTAATTTGAACTTCATTACGGAATCCTTCCGCAAACATTGGACGGATTGGTCTATCAATCAAACGAGCAGTTAATGTTGCTGTTTCACTTGGACGTCCTTCACGTTTAATGAATCCTCCTGGTACTTTCCCAACAGCATACATTTTTTCTTCGTAGTTAACTGTTAATGGGAAAAAATCAACATCTTTCGCTTGTTTTGAAGCCACTGCGACACTTAATACCACTGTGTCACCATATCTTACTAACACTGCTCCATTTGCTTGTTTGGCTAATTGCCCGATTTCAACTGATAGCGGACGACCGCCCCAAGTTGTTTCAAATACACGTTTTTCACTATGCATTATTTTTCTCCTTTGCATACTCGAGGTGAACAGACTACTAAACAAATATCAATCATCTCAAAAAAATAAGAAAACTCATATTTGCATAGTAGACAATCAGCTCATCCTCGGTTTTTTATTAAAAGAAAAGCGAGATCAAAACGACCTCACTTATCCTCTTATTTTTGGCTAAATTGATTAACGACGTAAGCCTAAACGTTTGATTAATTCACGGTAACGTTGAACATCATTTTTACGTAAGTAAGCTAGTAAGTTACGACGGTGACCAACTTTTTTCATTAATCCACGGTATGAATGGTGGTCTTTTTTATGCACGTGTGCATGCTCGTTTAATGCATTAATTTCTGCAGTTAAAACAGCGATTTGTACTTCTGGAGAACCAGTATCTCCTTCGTGACGTGCGTATTCTTTAATGATTTCGTTCTTGCGTTCTTTTGAAATTGCCATGTCTTTCACCTCTTCTATATTATTTCCCCAAAACTGAGTATATCGTTGGTGATTCGATGTACCAAGTAATAGGCATGTGACGATTTATCACACAATGGTACTTTACATGATTTTTAGCATAAAAGCAACTGTTTCATACACTTAATTCTCGTTTTATTTATCTTTTTTGTACCAATCATAATGAAATATTCCTTCTCGGTCTTTTCGCTCATAAGTATGTGCACCAAAGTAATCTCTTTGTGCTTGAATAATATTGGCTGGTAAGTCTTTTGAGCGGTATGAATCATAATAAGAAATCGCCGAAGACAGACTTGGTACTGGTACGCCTAGTTTAACTGCTAAAGAAACAACTTCTCTAATGTCACTTTGGTATTCTGAAACAATACTTAAAAAGTAGTCATCTAACATTAGATTTTTTAGTGTTGGATTCTTTTCATAAGCATCTGTGATTTTTTGTAAAAATTGTGCACGTATAATACAGCCTTCACGAAATATTTGAGCGATTTCTCCATAGTTTAATGACCAATTGTATTCATTACTTGCCATCATCATTTGTGAAAAGCCTTGCGCGTAACTCATAATCTTACTAAAGTATAAGGCTCTTCTGACTTTTTCTATCATGACGTTTTTTTCTATGTCTATAGTAGCATCTGGTCCTGGTAAAATACGACTTGCCTCGCATCGTTCTTCTTTTAAAGCTGACATAAATCTAGCAAAAACTGCTTCTGTTACAAGAGGTAATGGCACACCTAAATCAAGTGCATTTTGACTGGTCCATTTCCCAGTTCCTTTATTGCCTGCTTTATCTAATATGTGTGTGACGATGTAATCTTGCGTGTCTAAATCATCTTTCTTCATTAATAATTCTGATGTAATCGTCATTAAATAGCTGTTTAGTTCGCCATCATTCCAAGAATTAAAGATTTGAGATATTTCTTCTATACTAATACCCAATCCTTTAGATAAAATATCATAACTCTCGGCGATCAACTGCATGTCACCATATTCAATACCGTTATGAACCATTTTAACAAAATGTCCAGCTCCGTCTGGTCCAATGTAAGACACACAAGGTTTTCCATCATGAGCTTTAGCTGCAATATCTTCAAACAAAGGTTTAATTAAATCATATGCTTCACGTTGACCACCTGGCATGAGTGATGGACCGTTTAGTGCACCTTCTTCCCCACCAGACACACCTGAACCCACAAAGTTAATTCCAAATTCTTTTAAGTAGTTACTTCGTCTGAGTGTATCAGTGTAATGAGTATTTCCTCCATCAATCAACACATCATTTTCATCTAAATAAGGGACTAACTGTTCAATCATAGTATCTGTTATCTTTCCAGCAGTTACCATCAGCATTATTTTTCGAGGTGTTTCAATTGATTCAACAAAAGAGTCAATTGTTTCAAATCCTTTAATGTTTTTTTCTGGATGATTCTTTAAAAACTCATCTGTTTCATGATAAAAATGACTGTAAACGGACACGCTGTATCCTTTGCTTTCACTATTTAAAGCCAAATTTTTTCCCATAACACCTAATCCTACCATACCAAACTGCTGCTTACTCATTTAATCAATTGCCTCCTGTAACTTTTTTCATTAGTTATAAATCCTTTAGAATAATAACATAACTGATTTAGTTTCTTAGAAAAATATGAAAGTTTTCATCGTTCTATTACCAAAATAAAATAAGTAAAAATAACATTTATTAAGGGTTTAAGCGATTTATTTATTTCTCAATGTTTTCATTTTATGGTAAAATGAAAAGTACTATATTAGAATAGAAAGGAAGGGATATTGATGATTACAATGGATGATATTATCCGTGAGGGGCATCCTACCCTTCGTGAAGTTGCCAAAGAAGTTGAGTTACCTTTATCAGAAGAAGATATTGAACTAGGTAAACGTATGCAAGAGTTTCTAAAAAATAGTCAAGACCCAGAACTTGCAGAAAAGTACAAACTGCGTGGTGGTGTTGGACTTGCCGCACCACAATTAAATATTTCAAAACGCATTATTGCAATTGAAATTCCTAGTCAGTCAGAAGAAGATACTGAACCACTTTTAAGCACTGTCATGTATAATCCCAAAATAGTAAGTCACTCAGTTCAACAAGCCGCTCTTGAAGAAGGAGAAGGTTGTTTATCTGTTGACAGACCCGTACCAGGTTACGTTATTAGGAACGCACGAATTACAGTTACTTATCATGATATAAATGGTGAAGAACATAAAATTCGTTTGAAAAATTATATGGCCATTGTGGTACAACATGAGATTGATCATATCAATGGTATTATGTTCTACGATCATATTAATGAAGAACATCCAAATTATGCACCAGATGATGTTATTTTTATCCAATAAAAAGCTTGTCATACAAATTGTATGACAAGCTTTTTTTGTTCTACTCAATTAATCTAAATAGTCAACAGATTCATCTTTGTTCAACCAAGAATAAGTTAACCCAATAACCAATCCTCCACCAATAAAGTTACCAATGAAAGTAAAAATCAAATTGGTCGCTACTGCACCAACCGTCATTCCAGCAATTACCCCGCCTGATGAAAAATATGCTAATGGGAAGTAAATAAAATTGGCGATAACGTGCTCGAATCCTAAGAAGGTAAAAATAAAAATAACTAGAATGACACCAAATAATCGACCCACATCATCTTTTAATTTCATCGACATCAAAACAGCCAGGTTAACAATCACATTGGCAAAAATCCCTTCTATTAATGTTTGAAGGATTCCCTTTTCAAATTTCCCCTCAACCAGATGCGTTAAAAAATTATCTGCTGGTAATCCTTTAAAAGATCCTGTAAGAGATAACATATAAGCAATAACGAGTGCACCGATTAAATTAAACAGCACACAAACTAGCAATATTTTTAACGCACGACTTGGTGCTAATTTCTTTCGGTAAGTCGCAACTGTCATATACATCATGTTAGATGTTCCAAGTTCTGCATTAAGAAAAATGATTAAAGCTAATCCCAAACCAAATGCCATCGCGTATAAAGCTTTTCCCGCTGCTGGGTCTGTAAATTTCAATCCTAATCCTATTGCAATCGCTGATCCTAAGCTCAGATATAGTGTTGCTAATATCGAACGCATCGCGTATTTCCCAAAATGTTTTTGGATTAATTCATCTTTTTTTTCGATGGACGCATCTAGTTTGGCCATCAATTCTGAATGTTGTGCCATTGTCTTATTCCTTCCTTTGATAACATTGTTATTTTTTGAACAAACTTTTATTTACAGTAGATACTATATCTTAAAAACTCGTCCAAATCTACTAAAAGTTTAATAAAAATGTGGATAAAATACGTCAAATTTTTCTATTTAAACTTTTCTACAAAACATCAATTAATTCTTGTCTTTTCAAAATTGATAAAGTATAATGGAATTTGTGTAAAATAATGCAGCTAGAAAATAAGTAGCACGTTTATTAGTTTATTGCCTTTATGGGTTCAATTGCGTAACCGCGGCTGCAAAGGTGAAGATTGAAGAATAAACTAAGCGTCTATTAATATTTTCAAGAAATTATTTTACTCCAAATAAAAAATTATATTGGAGGATTTTTAAATGTCTCGTTATACAGGACCAAGTTGGAAAATTTCTCGTCGTTTAGGCGTATCTTTATCAGGAACTGGTAAAGAATTGGCTCGTCGTCCATATGCACCAGGACAACACGGACCAAACCAAAGAAGAAACAAATCAGAATATGGTATGCAATTAACTGAAAAACAAAAATTACGCCATATGTACGGTTTAAATGAACGTCAATTCCGTAATCTTTTCATGAGAGCCGGAAAAATTAAAGAAGGTAAACACGGTGTTAACTTTATGGTTCTTTTAGAACAACGTTTAGACAACGTAGTATACCGTCTAGGTTTAGCTACAACTCGTCGTCAAGCACGTCAGTTAGTTAACCATGGTCACGTTTTAGTTGATGGCAAACGTGTTGACATCCCTTCATACGAAGTGGCTGTTGGACAAGTTATCTCTATCCGTGAAAAATCTAAAGAATTAACAATCATTAAAGATGCTGTTGAATCAACTTTAGGTCGTCCTTCATTTGTAAGCTTCGACGCTGAAAAATTAGAAGGTAGTATCACTCGTTTACCAGAACGTGATGAATTACCACAAGAAGTTGACGAGTCTTACGTAGTTGAGTTCTACAACAAATTACTATAAGATTATCAATTATTTTTATAAAAAAAAGAGATGGCATGCCATCTCTTTTTTTTATTTCCTCTTATGATTGATAAACATAATTAACCAGATAATTAGAATCACGGATAAGATGACCACATAAATCCATTCATAATCTGACGACAAGCGTGGCAAGTCAATATTCATCCCATAAAACCCTGTAATTAACGTTGGGATAGCTAATGCTAACGACCAAACTGTTAAAAATTTCATCGTATCATTTAAGTTATTATTCATAATACTATCGAAAATCCGAGCAATTCGGTCTACAATGTCTGATTCAAGTTCTGTCATATGTGCTACCTGATTGGCTTCAATAATCGCATCTTCAAGGCGTTCCATCGTTTGTTCATCAAAACTTCTTCCTAATTTTGATCGTTTTATTTGTTCCAATATTTCTAAATTATTTTCTGACGCACTAAGTAAGAATGTCAGAGTTTGTTGTAAGTAAGATAGGCGAACCAAATCTTTATTCTTCACTCTTTCTGTTAACAAGTCATCTAACTGATGACGCTCTTTAGAAATCTCTCTTAATATCGGTAAATTACGGTCGATTAATTCACGAATTAATTCAAACAAAAAAATCATTGGCGTTGCTGAACTCACCTGCTCGATACTTTCTTTCACACCCTCATAACTAATCGTACTTTCCGCTTCATTAAACGAAAATAACATGTCATCTTTTACTAAAAAACTAACTGGTCTTGACACATAGCGAATGTCTTTAGGTTGCTTTGTCGGAACATGAATCACAACCAACTCTATGTCATTGACAGAATCAGTAATATAATTACTTCGTTCATAAATATCCATGACATATTCAAGCGTTTCCTCTGGTATTTGAAACTCGTTTCTTAATATATTCTTTTCACTCGTTGATAAATGATGGGTTTCAATCCATTTAAAAGACGGATTTATCTGATGTTCTACCAACATTGTCATTGCCCCTTTTTTCTTTGTTAACTAATAAAAAAGAAGTCATCAATCATGACCTCTTTTTACTTTCTATTTTATTATACACTACCTACGATTAAAGGCATAAACAAACCTGCTATATTAAAGTAAATCAACACACTGGTCAAATCACTAAGGGTCGTGATAAACGGACCACTTGCTACTGCAGGGTCAAAACCAATTTTTTCCATCAATATTGGAATTAAACTACCAGCTAAGTTAGCGATTGTTATCGCACAAAGCATTGCAATACCAATAACCATTCCTAGTGGGAAATTTTGTTTCCAAAAACCAACAACTAAGAAAATAACCACACCCGTTACTGCTCCTGTGATAATCCCTGTTAATATCTCACTCATAATTAATGAGAAAAAGTTCAGTTCTTTATCATCAGAGACGGCCAGTTTTCTAACTGCAACGGCTAATGATTGCGTTCCTGCATTTCCAGCAGTACCGGTTATTAACGAAATAAATACGGCTAAAATACTCGCTTCACTAATCAGCACTTCATAGTGACTTATCAATGATGCTGTCGACATACCTAAAAACAAAAGTGTCACAAGCCACGGCAATCGCTTCAATGCAGCTTGAAAAGAACTTTCAGTGGTCGCTTCAACATCGACCCCGGCCAAACCAGAGTAATCACTTGCTGCCTCATCATCAATAACGTCAATGATATCATCAACGGTAATAATCCCTAATAAGTGATTATTATCATCAACAACTGGAATAGCAAGAAAGTCATAATCACGAATCATTTTTGCGACTTCTTCTTGGTCTTCATTTACACCAACACTAATCACACGCTCGCCCATCATCTCTTCAATCATCATGTCATCATCACTCACAATTAAATCTCTTAGCGAAATAACACCTACTAATTGATTTGTTAAGCTGACAACATACACATAGTAGATGATTTCAGCTTCTTGTGCTTTTTTCTTTAAAAGCGTTAAAGCAGAACGTACTGTTTGATTGGCTACAATCGATACATATTCTGTTGCCATAATTGAACCAGCTGTTTTATCTTCATAATGAAGCAGTCGTTTCATATTAACCGATGTTTCAGGTTTCATACGATCTAGATACGTTCTAGCAGTTTCTTCTTCTAACTGACTCAAAATATCAACCGCATTATCGGTATACATGTTTTCTAAAATGGCCACGACATAATTAGGTGACATCTCTGTAATATAATCTGTTAATCCTTCATGGTCTTCCTCGATGACATCAAGCATATCAGCCATCTCTTTGGGTGACAAATAAGCATACATCAGATGACGTTCTTTTTTATCTAAAGATAAATAAAATTGTCCCTGTTCATACAAATGCCAATCAAGAAACTTTTCCCTAAAAACATCCATATTCTGACTTTGCAATAACTTTAGTAATTCTTTTTCTTGTTCTTCTTTGTTTAACACTTCTGTCATACCAACGAACTCCCCTTACTCTATTAACTCTTTCATATCATTTGGTAATGGCAACTCAAATGTTAACTCCTCTCTTGTAAATGGATGTAGGAAAACTAACTTCTGACAATGAAGTGCTTGCCTATTCAATCCTTTTGTTAAGTCCCCACCATACAATTCATCTCCAATTAACGGACATCCAATCTCTGAAAAATGCACGCGAATTTGATGTGTTCTTCCTGTGTGTAACTGTACCGAAACTTGTGCGATATCTTGATTTTTTTCGACTAATGTATATTCAGTTAATGCTTGTTGTCCACCTTCTATGACGCATCGTTTAATAATCGATGTTTCATCTCGCCCTATAGGTAAGTCAATCATCTCATGTTCGCTTAAACGAGATAAATCGCCACCAACTAACGCATGATAATATTTCTTTAATTCACCCGACTGAAGTTGTTTATCCATCATGGCATGTGCAAATCCATGTTTCGCAAACATCATTAACCCTGTTGTGTCACGGTCAAGACGCGTCACTACATGTATTACACGATTGACATAATTTTGCTGATTATAGTAATATTTGACGTAATTCGCCATTGTACCATTTTTATGATATTGAGATGGAATAGATGCCACTTCTGTTGGTTTGTTGACAATCAACAAATGATCATCTTCATACACAATATCTAAACTAGATTCAAAAGGAAGCATCGTTTCGTGCTCCCCTTCATCTGGAATGATGATGGTAACAATATCGCCTAATTTTACTTCAAATTTTGTATTTCTCACTTGTTTATTTACTAAAAGTGTTCCACCTTGAAACTTAATTTTAGCTAATAATCGTCTTGAAACGCCTTGATTATTTAAAAAACGTTTTAACGTAATCTTATCTTCATCTACTGTCCAGCTAAATCTCATAATCTCTCGCTACTTTCTTTTGAAGTTCCTATAAAGGCGTTATTCACACGACGCCAAAAATGTGTATGTCGATACAAAGCAAAATGAATTCTTTTTTCTGATAAGCAGAATTTTACATGTTTGATGTTTGAATTTGTTAAAGATAAATTATCTACATGCAAACTATATGTTTCTCTTTTTTTCATATCTAATCTGATCCATTCATCTGGTGCAATAATCATAGGAGACCCTAACGACCGATATACTCGGTTGTTTAGCGAAGCTATCTCATTTAATTGTAAAGTGTTAACACGAGGATGTACCACCGCACCACCTAAACTTTTACTATACGCTGTTGAACCAGTTGGGGTTGAAACTGATAATCCATCTCCCCTATAGCACTCAAACAGCTCATCCTTGATGAAAACATTGGCTACCATCGTACGATCCACATTTTTAATTGTCGCTTCATTAAGTGCTAAAAAATGTCTATCTGGCATATTATTGGTGTATGTCAAACAGACATCTAACAAAGGATAACTCACACTATTTTGCTTTTCTTCTTTTAAACTTCGAACAAGTTCATCAATTTCATAATCACGCCAATCAGTATAAAACCCTAAATGACCTGTATGAACACCAATAAAACGCACAGTATCCAACTGACTTTCATACGTATGAAACGCACTCAATAAAGTCCCGTCACCACCGATTGTAATAACCACATCTGGGGTTTTTTTATCTAAAATAAACCCAGCTTTGCGTAACTTTTCCAATAATTCTTGCGTTACCTTTCTAGATGTTGGCTTTCGATTGGAATACACTCTAATCCTCATCGCTTTCACCTCTCTTTTCATTAACATATCGTTCTAAATGCTCTAAATCTCGGTAAGAAAAGAGATGTTGAGCTTCTTGTATCTCATCACGAATTTTTGACATTTCTTCATCCAATAAATATGCTGCTTCAGCGGTTAACTCAAGGCGTTTATTTATTTCTTCTGGAAATTCACCATCATACTTATAATTTAATGAATGTTCAATCGTTGCCCAGAAATTCATCGCAAGCGTCCTAATTTGTATCTCAACATAGATTTTTTTCTCACCCATGATGAGTTGCACTGGGTATTCAATCACTAAATGATACGAGCGATACCCACTAGCTTTTTTATTGGTGATATAATCACGTTCATGAATAATTTTTATATCAGTCCTCTTACGTAGTAAAGAAACCACTTCATATATGTCTTCTACGAATTGACACATAATTCTAAGACCTGCAATATCTTGCATATCGTCTTCTAACCGATTTAAATCAATTCCTCGCAATGTTGCTTTAGTTAAGATGCTATCTTTCGGTTTTACACGCCCAGTGACAAATTCAATTGGGGTATGTAAATTATTTTCTTTATATTGTGTTCTAATATTTCTGAGTTTCACTTTTAATTCTGAAACTGCCTGTTCGTATGGTGCCAAAAATAATTGCCAATTTCTATCTTCCATTTCATTCGCCACCTTTACTGTCAACATACATGCTATATTTTAACATAATTACCCATAAAAAGTTAGCACGCTAATAAGACAAGATAGTTGTTTTTTCATAACCAATTCATTACACTATTCGCGAGGTGAGGAATGTGGAAAAAGAGATAGAAATCGAATTCAAAAACATGTTAACTAAAGATGAATTTCAGCAATTATTAACAACGTATTTTCCTGATACTCCTGCTTTTTCTCAGACAAATTGTTATTTTGATACACTTGATAACGCGTTGAAAAAAAAGGCAATGGGACTTAGACTAAGAAAAAGACAAGGAAAAAATGAATGTACTTTAAAAGTACCAACTTCTAATACAAATGCTTTTCAAGAAATTACAGATTCTCTAACTGAAAAAGAGATTAACACTTTAATCAAAGAAGAAAGAGTTCCACTTGGTAGAGATGTAGCTAATTATCTAGAATCTATTGGTATATCTGTAACCGATTTAAAAGTGATTGGCTTTTTAACGACATATAGACGCGAAAAAAAATTAAATAACGAGTGTTTACTTGTTCTTGATGAAAGTCATTTTGGAAAAATAATTGATTATGAACTTGAAATGGAAGTCACCGACTCAAAAAAAGGAGAATTGTTTTTTAATGATTTTCTAATAAAAAAAGGGATAAAAAGACATCCTGCTAGCAAAAAAATAGCACGTATGATAAAATATCACGGTTGATTTGAATACTCTGAAACGAAAGGCTTTTCCCTTTTGTTTTTTACGAATTCTTGTTACGTTATACGTAAGAAGTAGAACAATTTTTAAGGTAAGGGGGGGCATAATGGTCGAGATATATTTATTTGTGAATCCGTTAGATGAACTTTGTTTGTTATCTGAAAAGCGTTTTTTAGAGGCAATAGAGAAAGAAAACAACAAAGTCTACTTAAAATTAATTCCAGTATTAAATCCCTTAATTATCCAACACTACCTGATTGATAATAATTATCCAACAAATGACCTGACTCATAGAAACCAGTTAGTTGAAACGATCTATTCTGCTTGTCTAGATGTTAAAGCTGCCCAACTACAAGGAAACAAAATGGGAAGAAAATTTCTTTTTCATTTGCAAGATTTAGTTGGGAAGAAAAAAGTGGCTTATTCTGAGGAACTAGTTGATACCATCTTAACCAAAATTAATGCTGACAAAGAAACATTTAAATTAGATAGACAATCAAAATTAATCAAAGATTTTTTCAAAATTGACCAACAAGTGGCTAATGAAATGGGTGTCAATCGTTTTGCAAAGGCCGTTATTTTTAACTATGACTCGACACGTAATTTTGGCGTCTTGATCGATGCTTTTTCATCATCAGATTTAATCAAACAATTATTAAAATCAGAAGATACGCACAGTTGCCGTGCCAAAATACTTAAATACTAAAAAGGAATGCCCTCATCATTAAGAGCATTCCTTTTTATTTGATTAAAATGAATCAATTAACGCTTCTAACTCATCTAAACGAGCTTCAAAGACTTTCATTGTTTCTTCAATATAAGCAGATTGCGTCATATCAACTCCCGCGCGTTTCATCACTTCGATTGGATAATCACTACTTCCTGATTTCAAGAATGTTAAGTAGTTTTCTAACGCACCTTCTTCTTTACGGATAATTTTATCCGCTAAAGCTGTCGCTGCTGAAAATCCAGTTGAGTATTGATACACATAGTAGTTATAGTAGAAATGCGGAATACGGCTCCACTCATAAGCAATTTCAGGATCACGTTCTACTGAATCACCGTAGTATTTAGCATTTAACTCACCATAATACTCGCTTAAGTAATCGCTTGTTAACGGTGTTCCTTTTGCATCTTCAGTGTGAATAAAATGTTCAAATTCAGCAAATTGTGTTTGTCTAAAGATTGTTCCTTTCACACCATCTAAATAATGATTTAAGATAAAGGCTCTAACTTTAGGATCTTTTTCTGTTTTTAACAAATGATCTGTTAATAAGTTTTCATTCGTTGTTGAGGCAATTTCTGCTAAGAAAATAGAATAATCACCATATACATAAGGTTGATTTTTTCGTGTGTAGTAACTGTGAACACTGTGTCCCATTTCATGAACTAACGTGAATAAATGATTTAAACTTTCATGCCAGTTTAATAAAATATAAGGTTTTGTATCATAACTTCCTGAAGAATAAGCACCACCGCGTTTGCCTTTATTTTCAACCACATCAATCCAGCGATCGCTGTAAGCTTCTTGAACGATTTCTAAATATTCTTCACCTAATGGAGATAACCCTTCAAGTGATTTTAATTTTGCCTCGTCATAAGTATAACGAATTGGTGCATCTCCTAATATTGGTGTATACATATCATACATATGTAGTTCGTTAACATTTAATAGTCGTTTACGCAATGCCACGTAACGATGTAGCAATGGTAAGTTTTTATGTACCACATTAAGTAATGTATCGTAAACAGATTCAGGAATATGGTTAGCACTTAAAGCTGCTTCACGTGCTGAACTGTAATTTCTGATTTGAGCATTGAAATTATGTTTTTTTACATGAGACGATAATGTGCTAGCAAATGTATTTCTAAATTGTTTATAAACTTTGTATAACCCTTCAAAAGCTTCTTTACGTACTTCACGGTTTGTACTTTCCATTAATTGACCATACATACCTGAAGATAATTGCACTTTTTGTCCATCTTCATCTGTCACAATTGGAAACTCTAAATCAGCATTGTTTAATACAGAAAATGTATGACTTGACGCTGAGAATATTTCACTTGCTCCAGCTAATAGTGCTTCTTCTTTTTCAGATAACGTATGAGCTCTATCTGCTGTAATTTGAGTAATAAAGTGACGATAGATTTCTAAACCTGCTTCTTCTTTAAAATATGAATCAATCGTATCATCAGATAACGTTAACACTTCTGGGCCAAACCATGAAACAGCTTCCCCTGCTTTAGCAGCAATAGTACTTGCTTTTGCATAAAGTCCTTGGTAAAGTGCATCACTTGTGTCTTGGTCATTTTTTAAATGTGAGTACACATAAATTTTTTCTGTCGTACGATGAATAGACAATACATATTCAATTGCTGATAGAAAAGCTTTCGCACCATTTTTTAATGTTCCTTGATACTCACTTGCTTTTTCTAATTCTGCAGTCAATGATGTCAACGCCTCATTAAACGCATCATCTGATGCAAAAATAGGAGTTAAATCCCATGTTAATTCCTCTGGTAATTCCGAACGATTTGGTAATTGTTTTGTTTCACTCATTTTAAATAACTCCCTTCTCATTATCACTTAATAATCATATCATATTTTAACGGAAGAGTTAGTCTTTCACTTCTTTTTTTAAAGAATTTTTTGAATTGCTCGTTATTCATCACACTTTCCTCATCAAAACATAACATATTCGAGCCACTTAATTTCACTACTTTTATTTCCTGTAAAAAGCTTACGTACAAAGATAAACAATAATCAAACACTTGATGTTTTCCTAAATTTGCATAGTCATCCATTGCCTCAGGTGGTAAATTTTCTAGCACATCTTGTTGCAACTCACGATATGTGAGCATTTTTTTATTTTGTAACACTTCAAAAGTAAGCCATCGAATCCGTATATCCTCTCCTCGTAGTAAAGGATGAAAAAAATTAGGGAAATAAAGATAAGGTGGTAAGTGAGCTAAATGAAGGTTGTGTTGATAAAAGTATTCCTGTAAATCTTTAACGATATTATCTGAGCATAGTAGCTGGTCAGATAACTGTTTTCGTCTATTCAACATCTCTTCAAAAGGCTGTTGAATTAAATACTCTGTCTTTAAGCCACACTCTGTCAATATATTAACTAATGATATCTCACCTAAAGAAAACTGTTTTTTTCTTGTTACTATTTTTTTGTTTTTTGAAAAAAGATAATAAGTTACGACTAAGAGATTATCTTCAACTAGTAAACAAAAATCAATATACCCTCTAAAGCAGTCAAAATAAATAAAATGCTTTTTTAATTCTGTTAGATGTTTTTGTGTTCCTAAACGACTACCTAAAACCCAAAACACTTGATAATCATGCTTTTTATATTGTGTTGTTCGTTCAATCAACCTTTCAATACTAAGAGAACTACATTGAAATTCAATTGCTAATTTATTTTGTATCAAAACATCTGCTCGTTGATTAATTTCAGGAAGATATACCTCTAGTTCATACGCTAAGCCAAAAGTTGCACAATTTCGTGCAATCAACGATTTTCCTTTTAAATGTTCTAATGTCTCCGGCTCACTCGTAGCCTCACAATTTGATAGAGTTTTATGAGCAAAATGTGGGAATTTTATCTTTCCTTTCTTTAAAACCACTTCATTTTGACAACATGGACAATAATAGGTTTCTGATTTTACTGCTTCATGACTACTAATCATTTGTTGTGCATCATTTTTTGCTATCAACATCCTTCTCACCTCTTTAACTCAATATTCGTAAAAATAAGAAAAAGGTTGAAAAAAAGAGAGGATTATCTGATACTTAAGGAAGAATTGACTGGAGGTATATCTTGTGGATACTGAATTATTGAAACAAAAAATAATTGAAGCAAGTAAAGATATAGGCATTGATAAAATTGGGTTCACAACGGCTGAGCCCTTTGACCATTTAAGAACAAGTTTAATAGAACAAAAAGAAAACAATCATACAACAGGATTTGAGCATGGAAATATTGATGAACGTCTCTACCCTGATTTAATTTTTAATCAACCACAATCGATTATTTCCATTGCTCTTGCTTATCCGACTCGAATGAACGAGCGACTCAAATCAGTTCGTGGTGAAAAACGTGGTAAATTTGCTAGAGCATCTTGGGGAACGGATTATCATCATATTTTAAAAGATAGATTAGATAAATTAATCACATTTATTAAAGAAGAAACACCTAAAGAGCTAGAATTAGATTTTAAGCCAATGGTGGATACTGGTGAATTGATTGATGTCGTGGTAGCGCAACGTGCTGGTCTAGGTTTCATCGGAAAAAATGGCCTACTCATTACAGAAGAATTTGGTTCATACGTTTATCTTGGTGAAATTATTACTAATATTCCTTTTGAACCAGATACACCTATGGAAAATCAGTGTGGTGAATGCACGAAATGTATCGACCAATGCCCAACTTCGGCTCTTTTAGGAGATGGACGCATGAATGCTCAAAAGTGTTTATCTTACCAAACGCAAACAAAAGGCTTTATGCCAGAAGAATATCGACCTAAGATTCGTTCAATTATTTATGGATGTGATATTTGTCAGGAAGTTTGCCCCTTCAATAAAGGAAAGAACTTCCATTTTCACGAAGAAATGGAACCTGATCCAGAAGTTGTGACACCTTTGTTAAAACCTCTATTAACTATTTCAAATCGTGAATTTAAAGAACGTTTTGGTTATCTTGCAGGATCATGGCGAGGAAAAAAACCAATTCAACGAAATGCTATTATTGCTTTAGGAAATGTGAGAGATAAAACCAGCATTCCTCATTTATTAAGCTGCATTGAACAAGATCCACGGCCGGTTATACGGGGAACTGCCGCTTGGTCTTTAAGTAAAATCGACCCAACCAATCCTGCTATTTATGACTTTTTAGTTGAATACCATGAAAAAGAAACAGACGAAGAAGCAAAAGAAGAAATGAGAAACGCCATTGATAGAATGAGAATTTAAAATAAAAATAAGATAGTTAACCTTTTTTGTTAAGAATTAGATAACAGATAAGTAACAATTTAATAAACATTTTAAAAGAACTGAGTAAATTTACTAACATTTTACTCAGTTCTTTTAATCTTTTCTTAGAATGTTTGATACTATAGTTGTGGGGTATAATAGGGCATTTTAAATTAAGGAGGATTTTTATGACAAAATCAACAAAAAAGGTAACCCTGTTCGGTTTAATCTTAATGATTTTTACCTCAGTGTTCGGGTTTGGTAATGCTCCAGTCGCCTTTTATCGTATGGGATATGGTGCTATTATTTGGTATATTTTAGCAGCACTCTTTTTCTTTATACCATATGCACTAATGATGGCTGAATATGGGTCGACATTCAAACATGAAAGTGGTGGGATGTACACTTGGATGGAAAAATCTGTTGGACCAAAATATGCGTTCATCGGGACATTCATGTGGTATACATCTTACATTATTTGGATGGTGAATGTTTCTACAAAAGTCTTTATCACCTTGTCTACAACTTATTCAGGGTCTGATAAAACAAATTATTGGAGTTTGTTTGGACTTGATTCCACTCAAACAATCGGGTTATTAGCTATTTTATTTATTATCGTTGTGACATTTTTTGCAGCAAGAGGATTAGATAAAATCACAAAAATTACTTCTGCCGGTGGGATTGCCGTTACATTTTTAAATGTGGTATTAATCATTGTCAGCTTGATTATCTTAATCTTTAACAAAGGTCAAGTCGCTCAACCGATTGAAGGAATGAAAAGTTTTATTGATTCTCCAAATCCAGGTTTCAACTCTCCTCTAGCTATTATTTCATTTTTAGTATTTGCTATTTTCGCTTATGGTGGACTAGAAGCTGTGGGTGGATTAGTAGATAAAACAGAAAATGCTGAGAAAAATTTCCCTAAAGGAGTTATTCTTTCAGCTATCATCATCTCTATTGGGTATGCATTAACCATTCTTTTATGGGGTGTGTCAACAAACTGGAATTCTGTTTTAAGTGGTGATAATGTCAATCTTGGCAATATCACTTATGTCTTAATGAATAATCTAGGATTTGAATTAGGTCGAGCAATTAATTTATCGACAGATACTGCTTTAGCCATTGGGCATGGATTAGCTAGATTTACCGGTTTATCCATGTTTCTAGCTTACTTAGGTGCTTTCTTTACTTTAATCTATTCACCACTAAAAACGATTATCAAAGGAACACCAAAAGGACTTTGGCCTGAAAAAATGGTTAGAGAAAATGACAAAGGCATGCCAGCTTTTGCTATGTGGATTCAATGTGCGATTGTGGTTCTTATCTTAGCTTTAGTATCATTTGGTGGTAAAGACGCACAATCATTCTATAATGTTTTAACCTTAATGGTAAACGTCTCAATGACGATTCCTTATCTATTTTTAACAGGTGCTTTTCCAGCATTTAAACAAAAATCAGACATTGATCATTCAATCAATATTTTCAAAACCAAAACGCAATATATGGTGAGTACGATAGTCGTCATGGCTGTCATTGGTTTTGCTAATATCTTTACCATTATCGAACCTTTATTTAGAGAAGGTGGTCCTGTTTGGGGAGATACACTATGGCAAATTGCCGGACCTGTATTATTCTCATTAATTGCCTTACTTTTATTCAATCGATATGAACGACGTACAAAAAAATGAACTAAAAACAGCCAAGGCATGATGCTTTGGCTGTTATTCTTTGTATATTTTTTTATAAAAGATTAATTCGTAAATCAACACAACTAATGAGATAAGTGCCACCACGACAAAGAATTTTAACATCACATATAAATTAGTTGAATACCTCAACCAAAGATAGAATAAAAAGAGAATCACTATCAATTTACCTCGAGCATTCAGTTTATTTTGTAAGAAATACTCTAATCCATCTTTCTTTCTCATAAGTGACACCTTCTTTCATTTACGTTTAATTAAAACGCCTCTAACTCTAAGGAAGCATGTTCCCAAGATTCTAATAACGTTTCTTGTTTACTATAAGTTTCTTTCAATTCTTTATCTAAATTCAAGAGTTGCTCGTGATCTTCAAGCACTTCTGGTTGTTCCATCTCTTTTTGAATTGCTTCGATTTTTTCTTCCATCTCTTGCAGCTCAACTTCTAATGATTCAACCAATCTCTCTAATTTACGCTGTTCTTTTTGTCTTTCTTTTGATTCTTCGTAACTTAGTTTAACCTCTGTCATGTGTTTCGTTGGATTATCTTGTTCGCCATCAAGTAATGCGTTACGTTCCTCTTCTTCTTCTTTTTTCTCGATGTAGTAATCATAATTTCCATGATAATAAGTACTACCCTCTTCTGACAACTCCAAAACACCTGTCGCGATTCGGTTAATAAAGTAGCGGTCATGAGAAACAAATAGCAATGTGCCATCATATTCGATTAAGGCATTTTCTAATACTTCTTTGCTATCTATATCTAAGTGGTTAGTCGGCTCATCTAGAATTAAAAAGTTATCACGTTGCATCGCTAATTTTGCTAATGCGACACGGGCTTTTTCTCCCCCACTTAATAAATTAATCGTTTTTTTAGCATCTTCTCCAGAAAATAAAAAGCTACCTAATAAAGTACGAATATCTTTTTCAGGTGTCGTTGGATGCTCACGCCATAATTCTTCCAACACGCTTTGACTTCCACTAAGTTTTCCTTGCTCTTGGTCATAGTAACCAATATCTACTTTATGGCCAATATCAGCTGTTCCTTTAATAAATGGAATATCTCCGATAATACTCTTTAATAATGTCGATTTACCAACTCCGTTTGGGCCAACTAAAGCAATGGCTTCTTGTTTACGCAAAGCTAGATTAATAGGTTCACTCAAAATAAGATCATCATACCCCACTGCCACATCATCCAGCGTTAGCACTTCTCTACCTGACGTGCGATTGATTTTAAATAGAAAATGAGCTGATTTCTCGTCACCTAAGGGCTTCTCTAATTTTTCCATTTTTTCTAATTGTTTGCGGCGACTTTGTGCTCGTTTTGTTGTTGATGCGCGTACAACGTTTCGTGCCACAAAGTCCTCTAGTTTTGCAATTTTATCCTGCTGTTTTTCGTATTCTTTTTCTTCTTGTTCTAATCTCTCAGCTTTCATTTCTAAAAACTTCGAATAATTACCTTTATAATGACTAATTTTTCTTCGACTAATATCATATACTTCATTCACAATCTTATCTAAGAAATAACGGTCATGGGATACCATCAAAATAGCCCCACGATAGCCTTGTAAATACCCTTCTAACCAATTTAATGTATCAATATCTAAATGGTTAGTCGGCTCATCTAAAATGAGTAGATTAGGTTTTTCCAATAACAAACGTGCCAATGCTAAACGAGTTTTTTGACCACCTGATAGATTTTGAATTGGTACATCAAAATAGCTTTCATCAAAACGAAATCCATGTAAAACAGATTTTATTTCAGACTCATAACCATAACCATTCATTTCATTAAACTCATGTTGTAATTTATCGTAATCTTTTAGTGCTTGTTGATATTTTTCTTCATCATCATGGATATTTGGATCGGCGATGTCTTTTTCTAATTGTCGTAAGTTTTTTTCCATCTCTTGAACATAGTCAAAGACACTAACCATCTCTTCCCAAATTGTTTTATCTGATTCAAAACCAGTATGTTGATCTAAATAACCAATTGTTAAATCTCTTGTTTTCGTAACTAAACCTGTATCTGGCTCCTCAATGCCAGCTAACATTTTTAATAATGTCGATTTCCCTGCACCATTACGTCCAACAAGCGCAATTCGACTTTTATCTTGTATATCTAATTGAATATTTTCAAATAATACGTCATCTCCAAATAATCTAGAGACATTGTTAGCTTGTAATAAAATCATGACGTCCTCCATCTTTTAATTTCTAAAAACAGTTTATCATAAAACACAAAATATGTTTGGTATATTTATCGTTCATAATTACTCAAGTATAAGCGTAAAAATTGCTTTTATCCCTTAGTAAAGGTATCCTATTAACGTGAACTTTATAACAATGAGGGTATATGAAAAGTGAGGGGAATTATTATGAAAGACACGACTATTCCAAAGGCAACTGCCAAAAGGTTACCTTTGTATTATCGATATTTGAAATTTTTATTTGATTCAGGAAAGAAAAAAGTCTCTTCAACTGAGTTAAGTGAGGCTGTGAAAGTTGACAGTGCGACGATTCGACGTGACTTTTCTTATTTTGGGGAATTAGGTAAACGTGGTTACGGGTATGACGTGGAAAGTTTAATGACTTTTTTTGCTAAAACGTTAAATGAAGATCGTTTAACAAATGTAGCTCTTGTCGGTGTTGGTAATTTAGGACACGCATTATTGAACTACCGTTTCCATCAAAGTGATAGTATTCGTATCAGTGCTGCATTTGATGTTAAACCTGATATTGTCGGTCGTATACTTGATGGCGTTCCTATCTATGATGCTAATGATATGGTTGAACAAATTCGTGCACAACATATTGATGTTGCCATTTTAACTGTCCCACCAGCACATGCACAAGAAAATGCTGACCGTCTAGTTGAAGCCGGAATCAAAGGCATTATGAATTTCACACCAATTCGTATCAACGTTCCAAAGGATGTGCAAATTCAAAATGTTGACCTAACAAATGAAATGCAAACATTAATCTACTTCTTATCTAACTACAAAGAAGACTAAATAAAAAGCTTATCGACCGCTGTCGCTAAGCTTTTTTAATTTAGCCAAATCACTATCCCATTCATCACCATATGTACCAGAATAGATGTTAAAATACTTCCACTTTTTTTATAAATATATGAAAAAACCATACCCAAACCAAAGTAAATCATCAGGTTCCCACTTGTGTGCATCAACATAAAAATCAGCGAACTTACTACAATCCCCACCCAAATCGGTAATTTTTGTCCAATCCAATTGACAAAACTAAACCGAAAAACTAATTCTTCCATGATAGGATTAAATAAAATAGAGACAAGCAAAAATAAATAAGTTGATTGACCTGATATATCTGTGTTGCGATTTAAACTTGGAGAAATCATATTAGTGATAAATAAAAATCCCCATTGGACCATAAAACTTAACAACAGACCTATAACTCCCCACCATGCTATCTTTTTTATAGAAGAAGTTGATTTTGTTAACGTATCTTTTTTTGACGTTTTAAAATAAATAACTAAAATTAACCATACTATGACACTATAAAGCAACATAGTTTGATTGTTATTTAATGAAAAAAATAAATGACTGTTCAATAAAAATAAATATAGAAAAATTGTATAAATCATATTTTGATTCAATGTCATCTGTGCTTACACCTATCTTTTCTACCGTTGATTTTGATATCTTTTCTTATTGTATCAAAATACTTGCAAAAAAAAACATTTATCTGTATTATAAAAGATGTGATTAGCACTCATTGAATAAGAGTGCTAAAAAATAAAATTATGGAGGGATACACATTGTTAAAACCATTAGGAGATCGTGTTGTTATTAAAGTAAAAGAAGCGGAAGAAAAAACTGCCAGTGGACTAGTTTTAACATCAGCTTCAAAAGAAAAATCTCAAACTGGTGAGGTCGTTGCTGTTGGCGATGGTCGTACATTAGAAAATGGGACAAAATTATCCGTATCTGTAAGTGTTGGACAAACTGTCCTATTCGAAAAATACGCCGGACAAGAAGTAACTGACTCTGGTGAAGATTACTTAGTATTACACGACAAAGACATAATCGCAATTGTAGAATAAAAAAATAATATGAGGTGAATAATCAATGGCAAAAGATATTAAATTTTCTGAAGACGCTCGTAGCTCAATGGTACATGGTGTTGATACATTAGCAAATATTGTAAAAGTAACATTAGGACCTAAAGGACGTAACGTTGTTTTAGATAAATCATTTGGTTCTCCATTAATTACAAACGATGGTGTCACTATCGCTAAAGAAGTTGAACTAGAAGATCGTTTTGAAAACATGGGTGCTCAATTGGTAGCTGAAGTAGCTTCTAAAACAAATGACATCGCAGGTGACGGAACAACGACTGCAACTGTTTTAACTCAAGCAATCGTTCGTGAAGGACTTAAAAATGTCACTGCGGGTGCAAACCCAATCGGCATTCGTCGTGGGATTGAATTAGCTACTAAAAAAGCTGTTGAAGAATTACATGCTATTTCTAAAAAAATTGACTCAAAAGAATCAATTGCACAAGTAGCTGCTGTTTCTTCTGGTAGTGAAAAAATTGGTGAATTAATCTCTGAAGCAATGGAAAAAGTTGGTAACGACGGCGTTATCACAATCGAAGAATCTAAAGGAATTGAAACTGAATTAGATGTTGTTGAAGGAATGCAATTTGACCGTGGTTACTTATCTCAATACATGGTAACTGACAACGATAAAATGGAAGCTGTTTTAGAAAATCCATATATCTTAATTACAGACAAAAAAATCTCTAATATCCAAGATATTTTACCTTTATTAGAACAAATCTTACAACAAGGTAAACCATTATTAATCATTGCTGATGATGTTGATGGCGAAGCTTTACCAACATTAGTATTAAACAAAATCCGCGGTACATTCAATGTGGCTGCTGTTAAAGCTCCTGGATTTGGTGACCGCCGTAAAGAAATGTTACAAGATATTGCTGCTTTAACTGGCGCAACTGTTATCACTGAAGATTTAGGCTTAGACTTAAAAGATACAACAATTGATGCGTTAGGTTCTGCAAGTAAAGTCGTTATCGACAAAGATAACACAACAATTGTTGAAGGAAATGGTGACAAACAAGCAATTGAAAACCGTGTATCATTAATCCGTTCTCAAATTGCTGAAACAACATCAGACTTTGACCGTGAAAAATTACAAGAACGTTTAGCTAAATTAGCTGGTGGTGTGGCTGTCATTAAAGTTGGTGCGGCTACTGAAACTGAATTAAAAGAATTAAAATTACGTATTGAAGATGCGTTAAACGCAACTCGCGCCGCTGTTGAAGAAGGGATTGTTGCTGGTGGTGGTACTGCATTTGTTAACGTATTACCAAAAGTAGCTGAACTTGATGTAACAGGTGACGAGAAAACTGGTGTGAACATTGTTGTCCGTGCTTTAGAAGAACCTGTTCGTCAAATCGCTGAAAATGCTGGTATGGAAGGCTCAGTTGTTGTTGATAAATTAAAACAAGCTGATGCAGGCGTTGGATACAATGCAAAAGATGATACTTGGGTTAACATGATTGATGCTGGTATCGTAGATCCAACTAAAGTATCACGTTCAGCTTTACAAAACGCTGCAAGTGTTTCTGCACTAATCTTAACAACTGAAGGCGTGATTGCTGACAAACCAGAACCAGAATCTGCCGGCATGCCTGGTGGAATGGATCCATCAATGATGGGCGGTATGATGTAAACTCTTTAAAAGATTTACATTGATATAAAAGGAACCACATGAGGATTGAGTTCTCATGTGGTTTTTTGATGTGGACAGTGATGTATTTTCCTAAACCAATTTATTGTTAAGAGGGATTTAAGATATTTTATTTTTTCAAAATCTTTGTTATTATTACCTTCTGCCCTATAACTATCTTTACTAGAAGCTAAATAGATTTTAAGCAATGCTTCAGTCAATGACGTATGAAATTCAACATCATCCCAGTTGTTCCATTCTAAATCACTTAAAGATACGTTTGAAAAAATAGGTAACATGTCAATGACACCGTACTCTACAGAAAAATCATCTTTGTTAAATTCATGTTCATGTAAATCTATTAAAGTATACCCTAAGTCTTTCATAACTAACTATATATTTTCCCAATCGTCAATTTTTTCATCTTCAGGAGCTTCCCAACCATGTGAATCACCTTTCACATGAATATCAATACTCCTAGCAGACCAATCTTTTTTGTCATATATTCCAAACCCAATGAAGCTATTAGTAAAGGGATTATACTCAATTTATTTAAATATATAGTTATTTCTAAAAACTCTTGAAATCTATCACTCATTTTCTAGTTCTTTTTTACTACATTCATCTAGTACCAACTGCAACTGATTTGAAACAGCCTCTAGCGTTTTCTTTTGCTGGGCTAAGATTTCTAATTCCTTTTCTACTCTCTCTAATTCATCATTAATGATTTGAAAATTGTCCTCCCACTGTCTTTTACTGCCACAATCTTTTTTATTTTTCTTAATTTGCTTTAATACTCGAATCGATAATCCCATGTCGCGTAATTCTCGAATATTTTTAAAATCAGATATATCTAAATCCGTAAAAAAATAGTTTCCATTTACTTTTGTTGGTGTGAGTAATCCTTCTTCAATATAATATCTTACTGTTTCTCTAGTTGTCTCAAATGTTTGGATAAACTCTCCAATGTACATAATGTAAAATCCTCCTTAAAAACTATTGTCATGTGGTACACCACCTATGATTTAATAAACCATATAAAAAGGAGGTGTATTTTTATGTTCTATATTTTATCAGTTATATCTATGCTATATGGTATTTTAATGGCATTAGCTACTATTAAAATAATTTCGTTTTCAGAACACCCTATCATTTTTATTATCAATCTAGTCGGGGCCTTATGCCTTCTACTTTATATTAAAGACTATCGCCTATTATATGTGGGTGTTGTCATTCTTTTTATCGCAGCACTTCTCAATGGCATTTTTATTCTCAATAGGTTAACAACAACTCATATAACTATTCGTCTAATATTTTCTCTTACTTTAATCAGCATTAACTATTTAACTAATCATCTTTATTAACTTATAACGTATCATATGTTCGCATATTTAAAATACTCCTTAAGCCCTATTTATAAAAACTAGTTAATTTGCTATTCTTTATAAAAGGGGTGTTAAAAATGAAAAAGAATTGGTTTGCTTTAATAAGTTTAATTTTTTTTAATTTAGTTGTAGTAATGGGATTTGCGATAGCACTATATGCTATTATAGCTAGTTTTTGGATAATTATAGGAGCATTTATTATATCTCCTATCCTTTTAGTGATAGCCAATGTGACACAACTTCAAGATTTCTCTATGTTCCAATCTATTTCAAGTATTTTTCTTTGTGCAATAGGGTTAGGGCTTTTTCCTTTCATGAGAAAATTTACTCGATTAATTATCACCTACTCTGTAAACTACATTAAATATAATAAAAAAATGATATATAGTGTGCCACTATGACAAAATTAGTTATTTTACATGGCTTAGGTCAAAACGAGGATGACTGGGAAAAAGTTGTGGAACATATTGCTGTAAATAGTCAGATTATCCCCCTATTTACAGCAATAAACAAAAATTCGGATGTGACTATTGAAACCATCTATCCCAAAATATCAAAAAAGCTTGACGAAATAACAGAACCTTACTATCTATGTGGGTTATCATTAGGAGGTTTACTGGCACTGATGTATACTTGTAAGTCAACTAATCGTTACTTAAAAGGTATTATTATTGCTAGTGCTATACATAAGCCAATTCCTAAGACAATCAATTTATTCCAATCATTACTTTTTACGATTCTTCCAAAAAAAAATTTCGAAACAATTGGATTGTCTAAAAAACAAATGATTCAACTCACTTCATCTATTAATATTGACTTAACGGAGTCTTTAAAAAGAATTAATCTTCCTTCACTGATACTGTGTGGAGAAAAAGACACTGTTAATTTGAAATATGCTAAACAAATTCACGCACTCATTCCATCTTCTGACTTAAGTATTGTCCCAAATGGAAAACATGAACTAAATAAAAACTCTTACTTAGAGTTATCAAAAGCCATAAACTATTTTATAATTAAAAAAGAAAGCATCTATTAGGATACTTTCCTTTTTAGTTTATCCAACTGGTGCTAACAATACTTTCCCACTTCCTCGGTAAACATTGACAAGTCCTTCACCTGAAACGGCAGATCCCATCAAACTTTTTCCTGAACGCTCAACAGTAAAATCTAAAGAACCACTCCAAGCAATCGCCATATTACCATCTACTTTTAATACATCATCTTGTAATTCGATTTCAATCAATTCTTCATAAGGTGTTGGGGATTCTAAACAAAGAATTCCATTTCCTTTAATGTTTAAATTAAATAGTCCTTCATTCCCTGCAACAGCAGATGAAATATTTGAACGCATGATTGCCTTATGTTTTAATCCTGAGTCACAAGCTAAGAATAAGCCATCATCAAGTACAATTGAATTGTCCCACTGTGATACATCAAGTAATATAATATATTTATACGTTGGTTCAAGCACTAGTAATCCTTTACCTGTATATTCAGGTTTAATCGCAGATTCTTTCGTTACAGCACCTCTCACAGTTTTACTGAAAAGTCGCCTACACCTTTTACACTTGTCGTTACACTGACATCTCCAACTGTCCACTGCATAGCACCAGCTTGTAATGTGATATCTGTTTGTTCCACGTCACAAATCACTTGGCGTTTTCTGACATTCATCTTACTTGAAAAATAGGCTATTTGTGCTTCTTGTGGTGTTAGACTCAATTCTTTAACATATTCTATTACTTTAAAAGTCCCTAACTCATTTTTGACTATAACATCATGATTACCCCAAAAATTTGATACTTTAAACATAACAACACCCCTTTTTTTATTGGTGCTTTAATTGTCATATAAGGCTATAAAACAGAGTACACTATTTTTAGCAAAAGTATAATTTGAGAGGGCTGTTAACTTTATGACAAAATTGATTCTTGCTGTTATCATTCTAGTTCCGTTAATTATTATCTCTTTGACGTTTTCAGGTGCATTAAAACTACTTGGTGCCACCTATTCACATCCTGGTAACTTAATCTTATTTTTTGTTATTTATTTAGTCATTGATTTTTTTATAGATTCCATTTTTCATCTGCTGACTAAAAAAGACTCTATCTTGTTGATGTTTTTTCAAAATGTCATCTCTTTAATGATCACTGATTATTTTGTCGCCTCTGTTTCTCTGCCAGTTCAGACGATTATGTTATTTTCTATTTTTTTAATTCTTTTTGAAAAATCCTTAGATTATATGGAGAAGAATAGTTAGCTTTCTTTATCTAAATAGTTTTTTATTCTTGAACGAATTTCTCCATGTTTTTCTTCTTGATAGGCTGTGTCTGGGTTACGCCAATTTGATTTATCATACAACCATACAGGCATTTTACGTCTTTCCTCTTCTTCCCAATCGTATCTAGGAAAAATATGAGCATGCAGATAGTTATCTGTATTACCTAAAATATCGTAGTTTACTCTAGTAGCGCCACACATACTTAACAAGGCATCTCCTACTATCGACATATCTAATAAAAAAGATTCTCTTTCTTCTAATGACAAATTATTTAATGAATTTACTTCTCTTTTTGGTAATAACACACAATATCCAGGTAAAAACTGAACATCACCAAATACTAAAAAGCCTCCTGTCATCTCTTTTATCAACATTGGATTTGTACCATTTTGCGCAGATTTAATTCGATTTTCTCTCCATGTCATTGTTGATATCTCCTTTTTAATATTTTTTTGTTTCTTTATTGTAATCATAATAACTCGGTTAACCTGATAGTACCATTCTGACACTAATTTTACTTTTTCTTCAGATAAGTTGTCTACTACTCCTATCGGAATAAAATACCCCTTACTTTCAAAATGTCGATAATATAGCAATGTCCCACATTGATTACAGAATACTCTTTCTGCAATATTTTGAGCATTATAAGTTGATAGAAAATCACTTGAAGAAAAATTAGGTTGACAATAAGTATAAAAATATAAGAATCCTGTTCCATCAGTATTTTTTCTACACATTGAACAATGACAAATACTAAAATCTAAATTATCCAGTATCACATTATAGTTAACTTTTCCACATAAACACTGACAATTATATTTCAACTCTTTCAACCATCCTTTTTATTATATACTTACTTTTAATGAATATTTCGGTATACTTATTATATCCTATAAACGAGGTGTCTAATATGACGTATGAAAAAATTGCCAATGATATTATTGAACTAGTGAGTAATGACTACTCAGGTTGCAAAGAATTACCACAAGATGAAGCGAAAAATGACTATTTAGAACGAGTCCCTTCAATCACTTCTGATAAAGATTTTTATTATGCCACAATGGACTTTTTAAAAACCTATCAAGATGCTCATCTGACTTTAATTGAACCAACTATTGATATTCCTAGAGTTAATTTTTTAACACGACGATTTAACGATAAACTTTATATATCCGATTTATTTTCAAAAAATTGTCTATTAAGCATTGGACAAGAAATTATCAAAATTGATAATAAACCTATTTCTGAAGTTGTAAAAGAAAATGAAAGGATTCTAAATCCTATACCCGAAAGACAAAGTTTTACTTACTTATTAGAAAAATCAGAAACGATTACACTATCAAATGGTGACATTCTCAAAACGCCTAAAGAATCAAACATACCACCTAAAGAGAGCACGTATTCTTTTGAGTTGATTAACGAGCAAACTGGCTACATGGTTTTAAGTGATTTTTATGCAGAACAACCTATTTCAGCATTAATTCAGGAAAACAGACAATCACTCGAAACAATTGATTCTTTAATTATTGATGTTCGTATTAATAATGGTGGCAGTGATATGAGTTATTTCCCTTTATTAGACTATTTGTTTAAACAGACTATAAGCCTTGAAGAACTAAGTAATCCAAACGAATTAATGTATTATAATGTAACTAAGAGAAACGATGAATTACGTCAAAAAGCTTTTCAACCTTATTTAGATTCTGAAGAGATAGATGATGTATCCAGACAGTTCATACAATCTGAATTAGACTTCTTTAAAAAACACATTGAAGGAAATCAAACTGGATTTATCCCCTTTACTGATAGTCCTATTCTTGATTACACCATTCATGGAACAAATTTACCATCATCTATTATTGTATTAACAGATGTTTATTGTGGTTCTAGTGGTGATAGCTTTGTCAATTTAGTAAAAAAATCTGATAAGGTTACCACTCTTGGAAGAAATACATTAGGTATTCTTGATTATGCCAATTGCTGTTTCCAAGAATACCCATTATTTAGTCTCATGTACCCCACATCTAAAACTTCTCTTGTAGATGATGGTCTTGGAATGCTAGGTAAAGGTGTGAAACCGGATGTCTATGTTCCTTGGACGCCTAAACATTTAACAGAAGACGTTGATTTACAACAAGCTCTTGAACTGCTTAATAATCAATGCTAGTTTGTAACGCATAGTTTAGTAAAGAATCAACACCATTTAATTTATCTGATAACATTTCTTCCATCATGATATCTGGCTTAATACCAATATTATGGTGGATTTTTCCATTGGGAATTTTAACTCCTTTTGCTGTCACCATAAACGTACCACCTGTTTCAAGAGGTATTAAAGCTGGCTGACCTGTCGATCCAGCTGAATACGTTCCAATAATTCTTGTTTTAGGTCTTTTATAAAAATTCATCACAAAATTTTCAGCTGAAGAATACGTCTGTCTATTCTGAATAATTATTACAGCTTTATCTGATAACTCCCCTCGATTTTTGGGTACTGTTTCTTGATCAATTCCTTCTAAATAATATTGATGAGATAGCGTTTGAGTAAACTCATTATCATCACTTATGTCTTGCTTGTAATAAAGCTGCGTCCCAGAGGCATAACGTTGTGCATCTAACACTTGGTAAAAAGATAACTCGGTTTCAAATGACTCTTTAAAAAAAGCTGAGCAAATATCATTGGCTAATCCTGAATTTCCACCCATATTCCCTCTGACATCAAAAATGATGACCTCTGACTCTTTGTACAACTCCATATATTGGTAAAAAATTGTCACGACATCTTGACTCAAAAAATGCTTAATCGTTATCAAGATTTTATTCTTATCTTTTATGATTGTAATAGCGTCTGTTTCAACTACTAGGTCCTTTTCTACTTTTTCTTCCATCCAAACAATTGTCTCCTTATTTTGAGGAGATAACTCTAATCTATCATTAGAAAAAAAATCTACGGATAATTGATTGGGCTGAAAAAAAGACAAATAGTTTTGATAATAGTAAAGTGATACTACCTCATTACTAAGCCAAAACTTAGAAGTTATTTCTTTTAAAAAGTCTGAAACGGACAATCCATTTATTCTCTTAATAGGTAAATACAAATAATTTTGATAATCATTAGTTGTCTTCACTATAACTAATTGGTTCTCTATCATATCCAAAGCTATAGGATATACTAAATCTTCTTTAAGCTCCTTTGGTAAATAAATCATCGTATGCCCATCATCTAATCTGGCAGTAAATTGACATAATAGATGATAGAAATCAGTAAGCGAATCACTAGATAATGTTTGTTTTATCGTGTCCAGATAAGCTTGTTTCCATTCTTCTAATTTTTTATTTGTCCAATAAGGAAATAAATTTAAAGCTGAATGATAAATAGTTGAAACATCTGCTAGTCTAGTTTCCATGATTTTTCTCCTCATAAAATGCTGACTCTAACAATCTGATTTCCTGTTTCTCGCTATCAACTTGTACACGAACCCCATATGGCAAAACACATCTGGGCGTAGCATGTCCAAAATTAACATTGTAAACTATTGGCAACTCTTTATTATCAATCACTTTAACTAAAGATTGTTTGTATTCTTCATAAAATACTTCGTCTTGTGGTTTACCAAAAATAACACCATTCACCACATCAAATATACCTTTGTCTTTCAGTACTCCCAACATTTTTTCAACTGTTTCTGGTGACTCTTTCACTTCTGATGTTTCAATAAATAAAATCTTTCCTTGCCAAGTCGTTAAATCTGGAAAAATACCGTATCGTTCAATCACGTCTGGTTCATCGCTATTTGTAAATGGTGTTAACATATCATACAAACTATCAATACAACCACCTAACAATTCTCCTTCAAATACCGACTTACCTTGTAGCAATTCATAGCCTTTTGTCTCAACATGGCTTATGCGTTGTTGCCCTAATGCTTTTTTAGAAAAGTCTAGTCGTTCATCATACCAAATTTCACTTGGCTTTATCACTTCATACAGTGGGCTCTCTTCAAAGTAATAACTAAAATAATTTTCAGTATATGACAACATGCTATCACTAATTTCACCTAAATCAGGAATAAAAGCCATCCCATAATAAGTTGTTAAACCAAGATGATAAAACATCAAATGATTAGTCGTGGAATCAGAAAATCCAGTGAATAATTTCGGTTTAGTTTTGACTAAATCCTTAAACTTATCATTCTCCATCAGATAAGGAAGCGTTCGATAGGTATCATCTCCTCCAATCGCACAAATAATCCCTTTGATAGAGTCATCTTCAAAAGCTTGAATCAAATCCTTTGCCCTTTTTTCTGGGTGTTTGTCAACAAAGTCTATCCCTTTTAAAGCATGGGGCATAAACACAACTTCTAACCCACAATCTTCCAATCTCTTTTTCCCTAAAATGAGATTATGTTCAACAAATTCTTCTCCCAGTAATCCTTTTGATAAGCTGACAACTGCAATCTTATCTCCACGTTTTAATCGTCTTGGTTTAATCATATTACTCCTCCTATCACTAGTAACTAATTTTACAAATTATACCATAAAAAAAGACGGTTCTATGATAATACATAAAATAGTCATCAATCATGTTGCAACCACAAAAACGGCTTGTTTAACCTATATAACAACAAATATCTTATTAAATTTAGTTTAAAAATAATGAAAATAGTTATTTTTTTAATTAGAAAAACAGTAAATCTGTTATGATAATAAGAGATTTACATGATTTATTAGAAGGGAGAGTATTGTATGGCCAAAGATAAAAAAATCGTTGCTCCCTTTTTAAAGCCTATTGCTATTTTTAGTATTGCTTTAGGGATAAGTGCAACAACTGCTGTTGTGGACGGTAGTAATTATAAAACCAAAAAAACTGAAACGTCTACAACTGAAACGATAACTCATTCAACTCAAGACAATACAAATACTACAACCAATTACTCGGATACAACTTATAGCTCCGTCCAACAAACTGAACATTCTGTATCTGAACCGCAAGAGAAAACAAAAGACAGTAAACAAAACAAATCAAATCACTCGTCATCAGAAGAAAATACCCATTCCTCTGAAAATCAACCATCAAGTAACACCCAAAATATGGAAGAAAAGACTGAAAATACGGTAACTCCTGATGCACAAAATGCTACGGTGACCCCTAAAACAAATGAGAATAAAACTGTTATGGGGGGGAATAACTAATGGATGCTTTACTAACTTTAATCTTGAGTAATATAACCAAATTCTTAAACTACTTAAATATCAACCCAAGGTTACAAAATAAGATTTTGACTGTTGTTAGTGTTTTTCCAACACTATATATCTTGCGTATTGTAAAAGGATACTTTCAAAACGGAAATTATCTCAGAATGATACTTTACCTACTGATTTTTATTGTTCTAGCTTACTTTATCGTTTTAAACTTTATTTATTATTTTAAAAATCAGAAAGTAAAATGGGATGTCACTAATTTAATTGAAAATATCGTACCGGAAGATGCGACATTTGATGAAACTGTGCAAACAAATTCAACCACTCCAAAAATTCAAGGAAAACTATTAACACTAACTTTAAATAATGATAGCGATCAAGTAATTGATACAGTTGTCCATGAATTATTGGAAAAAAACTATATCACAGCAAAAAAACTCAATGACTATGCTTACGAACTAAATAGCTATACTCTTATTCCTTTCTATAAAATTTCAAAAGGAAAATTGCTGATTGGAAGTAGCTACAAAGATTTAAATGAAGTGGCTAGTATCAAAATAAATGATGATGCTGATTCTTTAGTTCCTCTTGGTGTCTTTGTTAATGGTGGATCTTATGAAAAAGACGGAATTATTTATAAAGAACCTTATACATTAGAACTACGTGTCAAAGATACGGATGAAGCAAAAAACACTACAGAATCAGAAAACGAATCTGTTAAAAAAACACGCATACTCGGTAAACGAAAAAAAAGTCAGAAGAATTAAACTTCTGACTTTTTTATTTACTACTAATCCATATTTACATTATGGAAAATTTGTTGAACATCTTCTAATTCATCTAAAGCATCAATCATTTTTTCAAATTGAGCTAGGTCGTCTTCAGATAATTCGACTTCATTTTGAGCAATCATTTGAATTTCAGCTATGGAAAATTCTGTAATTCCTTTTTCTTTTAATGCTTCTTGAATCGCGTGGAAATCACTTGATTCACCGTAAACGATGATTTGGTCTTCTTCTTCGAACACATCTTTGACTTCGATATCTTTTTCTAATAGATACTCAAAAATTTCTTCCACGTCTTCGCCTTTAAAACCAAAAATCGCTGTGTTGTCAAACATATATGCTACAGCACCTGATACACCCATGTTCCCACCATTTTTACCAAAAGCTGCTCGAACGTCTGCTGCTGTACGGTTAACATTATTTGTTAGTGTATCAACAATCACCATCGAACCATTTGGCCCAAATCCTTCATAGCGTAATTCTGAATAGTTTTCATCGCCGGATCCTTTTGCTTTTTCGATAGCACGATCAATAATATGTTTTGGTACATTGTATGTTTTTGCGCGATCAATAACGAAACGAAGTTTTTGATTAGAGTGCGGATCTGGATCACCTGATTTTGCTGCTGCATAAATTTCAATTCCAAATTTGGCATAAACTTTACTGTTGTTTGCATCTTTAGCTGTTTTCTTAGCTACGATATTAGCCCATTTACGTCCCATTAGTCTCACTTCTCTTTCTTAATGTATTGTTTCAGTTGTAACACAAAAACGTCCTGTTTTATTATACTTGCTTATTAGCATTTCGCAAAGTTTTTTTTCATGATTAATACAATTCATTGATTCTAGTCCGTTTTTCATTTTTTTATCCTTAACACCTTTTAATTAATCTTGATATAAGCTATTCTAAAGTAGTAATAACTGTTCCTTACAGATAGAAAGAGGTTTATATTTTATGAAACATTTTAATACTGTTGATTTTCCATCCATTCATATTCGATTATTAGATGGAGAAAACGAAGCTGATTTAGCCATCTTCAAAGAGTTTTTATTAAGAACAACAGATTACTTCACAGATTATGTTGCTGCTGAACCTACAAAAGAGCAAGTTAAAGAGTTCTTCACATCACTTCCACCAAAAACATCACCATCACAAAAATACATGTATGGGATTTTTGATCGTGATAGATTGATGGGATTTATTGACTGGGTCGAAGACTTTCCACAAAAAGAAACTGGGATGCTTGGTTATTTTGTATTAGAAAGTGAGTATCGTGGTACAGAACTAGCGAAAGAATTATATACAGCCTTAGAAAAAACTGTCTCAGATACTGGTACGAAAACCATAAGATTAACTTTTATCGACGATGATCAACGTGCGAGTCGTTTCTGGGAAAAACAAGGTTATAAAGCTATTTCTACACATGATGGTGACTATGGTAAACAATTAGTCGTTGAAAAAATACTTGGATAATAAAAAAGCGTAAAAATAAGGTTAACTTATTTTTACGCTTTTTTACTTATGATATTTTATATTCACTAACAATTGTTTTGATTTCTTCAAATATTTCTTCCACTTCATCCATATCCTTAGCGTTTGCTCCACTAGCCAATGGGTGACCACCACCATGATGTCGTTTTGCAATACCATTAATCACAGGACCTTTACTTCTCAAGCGAACTCTAAAAAATCCTTCAGGCTGCTCAACAAAAATTGCCCACGATAAAATCCCACGAATCTTTCCTGGTAAAGGAATAATAGCTGGTGTTTCCGAATCAACTACATCAAACTCTTTCAATGCATCCTGTGTTAACAACACCATCGCTGCACCATTTTCATCCGAAACCATATTTTCGTAGATGTATCCTGACAAACGCGAAATTTTTTCATCTACTTCGTCCATATATCGACTTAATCTTGCCGCATCGAAGTCGTATGTTAGTAGTTGACTAGCTACCCATAATGTGTGAGACGTTGTTCCAGGGTATAAAAATCGTCCAGTATCTCCAATAATACCGGCATAAAGTAATCTAGCAGCATTATCTGTCATAACAAGATTTTCTTTGTTTTCTTCATAAAAATCATAAATCAATTCACTTGTACTACTTGCTTGTGTATTTACCCATGATAAATCACCATAAGGCTCATCATCCGGATGATGATCTATTTTAATTAATTTTTTTCCTAAGTAATACTGCTCTCCACTTATTCGTGGAGCATTCGCAGTATCTGTCACAATAACTAAAGCATCTTGATACATCTCATCACTCACATCATCCATCGTGACAAGGTAGTCTAAATCATTCACAGGACCACCAACTAAATAAATGGATTTCTTAGGAAAACTTTCTTTTAATATTTCTCCTAAACCACCTTGTGAGCCTAGTGCATCTGGGTCTGGGCTTTGGTGGCGATGGATCATGATGGTATCATGATGTTTTATTTCTTTTAAAATTTCTTGACTAATAGTCATACTTTTCCTCCTAAACTGGATCCATTAACTGACATACTGCAATCGCTTTTGCAGAAACGATATTATCTTTATATACACTTACTTCAACTTTTCCTGAACGTCTACCAACTTCTATCACTTGAGTTCTGATTTCTATTTCGCTGTCCATTTGGATTAATTTGAAATAATATAAGCTACTTTGCTCAATAACCGAATGAAAATTGTATCGTGATAACATCGTTGAACGAACAACACTTGAAATAATTTGATTTAATACACCAAAAGAGAGCGTTCCTAAATTATTAATCATCTGTGGCGTGACAACAAATGTAAAAATAGCATCTCCTTTTTCAGGCATTTCTTTTTCCACAATCTGGTTAGTAATATGATCCGTCAATTTATGTGCAGCCTGTGGTTGCTTTTGTGCTAATTGAACAGTTCTCATCACATCTTGTCGTGATATAATTCCGACAAGCGTTAGATCATCTTCCACCACAGGAATAATCTCCAAACCATCCCAAATCATTTGATGTCCGATACTTGCTACACTCATATGTGATTTAGCATGTCGTGGATCTTTCGTCATAACTTTTTCAATAGATTGTGTCAGTGATTTATCAGACACGTCTTTTGCTGTTACCATCCCCACTAAGCGATTAGATTTATTTACTACAGGAAAACGTGTGTATCCAGTTTTCTCAACCAATTTAACATAATCCTCAACCGTATCTTTCGTTGTCATATAGCATGTTTCACTTTCAGGCGTTTGAATATCTTCTACCAACACGATATCCTTTTTAATCATCTGATCACTAATAGCACGGTTAATTAGCATTCCAACAGTAAAGGTATCATGAGATGTACGTAAAATAGGCATTTTAACTTCATCTGCTAAGTCTATAATATCTTGACTGACTTCAAATCCACCAGTTAACAGAACAGCTGCACAATTATTTAATGCTAACCGCTGAACACCTTCTCTATCACCAACAATCATTAAAGCTCCTGGCGTAATATAGCGTAACATGCTTTTTTCTGTCATCGCCCCAATAATAAATTTATCTAATGGTTTTTTTAATCCTTTTTTCCCCGCTAATACATCACCATCGATAATTTTAACAATTTCTTTGAAAGTTAGATTTTTTATGTTCTCTTTTGTTTTCGTTTCAATTCTTATCGTTCCAACTCGCTGTATAGTGGATACCAATCCCACATTTTCTGCCTCTTTAATGGCACGATAAGCCGTTCCTTCACTAACGCTTAACATTTTGGCAATGCCTCGAACAGAAATTTTATCTCCTACAGGCAAGGACTCAATATGTGCTAATATTTGATCATGTTTTGTCATGCTCATACGTGTCACCTTATTGCTTTCTTCTTGTTATAGTTAATTTAAAAAATCTGTATTAATACAAATCCTTTTGTAATGTTTATATTCTATCATAAAACACGTTAAAAATACATTTGAATCCTATAACAGAAAACAAATAACTGATTCAAAAAAACCACACGAAAACAATATGTTGTTTTCGTGTGGGGTAGTGTTATTATTCATCATAAGTTACTTGATGGAAGAAATAACTATCAAGTCCTTCTTCTTGTTCTTGCTCAGTTGTTTTAATTCTAGCAATTTTAGAAATAAGAATTAAAATAAGTCGTGTTACTAAGAATGAATAGATTGCAACTAAACATACTCCTAGTACTTGTACCACTAAACCATGTGCTCCATTTGAACTAATTAAAGAATCTGTTGTACCAAAGATTCCTATCAGAATAGTACCAGTAAACCCACCCATACCATGGACTCCCCAAACATCTAATGCATCATCCCAACCTTTTTTCTTACGAAAATCAACTGCTATATTACAAACTATCCCAGCAATAGCCCCAATCACAAATGCACTTGTTGGTGTCACATAACCAGCACAAGGAGTAATGGTTGCTAACCCTGCTACTGACCCAGTTAATATATCAACAAAGTCATAATATCCTTTTTTTACTTTAGCAAAAATAATCCACACTGTTAAAGCTGTAGCCAAAGAAATAAAAGTAGAAACAAATGCGTTAACAGCTTGCGTATCCGCTCTTAATGCTCCACCAGAATTAAATCCAAACCAACCGAACCATAGTAATCCCGTTCCAATCGCTGCTACCATCAAATTATTGTGTTGATTTTTTTGTTTATTGGTTAGCTTTCTTTGCCCTAAAAATAGGATGGTGGCTAGTGACCCAAATCCTGCTGTTGTATGGATAACCGTTCCTCCAGCAAAATCTCTAAAATTATAATGAGATAAAAATCCTCCGCCCCAAACCCAATGACAAATAGGAAAATATATCAATAAATTCCATGCGATTACTAATAATATATACCCTTTCATTGTCATTCTATCTGCAAAAGCTCCTGTCATAAGTGGAACTGTGATGATACAAAACATTAACTGAAATGCAAAAAACATAATAAATGGTATGGTTGCCCCATGTAATAAATTTGATAAAGAACCGACATTTTTCATTAAAAAGAAATCAGCTGGATTTCCAATAATACCACCAATATCAGTACCAAAAGCTAAACCAAAACCACCTAAAATCCACATAATTGTTGTAATACCAACTGACACAAAAGATTGTGACATAATAATTAATACATTATTCTTACGAGATAATCCTCCATAAAAGAAAGCTAACCCTGGGGTCATTAAGCATACTAGAGCTGTACATAGTATGATAAATGCCGTATCTCCTGTATTTATTGAGTGCGTCATAAAAGTAATTCCTCTCTTTCAACTTGATTTATACCAACTAAATCAAATTTGCGCCTTAATCAACTCTTTCACGTAAACAGAATTACTATGCATTAAATTACTAACTAATAGTGATTCTTCTACCTCTCCATCTTTCAATACCAGTAGTTCCTCACAGAAATAAGTCGCTAATTCCAAACTGTGAGTTACAAATACATATTTAAGTTTGTATTCCTTTCTAAGTTCCATCAATAAATCAAGCAATTGATCAACAACTATTAAATCTAAAGAACTAAAGGACTCATCAAAGATTAATACTTGAGTTCTTGATAATAAGCTTCTTGCAATGCAAATGCGTTGAATCTGTCCCCCACTCATTTCAGTGGCTTTTTTATATAATACGTCAGCCGATAATCCAACTTTTTTGAGTATGTTAGTCATCTCATCAAGCATTTTTTTTTCATCAGTTTCATTCATTGTTTCTTTTAATGCTTCATATACGGTAAATCTAGGATTAATTGCTGACCAATAGTCTTGGAAAATCATACTAATTGGATTCTTCTTTTTGGGAGACTGTGTCACGTTTAGTTTAATATCCCCTGAGCTAGGTTTTTCAATTCCTGATAACATCTTGATAAGCGTTGTCTTACCACTACCACTTTCTCCTAAAATAGCAACGCTATCTTTTTTAAATGAGAAACTAATATTTTTTATAATATCTCGCTTTTTTTTGGAAAATAAAAAGCGAGATACCCCATAAGACTTTGATAAGTTTGTTACAACCAACCACTCACCCATTTTTTAACCTCCAAAAGGGTTTACCTATTTTTTCTTTTATTTTTCTAACTTTTCCTATATACGACTGATCATTATTATCTATATCACAAGTTTTTGTTTCTTCTATTTTTTTTCCATCATCTAATACAACCACATAATCACATAGAACATCCATAACAGAGATATCATGAGTAGACAAAATCAATGTTTTACCTACTTCTTTTTTATACGTTAAGAATAAATCAATTACTTTTTTCTTATTAATACTATCCAAAGCACTTGTTGGTTCATCTGCTATAACACATTCAGGGTTTAAAGATAGACAAAGTGCTATAATACATCTTTGTAACATTCCACCTGATAATTGAAATGGGTATTTTGTCAATGCTTCTGTGGATAAATCCATTTTAAAAAATAGGTCTTTTATTCTTTCTTTACCAACTGTCGAATCTATTTGGTTTTCAAGAAAGGTTTCTTCAAATTGTTTACCTATCTTTTCAATGGGATCAAACGCTTGATAAGCATTCTGTGGAATATAGGATAATTTAGGGCTGATAAGTGATATCCCATCCTTGTCTATGATAGTATTCAACTTCTTAACATCTTCATTATCAAAATAATAGGATACTTGCCCATCAATCAAAAAATTAGCTTCGCTTAATCCCACTAATGTTTTCAATAAGGTTGATTTTCCACTTCCACTTGGTCCAAATATACCAGTCACTTCATTTTTATTAATACAAAAACTAATATCATTTAAAAATTTTTTTTCGTCATTGGATTGCACAGTCAAATGGTCAATAGACATAATGTGAGTCATTTTTTCATACCTTCTAATTTTTTTGATAAAATTGTTCATTAATAAAATCACTAATGTAATTTAACATGCCGATCACTAAAAATAGTACCATACCTGGTGGAATCATTTGCCAAGGATTTATCACACTAACCTCTCTAGCATCGTTTAGCATAGTCCCCCACTCTGGCGTTGGGGGTTGTATCCCTATTCCTAAAAAAGATAATGCACTAATACTCATCACTACTGTGCTTAAATCCAAAGTAGCGTAAACGATAATACTTCTTAGTAATTGTCGTAAGACGTGATGATAGTATATCCATAACTTATTTTTTCCAGATCCGACAGAAAATAACACATAATTTTTACTCCGAATGACTTTTATCTCAGAACGTATCATTTTTATATACCAAGGCCACCGAACTAGTGTTAATGCCAAAATAATTGTTAACATACTCGGTCCTAATATTCCTATCATAATAAGAGACAGCATTTCACTTGGTAGAGACAACAACCAATCACAAATTTTAACAATCATACGGTCAAATATACCATCTGACATGCCAGATATACTTCCAAAAATAACGCCACCTAGAATAATCGAAATAACAATTAATATTGATAATAATATTGTTGTTCTTCCACCAAAAACAATTCTAGAAAAAATATCTCTACCTAATAAATCTGTTCCTAATATGTGCTGAAAAGATGGTTTCAATAGTTTATTCGGAATATCTTGACTATTTGGATCGTGCACCGTAACATACGGAGCAAAAACAATGCAAAGTAATAATAAAATTAAAATAATACTGAAAACTAAAAGTAGTTTATCAGTTTTTATTTTTTTAAATTTTCTCATACACTGCCTCTTTCTGATAACCTTGGATCAATATATGTCATTAATTTTTCTACAATCATACCACTAAAAACAAAAAACAAAGCTGTTAACACGATATATGCTTGTAAAACTGGAATATCTCTATTATGTATAGCGTTAATACACAATAACCCTAATCCTGGCCAAGCAAAAACACTTTCTACTATAATACTTCCTGCAATTAATTTAGGGATACTCATTCCAATTGACACTAATGATGATTTTAAGGAATTCTTTAAAATGTGACGTCCTATTTTTTTTTGAGAAAAACCTCTTACTTTATAATAATTCACATATTGTTGTGTTCTATTTTGGATAAATTCATTTCTAATTAGGCGTATATACGATGACGAATACACTATTGATAACGTAATCGCAGGTAGAATAACAGAATAAAAACCATCAAATCCTCCTGTTGGAAACAAATTATATTTCACCGAAAATAATGAAATCAACAAGATACCTAACCAAAATGACGGAACAGCACTTAATATAAAACTCAATACTCTCATTATTTTTTCAAACCAATGATTATATAGATGAACCATTAGCATACTAAAAATAAAACAAGTAATTAGAATAAAGACAACTGTCATAATCATCAAAATAAAAGTATAAGGAAAAGCATCTAAAATCATATTTTTTATGTTTTTACCTGAAACATAACTCAATCCAAAATCACCTTGTATCGCATTTCCTATCCATTTCAAATACCTTATAAAAAAAGGTGTGTCTAATCCAAGTTCATGACGTCTTTGGATAATGTTTTCTTGTGTCGGTGTAATTGCCTGTACTCGTAGTGATGTTTCAGCTGGATCTTTAGATAGATAAGTCAGTAAAAAAAATGGGATAAATGACGTTAAGAACACTATGCCAAAAACCTTTATAATCAAAGATAATATTCGTTTAATCATAACATCACGCTCTATTTCCTTATCATTGTTTTTTAAATGACATTTTTTCAAATGGGATTTCATATTGAGAATCATTAAATTCTATATTTTTTAAATCTGATGAACCAATCGCTTTTGTTTTTGAATAAGAAATAGGAATATAAACACATTCGTCATTAATATAAGAAAGAATTGTTTTGTAGTCTTCCTGTCTTTTTTCTTCATTAGGTTCAATCATCACTTCAGTAATTAAGTTATCTAACCATTTTTTCTTCTCTAAACCTAATTGTGCTTGGTAATCTCCATGAGCTGGTATTCTCCATGAAGAAACATATGATTGTGGATCATAAGGTGTCCCCCATGATAATGAGTATTGTAAATCAAACTCGCCACTTTTTTGTCTATCTAAAAAATTTTGTTTTTCTTCAGATATGATAGTAACGTCTACCCCCACATTTTTTAAATCAGATTGAATAGATTGTGCTATTAATCCTTCTTGGGCATTTTGAGAATTATATGAAAATGTTAATAATAATTTTTCACCATTTTTATAACGAAAACCATCGTCACTAGTTTTCCAACCAGCATTATCTAGTAATTTTTTTGCATTCTCTATATCAAAAGCATAGTGTTTTAAATCAACATCTGAATAGGGGGCCGTTTTTGGTAATAAGGTTTGTGCTTCGTCTTCTGCACCATTTAGTATTCCTTTAACAATATTTTGTTTATTAACAGCTTGAGTAATGGCTTCTCTGACATTTTTATCATTTAAATTAGGTCTCTTACTATTTAATAAAATTGCACGTGATGCAACAGGTTTACTAAATAATGTTTGGAATTTTTTATCTTTTTCCATTTCAGTAAACGTGTCCATACTTAATTGATCACCATCTGATCCATATATCAAGTCAATATCCCCTTTTTTTAATGATAACAACAATGACTGAGTATCAGGTATTACTTTCCACGTTATTTCTTCAATTTGAGGTTCTTGTCCCCAATAATGATTATTTTTTTTAAAGACTGCTACTTGACCATCTTTATGACTCTCAAGAACATATGCTCCAGTACCAATATAGTCTGTTACACCGTTTTTTGTTTCGTTATTTTCAAAACATTTAGGTGAAATAAATCTGAATGGTCTTGTTAATCCTAATTCAACTAAAGTAGGGTAATATGCATGTTTTAATGTTAATTTAAATGTATCATTATCAATGACTTGCGTATTATCTATTTCATTAACCATATCAAGCCATGCATGTCTTTCACGATTGCTTAATATAGCATCAAAATTTTTCTTAACAGCCTCTGCATTAAAAGGCTCACCATCTGAGAATGTCACACCTTTTCGTAAGTGAAATGTATATTCTTTACCATCATCTGAGATGTCCCAACTTTCTGCTAAAGCTGGAATGACTTTACCATCTTCATTTTTAGTCAGTCCTTCAAAAACCATGTTTTGAGCAGCCATTTCTCCATTGTAAAGATGGGGATTGATATCTCTAACATCTTTTGTACTTCCATAATTTAAATTTGTTTTGCTCGTTTGTGCTTCTTTTTTACCACAACCGGTTAATAATACTATTGACATTAAAAATACAAAAAAACCTAAAAACCTGCTTCTATTCACTTAAATCATCCTCCAAAGTATTATATTCAATCTACAACACAAATATAACACATTTGTAATAAAATAAACTTTTAAAATATTTTATTTTATCTTTAAAACACTTTTTACATAAAAAGAATTAATTAGTTGCTTTAATCAAAAAAATAGGAGAAAACATGCAATTTACTTGTTGTTCTTCATTCAACAAATAATTATTTAAATTATGACGAACAGAAATATCACTTATATTTAAAGACTTTAGTATATCAATATCCCACTGTGGTCTATCTATTTTAGACATCGGCATCTTTCTTGCTAATTCTTCCATACGTTGAATATCAGTCATTTCATATAAATCTTTCACATCGTAATTTTTAACTAGACGTCTAGCTTCATTGTATTCTTGTCTAACCTTTTCATCATATAAATAGTGATACCAGTTAGAATCAAAATTCAATAATATACCTCCAGGTTTTAGCACTCTCACCCATTCTTGGTAAGCTTTTTCTGGATTTTCTAGATTCCATGTAACATTTCGAGTTACAATAGCGTCATATTCATTTTCATCAAATAATAATTCTTGAGCATCCATCAATTGCCACTCTATCATTGATGATAGATGACCTGCATTATATTTTGCTTTTGTTAACATCTCTTCGGTCATATCAATAGAAGTTACTTCATAACCCAAATCAGCTAAAATGATTGATAAAAAACCAGGACCCGTCCCAATATCCAGCACTTTTTTTACTTTGATATCACTAGTTAGCAACTCTTGATGAATATAATCTTGCCAAATTTTTTTTTGTTCCCCTAGTAATTCATCTTTATGTTGTTCAGCATATGTTATTGAGCGATCAGCCCAATAGTCAATCATTTCTTTTTTAAAATCTTTCACTACCATATGCGTTTCCTCCATTATTAATCTATTTAAAATAATGGTCATTTTTATTTAATTCTAACTCTGGCAGTTCAAATACTAATGACCTAAAAATGTTTAATGCATGCATCAACACTTTTCTATTTTTTTCACCCTTATCACTCATTGTTCTTAAAATAAATCCTGGTTTCTCTAATGTTGATAGACCAAAATCTACCTCAATCTGTAACGTAGAAAGCTTTTCTTTTATTTTTTCTATCACATCATTCGTACAAAGATGACTAATCACGACTAAACTATTGTAGTTTTGATGGCCTTCAAAAAAACCTAACTGTCTCATATCATCTTTTTCAGGTGTTAAAAATGAGTGATCATTATAGATTAATTTTTTATCCATATAGATACTTGTCTTCATTTGAACGCTAGAATATTGAAAGTCCTTCTCATCTTCAGACCATCCAGCAGTCACACCATCAATTAAAGCCAGTGTTGAAGTAGGTGTCATATGAATCATTGTCTCTTGAGAATACACAGCGTTTTTATATGGAATAACCTCATCTGTTAAATATTCTAAAAAACTATTTTCTTCTAAATGAATAGATACCTTCTGACCAGTTTCTATTCTGTTATCGCATTTATAAACATAAGTAGGTGCTTGAGACGTTACAATTACATGAGAATGACTTAATAGTGTCACATTGACTTCATATGTTTCACCCTCAATAAATCCACCACCAGTATTAATTAAAAAATAGTAGGGTGTATTTTCATATGGTAAATGGACATTAGAGGATACTCTAGAATTTCCTTCATGATATATCCTCTTAGCAATTGTTCTTCCATTTATTTCAGAAAAAATCAAATCTATTAATCCATCTGATTTATTTTTCATTTTACAAACCTTCTAACAATACATTTTTTTTAATCCAATCATATACAGCATCCAAACCGTCTTGATCTTTTAAGTTAGTAAATAAAAATGTATTATCATCTCTAAAGACTTCTGTATCTTTTTTCATCACATCTAAATCTGCCCCTACATAAGGTGCTAAATCTACTTTATTGATAATAAAAAGATCACTTTTAATCATACCTTGACCAGCTTTTCTAGGAATCTTTTCTCCTTGAGCAACGTCGATAATGTAAATAGATGAATCCACTAACTCTGGGCTAAAAGTTGCCGCTAAATTATCTCCACCACTCTCAAGAAAAATAATATCTAAATCTTCAAATCTATTTTTTAACTCCTCAATAGCAGAAAAATTCATGGAAGCATCTTCCCTAATAGCTGTATGAGGACATCCTCCTGTTTCCACACCAATAATTTGATCTTCGTTTAACACAGAATTGTTCACTAAAAACTTGGCATCTTCTTTTGTATAAATATCATTTGTAATAACTGCTACATTTAATTCTTCATTCATTTTTCTAACTAATCTTTCGATTAATAACGTTTTTCCAGATCCTACAGGACCTCCAACGCCAATTACTACTGTTCTTTTCATCATAATGTCCTCCTATGACATAAATAGTCTAAATATTTGTGTTTCATGCTTAATTTGAGATAGTTCTATTCCAGGGACATTAGCTCCTAAATAATTTGAATCTAAATCTTTTATTTCCTCAATTATGTCTTTTAGTACTGTAAAGGTTCGTTGTAAGACTAGCTGACCTATCTTTTGACCTAAGGGAATAGCTCTTACTGCATTTTGGATCATGGTAGAATTAATACTATATCCATATAAGAAAATAGATTCATTTTTCTCTAATCCTTTAATATACGCAAAAATAGCAAATACTATAGCAGGGTTACCATAAACTTCTTTCGATTGAATCAATTCTGCATATTTTGTAATTAAAGGAATATCATGTAATATTTGGATTAAATCTATCATTTGTTTGGCTATCATTTTTGTCCCATTTCTTGTTTCAACTGATTGAGAGGAACAAGTAATTAATTGATCATAAAACCATATTTTATCTATTTCATCTTTTTCTAACGCATCAAAACATAACGAAATAAGTAATCCTTCCCCATACTTAAATTGTGTTTTCAAATACGTATCTAGCCATAATTCAAAATCTTCGGCATTATCTACTTTGTCCGTTCTTAAATAATTTTCCATACCAAAAGAATGATTAAACGTTCCTATGGGAAATGTCGAATCACACACCTGTACAACGTCTAAATAATTTTTAAATGATTTATTGTTAATGTACATGAGACAAGTCCACGTGTTTTAATGGTTTTTTTAATTGAATCACATCAATGCGATAATCAACAGATTTGGCATCAAGTAATTCGACAACTGTCGGATCAAACTCTAAAACTATTTGTCCATCTTCTACGACAACAGGTTTATGAGTATTTCCTAACATATGAGCAACCTCTCCCATTTCATCAATTGTTGAAGGACTGACTATAATCATTTTTTCTGAACGGACTGTAACGAGTAATACATTATGATCATCGATAAAAAATATTGCTCCATTACTTAATTTTTCACTATCTTCTGATAAGTTAATCCCATAATCATTGCCATGATCAGACGTCACACGTAGTATTTTCTTATTCAATTCATCATGAGTTAAAGATACCGTTTCGACATGAAATGTTTCTATATCATTTACTTCATCTATTGTTGTATCTATTTTATTAAAAATCATACTTTTTTTACTCCATTTCTTTAAAAGAATAGATGATAATGTGAATCATCCTAATTACTATTATTCCTATTCACATTTATCATCTAAAACTACATTCAACTATTTCATTTTAGAATAAATAGTATCTTTGACTTAATGCTACTTGATCAATTGGTTCACATGTAATCAATTCATCATCGATTTTTACATCGAATGTTTGTGGATCTACTGAGATAGTTTTTGGGCTATAATTATTTAATTTCATATCTCGTTTCGTTAAGTTTCTTGTATTATGTACTGGAAGAACTACTTTTCCTAAGTTAATTTGATCTTTAATACCATGTTCATAGGCATAAGTTGAAACAAACGTAATATTAGTTGTTTCAACCGCTTTTCCATAAGCACCAAAAAGATCTCTCATAAGTCTAGGTTGAGGTGTCGGTAAACTAGAACTTGCATCTCCCATAACACCGTAAGTAATCATCCCCATTTTCAATACCATTTTTGGTTTTGCCCCAAATTTAGCTGGTTCCCAGATAACTAAATCAGCAAATTTACCGACTTCAACTGATCCAATATAGTCTGATACACCATTAGTAATAGCTGGGTTGATTGTATATTTTGCAATATAGCGTTTTATACGATTATTATCATTAAACTCGCTATCACCTTCTAACGGTCCACGTTGTTTTTTCATTTTATCTGCTAATTGCCAACAACGCATTGCAACTTCACCAACACGTCCCATTGCCATCGCGTCTGATGTCATGATACTTAAAGCTCCCATATCATGTAATACATCTTCGGCTGCAATAGTTTGTTTACGTACACGTGATTCAGCGAACGATACGTCCTCAGGTAATTTTGGATCTAAATTATGACAAACCATAACCATATCAAATAACTCACTAATCTCATTTACTGTGTATGGATTTGTTGGATTAGTTGAAGAAGGTAACACATTATCATGCCCTGCTACAACCATAATATCTGGAGCATGACCTCCACCAGCACCTTCAGTATGGAACGTATGAACTGTTCTTCCTGCAAACGCATCAAGTGTATTCCCTACAAATCCACCTTCATTTAATGAGTCAGTATGCACAGCAAATTGTACATCATATTCATCAGCAGCTTTTAATGAATTATCAATACCTGCACTAGTTGCACCCCAATCTTCATGGGTCTTAATTGCCATAGCGCCTGCTTCAATTTGCTCAGCGATAGTTTCTGGCGTAGCACCAGATCCTTTTGCCATAACACCAACGTTAATTGGTAAATTTTCAGCTGATTGTAACATTTTTTCGATATGCCATTTACCTGGAGAGGTTGTCGCTGAATTCGTTCCATCAGCTGGACCTGTCCCTCCACCAAATAGTGTTGTGATACCATTATCCAACGCTGCATGAGCTAATCCTGGTGAAATAAAATGCACATGGATATCTAAACCTCCTGCAGTAACAATTAAACCTTCTGCAGATATTGCTTCAGTACTTGCACCAACAACAAAGTCAATGTTATCCATGTTGTCTGGATTTCCACCTTTACCAATTGCGATAATTTTTCCATCACGAATACCAATATCTGCTTTGATAATTCCTGTGTAGTCTATAATTGTCGCATTAGTAATAATAGTATCCACTACTAGAGGATTTGAACGGCGTGTTTCTGTCGCACTAACGCCCATTCCATCACGTAATACTTTTCCTCCACCAAATTTACTCTCTTGACCATGAACTGTATAATCTTTTTCGATAGCTGCAAATAAATCAGTATCTCCTAAACGAATGCTATCTCCTATCACAGGGCCAAACATTTGTGAATATTTTTTTCTATCTAATTCAAAACTCATATTTTTCCCTCTTTTCTATCTTCTATTTATTTCGATCATCATCTAAATAGCCATTTACTTTATCGTTGAAACCAAAGATACGACGTTTTCCACCTAGATCAATTAAATTCACTTTTCTCACTTCACCTGGTTCAAAACGGACAGCAGTTCCTGCTGGTATATCTAATCGTTTTCCTCTAGCTTTATCTCGGTCAAATTTTAATCCTTCTTCATTCGCTTCAAAAAAATGAAAATGAGAACCTACTTGAACAGCTCTATCTCCAATATTTTTAACTTCGATAGTTATTGCTTCATAGCCTTCATTACAAAGAACTGGATCTTTTGCTAATTTATATTCTCCTGGTATCATAATGTATTCCCCCTTATAATTTTTATTGAATTGGATCGTGAATCGTTACTAACTTAGTTCCATCTGGAAAAGTTGCTTCAACTTGAATCATAGGGATCATTTCTGAAACACCTTCCATCACATCATCTTTTGTTAAAAGAGTTCTCCCATCATTCATCAGCTCAGAAACTGATTTTCCCTCTCTAGCTCCTTCTAGAACTAAATCAGTAATTAATGCGATACTTTCTGGATGATTTAATTTAATTTTCTTTTCTCTCCGTCTATTTGCTATCATAGCTGCTAAACTGATCATCATTTTTTCTTGTTCTCTTGTTGTTAATTGCATGTTCATTCCCCTTTCATACTATTTTGGCCACATACTTAATAACATTAAAAATCCTGGTATCCAAGCTGTTACTATGCCTTCGCCAACGGCTAAATAGCCAACGAATTTACCAAGATCTTTCCCTAATGTGTTTTCGATAAAACCTGTCAACCATAAAATCCCCCATAGGAACCAGATAATTCCATATAAAGAATTTCCACCATACCCTGAAAAACATAGTATTCCAGCTGGTATTGAGTTAATAGCGACAAATAAACTAAACCAGCCATATAATCTTTGGTCTAAATTAAAGATTGAATTGATTGCTGTATACAGATAGGTAAATGCAAATAACAATCCTGTAGCACTTGCGTAAAACCATGAAGCATCTTTATTAGCAATAATTCCATAGGATAGGGCAACAATGTTTAATATTAAACTGAGCCCACCTGTAAAAAGATTCATTACTACAATAGATTTATCTTTTATTCCTTGTAGTCGGTACAACCCATTACTTATTAGAACCATACCTACATAAAGTAAAATCACACCAAGCATTAGTTTTCTCACCTCTTTTCTAAATATGATGTGCTAATCATTTAAAAAACTTTTAGCAACTTATAATAGATTAAAATTTAAAATTAACTTTTTTTGGAGTATTCTTTTGTTTTTTTGTTATTTTATAAATATAAAAAAAGTTATATTAAAACGTCTTACTAATTTTCGATTTCTTATATTTGTTGATTATATAGACTAAAATCGGACATTATTTTAATTTTTATGTTTTTTTGTATGACTTATTAGCAATTTTTAAAAATATATTTTGAATTTTTTGAGAATGTTTTTTCAAAAAAAGATACTTTTTTCCCCATATGATGATTGGATTTATGAATAAAGATACAAAAAAACACAGGAAAGCGACATTTGCTTTCCTGTGTTTTTCACTATTATTTATTTTATTTTCTTTTCTGACTAGACTCCATAATCACTGGTAAAATAACTGGTCGACGTTTCGTTTGTTCGTAGAGATAGCGACTTAACTGGTCTCTTATCTCTTGCTTCAACACACCCCAGTCAAAATCTTGCTTTTCAAGATTTTCAAGGACGACTGTCTCTACAATATCGCCACTTTCTTTCATCAAATTATTACTTGATTTCATGTAAACAAACCCACGTGACGTGATTCTAGCTGGAGAAATAATTTTTTTCTCGCGACGACTAATCGTAATGGCTGCGATAATAATACCATCTTCAGATAAAATTTTTCTATCTCTTAAGACAATATTTCCAATGTCTCCTACACCGAGTCCATCTATCAAGATATTTTCGACTTCAATAGAGCCTGTCATTCTCAATCGACCTGTTTCAAATTCTAAAATATCTCCTTTACCTAAGATAAAGATGTTTTTAAATGGAATACCTACTTGATTTGCCAATTCAGCATGTTTAGCTAACACTCTGTATTCCCCTTGAATAGGGATAAAGAAGGTTGGTTTCATTAGGTTTAACATCAATTTTAAATCATTTTGGTTAGCATGTCCTGAAACTTTCACTGTATCTGAAATAGTTTGGACTGTTCCACCTGCGCGATAAACCATGTCTTCTGTTTTGGCTACCATTGTTTCAACAGCAGTTGATGGTGTTGTGGTGATGTAGATTAGGTCGCCTTCTGTTATACGGATAAAACGGTGACGTCCACTCGCCATTTTTTGCAATGTGTTTAATGGCTCACCCATACGACCAGTTTCTAAAATAACTAATTCATGTGGTTCTTTATGTTTCATTTGTTTTTCTGTTATTATCAACTCATCATTTGGTAATGTTAGTTTTCCTAGACGAATCGCTGTACGAACAATTTGCTCAACATCTTTTCCAGTTAGAACAACAAATCGCTCACTCAAATAAGCTGCGTCAAATACTTGTTGGATGCGTTGCAAATTACTTGCCACACTAGCCACAATAATGCGACCTTCCCAATATCTAAATGTATCGACTACCTCATCAGCCACTTCATTTTCAGAAGCAGATAATATATTACTCTCGGCGTTAGTTGAGTCACTTAGTAAAGCTAATACACCTTTTTTACCAATCTCTGCTAATCTAGCAAAATCTGTTTGGTACATTGGACTTGCACTTTGATCAAACTTGAAATCCCCTGTATAAACGATTTGCCCTTCTCCAGTTTTTAACACAATTCCCATAGAGTCTGGAACAGTATGAGTTGTTCTAAAGAAGCTCACTTCTGATTTGCTGAATTCAATGATTGTGTTTTCATCAATCACGTGGAAATCATCAAAATCTTTTGTGTTAGGGTAATTTTTCACATTAATTTTAGCTAGTTCAATTGTTAATTCAGACCCAAATACTGGTACTGAAACTTTTTCTAATAGATAAGGTAGGGCCCCAATAGCGTCTGCATGTCCGTGACTTAGAAATACTCCAGCAATCTTATCTTGACGTTCAACTAAATAAGAAAAATCAGGGATTACCATATCAATTCCTAATTGTTCATTTTCTGGGTATTTCAACCCACAATCCATTACAAAAATTTCTTCCTCAATTTCTGCTATATAGATACTTTTCCCGTTTTCTCTAACTCCTCCTAGAGGAATTATTTTTACTTCACTCACTAATTCTCCACCTCAATTATGCTATATAATTCTTTATATATAGCTCTTTCATTATTTTTCTTGTTCACGATCTATATTTATCAATAACTTGCCATAAAATAATTGCTTACCTGTCACTCAAACGAATTATTTCGACTTGATAAATTTTACACGTCTTAAGTTGATACCATTTTATCATAAAAAACAAAAAATTTCTGTAAGATATACTTTCTCACTCATCTATTATGAAAATACTAATTACTCTTCAATGTGTTTATTCCATTGCGTGATGATGTCTTTAAATTTTATGATAAATAAATCAATTTGTTTTGTCGTTAGTCGTGAGACATTCACTCGGCAGCTTTGCATTTCTTTACTCATCACAAATCCTGGCAATACAGCAATAGAGTCTTTAATTAACAAACGCCAATCCTCTTTTATCAGCGTGCGCTTAGTATAGGTCAACCATATATAATAGCCACCTTTTGGCATCGTATAATCAAGACTAGAACTTAATTCTTTTTTGATGGCCTCAATAAAATACCTCATTCTCTCTTCTAGAGTCTGACGTAATACCATCAATTTTTCAGAAAACTCTGGGTCTGAGACGGCATATGATGCCATGACCTGAGGAAAAATATTTAACTGGGTTTCATATTCATCTCTTAGCTTTGCAACTTCATCCAGCACATAAACAGGTGCTTCAATCCATCCTAATTGCATTCTACTACCTAGTATTTTCGACAACGACCCAATGTAGATAACTAATTGAGGAGATAATTCTTTAAGTAACGGTATTCTACTAGGAGCTTCATAAGCTAACTGGCCAAACACATCATCTTCAATAATCGGAATGCGATATAGCTCACACAATGCTATTAATTTTTTTCGTCTAGTCAAACTCATCGTGGTACCTGTTGGATTTTGAAAGTTCGGATTAGTTAAGATAAGTTGGATACTCTCTTTTTTTATTGCATCCTCTAACTCATTCAAACACAAACCATCTTTATCAATTGGTATCCTAACTACTTTAATCGACATGGCATTTAAAACAGAAATGCCATTAAAAAAAGACGGATCTTCCAATGCCACAGTGTCTCCCGGTTTTAGTAAAGATTGGATTAGTAATACTAAACTTTGTTGTCCACCAGCTGTTAACATGATTTCTTCGATTTTTGGTTCATACGAATACATTTTGCCTACCAATGTCGCAATATTTTTTCGAAGTGGCTTATATCCAAGTCTAGATACTTCTACAGATAAAAATGATTGCCAATTTACATTAGGCAAACTGATATTAGGAATTAAATTATAAGGTAACTCACCACTATAAGCATCTAATACACTTGACGCGTCCATTTTTATCATCTCTTCGACTTTTGTCATGTAATCATTTTGTTGGTATTTTTGATAATTAAACTGAATTCGCTCTCTCAAATGATTAACCGTCTGTGCTTCGGACTGGCCAATAACATACGTTCCACTGCTCGCTCGTTTTTCGACAAACCCTTCAGCATTTAACTCATCATAAGCTCTTACAACGGTACTGCGATTGACACCTAGTTGATTAGCTAACTCTCTTTCTGATGGTAGTCTAAAATTTTCGTACAGAATACCTTCATCAATTTGATAAATCAATTGATTCATAATTTGTCGATACAATGGCGTATTGGTTTCTCTTTCTAATATAATATTCATTATCTCACCTCTTTGTATCAGTATATCATAAATTGGATGGGTCCAATTTTTTTTAATTGGCTCTAGGTTTTTAAAATCAACATGGTACACTTTACTACAACATCAACAAGGAGTGTTCACTATGGTAAAAAAAATATTAACCGTTGCTGGCTCTGATGCAGGAGGCGGAGCAGGAATTCAAGCAGATTTAAAAACATTTGAAGAATACGGGACATTTGGGATAAGCAGTATCACCAGTATTTTAACCGTTGATCCCAAAACAAAAAAACCATCCATTTACCCAATCCCGATTGATATTGTGGAAAAAGAACTCGATACTGCCTTTTCTGGGGGCGCGCTTGACGCATTAAAAATCGGGCTATTAGGTAGTTTACCAGTCATTGATTTACTCGAACATTATTTAGTCAAAGTAAATCAAAAAAATATCGTTTTAGATCCTGTGATGGCTGTTAAAACAAATAAAGATGTGTTACAACCTGAATTGGTCAATGGCATGATAAAAAAATTGATGCCTTTAGCAGATATTGTGACACCAAATCTTGTCGAAGCCTGTATATTGTCTGATATGCCGACAATTGAAACAGAAGAAGACATGACGAAAGCTGCCAAAAAGATTTTCGACCTTGGGCCAAAATCTGTCATCATCAAAGGGGGCGCTCGTTTTAAAGGAGACGTTGCAACGGATTTATTTTATGATGGTGAACAGCTTTTGTTTATCCACGAAGACAAGTTAGATACTGTTACAAACCACGGAGCTGGATGCTCCTTTGCAGCGGCTATTACTGCAGGACTTGCAAAAGGATTAACCCTTGAATCAAGTTTTAGGTTAGCTAAAAAATATGTAACAAGTGCAATAAAACATGGACTATATTTAAATGACTTTACAGGATATGTTTGGCATGGTGCCTTTTTAGAGGCAACAAATAGAATGACTTTAGGAGATGATTAGTATGACTAGTACAAGATGGAGTATAAAAGAAACCACATTAATGGGATTATTCGCGGCTTTAACGGTTGTTGGGACAAGTATTCGTGTCCCACTACCAGCCCTTGTAGGAAATCCATTTTTTCACTTTGGCTTACCGATTTTATCGTTAGCAGTGTTAACGCTAGGCTTTTTTAAAGGATCTTTGGCCGGTGGAATTGGTTTTGCTATTTTTGATATTTTAAATGGATTTGCCGCTGAAGCACCTTATTTCGTGTTAGAAAGTTTTGTCGTTGGTGCTGCTCTTAGTTTGGCTTATTCACGACTTCAAAAATATAACGACAAAGTTTGGTTTATTCCAACGATTATGTTTTTTGCAGCCATCGCTAAAATCATCATGACTTTTCTAAAAAATTTAGTCATTCAACTCATGATGGGAAATGCGTTTAGCGTGTCTGCATTTGCTAGTTTTTCAACACTTTATATTACCGTTATTAACGCTATTGCCGCCATTATCATTGTGTCATTACTTTATAAACCGGTAAAAGCTCTTACAAGTAAAATGTTGTACTAAATAAAAAAGTTGCCCTAATCGGCAACTTTTTTTGTGTATCTTACTCCAATTCCTGTTAGGGCACTTACTATAGAGAATACTGGTGACAATAAACTAAAGAAAACAAACGGCATATAACTCATCGTTGGTACGCCAAATGTATTAGCAACAAAACTTCCGGCAATCCCCCAAGGAATTAAGTAATCGATTACCGTTCCTCCATCTTCGAGCGTTCGACTCAACACAACTGGATCTAAATCCATTTTTTTATAAACATCTTTAAAAGCATTTCCTGGTAAAATTACTGATAACAATTGCTCCCCGATAAAAATATTTACCCCGATACTAGATAACAAACTAACAATAATTAATTGTTTTGGTGAATGAAGTGTTTTCGCTACAGCTTCAATCACTGTTGTCACTAACCCAATTCGCATCAAAATACCACCAAGTGATAAGGTTAAAATAATCAATAACACTGTAAACGTCATGCTGTTAATCCCACCACGCGTTAGTAACATGTCCACTTGTTCATTCCCTGTTTTAGAAACAAACCCATTTTCAATAACACTGGATAAATTAGCCAAATCAACTGAACCTTGTTGGATAATAATCATCACAACAGCTACTACTACATTTAATAAAATCGTCATGATCGCTGGAAGTTTTTTCCACGCACAGACTAGCATCAGTAAAATTGGAATGAGCGACCACAAAGATATATGAAAATTGGTTTCCAAGACTTGCGTCACTTCTTTAACATTTGTCAATTCAGCTGTCGCATCAGATTTTCCAATAACCGTAAATAATATCAATGATACTAAAAATGCTGGAATTGTTGACCACATCATATTTTTTATATGGTCAAATATATCTGCTTCTACCACAGCTGAAGCTAAATTAGTTGATTCAGACAGTGGCGACATCTTATCACCAAAAATCGCTCCTGAAGCTATTGCTCCAATAATTAAAGGAGGGTTTAACCCCAGTGTCACACCAATTCCAAAAAAAGCAATACCGATAGTCGACATGACGGTAAAGGCACTCCCAACGGCACTCCCGACAATAGCACAAACAAGAAAAATAGATGGAATAAACCACTTCACACTTAATAATTTAAATCCGATTACCATAATGGTTGGGATAATACCAGCTTGTATCCAGACGGCTATAAGTGCTCCAACAAGTAAAAAGATAAAAATTGGAATAATCCCCGGTTTTAAGCCGCTTACAATACCTTCGTTGACCCACTCTAATGGCATTTTTCTCATTACCATGTAGCCAATTGTCAACGCAACCGCAAATAATATCACCACATTAGGTGACAATTTAAACACAATAACGCCTAATGAAATACAACATAAAATAATTAATAACACAACACTTGCTTCTAACAAGCCAATCTTTTTCTTCATGATTTTTCCTCTTTTCATTTAATAAATTAGTTAGTTTATTAAATAAAACGATATCGTATCATTCCACCACAGCTCATCTTCATTCTCCTTTATACACTAAAAAAGTCACCCGTATGCTATTACACATAAGGGCGACTTTTTCGCGGTACCACCTTAATTTAAAGATAATATATCTATCTTCATCTCTTAATTTATTATTTAATTATCTATCATTTTAAGTGTAATTCAGAAAAATAAGTTGGTTCGATTTTCAGCAACCATCGACTTTCTAAACACAGTTCTTATTCCCTACTGGCAAAAAATGTAAAACTTTTATTCATACTATCGAGTTATTGAATAAAAGTCAACCCTTTAATTTTTATACCATAAAAAATGACTCACTTTTTCATCGACTTCTTTGTTTTCATGTAAGCCACTATGGTCGGCACCTGTAATGATGACATGCTCCACATTATTTCCATTATTCATTAACATCATGTTAACGGACAAGGCACTACTCAACGGGACTACTTTATCGCTCAAATCATTTTCAGATAATTTACCAGCAATTAATAACACGTCCACGTCTTTTGGCATACCATCTAACTCATTTTCATAAAGAATAAAACGTTCACTTCTTTGACTAGGTCCTGCTATTAGTAAATCATCTAGACTTTGACTATCAAACGTATCTAAAAACTCATTAAATGGTGAACCTATAGCAACAAATTTATTTACTTTAGGAAGTGTTGTGTTTGTGCTATCTTGTAATAAATACCTGAATTCACTGATGCCACCCATTGAATGACCAACTAGATTGACTGTTTTCACTTGATAGTTTTCTTGGAGAAACACTAAAACAGCTTTTATCCAAGCAGCTTGTTCCCACTCATTATTTCGATTGTCTTCAAATAATACTTGAACCATCGGATTGTCTTTAGAGAAATGACCATCCTTCAATGCTTTTTTCTCACTTACAACGCCATCTTTTGACACAGTTAATACTAATGATTTTTGTGCCACTTCTTGATTAGTAAAACGGTTCAACATGCCACCTAAAGAGTGCTTTCCACCGCCAGCACCATGTAGAAATATAGTAGGGACATCAAAGTATGCAACATCTACTGCCTTTTCTTCCGAAGACAAAGGTTTCACTGAATTATTGAGTCGACAACCTGATAATATCAAGATAAGTATACCCATTAACAAAATAAACTGCTTTGAAATACGCAATAGAAAACCTCCTTAAATGACCTATATTAAAAAGAAAAACCGATAAAAATATCGGTTTTACAGTTTATCTACTTGATCAAAGTCCAATTCTGTACTTGTTTCACGACCAAACATGTCAATATTTACTTTTAGTTTTTGTTTTTCTAGATCGATTTCTGTAATTTCTCCTGTTAATCCAGAGAAAGCACCTTCTGTAATCGTCACTGTTTCGCCTAACTCAACGTCTAAGTCAGTTACACGTTTACTCATACCTAATTTACCAAGTATGTGTGTTACCTCTTCTGGTAACAATGGTGCAGGTTTACTTCCTGCTCCGTGTGAGCCGACAAATCCTGTCACTCCCGGTGTATTACGTACAATATACCAAGATTCATCTGTCATAATCATTTCAACTAACACATAACCAGGGAACGTTTTTTTAGCTGTAATTTTTTCTTGCCCATTCTTTATTTCTCTTTCTTCCTCTTCCGGAACAACCACACGAAAAATAAAATCTTCCATTCCCATACTTTGTGCACGAGATTCGATATTTGTCTTTACTTTGTTTTCATATCCTGAATATGTATGTAATACGTACCACTGTCTTTCAAACGATTCCACAGAATTCAACCATCCTTTTCATGATAAAATAAAAAAACCTCAGAGAGCCGAAGTTTTTCTTTCAATTAATTGTAACACTCAAATATGCTTTTTTCTAGTAATTTTTACAGACCTTTAAGACCTATGTAAGAAATTTTCGCTAATAAAAAGTCAACTGCTGCAAAGAATAACGCAAATAAAATAGTTGATTGGATGACAGTAATCACATCTTTAACTAATTTTTTACGTGTTGGCCATGTTACAAGTTTCATCTCTTCAATAACACTTTTTAAGAATTTCATTTTGTCTCCTCCTAAGATAAGTCTTTTTTATTTTGTTTCTTTATGTACTGTATGCTTTTTACAATACTTACAGAATTTCTTCACTTCTAATCGCTCTGTACGTTGTGAATCACTAACTGCTTTTGAGTAATTACGCGAACCACATACGGTACAGGCAAGTGCTGATTTTTTTTGAGCCAAGGGTAGAATCCTCCCACTATATTAATAACTTTTAAAGTATAACGTTTATTATAATTTTTGTCAAACTTGTTCGTTTACTGAACAGAATTATTGTTCTTTTATTTAACCGTTTATTTATGGTATTATTAGGTTGTAATTAAAAATGAAGGGAGCTACATATTATGTTAATTGAATCAGTCTGTATTCCAAAAAGATTACTAACAACAGTTAGTGAAACTTGTACGCTAGAAGATGCGTTGAATATCTTAGAAGAGTCTGGTTTCCGTTGCGTCCCTGTACTTGACGAAACAGGAAAATTCTTTAGAGGAAATATCTATAAAATGCATATATATCGTCACAAATCAAATGGTGGGGACATGAGTTTACCTGTCACACATTTGATTAAAAATGCGACAAAATTTATTCATTTGAATTCATCTTTCTTCAAAATATTTTTCACAATTAAAGAGTTACCATACATCGCTGTTTTAGATGCAAACGATCAATTTTACGGCATTCTAACACATAGTAGTTTATTAGGTATCTTATCTCAGTCATGGAACGTTAAAGAAGGACGCTTCGCATTAACGATTGCTTCTACTGGTCGCAAGGGTGACTTGGCAAACATGACAAAAGTTATTTCGAAATACTCTGATATTGCAAGTTGTATCACACTTGATGTTGGTCGTGACGAGTACATCCGTCGTACAATTATTACACTACCAGCTGACACAGATAAAGAAACATGTGATTTAATCATCAAAGCACTAGAGAAAAAAGATTTCTTTGTTGCTCAAGTTGAAGATTTACAACAGCCTTTAAGCTAAAAAATAAGCCAGTAAGAAAAATTCTTACTGGCATTTTTTTATTTAAATTTATCAAAGTGAACGACTTTATTAATCCCATACATGATGGGCGCTGAAATACTCATAATGATTAATTCACTCAAAAATAGTGAGCCATATGTTGCCCAGAAAAAGTTTGAGCCAATTGATTGATTAGAAATAATACAAATCATAATGGCAATTAATATCATACTCACTGAAAAAGCAATCGTATTGATAACCATTCGTGTTTTCTCACTCTTAATCCATCTAGCAGAAAATGCTGTGATACTTAGAGCTAGTAATGTCTGACCTCCACCAAACAAGACATCCATCATGCCTCCTTCAGCAAAGAGTAAATTAAAGGTGACCACCCCTAAAAATATACCCCATAATAATTTTTTATTAAATACTACAAGATGATTCAGACTCTCTGAAACCCTAAATTGAATAGGTCCTTGAGCGATAGGTGCAACAACAAGTGTTAATACAACGTATAACGCTGCAATTAACCCGTTGACAACTAATACGGTTGTCTTTGATCGTGATACTGATTTTTCCATTTTTCTTTTCTCCCTTCCTAGTTTTGATATCGCAGGATGGTATGAACGAACTGCGGTTATAAAACATAACGATATTATCCTACTCTTTGTTGCACAAAATGTCAAAATTTTCTGTTATGATAGTAACATAACTAACTAAAAGGAAGAAAAATATGTCATTGATTATCAAAAGAATAAACGCCATTACACCTATACATTTAGCACTTTTGAAAGAAGCAGATCCTGATAAACATATGATTAATTCTTATATTTCTCGTGCTTTTTTGTTCGAATGCCTTTATAATAATAAAATTGTAGGAATTCTTGCGTTGGGAAAAATAAATCAAGATTCACTAGAAATTTTAAATATATCTGTTAGCGACACGCATCAAAATAAAGGAATTGGTTCTAGCCTTCTTGATTTTGCAGATGTGTTTGCTAAAAAGAATCATTATGTCATACTTGAAGTTTGTACAGGTTCTACTAGTATCTGGCAACTTTATTTTTACCAAAAACATGGCTTTCGTATCATCAGTGTGCAGCCTGACTACTTTATCACTCATTATAAAAAACCAATATATGAGCACGGTATTCAGTTAAAAGACCGCCTTCGTCTGCAAAAGAAACTGTGATTGCATTGCCTTGTTTCACTAGAACCCGTCAAAATTTTAAGGAGTTGCTCTATGAAAAAATTAGTACTGCATTTATTAGTCAACCAGCATGCTGGATCTGGTAGAGGTGCTAGACAATATAAAGAAGTAAAGAACCAACTAACAGAAAAAGAGATTCCTTTTGAGTCCTATCTAACTGAGTACGCAGGACATGAAAAAGAAATTGTTGAGACTTTATTACAAACGACGCTTCAACCTTATGAGTCAGGTAAACCGTTTGATCACTTACTTGTTGTACTAGGTGGAGACGGAACACTTCACGAGGTCGTTAATGCCTTAAAAGAGTATCCAGATATTCCAATAGGGTATTTACCAAGTGGCTCTGGAAATGACTTTGCACGCGGTGTTGGGGTTTCTCGTAAAATTAATCAAGCATTAGAACAGCTGCTATCAGTCACTCACCCAACCTCAATCAGTTTGATGCAAGCAATAGATGTCGAAACAAACGACACTCGTCTGATACTAAATAACGTTGGCGTCGGGATTGATGCAAAAATTGTGGCAACAGCGAATCATTCAAAAGCTAAATCTTTACTGAATCAATTAAAGCTTGGATCGTTGTCTTATGTTAGTGCGGCATTATCGTCTATTTTTAAACAACCCTCTTTTCCTTTAATTGCTGAAACAAGCACTGAAAAGAAAGAATTTAAAAAAGCTTTTTTATGCACCACAACAAATCATCCCTATTTTGGTGGTGGTGTTGCGATTGATCCCACTGCATCTGCTTATACGGATGATATTCACTTAATCATTGTGGAAAAAATATTTCCTTTGTCACTTGCGTGGTTAATTATTAAACTATTTTTCAAACAACATTTGACTTCACCCTACCTTCACCGATTTGTCGACTCAGAACTTACTTTAACTTGTCCTATCGCTCAAGTTGGCCAAGCTGATGGCGAAGAATTAGGAGAGCAAGAGTTTAAACTACGATTTAAAACGACGCATAGACTATTTTGGATGTAAAAAAATAAGCCATGGCTACTAAAACCATCGCTTATTTTTTTGTATTAAAATCATAAGGTGAAACATGTTCCATCCCTATCATTGGATCAATTTCTGTAAAATTATCTAGTGTCAAAACATATTTCTTAGGCAATGATGTCTCTTTTTCCTGTTCAAAAAGAGAGACTTCTTGCACAATTTCCTTTTTCGGAATGTTAGCTGTTTTTTCTTCCACCAAATGTTTTAAATTTTCTTTTACCTCTTCTTCTTTTTCAAGTAGGTAATTTTCTTCTTCAGCTTTTCGTTTATCAAGTGAGTCTTCACTTTCCATCAAACGTTCTGCTAAAGTTGTTTGGCGTTCTAGTGTTTGACTTTCAATTGCTCGAACAAACGCATCAGGTTCACCAAGTAAAATTAAAAAATCGCGACTTCGCGTCACAGCTGTATAGAGTAGTTTCCTTTGTAACATCCGCCCATATTGATTTACTAATGGTAAAATAACCATTTGAAACTCACTACCTTGAGATTTATGAATCGAGCAAGCATATGCTAACGTTATTTTTTGCCACTCATTCCGTTTATAGACAACTTCTGTTTCATCAAATAAAATTGTAATCTCATCAACTTTATCATCTGTGTCTTTTCCATAAGTAATCCCAACAATTTCACCCATATCACCGTTAAACACATTAACTTCTGGACTGTTCACTAAATGCAGAACCTTGTCGCCGATTCGATACACTTTATCAAGCCATTTTACTTCTTTTCTCTCACCAGTATCATTATTATTTAATATTTGTTGCATCATGATGTTTAATTGGTCAATTCCCGCTTTCCCACGGTACATCGGGGCTAGAACTTGTACTTCTTGATTAGAAAACCCTTTATCTTTTGCTCTGGAAACCACTTGTTCCACCACTGATTCAATTTGATTTACTTGACATTGGATAAATGATCGGTCTTTTTTATTTTCAGTTAAATCCTTAGGCACCTCACCATTTTTTATATGATGTGCTAATGAGATAATCGACGACCCATCATCTTGGCGGTAAATATCTACTAATTCTTTTTTAGGAATCTCTTCTACTCTTAATAAATCAGTCAAAACTTGCCCAGGCCCTACTGATGGCAACTGATCTTTATCACCCACAAAAATGACTTGCATGTTATTTGGCACGGATTTGAGTAACGTATTAACTAACCAAGTATCAACCATCGACAACTCATCGACAATTAATAAGCCACCTTCTAATTCTCTAGCTTCGCCAATCGCTTCTTTTTCTCGACCGGTCAATCCTAACAAACGATGAATAGTACTAGCCGGTAAACCAGTCATGTCATTCATTCTTTTAGCCGCTCGTCCCGTTGGCGCCGCTAAAAGAATCGGGAACACTTTTTGTGTATAATCTTCTAAGTTTAACGATAAACCATTTAATTCAGCATACAAAGAAACCAAGCCATTAATAACGGTCGTCTTTCCTGTTCCTGGACCACCCGTTAAAATAAAAAAGTGCGACATAATCGCTTCTTTTAAGGCATCTTTCTGACTTTTACCATATTTGATATCCGTTCGTTTTTCTATCATTTCGATGGTTTCATCAATTTCTTTTTTCTTATATGGTAATTTTTTCTTTTTTTCTAACAATCGTTTGATTGAAGCCGCTGTACCTATCTCAGAAAAATATAATGATTTTTCAAATAATCGTGTTCCCTCTTGAATAATCGCACCTTCTTCTGATAAAGCAAGAACTTCTTCTGCCACCAGTTCTGGATTAATTTCAACAGGGCGACTACTCTCTAAAACTTGCAGTGATGCTTCTAATAATTGTTTTGCTTCCATATAGGTATCCCCTGCATTTAAACAACCTTGATACAATTCATGAATAAGTGCTGCTCTAATACGTGAGGGAGACGTAGCTGAAATACCTATTCTCTCAGCTAACATATCCGCCTTTTTAAAGCCAACCCCTTCAATATCTTCAACTAATTGATAAGGATTTTCTTCAATTATTTTTAATGTATCACTTTTATAAAATTGATAAATAGAAAATGCCAACTGATTACCAAATCCATAACGATTAAGCCCCACGACAATTTGTTCCATCCCATAATTTTCTCTAAGTGACGTTACTAAAACATCTTTTTTCTTTTGATTTAATCCAGATACTCTATCAAGTAAATCGGGATTTTCTAAAATATCATCAATCGCAGATTCACCTAACAGTTCAACAATCGTCTCTGCCGTTTTTTTCCCAATTCCTGGAAATTTACTACTAGAAAGATAATTAATCAAGCCTTCAGTAGACGTTGGTTTATCTTGCTCATATCGTTCTACTTTTAATTGTTCGCCGTATTTGGGATGGTTGACTACCTCACCATAAAAACAATATGGTTCGCCTTCTTGTATTTGACCAAATGTCCCAGTGACAACAATTTCATCGCCATCATAAGATGTGTTGGTTTCTTTTACTTTAACTAACATGACCTTATAAAAGTTTGTCGCATTTTCAAAAAAGATGGCTTCAACACTTCCCTTTAAAAAAGACATGTCTTCCAAATTATCCATTGTTATCACCTCAACATTTCTATAATTTATAGAAAATCTGTGTTATTCCATTCATCTAATGTAAATTTATCACCATCATAAGATAACACTGTTACACTGTTGTTATCAATCATGCCTTCTACTTCACGTATTCTTTCTATCGGCACTCCTAAAAGAGTACGCACACAAGCAATCAACATGGCTCCATGTCCCACAAATAATAATGGTCCATCTTTTGTTTCCGCTATAGCATCCTTGACAACTCTTGTGCTTCTATCTATCATTGATTGGTAATCTTCGCCATTAAAAGGAGTCGGATCATACTTATCTGGATGATTTCTAAGATAAAACATTTCATCAGGAAAACGAGTTTTTGCTTCTAAAAACTTTTCACCCTCTAAGTCACCAAAACTTAGCTCAACAAAACCTTCTCTTTCATACATAGGGATTGCTCTATCGAATTGAGAAACAATGCCCTCAGCCGTCTCTTTCGCACGTTTAATTGGACTAGTATAAACCGCTTCAAATGGAATATCTTTTAAAGCTAAGCCACACTTTTTCATATCTTCATAACTTTGTGGTAATAAGGGAGAATCTTTTACACCTTGTAAGCGATCATCTAGATTCCACTCTGTTTTTCCATGACGGACAAAATATAATTTCAAATCTTTCACTCCTAACTTAATTTATCATTCTCATAAATATGAACTGTTTCTAAATTGGGAAATCCTTGTTGTCTTAATGCTTCATAAACGACCAAAGCAACAGTGTTAGAAAGATTTAGTGAACGTACATGTTCATCATTCATCGGAATACGAATGCATTTTCCCTCGTTTTCTCTCATAAAACTTTCAGGTAAACCAGTTGTTTCTTTTCCAAAAATAAAGTAATGGTCGACCTCATTATCAAAGGACACATCACTATATGTATTTCTAGCAAATTTTGTCACCAAATGTAGTGGAGACTCTCCTATTGATGCTAAAAAGGCTTCTAAGTTTTTATGGTACGTAATATTTACATCATGCCAATAATCAAGACCTGCACGTTTCAAGTGTTTGTCATCAGTTGAAAAACCCAAAGGCTCAATCAAATGCAACGGTGAATTGGTTGCAGCACATGTTCTAGCTATATTTCCAGTATTTGCTGGTATTTGTGGTTCAAATAATACGATATGATTCATTTTTGGGTCTCTTCTTTCCTATTTTTTTGCATAAAAAAAACGTATCGTCTCGGTGTCAATCCACTGCGAGTCGCTACGTTGGCGGTTTGCCATCTCACCAACTTTTATCAGAACAGGAATCTGATAAAAACCGCTGAAAATGACTTGATGTTATTGTAGCACTAACAACTAGAAAAAACAACCTTACTTTTGTAAATCATTGTTTTTTCCCAACCAATATTTTCACGTCCACTGTTAATTTCTGAAAATAATTATCATGAGCACGTTGTTTTGCTGTCTCACTTGCTCCCCAATGAATTGGTGACATTTTCAAAACATCTTGAAAATCCTCTTCTTCCACTAAAAAATCATACGTCAAATGTTTTTCCTCAACTAACGTCATGTCTTTTATGAATTTTTGGTAGACTTTTACATTACTATATTCTTTTTTATCCTCATCATCATAATAGAAAGCCTCACGTAATTGTTTTAGATAATATGATTCAGGAATCACTTTTATGACTAGTCCATCTTTTTTTAAGACTCGACTCATTTCTTCATAATGACTTGGTGAAAAAATATTTAACAACACATCGATACTTTCCGATTTAAAAGGCATATTTGTCACGTCACCAATAAACCAAAATGCTTCTTCTGAAAAATCACTAGATAGTAATACGCCATCTTTAGATAAATCAAACCCCATTTTATGGCCTTCCACATGATGACTCGTTGCTAGTCGCTCTAAGATACTTCCTTCACCGGCTCCCATATCAACAATCAAATCATCATGACTTACGCTAGATAACAGTTTAGCAATTTCTGTTTCTAATGGCTCATATAAGCCTTTTTGAATCATTTTACGTCGATGCGATAACATCTCTTTATCATAATCACTATCCATATGATGAAGTGGAAAATGAACGGTTCCTTTTTTTGACACATCAAACTGATGATTATTTTGACAAACTAATCCACTTTGAGATAATTCAAAACTAGTGTGACATTTCGGACACTCCATGGTATTAATTGATTGGCCTAAATGGTCAAACGCATACTCTTTTTTCTTTTTAAGCATATATAAACTCCTAAATAAATGTTATGACTATCATACCATAATTTCAATCCGTAAATGATTGTTTATGCTATACTAAGATTAAACTATTGAATTAAATCGGAGGATTTCTTTGTGATGATAAAAGAATTTTGTGCTGAAAACTTTACAAATATTCCAAACGCGATTGCTTCAGGTGCAACTCGTATTGAATTATGTGATAACCTAGCTGTTGGTGGAACGACAGTAAGTAAAGGGGTTATGGCTGAAACGATGGCCTACTGTAGTGAAAAAGGTGTGCCTGTCATGGCAATTATCAGACCTCGTGGAGGAAATTTTATTTACACAGACATTGAATTAAAAATTATGGAAGCTGACATTTTAGAAGCAAGACAACTTGGTGTAGATGGTGTTGTTTTTGGTTGTTTAAATGAACAAAATAAAATCGATGTTGAAGCCATGTCTATTCTTCTAGAAGCTGCAGAAGGCATGCAAGTGACATTTCATATGGCCTTTGACGAAATGAGTCGCGATGACCAATTTTCTGCTATCGACTGGTTAAGCGAGCACGGAGTAACACGCATACTAACTCATGGGGGTTCTAATCTTGTTCCAATTGAACAACATCTTGAATACATCAATGATTTGATTTCGTATGCTAATAACCGTATCACTATTTTGCCTGGTGGCGGTATTTCTTATAAAAATATCGATACCGTTACCTCTTTTCTAAAAGTAAAAGAAGTTCACGGAACACAAATTGTGGATTTTCATTTTTAAAAAGCCTTGCGTGAGTCACGCAAAGCTTTTTATTTTTACCATTTTGATTCGATAAACTTATCTCGACCAGAAGCTTGTCGATAATTTTGATAATGAGTTCTATTTTTTTTGTAAAAATCTTGATGATACTCTTCAGCCGGATAGAATACTTGAGCTTCTTCTATTTGAGTCACTATTGGTTGGTCAAACTTGCCACTTTCTTCCAATTCTTTTTTTGATTGGGTCGCAACATCATACTGCTCTTCAGAATTATAAAAAATAACTGGGCGATAAGAGTCTCCTCTATCGACAAATTGTCCCATAGCATCAGTTGGATCTGTTTGATGCCAATAAATTTCAACTAATTGCTTATAAGTTATAATACTAGGATCAAATGTAATTTCAACCGCTTCAGTATGACCCGTTGTCCCACTACAAACTTCCTCATAAGTTGGATTGACTGTATGACCACCAGTGTAACCAGAAACTACTTTAATAATGCCAGGTAACTCATCAAATGGTTTTACCATACACCAAAAGCACCCTCCAGCAAATATTGCTTTTTCTTCCATCAAATCATCTCCTTCATCCATTTCCCTCATTTTATACAAACTTCTTTTATTCGTCACTTAAAATGATTTAAAAGGAAATAAAATTTTATTATTTACATCTTCGATATTGAAATTATATTTCAAAATCGTTATAATAAAGAAGTAAACACTGTACTATCGAAAGATTCATAAAGGATGAAAACTATGACAAAAATCAATTTAAATAACTTAACAACTGAACAACGAAATCAAGATACTTTCGGATTAGACTCAATGAGCGTTAAAGAAGCCCTTGTTTTAATGAATAAAGAAGATGAAAGAGTTGCAGAAGCCGTCCGTAAAGAACTTGATAGCATTGAACCTATCATTGAACAGACAATTAATGCTTTTAACAATGGTGGAAGACTTATCTATATGGGTGCTGGTACTAGTGGACGGCTTGGTGTTTTAGACGCTGCTGAATGTGTTCCAACTTTTGGCGTTAATCCAGATATGGTTATCGGCTTAATTGCAGGTGGAGAAAAAGCCATGACAATAGCTGTGGAAGGAGCTGAAGACTCTTTAGAACTTGGTAGAGAGGACTTGATGAAACTAAAACTAACTGACAACGATATTGTGCTAGGTATTGCAGCAAGTGGGCGGACACCTTATGTTATTGGTGGATTAAATTACGCACAATCTGTTGGAGCAACAACAGCAAGTTTATCTTGTAATAAACAGGCCAAAATCAGTCAGCACGCAGAATTTCCAATTGAAATTAATGTTGGACCTGAATTTTTAACGGGATCAACAAGGTTGAAATCTGGTACAGCACAAAAATTAGTTCTAAACATGATTTCGACCATCAGCATGATTGGCATTGGAAAAGTCTTCAACAATCTAATGGTTGATGTTAAAGCAACTAACGAAAAACTCGTTGAACGAGCAAAAAGAATTATCATGCAAGCAACTGACTGTGACTATGAAATGGCTGAAAACTATTTTTATGATGCCGATGAAGATGTTAAATTGGCGATTGTGATGATACTGACTAACAGTGACAAACATACTGCTAAAACCAAATTAGTCAATGCTAATGGCTTTGTTAAAAAGACTTTATCATAATAAAAGAACCTTCTTTACCCAATGTAAGGAAGGCTCTTTATTTTATGCTTTTTTAGTTACTCTCAATGCATCTTTAAACACTTGCATCATACTCTTATCACTATAAATAAGAACAGTTGATTTATAAACTCTTGCTGACATTCTAAGAAGTAATACGATAGCTACAACTAAAATACTTAGTGAAATCAATATCTCTGAGTTTGTCACACTATCATTTGCGATTCTAACCGGCATAGCAAATGAAGAAAAGAATGGAACAAACGAAAATATTTTAATTAAAATATTTTGAGGGTCTGACATTCCTAACATCATCGTTGGTAAAGACGCAATCATGATGAGATAAGTAACGGGGGTCACAGCTTTTGCTGCATCTTCTGACTTGCTGACAAGCGACCCAGTAAAAGCAGATAAAATCGTATAAATCAATACACCCAATAATAAGTACAATAAGTTATATCCAAGAATCCCTTTTATCAATTCATCCATAGAAACCGTCTCTAAAAATCCTTTAACTGTATCCATATCTTTAGCTAAGAAATACGCCACAATTCCTGAGAATAAATAAATAATAACCTGAGTTAAAATCACTAAGAAAATCCCCATAATTTTCCCATAAAAATGCTTAGCCGCAGTCGTACTTGATAAAATAATTTCCATAATACGCGTGCCTTTTTCAGAAGCAACTTCTTGTGCTGTAATAGATGCATACAGTAACACAATCATATACATCGCAAGAACAACAAAAAACCCTACAAACGTCAAAGCCATACGATTGTCTTTGTTTTCCTCGATTTTTCCATCTGATATTTTCACTTGCGTTTCACTCAATGAAGCTTGAGATAATAATTTCGTTACTTGATCAGATGTGAGTCCCAATGAGCTTGAATTAAGACCTAACTGCATTTGATTTAGATACCCTAACAATAACTGTTGATTCGTGCTCCCCAATGTTTCAACACCTGTGTATTGTCCAGTCAATTGGTTATTCTTAACTGAAATAACCAGATAACCATCTATTTCTTCTTTTTCTAACGCTTTTTTAGCTGTTGATTCTGTCGTAATCTTTTTATTAATATCAAAATCATTTTTAGCTAATTCAATATAACTATCTGTCATGCCTTTGTCTTCTGATACAATCGCAATTTCATTCACATCAGCAAATTTTGAGCTAAGATAACCTGTACCAAATGAAAAAGCAATCAATAAAAAAGGAGCCAATACCATCATAATAAAACTAGCAGATTTTACATGTTTTTTATATGTTTCTAGCGCAACAACCCAAAACTTATTCATCTTCTTCACCAACTTTCATCTTAAATATCTCTTCTAAAGTAGGTGGTTGTTGATTAAATACTGGTATATAATCACTAACTCTCATCGCTTCATCAAAGACCAAACGACCAACTTCTGACGATTCTAATCGAATATTATAATATCCTTCTCGTGGACTTTCTACATTAAGCACGCCTGGAATACTCTCCACTTCTTCTTTTGTTAACACACTTTCCAATTCTAAACGAGTTCGACCAAATGATTCACGAATCGATTGAACCGTACCATCAAGTACCATCTCGCCATTTCGTAACATCACTAGATGATCGCATATTTTTTCAACATTTTCCATGTTATGACTAGAAAAAATGACACATGACCCTTTTTCTTTTAATTCGATAATTCCTTCTTTTAGTAATTCAGCATTTACTGGATCTAAACCACTAAACGGCTCATCAAGAATAATTAGCTTTGGTTCATGGATTAAAGTTGCGATAAGCTGTACTTTCTGTTGATTTCCTTTAGATAATGATTTTACTTTATCTGTTTTTTTTCCTTTAACTTGAAATTTATCCATCCATTTGTCAACCAAAGGAACAATTTCTTTTTTCTTTTTACCACGCAAACGACCAAAATAAATTAATTGATCTTCAATAGTAACTTTAGGATATAATCCTCTTTCTTCTGGTAAGTAACCTATCACATTATAATCCTTTTCAGTCAACGGCTTTCCATTCCACAATACATCGCCATCATCTGTATCTAAAAAGTTTAATATCAAACGAAATGTGGTAGATTTACCTGCCCCATTTTGCCCGATTAATCCTAATATTTTACCATCTGGTATTCTAAATGACACATCATCAACTGCTGCCATATCACCAAAATACTTTGTTAACCCATCTACTTCTAACATCTTTTCCCTCCTATTAGTTAAAAAATAACATACTACTTATAAAACCAAAAATTGCTCCTATAACCATTGAAATCACCATATCTCGTCCAAAATTTTGACTTCTGTCTATTGCTTTAGGATTGTTATAAAGCTCTGGTCGTTTTCGATACATCACCTTAAAATACAACAATAACACTGCCATCATAATTGGAAAAATCATTCCGACAAATAAAACACCACTTACCATAACCTTTACCCATAGACTCATACTAAAATTATTAAAATGAAATAAAAATAAATAGATAATTAAACTTGGAAAAAACAGCCATAACGATTGTAATAACATCCATACCGTCTCATTTTTTAATCGTTCTTTATACGTTTGCCTATCAGTATAATTAAAAATATGATTACCTGTCGACTTAAAAACAAAATATCTATTTCGATAATTTTCAACTAGTGACCATCCTGAGTCTTGATAAAGCTCAACATAATCACATACATCTATTTTCTTTCCACTATAAAAATCAATCACCCACGTAGAATCTTCAGGTTTAGCTTTTTTAAAGATATAAAAACCAAAAGGACTAATTTTTTTGAGCTGCCACCCTTCTCTAGCTTCTTTAGCAAATTGAATACTTTCTTTTTCAGAATAAAATGCCAATCCTTTAGATAGTTTAATTTTTGTGTTTTTAAATACCATACACATCCACCTTATCTCCATTTAATAAAGAGCGTCCTGCCTCATAAAACATTCTCCTTCTCTCAACTTCTTTAATCAAGTCAGCCTTACCTTGGTCAGTAATAACATAAATTTTCTTTCTATCTTTATCTTCTTTTAACCTAATGTCACCTTTCTTTTCTAATTTTTTAAGTATTGTATACATACTTGCTGGTCCAATGGATACACTATCATATGTCATATCACTGATTCCTTTCATAATAGCATAGCCATGTCTAGGTTCTAGTAAACTTAATAAGATTAAGTATGTCGAGTCCGTCATTGATTCCATTTTATTTTCCCTCCCCTTTAATCTTTTTTATATTGTATATCATTCTATAATATATTGTTAACTGATATATTATAGAATGATATATTTTTTGTCAATAAAAAAATGACTTACAGCTAAAATTGCCATAAGTCATTTTAATTTTTTATTTTAATTAGTTAACTCTTACACCAAAATCTGGTGAGTAATAAGACATGCTTGTAACTTTTACAGATTCTCCAGGCTGTGGTGCATGAATATATTGTCCACCACCAACATAGATACCTACATGATACGTTGCACCTCTAGAACCCCAGAATACCAAGTCTCCTGGTTGTAACTCACTTAATGAAATCTGTGTTCCAGCACTTTCTTGAGGAACAGTCCATCCACCAATTTCTTTTCCTGCTGCTTGACGGAATACATAAGAAGTAAATCCTGAACAGTCAAATGAATCTGGTCCTTTAGCTCCCCAAACATATGGTTTACCAATATGTTTATAGGCTTCTGATACGATAGCACTTCCGTTTGCAGCTGGAGCTGAAGGTGTTGGTGCTGGAGTAGGAGTTGTTGCTACTGGAGTACTTGGAGCAGGTGTTGGTGTACTTTGCTCTGGTGTACTTTGAGTAGTTCCTTCCTTTTCATTTGGTTTGTTCTCACTAGGAGTAATATCGTTTGGTGTCACGTAATTCTCTTGTTTATCAATTTTACCAGCATTTGTATCTTCTTTTGCTTTGTTTTCAGTTTCTTTTGTTTCAACTTTTGCTGCTGCTACAGCTTTACGTTGTTCTTCACGTTTTTGTTCTGCAGCTTTTTGTTCAGCTAAGTATTGTTCTTTTTTACTTTCTTCAGTTGCTTTTTCTGCAGATAATTTGCTAACTGCTGCTTGTTGTGCTAATTCTTGGTCTTCTAACTCACCTTTTTTAGCTTCTAGAGTAACAGCTGCTTCTTGTACTTCTTTTGCTTTTTCTTCTACAGATTCTTTTTTCGTTTCAACTGCATCTTTATCTTGTTTTTGTTGTTTCATCATATCATTATTAGCACCAACTAAACGACTTGCCGCCATCACTTTTGTTAATGCATCTGATACAGAATCAGCATTTAATACTAGATCAACAACATTAGAGCTGTTTGAATCAACTTGTACAGATCTTGCTTGTTCTTTGATTGACGCATCGCGTTTTGCAATACGCGCTTCTAAATCTTTTATTTCACCATTTAAGTTTGAAATTTCTTTTGTTAGTTCTACCTGTTTTGTTTGTAAAGCAGATGCCTCGTTTTTTATTGACGAAATATTTTCTTTAATACTTGCTAATTGGTTTGAGGCTTCTTGTTCTTTAGTAGCTAATTCATTTATTTTTTTATCTTGTTCTTCTACTTTCGAATCTTTGTTAGCTGCTGTCGCAACAGTTGGAGCACCTACAGTACTTAATAACATACTACTTAACAAAACTGTTGATAATACTTTCTTCTTCAAAATTTGCCATCCTCCATTTTTCTACGTCTACATTTATTTTTTTTACTTAATTTTTTATTTAAATTTTTAATTTTACGTTAACTTTAATAATAAATAAATTTTAACATAGATACATGTCACTCGTATGATAGAAATATTACAAAAACATTTCAATCAATCATTTTATTTCATTAACACCATATACCTTTGATAACGGGATGACTAATAGACATATATATAAAACATTGATTAGTAAAGACGGTGCCAGATTACGTGTAAAAAAATCTAAAAAATTAGCTGTTGTTAACTTAAATATACTAAGTAATACTGCTCTTCCTATTGAGATAAGAGTAACAAATACAATAAAACTTAAAATCAACGTCAATGTATTTGGTTCAACATATTCGAACAAACGATACATAAAAAATACAATTATAGGGAATAAAATCAAGTTAATTCCTAATACATTATAAAAATAAGAATCGTACAGTAAGCCAATAATCGTTGCACAAATCATTAGATAAGTTTGACTCACTTTAAAGGTTGAAAACATTAGTATAAGAAGCACCAAATGGCTTGTAAACGTCATGGGAATAGACAGCATCCCCATCATTGCACTACTAACGTGGCCATCTACTAACATAGCAATAAACAATAATATAGGTAAATAGTATGGATAATATGATTTTTTTTCCATTATTCCACCTCTTGCTTCCCTGCTAATCTCTTAATAACTGTCACACTAGACACATCATACATATCAGCAACTGGAGTTACTAATACTTCTGCATTTAGGCCTGTTTTATTTTTCTTCACTTCTTTTACTTCACCAACAACCAATCCTTCAGGAGAATTGTTGCCTAAACCAGAAGTCGACACTAAATCCCCTTTTTTGATATTATCAACACTTGTTAGTTGAGAAACAATCAATGTGTGAGTTTTACTATTGTAACCTTCCATCAAACCATACGCTGTTTTTTCATCTTTAGTTTGAATCATCACAGGAAAATGATTAGTATTTTGATTTTGGGTTGTCAGTAATTCTACTTTCGAACTTCCTGATTCAGCAATAATGACACGACCAATTAACCCTTTATCTCCCATAACTGCCATGTTAGCTTCGATGCCATCCTTAGTTCCTTTATTGATAATAAGGACATCTTGCCAACTATCTGGCGAACGATTGATCACACTTGCATTAATCACGTCATAATCAGTTAAGGTATCATTGAGTTTCAACTGCTCTTTTAATTTTCTTGTTTCAGCTTTTTGACTTGCCAACTCTGCTTCTAGTGAAACACTTTTATCAATTTGTTTTTTCAATTCTTGATTTTCTGTATAAGTATTAAACAAATTATTAATACTCTTTACACCACTTTCTAATAATCTGAATGGTGCCTTGACAACATTATCTACTTTTGCAATCACATTATTCGTTTGCGACTGTCCAGGTAAACTTTTTTTATTATTATCTCTTTGCATCGCACTAAATGTTACTAACAATATGATGACTATCACTATCGTAACAGCTATAATAATATTTCGACTTGAATTATTTTTTTTCACTATTCCACCTCATAGCTCCTTATTATCTAAAAAACATACATCCTTGATTCTACCATTTTTCTTTAGTATTAACCATACAACTACCCTTTTGTTTTTAAAATTTTAATAAAGTAATGTAAGCATTATGACCTACTTTAGACTATAATGATATTAGGAAGGGGTTATTATAACAATGTCTAGCAATTATTGGTATCTATCCGAACATTTAATCAACTTTTTTCACCTGTATTATTCCTATTAGTCACCATCACACTCTTCATATTATTCGGCACATTTTCCACAAACATACCGAATAAAAAAATATTTAAAATCATCGCACTCATAGTAAGTGTAACTGTCATATTAACTATTGGTATTTCTATCTTCACGAAAGATTATCGAAGTTTGACGAAATATGAAACTAATGCTAATCGAAAAAGAAAAATAGCCATTCTTCATTACGAGAGACGGTCAAACAGCTCATCAACTAATGCTAGCTTATATGATATAAACAAAACTCTTAATCTACCATTCTATGAAAAAGAAACTGTCACAGAAACTGACTCTCTTACTTATCTTGGAAAAAATGACGTCTTTTATTTTTTTACCGACGATAAAAACATCTTTCAATTAGATTTATCAAGTGATCGACTAGTATTTCAGCCTGTTGTTCATGTATCTATCACAAAAGAATATGCTAAATTATTTGATAAGGAATTTAAAGATATCGACTTTAAAGAAAAAATTGATCCAGATATTTCGTCTATTATCGTGCCAAATTCCAAACGAGATTTACTCTATAAACCAAATGTCATAACTTATGATTTAATCAAATAAAAAAGCCGTCCCATATTAGGACGACCTTTTTTAATTTATCATTAGTTACCTTCATAAGAATCAATAATGATTTGTTTTAATTCACTAATTAATGGTTCTTTAGGGTTAGCAGTTGTACATTGATCTTCGTAAGCAAGTTCAGCCATACGATCAACTGTTTCATCCAATGTTTTTTTGCTTAATCCTTGTGCTGATAAGTTCATATCGATTCCAACACGTTTTCCTAAATCATCAACAGCTTTAGCTAAAGATTCTACTAATTCTTCTGTTGTGTTGCCTTTAAGTCCTAAGAAACGCGCGATGTCTGCATAATCTGTATCAGCTCTAAAGTAATCATATTTAGGGAACAATGCATGTTTTGAAGGATCTTTTGCATTGTAGCGAATAATATGTGGTAAAAGAATCGCATTAGTACGTCCATGAGGAATACCGTATTCTCCACCAATTTTATGAGCGATTGAGTGACAAATACCTAAGAATGCATTGGCAAACGCCATACCAGCCATTGTAGAAGCATTATGCATTTTTTCACGGTTTTCTAAGTTAGGATTTTTAACTGAGTCTTCTAAGTTTTCAAATACTAATTTAATAGCTTGTAAGCTTAAACCTCTCGTGTAATCACTTGCCATAACAGATACATATGACTCGATTGCATGAGTTAATACGTCCATACCAGTATCAGCTGTAACTGAAGCAGGAACACTCATAACAAATTGTGGATCAATAATTGCCACATCTGGAGTTAATGCATAATCTGCTAATGGGTATTTCACGTGAGTTTCACTGTCAGTAATAACCGCAAATGGTGTTACTTCCGCACCAGTACCTGATGTTGTTGGAATAGCAACCATTTTAGCTTTTCTAGCTTCAGGAATTTTGTAAGCACGTTTACGAATATCTAAGAATTTTTGTTTAGCGCCAAAGAATTCTGTTTCTGGATGTTCATAGAATAACCACATACCTTTAGCCGCATCAATAGCAGATCCACCACCGATGGAAATAACTGTGTCAGGTTGGAATTTCATCATTTGTTCTGTACCAGCATAAACTGTATTTGTTGAAGGATTTGGTTCAACATCTGAGAACATTTCAAATTTTACCTTGTTTTGACGTTTCATTAATTCATCAATCACTTTTTGAGCATACCCAAATTCAACCATACCTGGGTCACAAACGATGAATACACGTTCAACGTCTTTCATTTTTTGTAAATATTGAATTGAATTTAATTCAAAGTAGATTTTTTCAGGTAATTTAAACCATTGCATGTTATTTCTCCGTTTCGTTAAAGTTTTAGTGTTAATCAAATTAACTGCTGAAACGTTTTTAGATACTGAGTTTTTACCATAAGATCCACAACCTAAAGTTAATGATGGAATCATTTCGTTGTAGATATCACCAATACCACCTTGAGCCGCTGGAGAGTTAATTAAAATACGACAAGCGTTCATTCTTAAACCAAATGCTAGTTGTAAGTCTTCATCTTCAGAATGTAGAACAGCTGTATGTCCTTCACCATTAAGTTTTAACATTTTTTCACATAATTCTAAACCATGTTCAGTATTATCAGCTTTAAACATTGCTAATACTGGAGATAATTTTTCACGTGATAATGGATAATCTGGACCAGCATCTTCTAATTCAGCTACTAAAATTTTAGTTCCTTCTGGTACTTTAATTCCAGCATCTTTAGCAATAGATACTGCTGAATGTCCAACAATTTTAGGATTAACAGCTGTTTTTGTTTCATTCATCACGGCTTTTTCTAATTTTTCTAGTTCATTTGGTTTTACAAAGTATACTTGATGCGCTTCAAATTCTTTTTTCACTGCATCGTAGATTTCTTTATCAACAATGACACCTTGCTCTGACGCACAAATCATCCCATTATCGAATGATTTAGATGTAATTAAGTCGTTTACCGCACGTTTGATTTTAGCTGATTTTTCAACATAAGCAGGAGTGTTACCAGGACCTACTCCAAGAGCTGGTTTACCAGTTGAATAAGCTGCTTTAACCATTCCAGAACCACCAGTTGCAAGAACAATTGCAACACCTTCATGGTTCATTAATGTATTTGTTGCTTCAATAGATGGCGTATCAATCCATTGAATACAATTTTCAGGAGCGCCAGCTTTAACTGCTGCATCTCTTACAACTTTTGCCGCTGCTGCAGATGATTTTTGTGCACTCGGATGGAAAGCAAAAATAATTGGGTTACGTGTTTTAATCGCAATCATTGATTTGAAAATAGTTGTTGATGTTGGATTTGTTGTTGGTGTTACCCCACATACCACTCCGACTGGGTCAGCAATTTCGATGATTTGTTTTTGTTCATCTTCATTAATAACTCCAACAGTTTTATCATTTTTAATGTTGTTCCAAATACTTTCAGAAGCAAACATGTTTTTGATTGCTTTATCTTCATAAATACCACGGCCAGTTTCTTCTACTGCTAATTTAGCTAAAGGCATATGTTCATTCAAGGCAGCCATAGCCATTTGGTGAACGATATGATCCACTTTTTCTTGATCAAAAGTTTTCATTTCTTTTAATGCTTCTTGAGCATTAGCGACTAAATGATCAATTGTTTCTGTTACTGATTGTTCTTTTACTTCTGCTTTTTTATTTTTATCTTTCAAAGTAATACCCTCCTGAATTTAATTCGTTATGTATTTCACAAATATAATATACAATACTTTTTTCACCTTGTAAATACTTTTATGTGATTTTTTTCACTTTATTCAAGTGAATACGTTTCCTCTTAATAAAACCTTAAAATAAACATTTAAATCTGATTTCATTCTTTAGTCGAGTGATATTTTTCTTAATAATTGAAACATTGTGACTTATATCACTTTTTTGTTTTTGCTTAAACTCTATTTAAGTTTAATATATTACACTGTATGCATGTCTATTTTAAAGAGGACGATTACGATGAAATCAAAAAAGAATTTAAACGAAAAGAACACAAATATCTGATTCCAGAAGATTTATATGAAACATTTATATCAGATTTACAACATTATATGTCTACTGATAAATATGATTTACATCCTAAATATTAATTAAGATGGGAATACTAGGAGATCCTAGATAATATCTAAAAACGAATTAACTAGCTAGTTTATCTCAAACTCGTTAGTTAATGTTTGTTTTTTTGTGTACTTAAGGTACAAAAGAATTGTAAGTAAAGGAGTGAGATGATGATTAATATTTTAGTAATAGAAGATGAAAAAGAGATTTCTCATCATATCCGAGATATTTTAGTAGAGTTAGGTAATGTCGCTCAAGTCTATGATGGAGAGGAAGCTCTTTATGAGGTAGAATCAGGCGAGTATGACTTTGTTATTCTTGATTTGATGTTACCAAATATGGATGGGGTATCTATATTAAAAAAACTTAGAAACGATAAAAATAATATTCCTATTTTAATACTAACAGCTAAAGACAGTTTGGATAATAAACTGGAAGGATTTAAAGTCGGTACCGATGATTATTTAACCAAGCCATTTCACCGTGAAGAATTACTAATGAGAAGTAAAGCCATCTTAAAACGGACCTTCGAATTATATGAAGACAATACCCTTAGTTATGGCGATTTGACCTGTCTTCTATTGCAACGAGAAGTCAAATACCAAGACAATGTTCTACCAATTCAAGGAAAAGAATATGATTTGCTTGTGTATTTGCTCCAAAACAAAGGCATAATACTAACGAAAGAACAAATATTCAACCGAATTTGGGGATATGATTCTGACACTGCTTTATCTGTCGTTGAAGTCCATATGAGTCATTTAAGAAAGCATTTAAAAGAAACCAATTTAAATAAACAACTAACTACTATTCGTAACGTTGGTTATATTCTACAAAAAGAGGATGCTGTATGAAATCAACTGCCTCAAAAAAACAACGGTTAAAATTTTTCTTAATCAACTGTACTGCTTTTGCTATTCTTTTTTCTTTATTGTCTTTTATAACCATTAAAGTGATTCAACATTCTGCCTATACTGAAACTGACTCTACTTTAGAAAGAATGTCTAATGACCCAAGTTTATTGGATAAAGAAATACGAATATTGAATAAAGATGAAAACGGTGGGCACATTGGAATGCCAAAATTTAACTTTGAGGGACCAAATAATCAATTTAACACAGTGGTTATCTTATGGGGGGATGATGGAAAAATTCTAAATCAAGCAACTGTCGAAGATCGATTGGAAAATTTAGAAGAACCCACATTTGATAAAAAAAATATCCATTCAATTTCCACCATCTCTTTAAATAATACAACTAGTGACACTAATTATGCTTTCAGAAGTATTACCATTCCGACTAGTCAAAGTAGTCTTAATATTGCGTATATCCAAGTATTAGTTAATATTAACCAGATTGATGAAGCGGTTAGTCAATCGAGGATTATTATACTCATTTGTATGTTTATTTTTTGGTTATTATCGTTAGCGATTAGTTATGGTTTATCAAAATTGGCAATGCGCCCTATTTTAAAATCTTGGAAAAAACAACAAGAATTTGTGGAAAATGCCTCTCATGAGTTGCGAATACCACTTACCATTATTCGATTAAATTTAGAAAAACTATTTACTCATCCAAACAATACAATTATTGATGAGTCTAAACACATCGCGCAAGCCTTAAACGAATCACAACGTTTAACAAAACTCACAGATGATTTGCTACTTTTAGCTAATGGTGATTCTAATACACTAGTACTAGATAAGGAAACCATTGATACAAATGATTTTATCCATAGAGTACTTGATCCTTTCCAATTACTAGCTGAAGAACAAGAAAAAAACTTATCATTTACAGGGCACGATTCTTTCGAAGCCTATATTGATGTTGCTAAGTTGCATCAAGTGCTCCTAATTCTTTTAGATAATGCCTTTAAATACACACAAACTGGTGACGATATTACTGTCACCTCTAGTCTTACAACTAAAAAACAATGGGAAGTCTCGATAAAAAATACTGGACCACATATCCAAGATGATAAACTAAATCATATTTTTACCCGATTCTTCAGAGAAGATGATTCACGAAATAAGGAAACTGGTGGAAATGGCTTAGGTTTGTCAATTGCTAAACAAATAATTGAGGAACATGGAGGCACAGTTCAAGCAAAAAACATCTCGCCTGTTGGTGTTGAGTTTATGTTCAAATTGCCTCTTACTAATCCAAAAAAACCAAAACACTAAATCATGTTTTGGTTTTTTGTTTATGCTGTGATTAAACTATCATTGAATTTTGTTTTAACAAATATTAACAGGATATTAACAGCTACCCCTAACGCTTGAATTGTCAACATTAATGATACATCATAATGAAACATACCAAGAACCGATGCGATGACTGTTGGAATGAATAATGCATTTATAACAATATTTGTTGCTTCTCCATAGGTTTTAACATTAGATAAATGGTTTTTTCTAGTTAAATAAATAAAAAGACTTGTTCCAAAGACTATTAATAAACTACTAACTAGAACCAACATGCCGATAATGACTGTATAACCTATTGTACGATAGAAAATAGTTTGCTCATTCCATTTCTCTTCTACGAATGTTATTAAGTCGTCAATGGATTGAAATCCCGCAATAGATAGATTTTTATCAAATCCTATATTAATCGACTTTTCAGAATCATTAAGTATTAATTTATCTGGATAAAATACCACCATATTTTTTCCATTCTTCAGTCCACTTTTAGTCGGATTTATCATAACGTTGTTACTATGTTTCGATGTCTGTTGGTTAACAAGATTACCATCTTCAATATGAACCGTTTGCAACATCTCTTTATTAGATTCATCACTTTTTAATTGTTCGACTAGTTTCGGATATAGCGCATCTATTTTTATTGACGGCACATTTTTAGATTGAATCGAAATAGGAATCAGCATAAGAGACAATAAAAACAACGTGATAAGTATCTTTTGATACCAACGTAAAGTTTTTCTTCCTAAAAACATTTTTTTAGGATTGATTGCCTGACTAAAATAATTCATCGGAAATTTATTTTCTATCATGGATTAGATCACCCTTTCGTTCCACCTGATAATAGCCCTGATACAAAGTTTTTCTGTAAGAAGAAGAATAAAATAGAAATTGGTAAAGCAATTAGTATAGCTCCTGCTGAAAACAAGGCAATTTTTTGATCTCTAGAATTATTAATAAATGTTTGTAATCCTACTGCAACCGTGATACTTTCAGGACTTCTAAGTAAGAACTTAGCTAACATGAAATCTCCGAAAGGACCCATAAATGCCCAAAGAGCCTGCACAGCTATCATTGGTTTAACCAATGGTAAAATAATTTGCCAAAAAATTCTAAAATGGCCTGCTCCATCAAGTTTAGCTGACTCGTCTAAATCAATTGGTACAGTATCAAAATAACCTTTCATTAGCCAAGTATTCATAGGAATCCCACCACCAATATAAATCAAAGTTAAGAACCATGGTTGATCCAAGGCATTTAATAAAAGAGCCATAACATAAAAGGCTGTTAATGCTGCCATAGTAGGAACCATTTGAATGACTAAAAAGAATTTCAAGCTTTTCTTTCTACCAACAAAACGATATCTACTATATGTATAACCTGCCAAAGTAATAATCAATACTTGAAAAATCATAGTTGAAATAGCAATAATCAATGTGTTTTTATACCATGTGCCATACATCGTTTCGGAAAATAATCTAGAAAAATTCGACAATGTCCATTCGCTCGAAAAATCTAAAGTAAACGCACCTACATTCCCAGTTTTAAATGCTGTACTCGCTGTAATTAAAAGAGGATATATTACGATAATGGATAGGATAACTAAAAATAAATATGTGAAAAAATGGCTCATAAATCTTGCGCGTTTTACTGAATGATTTTTTTTCATAATTACATTCCCTCCATATCAAAGGCTTTTGTTTTCTTAAATACCATTAAAGATACGCCAATCACAATAAATGAAATAATCAAGGTAATAGCTGCTGCAACTGAATATTGTGGCGCATTTCCGGTTGTTAATTTATAAATCCAAGAAATTAAAATATCTGTTGAACCTGCTCCGCCACCAACACTTCCAGGACCACCATTATTGAACAAGTAAATCATTGAGAAGTTATTGAAATTCCCAGTGTATTGTGTCACAAAAATTGGAGCCGCAACATATAAAATCATTGGTAAGGTTATGGTTCTAAATCGTTGCAAGGCATTTGCACCATCAATTTTAGCTGCTTCATATAACTCTTCAGGAATAGATTGTAATATTCCTGTTGTCATGACATATATATAAGGAAATCCTAACCAACCTTGAATCATAATGATAGCTGTCTTAGTCCAAAATGGATCTGTTTTCCACGCTATGGGTGAAATATCAATCAGAGGTAAGTGATTTAATAAGGGTAAAATTTGTGTGTTAACCGCTCCTATACTATCGTTAAAAATATTTGAGAAACTCATAATCGTGATAAATGCCGGTACTGCCCATGGTAATAGGAAAATAACCCCAAACAGCCTTTTGCCTTTGATAAATGACTGATTACTTATTACTGCTGTTGCAACACCCAACACAATTTGTAACGTTGACGCACAAATTGTCCAAATTAACGTCCAACCTAATACGGAAATAAATGTATCTCGATAAGAACTTAAAAAGAAGATACTAAAGAAATTTTTAAATCCTACCCAATCAATCAACCCTGCAGGTGGAATATGCTTAAAATCATAATTTGTAAATGCCATAAACAAGGTCACTAAAACAGGGAAAATAATAGAAACAGTCATAACAATATATGCTGGAAAAGTTAAAATATAGGCAAATCCTTCATCAAAGACATTTAACATAATTGATTTTGCTGTTGTATTAACTTTTTCCCCTCTTTGCCAGCGTATAGCAATAGTTTTAGCATCCTTGATATTTAAAACATAAAATACAATAAATAGAAACGTTATAATTAATTGTAAGGTTCCTTCTATTAACATAAATAATGAATGATCTACTATAGGCTCTGTTCCTAATGTAATAAATCCTTGTAATGCACTAAATCCAAAAAATATGAATTCAAACACAAATACTAAAAAAATACCTAAAAAAATAATTCCTTTAAATGCTTGTTTGTTTTTGAACTGCCCGAGCCCTGGAATTAAAGACAGTAACATTGCTTTTTTTACTGTGGATTGATTTTCTACATCCTTCATGGCGTCTCCCCTACCTTCTTTAGTATAAATAAAACAGCAAAAGAATGTCTTTCGCTGTTTATAAAAGTCATTGTTTATTCACTATACTTTTGTGAAATATTATCATTAATAATTTTAACAGCTGCTTGTGCTGCTTCTTTAGGAGACATTTCCCCTGATGCTGCATCAAACATTAAGTTTTCTCCACCTGCCCAAACCTCAGCCATTTCAGGAATATTAGGCATTGGACTTGCTGATTCATATTGCTCAATAACAGCAGTGGTAATAGAATCATTTTTAGATTTTGCATATTCTCTTGCTTCGTTATTCGCTGGAACTTCTTTTGTCATATCATAGAAAACTTTTTGATTGTCTACATTTGTTAAATAATCAACAAATTTTTGACTGAGTTCTTTATTTTTTGAATAATTGCTTACTACCCAAGCTTTCCCTCCACCAAATGGTTCGTATTCTTTTCCATTAGGTAAAGTGGCTATTTTAGCTGCACCATAATCAACATTTGATTCTGAATAACCTTGAGCAGCCCATGGACCATTTATTACAACGGCTGTTTTACCATTGATAAATTGATTGTCAATAAAATCTCCAGCACTTTTTATATCCATCATCCCTTTAGGCCATACATATTGATACCATTTTGTTGCATACTCAATCCCTTCAATCGATCCCTTACTTGCTAAACCAACATCTTGAGGATTAGTTCCATCATCACCGAACACATATCCGCCATAACCAGCTAACAAACCATACGCACTATAAAAATCTGTCCATTTTGCTAAGAAAGCAACATTTTTTCCTTTTTCACCTTCAAATGCATATTTTTCATCTTTTGACATTTCTTCTAGTTGTTCAAACGTTGTTGGAGCTTCGTTAATAAGTGCTTTATTATAGTACATAATTAGCGTTTCAATAACAGCTGGAGAACCAAAATATTTACCATCCACAGTTACTTGTTGTTTATCTTTATCATTGTAATGACTGTCTTCTGATAACTTAACTTCTGCAATATGACCTTGTTGTCCCAAAGGTCCTAATCTATCATATGCTGACATCATCACATCTGGTGCTTTTCCAGCTGGCCCATCTAAAGAAAGTGCATCTAATTGATCAAACATGTCTTTTTCAACTAATTTAATTTTGATATCGTTTTCTTTTTCAAAATCACCTTTTACTTCCTCTAAGTATTTAATGTAACCCTTATCGACTGAAACGGTTAATGTATCATTTCCAGTTTCTTCTTTACTTGTTTTATTTCCACCACATGCTGTTAGTGCGACAACTGCACTAAGTGTTAATAAACCAATACCTATTTTTTTCATCTTGTTCATCTAAATTATCCCCCTATATATCAACTAACTACACTCTAAGATTATGTTGTTACACATCTCATTGCAAACGCTTTTTTGTTGTTATCGATAACATTTTTTATACAAAACAAACCCTTTTGGTTTAATGATGACTTTTTCTGAATCTAATATAATATTATGACTAAATACCACGTTTTCTTGATTATCTAAATCAATGGTTTCCGTCAAACTGTTATTAAAAATTGCAATCAGTTCTTGGTTATCTAATACTCGTTTGAAACCAACAATATTTTTATCATTATCCAATAGATTAAAATCCAAGGAACCATAACTTATAATATGTTGCTCGTTATGTCTAAGTTGTATCAACTCTTTTATAAACTCATAAAACTCTTTATCCTGTTTGTCCTCTTCCCAAACCATACATCGACGGCAATCAGGGTCATTTTCTCCTTCCATCGCATACTCTGTTCCATAATAAATACATGGTGAGCCTTGTTGCAAAAACGTAAAAGCTAATGTCATTTTTGCTAAATCTTTATCTCCATTACATAATGTCAATAGTCTTGTCGTATCATGTGAATCTAAACAATTAAACATTACTTGATTAGTTTGATTTCGATATAACATCAATTGTTCGTACAATCCACTTGCTAACTTAGTTGAACTAATATCTTTTTTAACAAAATAATTTATAATTGTTTCCGTATAGGCATAATTCATTACAGCATGGAATTCATCACCGTTTAACCAACTTTGAGAAGAATGCCAAATCTCTCCTAGTATATAGAAATCTTCTTTTAAAGAAGTTGTTTCATGATAGAAAGCTTTCCAAAAATGATGATCTACCTCATTAGCAACATCTAATCGCCATGCATCAATGTCAAATTCTTCTATCCAATACTTAGCTATTTTTAACAGATACTCTCTTACTTCTGTATTAGCTGTATTTAATTTTGGCATGCGAGGTGTAAAAGCAAAAGTGTCATAAGCAATTGTTGTTGCTCCCTCAAAATTACCATTTTTTCCGAATTCTACCGGATAACGATTAATATGGAACCAATCTTTATATTTAGACTTTTCTCCATTTTCTACAACATCCAACCATTCTTTTGAATAATACCCTGTGTGATTAAACACAGCATCCAGCATAATTTTTATTCCTTTTTCGTGTGCTTTTTCAACTAATTCTTTAAAAAGTTCTTTTGTACCAAATTGAGGGTCAATCTCAAAATAGTCGATTGTATCATATTTGTGATTTGAGCTTGCTTTAAAAATTGGACAGAAATAAATACCATTAATTCCTAGGTCTACTAAATGGTCCAAGCGATTAATCACACCTTGTAAGTCTCCTCCAAAAAAATCATCACGATCAGGATTTTTTGATCCCCATTCCAAAACATTATCTGGATCATTTGTTGTATCACCATTATCAAATCGTTCAGGGAATATTTGATACCAAACAGTTTTCTTAACCCATTCTGGCGTCTTAACTCTATCTATATCATGAAAATACGGTAACCTAAAATAATTCTCCGCTTTCATACGTGCCTGCTCAGTCATTTCAAATAACCCTCTATCACCGTAAAACACACGCTCTTTATTATCAGTTAGCTCAAACGCATACTGTAACCGCTTAAAATCGGCTGTTTTTTCAATAAACCAATAATCATAGTCTTCTGTTTGCGCAATTATTTGCATATTTTCTGAATGGTTATACCATTTAGTTTCATGAATTAAATATGGGTCTCCACTAATAAGTTTTACATTAGATACATCGTTTCTTTTGGTTCTTAACCGAATATGCATAGTATCTTTATCATATAAATAAGCATACTCACTTTCAGGTCTATGATATAAAGCTGCTTTTTCCATCTTATAATCTCTCCTATATGTTTTATGTTTTATATACAACAAATTCATATGGTGCTATCTGTTTTGCATTCTCCAAACTACCTAATAAAATCTTTGATGTACTTGGAATAACGATATCGATATCGTTTATTTGTTTATCTGATAAATTAGCTATAACTATTGCTTCTTCACTTTTGTAAAATCTTTTATAAGCTATAATCTCAGGAGGTGTATCCAAAAAATATACGTGTCCTTCTTGGAATAGCGAAGTCTTTTTTAATTCAAGTAACTGTCTGTAAAAATTTAATATACTATGATCATCTTTTTCTTGATCCAAAACGTTAAAACCATGTTCTTGATTGACACTGTTCCACGGAGAAACTGATGAAAAATCAGCATATTCTGTTGAATTCCATTGCATACAACCTCGACTAACTTCTTTATGTTTTTCGGCTAAACTTCTTAATACTTCCTTTGGTTTATATCCTTGTGTTATCAGGGACTGATATTCTTCAACTATTTTTTTATCTTCAAAGAAATCAATTGTTGGAATGTCCAAGTTTTTCATCCCTATTTCTTCCCCATAATAAATAATAGGTATCCCTTTTAATAAATACATCACTGTTGCAAACGACTTAGCACTTTCGTTCCTATAAAAACTAGTGTTACCAAATCGTGACAACACACGGGGCATATCGTGATTATTCCAATAAAGAGTAGGCTTTTGCTCATCCGATAATTCATTTTGCCATTTATAAATTGATTCTTTAAAGGAAATAAAATCTAAGGAAGTAGGTAAATGATTCTCTTTCTCGAAATGACTTGTTTCCCTAAAATGATCAAATGAAATAATGGTACTACATAAGTTTTCCGAAATATAATCTTTACCTATAGTTGGCGTTGCTGATGCTGCTTCACCTAAAATAAAAACATCTGGTTTTATTTTTTTTATTTCTCTAACAAAATGAGATAAATAGTGTTTAACCTTTGGCAAATTTGCATAGTATTCTTCGGCTATCACAGGTTCGCAACTATTAGTTTCTTTTTGTTGATTAAAATCAGCTTTAGCTATATGAATAAACGCATCTAACCTAAAACCATCAATGCCTTTACTTATCCAATACTTAGCTATATCTAACATTGCTTTTTGAACTTCTAGGTTTTCCCAGTTTAAATCTGGCATTTCTTTATCAAACAGATGAAAATAATATTGATGACTCAATTTATCCTTTTCCCATACTGATCCGCCAAAAAAAGAGGCCCAATTATTTGGCTCTTCACCATTGATACCTGCATCTTCCCATATATAGTAATCCCGGTAAATATTATCTTTTCCTTTTAAAGCTTCTTGAAACCATGGATGCTTTGATGATGTGTGATTTAATACTAAATCAAAAATTATTTTTATTTCTCGTTTATGAGCTTCTTCTATTAACGTTTCTACATCATCGACATTTCCAAAAATATCATCAATCGCATAAAAGTTAGAAATATCGTAACCGTTATCAATTTGTGGTGAAACAAAAATTGGGTTTATCCAAATTGTATTAATCCCAATACTTTTAATATAATCTAATGTTGAAGTAATCCCTTTAATATCACCTATACCATCTCCATTAGTATCTTTAAAGCTCTTGGGGTACACCTGATAAATAATTGCTTCCTGCCACCAATTTTTTTGCATGCTCTCCCTCCTTATCTAACATCAGTCTAGAAAATGTTACACTAACATACAAGCAAAAAAATAGTGTTAACGTTAACATTATTGATATAGTAACACTAGGATAAGGATATTTAAAAATATATGATGAAAATTATACGAATACAGGTATAATCATAATTAAGAGAACCTTGTAAAGGAGTGTACGACTTTTATGGTAACTTTATCTGATGTTGCTCGAAAAGCAAATGTTTCAAAAATGACAGTTTCAAGAGTCATAAATCACCCAGAAAAAGTAACAGATGAATTAAAAGAACTTGTTTTTCAAGCAATGAAAGACTTAAATTATAAACCAAATGCTGCAGCTAAAGCATTAGTTAATAATAGAACGCAAGTCATTAAATTCTTTATACTAGAAGAGATTGATACCACTGAACCTTATTATATGAACCTATTAATGGGAATTTCAAAAACCTTAGACCAAAACCAATACACTTTACAATTAATCACTCAAAATAGTTTTGATTTAGGACAAAGTGATGGCTATATCATAACAGGTATGAGAGAAAAGCACTCTGAGTGGATTGAACGGCTTGAAAAACCATTTGTTCTGTTTGGTGAAAACCGTTACGGGTATGATTATGTAGACACAGATAATTCTTTAGGAACGACTTATGCTACCGAATATGCGATAGATATGGGATATACCAATATTGTATACATTGGCATCGACGTTAAAGAATCCTTTGAGTATTCTCGTGAAGCAGGATATATCAACACCATGCAAAAATACAAAATGGTACCAAAAATATATCGCTTCGATAATCGCTCACGATATACTTTTGACTTTATTACAAAAAATATTCACCGTTTCCCTAAAAAAACTACCTTTATTTGCAGCTCAGATAGATTAGCTATTGGAATTGAAAGAGGGATACAGAATAAAGGAGAAAAATTACCTGATGACTATGGTATCATCGGTTTTGACGGAGTATTTTTAGATCAGATTGCTCATCCACAACTAACTACTATTAAGCAGCCTGTCATTGAGATGGGAATGGCTTGTGCGACAATGATTCTTAATAAAATCAAACAAGATGGAGCACCTCAAGGAAATGAACTTTTCAATCCAACTCTTGTTATTAGAGGTACGACCATGGAGAAACTATAATAAAAACATTCCATTAATTTTTCAATGGAATGTTTTTACTCTCTATGATATTAAAGTTCAGTAAAAAACCACACTAATTTTTCAAAAGGAATCAATTCTTCCTTGTCGTATAAATCAACATGATTGGCTCCTTCTATCTCAAACAATTCTTTTGGTTCATTTGCTAAATCATATGCTGTTTCACTAAATGCACATGAATGTGCTTTGCTTCCCATTATAAACAAAATTGGACGTGGTGAAATAGATTTAATATAAGATAATAAAGTAAAAGATATTTAAATATCATTCTATTACAATTAACTATGTTAAAAGACCAATAAATGGATTTAAATCCATTTACTGGTGTTTCATACTTTAGATTTTAGCCACCTCAAATATTCTCTCAATCAATGCCAATACATCTCTTACTTCTTCATTTTTTACAATTGGTGTTGCATTATTAACTACAACATTGTAGAAATTTTGATAAAATCCATCATAATCTGCCTCAACTTCGACAATTGGTAACGTCGTTGTCGCATCTTCTGAAGGAGGTGACATTGTTTTAGTTAGTCCTTGTCCTGCTTTAATTGGTACTAAGTTATGATGATCAATCACGCCTGTTTGTTTCACTACTTTTCCAGATAGGTCCCAATCATCAATGACAGCTGTTCCTTCCAAACCTTTGACATACCAACGTGGTAATTTAACAAAATTGGTTGTACCAACTTCAACTAACGCTTTGACACTATTTTCAAATGTGATGTCCGCAATAAAGCCATCATCCACTTCATCACCTAAAATATAGCTTAAATCAGCGGATACCTCTTTTACTGGACTATCTACCATAAAAAGAAGTTGATCCAATAAGTGAACGCCCCAATCAAGTAACATTCCACCGCCATGTTTTTCTAAATGACGCCAATCTCCTGGAATACCATTTGCTCCATGAACACGCGACTCAATTTGAAATAGTTCGCCAATTGGTTTCTTTTGATACATATCTTGAATGATTAAAAAGTCATTATCCCATCGTCTGTTTTGATGCACCATAAACACTTGACCTGTTTCGTTTGATACTTTAATCACTTCATCTAACTCTTGTGCTGACATCATCGCTGGTTTCTCACAAATCACGTGTTTTCCACTTGTCATCGCTTGGATAGACAACTCTTTATGCACATCATTAGGGGTGGCCACTAACACTACATCAATCGTGTCATCAGACAGTAATTCTTCTAACGATTTGTATGTTTTAAGACCAGCTTCTTTCGCAATTTCCATACGTTCCGATTTTATATCATAAGCACCTGTCACTTGTACACCATCTTTTTGTTTAATTAATTCCCGGTAATGGTAGCTTCCCATACCACCGTAACCAATAATTCCTATATTAAGCATTTGACGACCTCCTATGCCCACCACATGTCAGTTGGTTTATCATGAATCATAATTGACTTAAGATTGGTCACTGCACGTGAGAAACCTTCATCAATTGACATCAATGGATCTTCATGCTCGATACTTAATACGTAATCATATCCATACAAACGCAATGCACTAATAATATCTGACCAATCTTGTAAGCTATGACCACACCCGACCGTTCTAAATGTCCATGCTCTTGACTGAACGTTGGTATAAGGTTGCATATCCGTCACACCATACATATTCATATTATCTTGATCTAAATATGTATCTTTAGCATGAAAATGATGAATCGCATTTTCTTTTCCTAGTATTTTAATTGCTCCAACTGGTTCGATTCCTTGCCACCATAAATGAGATGGATCTAAGTTACACCCAATATTATCTCCAGCTGCATCACGCAATTTCAACATGGTATATGGGGTATGAGCTAAAAATCCACCATGAAGTTCAATCCCTATTTTCACTCCTGCTGTTTGACAGTCACTATTAATGTCTTTCCAATAAGGGATTAATTGGTTTTCCCATTGATAATGATAAATATCTGTATAATCCGTTGGCCATGGTAAGACAGGCCAATTAACAGATGTATCAGTTTCATTTCCTCCACCAACACCAGAGAATCCATTCACCACTGGTACATTCATTAGAGATGCCAACTTAATTGTTTTTCTTAATAGTTCGTCCGCTTCTTTTGCTTCTGCAGGTGTTGGTGAAATAGGATTATGATGCGCACTAAAGGCACTAATTTCTAATCCTTTATCATTTAATTTTGCTTGGTATTCTTTTCGTTTATCACTACTGGCGAGTAACGCGTCCACATCACAGTGAGCACTTCCTGGAGAGCCACCTGTTCCAATCTCAACCATTTGTAACCCTTGCTCTGCTACTTTTTCAATCATCTCATCAAATGATAAATTGTTAAATAATGGGGTAAAAACGCCTAATTTCATGTTTGTTTCCTCCTTTTATAACTCTTCTAATGGTTCATGATGTCCATATGTTGGGTAGGTGCTATCAATTGGATTACACCACTTCACTGCATTTTTAATCACTAGTTGAACTTGTTCGTTGTAATATGATGGATACGTTTCATGACCTGGTTGGAAATAAAAAATCTTACCATTTCCTCGTCTAAAGGTACAGCCACCTCTAAATACCTCGCCACCTTTGTACCAATTCACAAAAATCAATTCACCAGGTGCTGGTATATCAAAATGTTCGCCATACATTTCTTCTTTTTCTAACTCAATATACTCGCCAACCCCTTCTACGATTGGATGACTTGGATTGACGTTCCAAATACGACACGTTTCATCTGCTTCACGCCACTTTAAATCACATGACGTTCCCATCAATGACATAAAGATTTTAGACATATGACCTGAATGGAGTACTATCAATCCCATACCTTGTAAGACACGTTGATGCACACGCTGAACAATCTCATCACTCACTTCATTATGAGCAATATGTCCCCACCAAACCAATACATCTGTATTGCTCAGTACATCTTCTGTTAAACCATGTTCTGTCTCATCCAATGTCGCAGTTTTTACATCAAACTCTTCTTTTAGAAAAGAGGCTAACTGCTCGTGAATACCATCAGGATAAACCTCTTGTACCTTTTTATCGATTTTTTCGTGACGATATTCATTCCATACTAATACATGAATCATTCCTCTTCACCTACTTATTAAAATATACTGGTTTCCCAGTTTTTGATGACTCATATATCGCTTCTAAAATTTGCGTGACCACCAATGCTTGTTCAGGTAGAACAACTGGATCAGTATCATTTAAAATTGCTTGAACAAATGACTGTGCTTCTATCAATGCCGGGTCATTCCCTTCACTATCATAAAAATCAACGCCACCTGTTTCTAGCTCAATGTGTTTTTCATATAATAAACCGTGATCTTCACCATTAATTGTTAGGCCGTCAAACATATCTGCGCCACCTTTTGTCCCTGACAAACTAGTTTTCGCTTCCCCAATTTGACGGCTATTTAGCGCCCAACTTGATTCTAAAGAAATCGTTGCGCCATTTTCCATTGTAATGAAACCAAAAGCTGAATCTTCTACCGTAAACTTTTCTGGATCCCAAGGCCCCCACGCATTTGCTGCATTTTTCGTTGGTGACAATTTATGATAGGTATTTCCTACCACATATTTTGGTTTGTAGTTATCCATCATCCATAATGTTAAGTCTAAAGCGTGTGTCCCTATATCAATCAGCGGACCACCGCCCTGTGCTTCTTCATCAAGAAAGACTCCCCAAGTTGGCACAGAACGACGGCGAATCGCATGTGCTTTTCCATAATAGATGTCTCCTAATTCTCCTTCTTCACATACCTGATGCAAGTAATTCGCAGCAGTTGTAAAACGATTTTGGTACCCTATCGTTAATTTTTTCCCTGTTTCTTTCGCAGCTTCTAACATCTTTTTAGCTTCTTCACTTGTTTTTGCCATTGGTTTTTCACACATCACGTGTTTATCCGCTTTCATTGAAGCGATTGAAATGTCTGCATGCGAGTTATTCGGTGTACACACATGAACAATGTCAATGGTTTTATCTGCTAATAACTCTTTATAATCTTCATAGACAGCTGAATTGGTTGTACCAAACTCTTCTTTTGCTTTTTCAGCTCGTTCAACAATGACATCACAAAATGCCACCATTTCGACTTCTTCTACTTTACTTAGCGCTGGCATATGCTTTCCATTAGCAATACCACCACAGCCAATAATCCCTACTTTTAATGTCATAAAAAAACCTCCATCGTTTTCTTGTTGATACATTCATCATACAAAAAAATGATAAGGTTTTCTTCCTGTTATCTGAGTCAATTATTCCCATATATTGTCTTATGATATTTTAGCGGCGATATTCCCATATGTTCTTTAAATACATGATGAAATGTTTTAACGCTATTAAATCCTGCACGCTCTGCCACTTCTATCATAGGAACATTCTCATGAGATAAGATATATTTGGCTTGATTTAAACGATAGTCTGTTAAAAACTGACTAAAATTTTGACCTGTATTTTTTTTAAAAAAACGTGAAAAATAATATGGACTAAACCCAACATGATTAGCTATATTTTCCAAAGTGATTACTTCTTGATAGTGAGTCTCAATATAAATGAATACTTCATTTAATCTCTCTAATGTTTGTTTTTGCAGTGTCGATTCAACAAAATTCCCCTCCGATAATTTATGTGTCTTTTTTGGTATTTCTCTATAATAAATCACTAATAGTTGATTGAGTAAACTTAATATGGCGTAGTTATAACCTTTATTTGGTTTTTGTCCCTCCTGAAATAAGCTCTCTAAAATTATTCTCATTTCTTGCTCTGTTTCTCTACCCCAAAATCGACTTAAGTTTTCGGTTATTTCAAATAAAGTAACAATTTCTTTATAGTCTTTTTGTTTAAGCATATTATTTTGAAATATTCCTAAATCAAATTGGTATACAATTCGAGTACTGCCAGGAGATGCTAAAAAATAGTGTGATTCACCACTTCCAAAAACAAATATTTCTCCTTCATTCACTTGAAATAATTGATTATCATATCCTATATTCACCATTCCTTTTGTGACATAAATCACTTCTATCTCTTTATGCCAATGAGGGTGAACAACAACCTCTCCCTCATTTTCAAATGCTCTAAATGGTAACATATGATTCCACACGGGGATTTCTAAATACAAGCTCACTATTCTCACTCCTTTTAACTACTATATAAAAAAATCCATCAATTTCATAAAAGAATTTGATGGATTAAATGTTATTTTCTGTGCTCAATCACTGTTTCTCTCTCTATTAATTTGTGAGGGATAACAACTCGTTTTTTCAATTCATTAGGATGATTCACCTGATATAAGCATTCTAAAACAGCAGATTTTCCTAATTCTCGTGTATTAATATCAACCGAAGTGATGTAAGGATGTATCAATGTTGAAAAAATAGAATTATTAAAACTAATAACTGATATATCATCTGGGACGTTCAATCCACTCAATTGAATAAATTGAATAACTTTCAAAGCAAACATATCATCAATAGCGATACAAGCTGATATCTTCCGTTGACTTAATAAAGAGTCTAGTTGAATAAATTCATCTGTTTTTTCTAAGTCACACACTGGGTAAGGTACTAAACTATTTTCTCTTAAACACATTTCATAGCCATAAAACCGTTCTTTAAAAAAGTTTTCGGTTGAATTATTGGTCACAAATAAAATATCACGATGTCCCTTATCTATCAAATATTGTGTCACACTACGCCCTAATAATTGGTTATCATTATCAACACAACTCGTCTCGTTATAATATCGATAAGGATGCCCAATGATAGTAAACGGAATAGCCTTATCAATTAAAAAATCTAGAATTATATCATTTTCTTTTACATACATCAAAATAAATGAGTCTACTCTTTTTTGTAAATAGAGAAGCTGAACTGCTTCTAATAATTCTTTTTCTGTATTACCTGAAGCTATTGCAATACTCACTTGGTGTTTACTCGCTTCTTCATTCATCGCAGTAATTGCTTCTAGGTAAAATGGCTCACTTGTTCTTTCTTTCGATTCAATAATTGGTAAAACAACACCAATCGCGTTAGATAATTTACTAACTAAATTTCTAGCAGATATGTTTGGGACATATCCCAATTTATCCATTGCTTTTCTCACACGTTCTTTCGTATCTGCTGATATACTTGGATGATCTTTAAGCACTCGTGAAACAGTTGATGGGGCAACACCAACTTCTTTTGCAACATCCTTTATTGTAACTCCCATAGTTTTATCTCCCACTCTTTATCACATATCAATTAATACCATAATACCATAATGATCACTCACACACGGATAAATATCACCGTCAAGAACAACTTGATGTAACCTTACTCGATGTTTTTCAGATATGAACGCATAGTCTATTCTAAACTGTTCTTTCGTCCCTTCCCATCCATCTATTTCTTCAGGAATGGTGTAATGACCTATTACTTTATCTGATAATTTATACGTATCAATAAAGGTTTCATTCACTAAATCATAGGTTTCATTTTTTATATTATCTGGTCCATTAAAATCACCGAATAATAGTTTAACACCAGAAAACTTATCTAAATATTGTTTACTTAATTTCCATTCAATCTGAAAGCCTGTTCGACTGTCTGTATCCCACCAGGAATAGTGATTACTAGTAACAAGTATTGGTTTACTTGATACTGTAAGCTCTGCACATAACATCATTCGCCTTTGAACAGATTTCTTATCATCAACATTAGAAACTAGAACAGCGTATGGTTTTATTGGCACTTTAGATAATATAGCAACTCCTTCTTCATAGATATCATATCCTATATGACTATATGTCCAACTCCAATAATACGTTGCACCAAGTTCTGCTAATTTTTTTACTAAGCAGAGTGCATAGTTATCTTGTTTAATGACAGGTCTTTCATTTTCTGGAGATATAAAATGAAGTGGATTGACCTCATTTTGAGCATCAATCAGTTGATTGACCTCTTGCAACGATATTCCATCCAAATCTTGTGAAATAATAAAATTTGCTAGAATATCCATTTTCTTTATCGTTTCTTTTTCCATCCAGCTATGTATATTGAGTGTTAACCACTTCATCCATATCCCTCACTTTATAGTATTATATGTCCAATCTTATCTGATGTTCTGCATAATCCAACAGACGTTAATTCAAATTCTTGAATCATTGGTGTATTCGTAAATATGACAACAATCGTTGTTTCTTTTCCTTCCTGTGCAACTTTTTCCCAGTCAACTGTGGCAAGTAAGTCACCCGCTTGTACAACATCTCCTTCTTGTACTGAGAGTTCAAATACTTCTTCTACCATTTCCACCGTATCCAGACCCATATGTACTAATACTTCTAATCCTTCTGATGTGACTAATCCTATAGCGTGTTTAGTTGGAAATATAGATGTCACAACACCTGAAACTGGTGAGTATACATGCTCACTACTAGGATTAACAGCAAATCCTTCCCCCATCATTTTTTTAGAAAACACATCATCTGTCACTTGCTCTACAGGTATAACGTCACCTTGAGCTACAGTAATCAATGGAATCATTATACCTTTTTTCTTTTGTTTATCTTCGATTTGTTCCACGGTAGTTTCTGCAACAAGTAAATCAATATCCACTCCACTATCCAATGCATCTTGTACATCAGACTTAATAACATCCGCTTTTGGTCCATATATTGCTTGCACCCCGTTATCTTTTAAGACTAATCCAAGTGCCCCTGCTTTTTTCCACTCTTGTTCGTTTCCTACTAAATTAGCATCTTTCACACTCACTCTTAGACGTGTCATACAGGCATCCACTTCAGAAATATTTCTTTTTCCACCTAATAATTGGATAATTGATACAATTTGTGGTGCGATTCCTTCATTCTTTGTTGGATCAGCATCTACTTCATTTGACGCATCAACATCATAATTACCATTTCTACCTGGTGTTGCTAAATTAAATTTCTTGATCATAAATCCAGCAATAAAATAAGAAACAATAGCAAACACAATAATACAAATTACAAAGTTAATCAAATCTTGTGATAAACCTGCTTTAATGGCTAATGGTGTTCTTGTTAATAACTCAATATTTCCAAATGAATGGACGCGTAATGAGATGATGTCGGCCATCGCAAATGCCGCTCCTTGAATCACTGCATACACTAGATACAACGGAACTGCTGCAAACATAAACATAAATTCTAATGGTTCAGTTACTCCTGTTAAAAACACTGCCAATGCAGCAGATACATACATTGATTTATATTGTTTTCTTTTATCAATGTCTACATTTTTATACATTGCCAAAGTGAATCCCATCAAAATACCTGATGCTCCAATCATTTGGCCTACTTTAAATCTAGCTGGTGTCCAGTTTGATAATACATAATTATATTGTTCGATATTTCCTGCATTTTTTAAGTTAAATAAATCTGTTGCCCATGCTAACCACAGTGGATCTTGACCGTAAACAAGCGTCCCTGCCTGTGCTCCAGATAAAATTTCATATGTCCCACCTAACTGAGTATAGTTGATAGGTATGGTCAACATATGATGTAATCCAAATGGTAGTAATAACCTCTCAAGGGTTCCATATAAAAACGGTGCCAAAATTGGTGCAGATTCTTGTGATTGAGCAATCCATAAACCAAAATTATTAATACCTGATTGAATAGCTGGCCAAATAATCGCAAGACCAATAGAAACTAACGTTGACCAAAGTATGACAACAAAAGGAACAAAGCGCTTACCATTGAAGAAAGACAAAGCATCTGGCAATTTTCTATAATTATAATATTTGTTATATGCCATCGCCCCAACAAAACCAGCTATAATCCCAACAAACACTCCCATATTTAAAGCAGGTGCTTCTAATACGCTCGTGAAAAATCCTTTAACCATGATTTTAGTTCCAAATAATGTGTGAGTAAATGCTTCGTCGTTTGCAAGCATCTCTGATGTAACACCAAATATTGAACCAGTAATACGATTGATTAAAATAAAGGCAATTCCTGCAGCAAAAGCTCCTCCTGCACGTTCTTTAGCCCAACTACCACCAATTGCTAGTGCAAATAATAAATGAAGATTTCCAATAATTCCCCATCCTATATTTTCAATTACTCCGCCAGTTATTACTAAAAACGCCATATCTGGTGACATCATCGGAATCGTTTTTCCGATACTAATCATTAATCCAGCAGCAGGCATGACAGCTACCACAACCATTAATGCTTTTCCAAATTTTTGCCAAAACTCAAAACTTAGTAACTTTTTCATTGTTTCTATACCTCTTTCTGTCATTATTAATTCTTGTTTTAAACGAAATCGTTTGCATAATTATATTATACTTATCAGTTTTAGAAAAGTAAATACTTTTCATTTATCTTTAAAATTATGTTACAGTAACATAATTTTATTTTTTATTGATTTCGCAATCGTTTGCGTATATTATATAATTAATCATTAAAATTCATGGAGGGTATTATAAATGACACACTTAAAAAGATTATTTGACATTGATCCATTCAAATTAACCACTCACTCACTAAACAAAGAAGATATCCGTTTACAAGAATCTTTAACAAGTATCGGGAACGGCTACATGGGACTAAGAGGAAACTTTGAAGAAGGATATTCTGGAAATAACCATAAAGGGACTTATTTGGCTGGTGTTTGGTATCCCGATAAAACACGTGTTGGATGGTGGAAAAATGGTTATCCTGATTATTTTGGCAAAGTAATTAACGCTGTTGATTTTATTGCTGTCGATATTTATTTAAATGATAAAAAAATAGATTTGAATCATTATGAACCAACAAATTTTTATCAAGAACTAGATATGCAGCATGGTATTTTATCACGCTCATTTATTTTATCAGTTGATAACTGTAAATTTAAATGTTCATTTAAACGATTGTTAAGCCTAACAATTAAAGAATTAGCATTGATAAACGTTACTGTTGAAATTTTAGAAGGTATAGGTGGTGTGACTTTTGTTTCCAAATTAGATAACCATGTTCATAACGAAGACAGTAATTATGATGATATGTTCTGGGAACACCGTCAAAGTAGCGAAAACACCGTTACAGCTAAAACAATTAGTAATCCATTTGGTGTAGATCAATTTTGTGTGACAACTATGATGCAAAATGACATTTCGAACTCCACGATTACATCTAATAAATCTTTCAAAGAATTTGAAGCAACCGAAACATTTTCTACTACACTATCTTCAGGTGATAAATTAGCACTCGATAAAAAAGTAGTTATTATAACAAGTCGTGATATTCCTGAAGAAAAACAAGTATCTAAAGCAATAGAACTAATGGAACAAGTCAATCATTACTCAATAGAAGAACTTGTTGAACAACATAAAAAAGCGTGGTTAAAACGTTGGGAACTAGCTGATGTTGTGATTTCAGGAGATGATGAAGCACAACAAGGTATTCGTTTTAATCTATTTCAATTATTCTCAACCTATTATGGAGAAGATGAACGATTAAATATCGGTCCTAAAGGTTTTACTGGTGAAAAGTATGGCGGTGCTACTTATTGGGATACTGAAGCATATGCTATTCCACTATACTTATCTCTTGCTGATTCTAGTGTCACAAAGAATTTATTAAAATATCGTCATAACCAATTACCACAAGCACAACATAACGCTAGACAGCAAGGGTTAAAAGGTGCTCTTTACCCGATGGTAACCTTCACCGGTGTCGAGTGTCATAATGAGTGGGAAATTACTTTTGAAGAAATCCATCGTAACGGAGCTATTGCCTATGCTATTTATAATTATACTAATTACACAGGTGATACTTCCTACATAAAAAAAGAAGGTTTAGAAGTATTAACTGAAATTTCACGTTTTTGGGCAGATAGAGTTCATTTTTCAAAACGTAACAACGCTTATATGATACATGGTGTTACAGGACCTAATGAATATGAAAACAATGTCAATAATAACTGGTATACAAATTATATTGCCAAATGGGTATTAAGCTACACACTAGAAAACTATGATAAATACAAAAACGAAACACCTGTCTCTATTTCGGAATCTGAATTAGATAAATGGGAAGATATTATAAATCATATGTATTTACCAAAAGATGAGAAACTTGATGTCTTTGTACAGCATGATACCTTTTTAGATAAAGATTTAATGCCTGTCTCTGACTTAAATAAAAAAGAGGTTCCTTTAAACCAAAATTGGTCTTGGGATAAAATACTTCGCTCTTGCTTTATTAAGCAAGCTGACGTTTTACAGGGAATATATTTCTTCAACGACCAATTTACTCTAGATGAAAAACGTAAAAATTTCGAATTTTACGAACCAATGACTGTTCACGAATCATCACTTTCACCATGTATCCATTCTATATTAGCAGCTGAATTAGGTATGGAAGAAAAAGCAATTGAAATGTATCAAAGAACAGCTAGATTAGACTTAGATAATTATAACAATGATACGGAAGATGGATTACACATTACCTCTATGACAGGAAGTTGGTTAACAATCGTTCAAGGATTCGCTCAAATGAAAGTATTCAATGAATCTTTAAGTTTTTCACCATTCTTGCCAACGAACTGGAATGGATATGCTTTCCATATTAACTACCGTAATCGACTACTTCATATTAATATCTCAACTGATATTAAAATTAATTTATTGAGTGGCGAACCTCTGGATTTATCAGTTTATGAAAAAAATTATACATTAAAAAATACATTAACTATCGATTTAAAAAACAAAGGAGTTAATTAAATGTTTAAGGGAGTTCTATTTGATTTAGACGGTGTCATAACTGACACGGCTGACTATCATTACAAAGCATGGAAAAGTTTAGCTGAAGAGTTAGATATTGAGATTGATAGAGAATTCAACGAACAACTCAAAGGGGTTAGTAGAGAAGATTCTTTAGATTTAATTTTAAAGCACGGAAAGAAAAGAAACACTGTTGATGATGATACATTTAGAAAACTAGCTGAAAAGAAAAATGATGTTTATGTCAAAATGATTCAATCTTTTTCTGAAGAAGATATCTTCCCAGGAATTCTTTCTTTACTAAAAGAATTAAAGCAACATCATATAAAAATCGCCCTTGCTTCTGCAAGTAAGAACGGGCCTTTATTGTTAGAAAAAATGAATTTAACTCACTATTTCGATGCTATAGTCGATCCAAGTAGTATAGCCTTAGGAAAGCCTGCTCCTGATATTTTTATTGCTGCAGCAGATGCAATTGATTGTCCTATTTCAAGTTGTATCGGGATTGAGGATTCACAAGCAGGAATTACGGCAATTAAAAAAAGTAGCGCTTTACCTATCGGCGTTGGACGCATTAATGATTTAGGGACCGATATATCACTAGTTAGTAATACAAATGATTTAACCTATGATTTCCTCACCTCAACTTGGGAAAATAATAAAAAGAAGCTGACACAAAAGTAATTTATTTAGTAAAAATCACCACACTAATAAAATAGAAATCCCATGAAATCAATATTTTAATAAACTGATTTCACGGGATTTTTTCTATTTTAGGACTTCTAGGTCAACTTCTTTTTACATCCTTAACAATGTATAAACTCTATTCATATTTACTGATAAACTCTTCTGGTAAATCACACGATAGTTCTGACACCCAGTATTATTAAGCATCTGTTAATATTAGTTTATCTCTACTCTGTGCAAAACAATCTAAGATAACACTTAAAAGCTCTAAGTCACTTAAACAATTATCTCTAAATACTAATAAAAACTGTATTAATACAATATTTGAAATACGTTCGCCTTTATCATCTAGTAAACGCCTTTTACCAAAACTATTTACATATATACTTTTTTGTTCCACCATTACTTACCCCTTCTTTTAATATCATACTCGATAGTTTATCATATGGTATACTCATATAAGCAACATATACCACATTAATAATCCTTTAATGAAAAATCAATCTACTATTTCGTAAAATAACTAATAAATGAATTTTTTGTACAAAACAACAAGTATATTATACTAAAATAGCGATAAATCAATGATGAACTAATAATAAACATTCAGCCTAAAACAGCAAAAAAAGATAGTTTCATTAAAACAAACTATCTTTTCTCACTTATTGATATACAACTTTAAATTCTTCGCACACAACATCCATGCTTTCAATATCTACTTGCTTGTGATAATGATTTTGGAATAGATCTTTCCAAAACTGATAATGTACATCTCGCCAGTATGCTAGAGATAAATCTCCTTCTCCTTCTTTATAAGCATGTTCTGCTGAAACTTGATTGAACGGTGTCACATAGACTTTGGTTGTCATGAGAATAGCCACTGGATCACCATTACCATTTAATAACATATCATAATGCTCATTAGCTTTAGGTAAAGCTTCATTGCACCATTCATATTCTATTTTGGCACTGGCAGTTGCTGTCTTCTTACCTTGTAAAACTAATTCAGCTAACTCGTCAGGTGAGCCTCCAAACGCCCATGACTCACCAAAAACAGGCGACTTTATATCCGTGTCTTTTAAAAATCTGTTCCAAAAGACAGTTTCTTTTTCATTCATCTAGAGCTCCTTAAATTATGACTACTATTGATTTCGAGTCATATCGTGAACTTTTTTTATAGTAGCCATTTTATGTTCCCAACACTCTGTTGATAAATCAACTGGATATTTTTGAGGGTTTAAATTACGTTTGTATTCTTCCCACAATGAGTCTTGATTGTCTTTAGATAATTTTTTGATTTCTTCTAATGTGGGCAACTCATACACTCGATTACCATCTATGTAGATATCTTGTAAAACTGGACGTGCTGTAAAGTTTTTCACTGTTTTATTAATATAAGTATGAACTGGATGGAACATGTATAACTCTTCTTGATTTCGTGGGTCTTCTGTCCAAAGTGTGATGTAATCTCCTTCAGATTTCCCATCTTTACCAGTAATTCGCCAAACTTGTTTTTTACCAGGAGTTGACACTTTTTCGGCATTACTTGATAACTTGATTGTATCCACCATTTTTCCATCATCACTCTCAATAGAAACTATTTTATAAACCGCACCCAGCGCTGGTTGATCGTAAGCTGTAATGAGTTTTGTTCCGATCCCCCAAACATCAATTTTTGCCCGTTGCATTTTTAAATTTAGAATGGTTGATTCATCTAAATCGTTTGACGCATAGATTTTAACATCAGGATAACCTGCTTCATCAAGTTGTTTTCTTACTTTTTTAGAAATATAAGCCATGTCCCCACTATCAATTCTCACACCAACGAAATTAATTTTATCGCCCATTTCATTAGCCACTCGGATTGCGCTTGGCACACCTGAACGTAGCGTATCATATGTATCTACTAAAAACACGCAGTCTTTATGCGTTTGAGCATATGCTTTAAAACCGTCATAATCATTTAAGTAAGATTGTATCAAACTATGTGCATGAGTTCCTGCAATAGGAATACCAAACATTTTACCCGCTCTAACATTACTTGTTGAATCAAAACCACCAATATACGCTGCTCTTGTCCCCCATATTGATGCGTCTAATTCTTGCGCTCTTCTTGTCCCAAATTCCATAATTAAATCATCATCACATACTGCACGAATTCTTGCAGCTTTTGTTGCGATCAATGTTTGATAATTAATAATGTTTAATACAGCTGTTTCAACTAACTGACATTGAGCTAGTGGACCTTCAACTTGGAAAATAGGTTCATTATTGAAAACTAATTCTCCTTCTAAAGCTGATCTCACTGTACATTTAAATTTAAATTCTTTCAGATAAGTCAAAAATTCTTCGGGATAGTCTGTCACCTTACGTAGATAATCAATATCTGAATCAGAAAAAGCTAGATTATCGAAATAATCTACAATTCGTTCTAAGCCCGCAAAAATAGCATAACCATTCTTAAATGGCATATCACGGAAATAACATTCGAAAACAGCGTGTCTATCGTCTCTACCTAATTCCCAATATGTTTTCATCATATTTAATTGATATAAATCTGTGTGTAATGCTAAACTATCGTCATGTAATCGATTAATCATTTTACTCTCCAATCCTTTTTCCTTTTCTACTATCCCTTTCATTTTACGTCTTCTATACAAAATTCTCAACTCTTATCCTTATTTGATTTTAGGCAAACAAAAAAGAGGAAGATTTCTCTTCCTCTCTTTCATTAAAATAACTGATTATTTTAATGTAATTGCAGCGCCAACTTCTTCTAATTTTGCTTTAATTTCTTCAGCTTCTTCTTTAGATGCGCCTTCTTTAAGTGGAGATGGAGCTCCATCAACTAATGCTTTAGCTTCTTTTAATCCTAATCCAGTTACTTCACGAACTGCTTTGATTACTTTAACTTTTGAATCTCCAGCAGAAGTTAATTCTACAGTGAATTCAGTTTGTTCAGCAGCAGATCCACCTTCAGCAGCGCCACCAGCTACAGCTACAGGAGCAGCAGCAGATACACCAAATTCTTCTTCGATAGCTTTAACTAAATCATTTAATTCTAAAATAGTTGATTCTTTTAAATCAGCAATAATTTGTTCAACATTTAATGCCATTATTTTTTCCTCCATTTTAAATCTCTCGATTGTTTTATTTTTTATTTTTTTGATATTAAGCTGCCATTACGCAACTTCTTCTTCTTTTGCTTCTGCTACTGCGTTGACTGCATAAGCCACGTTTCTGACAGGAGCTTGAAGTACAGATAGTAACATAGAAAGTAAGCCTTCGCGACTTGGTAATTTTGCCAAAGCAATAATTTCTTCTTTAGAAGAAACGTTTCCTTCGATAATACCGCCTTTAATTTCTAATGCTTCTGCTTCTTTTGCAAAATCATTCATGATTTTAGCAGGTGCTACAACGTCTTCGTTACTGAATGCTACGGCTGTTGGTCCAAAGAATACATCTTCCATACCTTCTAAGCCAGCTTTTTCAGCTGCACGACGTAAGATACCATTTTTGATAACTTTCATCTCAACGTTTGCATCACGTAATTGTTTACGTAAGTTAGTTACTTCTTCTACAGTTAAACCACGGTAATCTACAACAACAACAGATGCAGCTTCTTTTAGTTTAGCAGAAATCACGTCAACTTCTTGTGCTTTTTTTGCAATTGATGCTTCACTCATTTATTTTCACCTCCGTTAATTAATAGATGGTGGAATTTTTTATACAAAAAAAACTCCATGCCACCGTTGACATAGAGGGACTATTGATTGTATTAATCATTGTCCTCGGTAGGAAATTAAGGTTCTAGAACCACCTACTGTCTTCGGCATAATATTTTAACCTAGATAACTATAACATCTACAGTTATCTAGGTCAACTGTTTTTATTAATTAGAATGAAAATTTATCAACTTTGACACCAGGTCCAAAAGTTGTTGTAATTGTTAAGTTTTGGATGTAAGCACCTTTTGTAGCAGCTGGTTTAGCTTTTAAGATAACATCATTTAACGCTTCAAAGTTTTCAATTAATTTAGCATCGTCGAATGATACTTTACCAATTGGAACATGAATGTTTCCTTGTTTGTCTACACGGTAAGTCACTTTACCTGCTTTAACTTCTTCAACAGCTTTCGTTACGTCCATAGTAACAGTTCCTGTTTTAGGGTTAGGCATTAATCCTTTAGGTCCCAATACACGTCCTAATTGACCAACTTGCGCCATCATGTCTGGAGTTGCTACGACAACGTCGAAACCAAACCATCCACCTTTAATTTTTTCTACCATGTCAGCTTCACCAACAAAGTCAGCTCCAGCAGCTTCTGCTTCTTTAGCTTTTTCACCTTTAGCGAAAACTAATACAGATTGAGTTTTACCAGTTCCATTAGGTAATACCATAGCTCCACGGATTTGTTGATCAGCTTTTTTAGGGTCTACATTTAGACGGTAAGCAACTTCTACAGTTGCGTCGAATTTAGCAATGTTTGTTTCTTTAGCTAAAGCTACTGCTTCTGCTACAGAGTATTCTTTTGTTACATCTACTTTTTTCAATGCTTCTTGCATTTTTTTACTTTTCTTAGCCATTTTGTTTCCTCCTTGATTGTGGTTATAACGGTTGTACCTCCCACGTATTTATATTTTTCAATATAAATTCGACTGAGAAGCTACTTCAAGAGTCGCTGTAGAATATTACTCTACAGTGATACCCATGCTTCGTGCAGTACCTTCTACCATGCGCATAGCTGCTTCAATATCAGCTGCGTTTAGGTCTTGCATTTTAGTTTCAGCGATTTCTTTTACTTGATCTTTAGTAACAGTTGCTACTTTTTTAGAGTTAGGCTCTCCTGAACCTTTTTCAATGTTAGCTGCTTTTTTAAGTAAAACTGCAGCTGGTGGTGTTTTTGTAATAAATGTAAATGAACGGTCTTCATATACAGAAATTACAACTGGAATAATTAAACCAGCTTGATCTGCTGTACGAGCGTTGAATTCTTTTGTGAATCCCATAATGTTAATACCCGCTTGACCTAATGCTGGACCTACCGGTGGAGCTGGTGTTGCTTTCCCTGCAGGAATTTGTAATTTAACTAATTTTTCAACTTTCTTTGCCACGAGACATACCTCCTTAAGTCCGTGATGTGGTTTAATGGAGATGTAAATTTCTCCTCCCACACTGTAAATAAAAAAGAAATACGTGTATTACACGTACCTTCATATTATACTATCATTTTTAAAATAATCAATACTCTTTTTTATATTTTTACTTTTTTGCAAGTTGCTCCTATATTATACGCATGATATAGTAACTGTACTTAATTTATACCAAAAAGGAGGAACCATACAAAATGATTCGTTTTGCAGAAAAAAAAGATGCTAGTCAAGCAATTGATTTAGTTATGATTGTCTTAAAAGATATGGAGCTAGACATCTTTGATAAATTATCTGAAGATGAAGTAAAAAATTTACTCGTTACAAGTTTTATAGAAAAACCAACTCATCGTTATGGTTACAAAAATGCACTAGTAAAAGAAATTGATGGTGAAGTCGCTGGTGTGGCTTTTGGCTACCCACATCATTTAGAAAAAAATATTGATGAAGGATTCTTTGAAATTCTTGAACAAAACAACTTACCAATAGAAAAATATCGTTTATTTACTGAAGAAGAAGCCTTTGATAATGAATGGTATTTGGATACATTAGTAACATCTCCTAATCATCGTGGTAAAGGTGTCGCAAAAGAGTTGCTTAACTCTCTTTCTGAATTAGCAACACAATCAAATCTTTCTATTATAGGTTTGAATTGTGATTTAGTTAATGACAATGCCAAAAGAATTTATTTGAACAATGGTTTTGAAAAATCTGGTGAAATTGATATTGCCGGTCATAGATACGAGCATTTACAAAAACATATTTAACTAACATTATAAAACCTTGATTATTCAAAAAAATAATCGAGGTTTTATTTGCTTTTTCTTGTATAAGGATATATAATTTAAATATGAATAAATGTTCATATGACTATTTACTTATATAAAAAGGAGATGAACCACATGTCACAATCACAACATGCCATTGAACATGATCATAAAAAATGCAGCCACGCACACAATCACGACCATGGTAATCTACCAGTCGTTCTATTCTTTATAGGTTTAGCAACATTTCTGATTAGTTTATTTTTACCAGTTGGTACTTTGAAAACCATTCTGTCCGTTTCAACTATTGTTCTTTCTGGATACCACATTATGATTGAAGGTTTTGAAGATACCATTAAAGAAACCAAACGACTTAAAAAATTTATGCCAAATGTCCATGTTTTAATGTCTCTTGCAGCAATCGGTGCAGCACTTATAGGAGATTATACTGAGGGGGCTCTTCTAATTCTTATCTTTGCTGCCGCTCACTTTTTAGAACATTATGTGGAAAATAAAAGTAAAAAAGAAATTACTTCTTTAATGAAAATAAGTCCAACTAATGCTAAATTAATACTTTCAGACGGTTCTACTAAGACAGTAGATGTTGCTCAACTAAAAATTGGCGATCATTTGAAAGTATTGAATGGGGAACAAATTCCAACTGACGGAACCATTCTAACTGGATACACATCAATTGATGAATCATCAATCAACGGTGAAAGCATTCCTGCTGAAAAAACAGTTGGTGACAATATTTTTGGTAGTACAATCAATGGTGATGGAACCATTACAATGGTTGTAACAAAAGATAGTACAGACACTGTATTTGCTAAAATTTTACAGTTAGTCAATGAATCTCAATCAAACCTATCTAAAACTGCCACAAAGATTAAACGGTTAGAACCCAAATATGTAACGAGTGTTATGGTTCTTGTATTCTTATACATTGTATTAATGCCACTTGTTTTCAACATGGCTTGGTATGATAGTTTTTACAAAGGCATGGTCTTCTTAACAGTTGCTTCTCCTTGTGCCCTTGCTGCAAGTGATATTCCAGCGACACTATCTGCCATTTCAAACTTAGCTAAACGCGGGGTTCTATTCAAAGGCGGATCTTACCTTTCAAACCTTTCAGAGATTAAAGCTATCGCATTTGATAAAACTGGTACATTAACCGAAGGAAAACCAAAAGTCACTGATGTTCACTTTATTGATCACATCATAAACGAAGAAACATTCTATACTGATTTAATTATAGCTATGGAAAAACAAGCCAATCATCCATTAGCTAATGCGATTGTCGAATCAATTGAAAGAGTTAATGACATTCCATTAACTATTGAAAATCAAATTGGGAAAGGACTCGTATCAACTTATAAAGGACATACATACAAAATCGGGAGATCTTCTCAATTTACTAACGTGTCTTCTGACATTGAATCATTTGAAAGAAAATATGCTGAAGAAGGAAAAACAGTCGTACTATTTTCTGAAGATGATGTGGTCATTGGATTAATCGCCATGATGGACTTACCAAATCCAAAAGCACAACAGCTTGTTGCATATTTCAAAGAACATAATATTCACACTACAATGATCACGGGTGATGCTGAACGTACTGGTCGTGCGGTTGCAAATACACTTAAAATTGACGAAGTTGCAGGAAATGTTCTACCTGAAAACAAATCACAAATTGTTAGCTCACTTCAAAACAAATATGGTTTAACAGCCATGGTTGGTGATGGGGTAAACGATGCACCAGCTCTTGTAAAAGCTGATATTGGTGTTGCTATGGGTGATGGGACGGACGTTGCCATTGATGTAGCAGATGTTGTTTTAATGCAAAACGACTTAGACAAACTAGGTTACGCTTACCGTTTATCTAAAAAATTAGATAAAGTGGTTAAACAAAACATTATTTTCTCTATGGGTGTTGTCGCATTACTTGTTGTATTAAATATTTTGGGTCAAATGAACTTACCTATTGGTATTTTAGCCCATGAAGGATCTACATTAGTTGTCTTATTTAATGGATTAAGACTTTTAATACCACTCAAAAATTAAAATATATCATTATATTCAGGAGAGAGACTAAATTCTATCTCCTGTTTTTTTATATCGCCGATTGTAAAATTAAGCTAGACAACCAAACAAATCATTTGTGATACACTTAAATTGTCTTTCCAACCAAAGAAAACAAAGAGAGTGATCACAATAGTTTAAATAATTGGTTTAAAAAATTTCCATGCCATCTGTTTAAATCAATCAGCAAGCTAAATGATATTGATATTTATTTTGCAAATTCAGGAACACACTAAAAAAGACTTAAACGAACTCTTTAATGGGTTATTACGCAAAGGTAGATTACCTAATCAAATTGATTTCAACGAAGTTAAGGAATCTTTTATCCAATCTATCGCATCTAAAAGAAATAATATTCCAAGAAAATCATTAAACTATAAAACAAAATTGGAAGTATTTTTGAGTTATATAGATAATGATATTTTGTCTAGCTTAATTTGACAAATAAAAAAATAAAAAATAGCACTTAAAAAGTACTATTTTCTTATTATTCGTTATCTTTTTTTTCTTCTTCAGTTACTGGCTCTTCAACCACTTCAACTTCAGTTACTTCAACTTCAGGTTCAGGTTCAGTATTTTCAACTGGTTCGTTAGATGTTGGAGCTGTAGGAGCTTTTACGGTTCTGATTGCACCACGTTCAAATTCTAAATAAATCCCTTCACAATCAAGGGTAACTGTTCCTTTTTCTTTATCTACTTCATGAACGATTCCGTATAGTCCACCAATAGTCACAACTTCACTACCAGGTTGCATACTATCTAATAATTGTTGACGTTGAGCTTGTTGTTTCTTTTGAGAACGACTCATAAAAAACATCATCCCACCCATCACTAATATCAATGGTATCAATGTTTGCATAACTTAGTTCACCTCTTTCTTATTTCACTCAACTATAACTGTAACAAATTTTTAAATGTTTAACTACAAAAACTCAGTAAATTTTAGAAATTTTTGGCATTTTCTTTATTAAATCCATACTCTTCAAAAAATGCTTGTCTAAATTCTAATAAGTTATCATCCATAATGGCTTGTCTCACTTGTTTCATTGTATTTAATAAGAAATATAGATTATGGTACGACGTCAAACGAATACCAAACGTTTCATCACACTTAATTAAATGGCGAATGTAAGCTCGTGTGTAATTGCGACAAGTGTAGCAATCACATTTCTCATCAATTGGACGATAGTCTTCTGCGTATTTTGCATTTTTAACGACCAAACGTCCTTGACTTGTCATACATGTTCCGTTTCTTGCAATACGTGTTGGTAACACACAATCAAACATATCAACTCCACGAATTACACCATCGATTAATGAGTCTGGCGTTCCAACACCCATTAAGTAACGAGGTTTATTTTCTGGAATCAGTGGTGTTGTGTATTCAAGCACTCTGTTCATTTCTTCTTTAGGTTCTCCTACTGATAACCCTCCGATAGAATAACCAGGGAAGTTTAAGCCAACTAATTCACGCGCGCTTTGTTCACGCAAATCTTTGTACCCAGCTCCTTGAATAATCCCAAACAATCCTTGACGATCTGGATTTTGGTGAGCTTTTAATCCACGCTCAGCCCAACGTGATGTTCTCTCAATAGATTTTTTCACGTAGTCATGACTTTCTTGGAATGGTGGACACTCATCAAAACTCATCATGATATCTGGTCCTAATTTATTTTGAATTTGAATAGCTTTTTCTGGTGATAAAAACATCTTAGAGCCATTTAGGTGGTTTCTAAAATGAACACCAGATTCTTCAATTTGTCGCATATCTGATAATGACCAGACCTGGAATCCTCCAGAATCGGTTAAAATTCCTTGGTCCCAGTTCATAAATTTATGTAGTCCACCTGCACCTTCTACAATGTCCTCACCAGGGCGTAACCACAGATGATAGGTATTACTTAAAATAATTCCTGCACCCATCTCTTTTAATTCTTCTGGTGCCATTGTTTTTACAGTCGCAAGTGTTCCAACTGGCATAAACATTGGTGTTGGAAATGTTCCATGAGGTGTTATAATTTCACCCAATCTTGCGCCAGTATGCTTTTCTTTTTTTATCAATCGATATTTAATTGCTGGTTCTGTCATGTCTCTTCTCTCTTTCTTTATTTGACAAACATCGCATCCCCAAAACTAAAGAAGCGATATCTTTCTTTTACAGCATGTTCATAGGCATGTAGGACGTTTTCTTTTCCGGCAAAAGCACTGACTAACATAATCAATGTCGACATTGGCAAATGGAAGTTAGTTAAAAATGCATCGACTATTTTAAACTCATAGCCTGGTTTAATAAAAATATCTGTCCATCCATTGTCTTCTTGTAATTTGCCGTCAAACTTTGTCCCAATGGTTTCAAGTGTTCTGATAGATGTTGTCCCTACTGCCACAACTTTCCCACCATTTTCTTTAACCGCATTAAGTGTGTCTGCGGCATCTTTAGTTAAACGATAAAATTCACTATGCATTTTATGATTTTCCACGTCATCAACACTGACTGGTCTAAATGTTCCAAGTCCAACGTGAAGGGTTAAATATACTAATTTAACACCTTTGTCTTCAATTTTTTTCAATACATCTGGTGTGAAATGTAACCCAGCTGTTGGAGCGGCTGCTGACCCATTCTCTTTCGCATAGACAGTTTGATAACGGTCATTATCACTTAGTCTCTCTTTGATATATGGTGGTAATGGCATTTCTCCAAGTGATTCTAAAATCTCTAAAAAGACACCATCATAAGAAAAAGTAATAATGCGACCACCATGCTCTAATTCTTCATCAACAACTGCTTTTAGAGCACCGTTTCCAAACGAAATCACCGTTCCTTTTTTAGCACGTTTGGCAGGTTTAATCAAGGTTTCCCATGTGTCACCTGTTGTATTTGTTAACAATAAAACTTCCAAATGTCCACCTGTATCAGGCTTTTCTCCGTGAAGTCTTGCAGGAAGAACTCTTGTATCATTCATAACAAGAGCATCTCCTTCGTTTAATTCATCTATAATCGCAGGAAATTGAGTGTCTTCAATTGCTCCTGTTTTAGAATCTAATATTAATAACTTTGATGATGCACGATTTTCAAGTGGCGTTTGTGCAATCAGTTCTTCTGGTAAATCAAAATCAAAGTCAGAGGTTTTTAATGTCATATCCTCACCTATTTCCTTTCTGTTCCTTCTCCTGTTGTATTTTAACACTTTTAGTCTCAAATAAAAACAGTCTGATAGCTTAACTCTCTTGATTGTAAGGATAACCTAAGTGTTGATACGCATATTCTGTTACAATTCTTCCTCGTTGTGTGCGTTTGATGAACCCTTTCTGGATAAGGTAAGGTTCATACATGTCTTCTACTGTTTCACGTTCTTCGCTGATATTTACAGCAATCGTCGTTAACCCAACTGGTTCACCATTGTATAACTCAATCATCGCACGAAGTAATTTCTGATCGACATAATCTAGTCCTTTATCATCTACTTGAAGCATTTTTAACGCGTCATCAGCAATTTGTTTTGTGACAATTCCTTCACCTGTGACTTGTGCAAAGTCTCTCACTCGTTTTAACAAGCGGTTGGCGATACGTGGTGTGCCTCTTGAACGTCTTGCAATCTCATAAGCACCACTTTCCTCAATTATCACGTCAAAAATATCTGACGAACGAATGACAATTTCTTTCAAATCAGCTTCATCATAGTACTCCATGTGACAAATAATCCCGAAACGATCTCTAAGAGGTGCTGATAACATACCAGCTCGTGTCGTTGCCCCTACCAAAGTAAATGGAGGCAACTCAAAATGAACTGGATGAGAGGTTGGGCCTTGACCAATCATAATATCAACATAAAAATCTTCCATAGCTGAGTATAAAAGTTCTTCCGCCACGCGTGGCAAACGATGAATTTCATCAATAAATAACACGTCACCTGGTTCTAACTCATTTAGTATTGCCACTAAATCTCCTGGCTTTTCAATAGCTGGACCACTCGTTGTTTTGATGCTGACGTCCATTTCATTTGCTATCACCATGGCCATCGTTGTTTTACCTAATCCAGGTGGTCCATATAGTAAGACATGGTCAAGTGCTTCATTTCGTTGTTTGGCTGCCTTGATGTAAATCGTCAATTCATCTTTCACTTTTTGTTGGCCAATATATTGAGATAACCGTGTTGGCCTAAGTGATTTTTCCACCGTTTCTTCCGCGTCTAATGTTTCAGAAGAGACAAGTCGTTCTTCTTGTTCTGACATCTTCTTTACCATCCCCTACTTTTTCATTAATAATTTCAGTCCAATACGTAAGTACTCGTCTGTTGTTTTATCTTGATAACTTTCAAGCTCTTTTTTGATTTTCTTAATCTCTCTTTCAGAATAACCAAGTGCTTTGAGTGCTTCGATTGCTTCATCTAATTGTTGCGTTGGCTCTATAGTAAATAAATCTTCCTGTGTTGAAATAGTCGTTGTTTCAGACACATCTATTTCGACATCATCTAATTTACCTTGTAAATCTAAAATCATTTGTTGTGCTGTTTTCTTTCCAACACCTGGGAATTTAGTTAAATATGTCGCGTCTTGCGCTGCGATTGCTTGAACTAAACCTGAATGGTCATCTAACGCCATAATCGCCAAGCCACTTTTTGGTCCAATTCCTGAGACACTGATTAATTTTAAAAATAGTTGCTTTTCTTCAAGTGTGGCAAACCCGTAAAGTGAATGGGCATCATCTCGAATGACTTGATGCAAGTAAACAGTCACCTCTTGATTTAAATAAGCTGAGTAGCGAAAAGGATTCGCCACTGCAATTTGATAACCTAATCCATTTGTTTCAACGACTATATAATAAGGACTAGTAAATGTCACTGTCCCTTTGATGTATTCATACACTTGTTTTCTTCCTTTCACGTACGCATGTTCCCTAAAATTGTACCATATCCCGAACAATTATCCTATGCTTTCCTTATTAAAAAAAGCCCCCATAAACATGGGAAGCTTTCACTATTTGAAAAGAGTAGAATACTCAGCATAACCTTCTTTTTCCAGGTCTTCAACTGGTACAAAACGTAACGCAGCACCATTAATACAATACCTTAGTCCACCTTTTTCTTGTGGCCCATCTGGAAACACATGACCTAAGTGAGAATCAGCTTGTGAACTTCTTACTTCAGTTCGCACTCTTGCAAGTGTTGTATCTTCAAGTTCTTTTAATGTCGCAATAGGTTTCGTAAATGACGGCCAGCCACATCCCGCATCGTATTTATCTGTTGAAGAAAATAACGGTTCGCCACTCACGATATCAACATATATTCCTTCTCTATCAAACTGGTCATACTCACTTGAAAAAGGACGTTCTGTGCCATTTTCTTGAGTGACTTGATACTGTAAAGGGGTTAATGTTTGTTTTAACTCTTCTTTATTTGCCAACTTTCTTCACCTTCCTAATTCTTTAAATAGTTGGTTTAAATAACCAACTGGTAAGCCAACGATAGAAAAATAATCCCCTTTTATCTCTTTGACAAACACACTTGCTTTTCCTTGGATACCATAAGCCCCTGCTTTATCCATTGGTTCACCAGTTTTAATGTAACCAGTGATGTCTTCTTCATCCAAATCATAAAACAACACATCCACAGCTTCGATATGTTCATATATTTTTTCAGGGGTTATCACACAAACGGCTGTCATTACTTTATGTGTGGTGCCACTTAGTTTTTCTAGCATGTTGTAGGCATCTTTTTCATCCATTGGTTTTCCTATAATATCATTATCTAACACAACCGTTGTGTCACACCCAATTACTGTTTCATTAGGATAAAGTTTAACGATTTCTTTAGCTTTTTCTCTAGCCATACGACTAACGTAGTCTTTTGGTGATTCATCTACATTGACTGTTTCATCTATATCAGCTGGACTTATCGTAAAATGACTTGTCACAAATGACAATAATTCTTTTCTTCTAGGTGATGCTGACGCTAATATCATGTACGTCTTCCTTTCTAATGTGGCTCTTGAATTCGTTTAAAGAGTTTCTCCATATCTTGATTTGTAAAATGAATTAAGACCGGACGACCATGTGGGCAATTAAATGGGTTATCACATGTTTTTAATTCTTCTAACAATGCTCGTGCTTGACGTTCATCTAAATGATGATTGGCTTTAATTGATTGCTTGCAACTCATCATAATCGCTGTATCTTCACGGAATGTTTTCACGTCAATTTTTCCTTCATTAAGAAAAATATCAATCATCTCACGAATCGTTGCTTCTTCTTTTCCAATCGGGTACCAAGTTGGGTGTGACCGGATAATAAAACTTTGTTGTCCAAAGTCTTCTAACTCGATCCCCACTTTTTCAAATACTGATAAATTCTCTTTGATTTTTAAGTAATCATCCACTGAGTACTCTAAAATAATCGGCACAAGGAGTTGTTGTTTGTCTTCGCCTACATCACCTATTTTTTCTCTAAAGTATTCATACTTGATACGTTCTTGGGCAGCATGTTGATCGATAATATAAAGTCCCTCATCACTTTGAGCAAACAAATAGGTGCCATGCATTTGACCAAAATACTCTAAGTGTGGAAAAGCATGCGTTGGTGCTTCTTTTGTATCAGTTTCTGGTAGATCAACCACTTCTTCAATCACTTCATGAGAAACAGTATTTGATTCTATGTCACTTTCTTGCGTATAATCCGCATCATCAAGTTTTTCTGATACACCATTTGTGTAGTCTTTTGCTTCTTTAAATAACTCTTTTTCTTCATTGTTTTTTAAATAAAACTCACCCGTCAAGGAATCATAGGCTAAGTTAGTATCTTTAATTTGTTGTTTACGCTCTAGTGGTTTAGCTGAATGCTCAAAAGGGAGCTGTTGTTGCTCAACTTTTACCGTATCAACTTGTTTCATAAATGGCTTAGTGTCATTGACTCTTGGTATTAGCACTTCTTCACCTAATGTTTTAGCAATACTTGTTTCAATAAGTACTACAAGTTCTTTTTCTTTACTCAAGCGGACCTCTTGTTTAGTGGGATGAACATTCACATCAACAAGTAACGGATCCATTTCAATCGATAATACTGCAATCGGAAACCGACCAACCATCAGTTTTGAGCCATATCCTGACACAATCGCTTTATTTAAAATAAAATTTTTGATGTAGCGACCATTTATAATAAGAGAAATATAGTTACGACTTGCTCGCGTAACTTCTGGTAAAGACACATAGCCCGTTAATTTAAAATCCAAATCCTCACCAGAAACTTTTATCATTTTTTTTGCCGTATTAACGCCATACACGCCAGCAATCGCTTGTTTTAAATCACCACTTCCTAGTGTTCGTAACATTCGATGACCATCATTAGTTAATGAAAACGAAATATCTGGATGGCTCATAGCTAACCGATTAACGACATCACCAATATTAGCTAACTCTGTTTGTAATGTTTTCACATATTTCAGTCTAGCTGGTGTGTTAAAAAAGATATTTTCAACAGTAATACTTGTTCCTTTACGTAAAGAATGAGCTTTGTGCTCTTTCACTACACCACCTGATAAGAAAAGGTAACTTCCTTCCTCACCCGTTGACGTTTCAAGTGTGACTTCAGATACTGAGGCTATACTTGGTAATGCTTCACCACGAAAACCGAGTGAACGAATACGGAACAAATCTTCACGGTTATGAATTTTACTAGTCGCGTGTCGCTTAAAAGCATTTAGGACATCATCAGAAGAAATTCCTTCACCATTGTCAATCACTTGAATTTTTTTTAATCCCGATTCTTCGATAAAAATATCAATTTTCGTGCTACCGGCATCAATCGAGTTTTCCAGCAACTCTTTGACGACTGAAGCAGGACGTTCAACTACTTCACCAGCAGCAATTTGGTTTGCTAAAATCTGTGATAATTCTTCAATTTTCGCCATGCTTCTAGCCTCCTTTTACTGCACTTTTTTCTGTAACTCAGATAATATATTTAATGCTTCAAGTGGTGTCACACTTAATAAGTTTAAGTTTTTAATCTCATTCACCACTTCACTTGATTCTGATGTTTCTTCCCCAAATAACGATAGTTGACCAACATCGTCTACCTGTTTATTTTCTTTTTCGACAACGATTTCAGTTACGTCTGTTGTGTGAACAGCTTGTGACTCAAAATTTTCTAATAAATCAGATGCTCGGTGGAGTAAATTTTCTGGTAATCCAGCTAGTTTCGCTACATGAATCCCGTAACTTTTATCAGCTGGACCTTCCATCATTTTATGTAAAAAGACGACCTCACCATTTTCTTCTACGGCCCCAACATGACGATTGCTGACACCTTTTAACTCATCTTCAAGCGTTGTAATTTCATGATAATGCGTAGAAAATAATGTTTTAGCACCAACATATTCATGAATGTACTCAATGATTGCCTGGGCTAATGCCATTCCGTCATAAGTAGCTGTCCCACGACCTAACTCATCAAATAAAATCAAACTGTTTGGTGTGGCGTATCTCAACGCCTGATTAGCTTCCATCATTTCGACCATGAATGTACTTTGACCCGATATCAAATCATCTGACGCACCAATTCGAGTAAAAATTTGATCAAAAATAGGAATGACCGCAGATTCTGCCGGCACAAAACAACCGATTTGCGCCATAATAACCGTTAATGCCAATTGTCTCATATATGTACTCTTACCAGACATGTTCGGTCCAGTGATTAATAATATCATTGTGTCTTTATCCATCTCAATACTATTAGGCACATATTCTTGACTGCCTAGTACTTTTTCAACCACTGGGTGACGACCATTTTCTATCTGGATAACTGATTGATTGGTGGTCATTTCTGGGCGAACGTATTGATAGGTTTCACTAATATCAGCAAACCCTTGTAAAATATCAAGTGTTGCCACTGATTTTGCCAAGGACTGTAGTCGGTCTATTGATTCTTTCACCGTTTCTCTGACTTCCAAAAACAAACGATACTCCAAATCTTGAGATTTTTCTTGCGACTCTAAAATTAATGTTTCCATCTCTTTTAATTCTGGTGTGATATATCTCTCTGCATTAGCTAATGTTTGCTTTCTTTCATAGCGATCAGCTGGCACATCTTGAATATTACTTTTCGTCACTTCAATAAAGTAACCAAACACTCGGTTAAATTTAATTTTTAATGTTTTAATGCCTGTTGCTTGTCGTTCTTTCGCTTCCATTTCTGCTAACCATTGTTTACCATTTTTCATCGCATCACGGTACGTATCTAATTCATCATTGTATCCATCTTTAATCACATTTCCTTCGGTGATAGATAACGGCGCATCTTCATTAATCGACTCACTAATAACCTCAACTAAGTCATCCATTGGTGTCAATTTTTCTAATAATGTTCCAAATTGCCCACTATCTAATCCTTGAATAATCGATTGAATCATCGGAATTTGTTCTAAGGATTGTTTTAATTGCAACAAATCTCGTCCATTGACTGTTCCAAAAGCCACTCGTCCTGCCAAACGTTCTAAATCATATACATGACGTAAATAATCCTTTAAGTCCATACGTTCAAAGTAAGCTTGCGTTAAACTTTCTACCATCTCTTGTCGCTCTTTAATTGCAGATAATTTTAATAATGGGCGATCAATCCATTGTTTTAATAATCGTCCACCCATCGCTGTCTGTGTTTCATCAAGTAACCATAATAGCGTGCCTTTTTTATCTTTTGAGCGAATAGATTGTGTTAATTCCAAATTATACTTCGAATAATAATCCATCTTTAAAAAATGACTTGGTTCATAAACTTGTGCTTGTTGTAAGTGACTAAGTTGTCTTTTTTGAGTATCTGAAAGATAAGACAATAACGTCTGAATGGATTGTTTAGCTAGTTCATCTGATACTTTTTCCATTAGGTAGCTAAACTCTGCTTCAACAGTGCCAATTTTTTGTTTAGATTGGACTATAGATTGCGCCTCAAACCATGAAAATAACTCCTCTGGCAACTCACTACCAATCACGATTTCTTTTGTACGCAATGCACTACACTCATTTTGTACCGTTTCGTCATCAGATAACGTGGCCACACTGATTTCTCCCGTACTTAAATCTGTATAGGAAAAGCCATAGTTTTTCGTTTCGTCATCATAAACTATCGCTGTTAAAAAGTTATTTTGTTTTGCATCTGATTCTTGTTTTCCTAAAGCTGTTCCTGGTGTAACAAGTTGGACAACTTCACGTTTAACCATGCCCTTTGTTGTTTTTGGATCTTCCACTTGCTCACAAATGGCTACTTTATATCCTTTTTCTACTAAAATATCAATATAATTTGCAGCCGAATGATGTGGCACTCCACACATTGGAATAGGATCTTCAGCATTCTTATTTCGACTGGTTAAAGTCAATTCTAATAGCTGTGACACCTTTTCTGCATCCTCATAAAACATTTCATAAAAATCACCTAAACGATAAAATAAAAAAGCATCTGGATATTGAGCTTTTATTTCAAAATATTGTTGCATCATAGGTGTATGTTTTGTTTTTTGCGGCATACCATCACTTCCCTACTCTTCTTCATTTAACTTTTGTTCTAATGTATCATTCACTTGAGTTTGTAAAATCGAAGCCAAATGATGTAATAAATCATTTGCTTCAACTAAACACTCTCTATATTCAACTACTAATGGATGTGTATCAAACGCTTCTTGCAGTTCATCTGCTTGACGTATGGCTTCTTTTTCTGCATTAGGTTTATCATAGTGAGCAAATTTAACAGCTTCTTTTTGCAAAACTTTGATCTCTTCAACCAATTGTTTTAGTCCCTCATGCTCATCAATTCGTTGTTCAATTTTTTTATAGGCTTTTATGGTCTCATGATTTTTTAAACTATCAAGCAACTCTGTCATAGACGCTTGAATATTATCATCGTACTCTGGTCTTTTTTCTGTCATAAAAGCTCCTTTCAAGGTTTACTCTCTAAATTGGTTATCCGCACTTATTGTACTTGCCTCTATTTTGGTGGCTTTTCCGGTTTTATCATCAATATCGATTACGCAATAAGATAAGATAGTACGTCCACTTGTCACAACTTCAAAGCGATGTGGTAATGCTGTACGGAATTTTTCAATGACCGCACTTCTTTCCATTCCTAAAATACCATCATAGGGTCCTGTCATTCCAACATCAGATAAATAAGCCGTTCCTTCTGGCAAAATACGTGCATCATTTGTTTGAACGTGTGTATGTGTCCCAACAATCGCTGAAATGCGTCCATCTAAAAACCAGCCCATTGCTTGTTTTTCACTTGTCACTTCACCATGAAAATCAATAAATATGTGTGATGTTCGTTGCGATGCTTCTTCTACTAATTTATCTATCACATCAAATGGATCATCTATTGGTGTCATAAACGTTCTTGCCTGCAAGTTTATTACAGCCAGTTCAATCGTATTGACTTTTACATACACAATTCCTTGTCCAGGTGTTGTGTCTTTTGGAAAATTAACTGGTCGTACCATTTTTTTTGCGTCCTGTATAAACTCAAAAATATCGCGATTATCCCAAGCATGGTTACCTAAAGTCACCACATCTGCCCCATCTTGCAAGATTTCTTTGTATATTTTTTCTGTAATCCCACGACCTGCTGCGGCATTTTCACCATTCACAATCGTGACTTGGGGACGATATTTTTTCTTTAACTTTGGAAGATAGGTGCCTAAGGTTTCTCTTCCTAATGACCCGACAACATCTCCAACAAATAATAAACGCATTTATTTTCCTCTTTTCTAATTAGCTACCTATATATTTTAACAAGTTTCAAACCTAAATAAAAGAAATCAAAGTTTTTTCTATCTTTCATTCTGTTATTTTTATGTTAGAATGGAAAAAATAGTGTTTCTTGAAAGGGTGAAACATCGTGCCAAACACACTACTTATCTTTGGAGGAAGCGGTTTTATTGGACAAAAAATTTGTCAAAAAGCGATAGAACAAGGCTATCACGTTTATAGCATTTCAACGCACGGCAAACCTAGTATAAATGAAAATTGGGTGCATCATGCGAACATGACTTGGATTGCAAGTGATGTAGTAAAACATGACACTTGGCAAAACGACATCCCAGATTCTATTCACTATTGTATTAATTTAATTGGAATTTTAAAGCAAACAACGAAACAAACCTATGTTAATAGCATTATCAAACCAAATGATATTATTAATAATTGGGCAGCAACAAAGCAGATACCTTATCTGTTTCTCTCAGCAAAATTTGGGCCATCAGGCTATATCAAAGCAAAAAAAGAAGCTGAATCTTTGATTATCTCTCAAGACAATCAAAATACTATTGTTTATTCTGGTTTAGTAACAGATAAGAACCATCTCTTAAAACAAACACAAGGCGTTGTATTGAAACTCGGTGCTAAGATACCCGTGCTTTCTCATTGGTGTAAACAAGTTTATCCAATAGACGTCAATCATTTGGCATGCGCCATTTTAAATGTCGTCAAGTCACCTGATAAAACAAGTAAATATGTTGATTTAACACAATAAAGGAGCGCGTTAAAGTGAATATTTTAATTACGGCAGGAGGAACATCTGAAGCAATCGATTCGGTAAGAAATTTAACCAACCATGCAACAGGTTCGTTAGGAAAAGTAATAGCAGAAACACTTGCTGAACATGTTGATACTATTTTTTATGTTCATGGACCAAAAGCAGTCCTACCAAATAATACAGCTATCAAATTTTTTCCTATTGCTTCTGTTAGAGATTTAGAAAAAACGATGCAAGACATTTTAACCACGACACCTATCCATACTGTCATTCATAGTATGGCTGTCAGTGATTATGAGTTAGACTATACGACATCGGAAATTGACATAGCAAAAAACTTAGCCGATATGATATCAACTAAGTCACCTTCAACTAAAGATGAACTAGAAAACTTAATAAAAATAGCTCTTACTTCTGACATATTAGCATCAAATACGGGTGAGAAAAAAATCCGTTCAACTTCTGAACAACTCATTATTGCATTAAAAAAAGCACCTAAAGTAATTCACTCCATAAAAAAATGGCAACCAACAACTCAATTAATTGGGTTTAAGTTATTAGTTGGTGTGAGTGATGCTGATTTAGTAGCTGCTGCAACAGACAGTATCAAAAAAAATAAGGCTGACTACATTGTGGCTAATGACTTAGAAAATATTTCAGCAGACAAACACGAAGCCTTAATTATTAATCATCAAGGGATTAAAGAAAGATGCCATACGAAACAAGACATCGCAAACACACTACTGACATTGATTAAACAGGAGGGATAAGTATATGCCAAAAGTATTATTAGGTGTTTCCGCTAGTATTTCCGCTTATAAAGTAGCGGATATCATCAGTCAACTAAAAAAACAAAATATTGATGTTGAAGTGATTATGACGCACAATAGTACAAAAATCATCCCAGCTTTGACACTTCAAGTTTTATCAAAAGAAATAGTCCATACAGACGTTATGTATGAACATAAACCAAGTGATATCAATCATATAGACGTGGTCAAACGAGCAGATTTATTTTTAGTTGCTCCAGCTACAGCGAACATTATTGGAAAAATAACAAATGGCATTGCCGATGATATGCTGTCGACAACTGCCTTAGCTGTCCATGATATACCAAAAATAATCGCACCAGCTATGAATACATATATGTACACAAACCCTGCAATGAAGCGTAATCTCACACAACTAGAAGAAGATGGGTATCAAATCATCGAACCAAAAGAAAGTTTACTGGCCTGTGGAGATTATGGTAAAGGTGCTTTAGCTGATGTCGATGTGATCGTTAATACCGTAAAAGAACAATTAATCAAAAAATAAAAAAGGAGTTTCATCGTGAAAACAAAACGTTTAACACTCACTGCTATATTTTTAGCAATTATCATCGTCTTTTCATTTACACCACTAGGGTTTATCAACTTAGGTTTTATAAAAGCGACGTTGGTACACATTCCTGTTATTATTGGAGGAATTGTTTTAGGACCAAGAATAGGTGCTTTTCTAGGGTTATCTTTTGGACTACTTAGTATGACCATCAATACCATGACACCTTCAGCTTTATCATTTGCCTTTTCACCATTTATTCCTGTTCTTGGAACAAATAATGGTAGTTTATGGGCAATATTCATAGCACTTATTCCTAGAATATTAACTGGGGTTGTGCCTTACTTTATTTACAAGTGGTTGAAATCCACTAATAAAGTGCCTGAAAAACTATCATTGTTTTTATCAGGTGTTGCTGCATCAATGGTCAATACACTTTTAGTAATGAACTTAATTTATTTAGTATTCCAAGACGCATATTCTCAACTAAAAGGTGTTGCGATTGGATCTGGACTATATAAAGCCGTTTTAAGTGTTATTTTTATCAACGGTGTTCCTGAAGCTTTAGTCGCAGGAATCGCAGTAAGTGCCATAACTGGTGTGTTAATAAAAATATATCAGAAAGGTGGACAATCTTCATAAGATTATCGTTGTTTTTTTGAACGATTATGGTAAACTATTTATAGACTTAACTATAAGGCATAACCCGTATAATAATTACGCTTGCTTATGTTCTTATATCAGTCTTCCCTACTTTAATAAAAGTAGGGATTTTTTACATAAGGGTCCAATCACTATTCCAAAATGCCAACTAAGTCAATGGTGGATGTAGACTGGTACTGTTCTTAATCTAGTAATTGTTATTTCAAGTAAAATCAGTTACACAACGTTTTTTGGTTCATTTAATCGGTACTGCTTTTTTAATAATTGGCGTGGTATTAGTAAAAAAATAAAAGCTATTACTTATAATCGTTAGTAGTCATCTCGATATTTGCTACTTTACAAAAAATGTTTCACTATCCTTTGTAATTTTCTAACTTTTCGATGGTTTGTCGTACTAACTGACGAGATGGTAAATATCGTCCAGATTCTTCACGTTGAGTGGCTTTCAAATCGAGTTATCCCATATTAGACAGTTCACTCAAAGTAATTATAGGAATGTTTTTTTCTTTAGCTAGCTGCCACATATAATTCAATTCTTCGTTGCGTTTAACCGAATAATACTTAGTCATACCTAACAACAATAAACATGATATCATAAACCATATTTTGCCAGAGATTAACAATGACACACAATAGATTCCTATAACAATATACAATAAATAATAGATTTTTTTCATTGCCATAACGCTTCCTATTTCTTATATAAGTATAACAAAAAACTCTTACTTTGTCGTAAGAGTTTTTAATACGTCATAATCATTTCATCTTCATCATTATCTGGATTTTTAGCTTTTATCTCAATCACTAACTGATGGGGCAAACAAATACTTGTTTGTCCTACTCGACTAATCCAACTTGTCATAACCGCAATTTGATCTGGACTGTTATCTTCTTTTACTCGTATGCGAGTTCCATCAACTTCAACAATATTATATTTATCCCCACCTGGGTAGTAGGTTTTCTCAAAATGTTTTGTGTTTTCATTTAAATCAAAACGGTCAACTTCTTTACCTTTTATTGTAACAATTGCAATATTTCCACTAGTATCCTCTTTATGTTTCGCTTGATTTATACCAAATACCACATAAGGAACAAATGATAAAACTATCAAGCAGATAATTACTACACCATCCATATACCGCCATTGCTTTTTTAGTTCATGCCATATCTTCATCTCTTTATTTCCTTTCAAGCACTACTCTTAGTAAGATAACGTTAATTTCAAAAATCGTCAACTTATTTATTTAAATCTCTTTTTACATGCTTGTGAAAAAAATATCAATATTGCTATTTTATAGACTTTTATCTATAATTGTCTGATACAAACTCTAGGAGGAATTACAGTGTCAAAGTATCAAGTATTATTATATTATTTATATGTCCCTATTGAAGATCCTGAAGAATTTGCCAAAGAGCATTTAGAATTATGTAAATCTTTTAACTTGAAAGGCCGCGTCTTAGTTGCTAAAGAAGGTATCAATGGAACTCTCTCAGGTTTAACCGAAGATACACAACGTTATATGGATTACATGCATGCTGACGAACGATTTAAAGATATTTTCTTTAAAATTGATCCCGCTGATGAGCAAGCATTCAAAAAAATGTTCGTTCGCCCTCGTCCTGAATTAGTGTCTTTAAAATTAGAAGATGATATTAACCCATTAGAATTAACTGGAAACTATTTATCACCTCAAGAATTTAAAGAAGCTATTTTAGATGAAGATACGATTGTAATCGATGCAAGAAATGATTACGAGTATGATTTAGGTCACTTTAGAGGAGCTGTTCGTCCAGATATTCGCACATTTAGAGAACTACCTCAATGGATTCGTGATAACAAAGAAAAATTTATGGATAAACGTGTTGTGACATACTGTACTGGTGGAATTCGTTGTGAAAAATTCTCTGGTTGGTTAGTTCGTGAAGGCTTCAATGATGTTGGTCAATTACATGGTGGTATCGCTACTTATGGTCGTGATCCTGAAGTTCAAGGTGAACTATGGGATGGAAAAATGTATGTATTCGATGAACGTATTAGTGTTCCTATCAATCATGTTGACCCAGTTATCGTTGGTGTTGATTGGTTTGATGGTACACCTTGTGAACGCTACGTTAACTGTGGTAACCCAGAATGTAACAGACAGATCTTGTGCTCTGAAGAAAACGAAGCAAAATATGTACGTGGGTGTTCTCATGACTGTCGTATTCATGAAAGAAATCGTTACATCACTGAAAATGACATTACACCAGAAGAATGGATTAAAAGAATTCATGACTTAGGTGAAGAATTTGACGTTGAAAGAATGGAAACTGTACAATAATAGTTACTTTAAACCTCTAACAAAGATAGTTATTGGAGGTTTATTTTGTATCTAGTGTGTATAATAGTGCAATAATTAAAACAATGATAAAGTAGATAAAGATGTGTCTACTAAAGCAAAATATATCTACCAAATTTCAATTAATCCTATCATAGAAAACAGCGCTCTATCCTCTTTTTATGTAAAATAAGAAATAACAGCATTTGGTTTTCTCAATGATTTTTGCATTATGGCTGGTATGTGTTCTTCATTAGAGCAAACAGTTGATACCATAAAAACAGTTCTCTAATTTCTATCACTGGATAATACTTCTTTCTTCGAACTCGGACTAGCTGTTTCATTGGATAAATAAATCTACTATGTGACAGAACATCTAAACAATACATTCAACTTACCTTTTCCATATTCTATAGAACAAATAATCCCTATCTCATACGATGATTTCATCAGTATAGTTGATCATTTATGATAATAAAAAAAGTCACTAGTTCTCACTAGTGACAAAAAGGAGTTGTTTATTTACTTTGGAGGAGTAAATAAAATGAAAAAGTTTGTTAGGGTTGTTTTGTTGGTATAACTATATAATAACCTCTATTTATGAAAAAATGATGTCCTTTTTTATTCTTTTTGTGACTTTTTACTTAAGAAAGAGTAAAAATAATTTGGAATTATCTCTCTTCACTCATCTCATTTAATCATTTACTAAATGCCTTAATTTATGATTTTTTAACAAGTTATCAAAAATAATGATTGGCCTGTTTTATTCCCTCATCATAAAAGTCATACTCATTTCATTTTTGAAAAAAGCTCAATAACATAAGAAAAGCGGACAAGTCCGCCTTGACCTATGAAAAATAGGAAATTTAACCCTGAATGAGCAGCGAAGCGCGCAATGGGGCAAATTTATCTTTTTTTCACTAGGTCAGGACTTGGGAGCTAGACATTGATGGCTGAACTTATAATCCCCTAGTCTAAAAAAAAGCCACTAGCTTTCACTAGTGGCAAAAAGGAGTTGTTTATTTACTTTGGAGGAGTAAATAAAATGAAAAAGTTTGTTAGGGTTGTTTTATTAGTATGAATATATAATAACCTCTATTTATGAAAAAACGATGTCCTATTTTATTCTTTTTGTGATATTTTACTTAAAAAAAAGTAAAGATATTTTTTACCTGTTTCTATTAAGCTTTTTCAACTTGATAAGAGTATACTTAACATACAAAAATGAATTAACTAACTTGAAAGAGCGTGAAAGTATGTCATTTATTTTTTTCTGATTGTCTGTCCTGTTACTTATTAGTATAGGTCTCTTACATATTTATTGGGCTTTTGGTGAGATTATTTTTGAAGAGTATGTTCTTCCAGAATATAAGTATAATCTCAAACCATAATTTTTTAATCAAACAACTGGACCATTTACGTGTTCTCTAGTTTCTTTAGCCTTTTTCATATTAGCTCTTTTATAAATTATTTATTCTTATCATATTGGTAATCCTAAAATTGTCTCTATTTTACTAACAATAGCTTGTTTTGTTTTTATAGGTAGAATTATTGGCGAGTTTAACTGTTTTGGTATATTTAAAAGAGAAAAAGATACGACCTTTTCAAAAATGGATAATATGATTTATATCCCAATATGTGTGTATCTAAACATTTCATTGGTTGTTCAATTGGCTACTTTAAAATAAAAAAAGCCACTAGATTTCTCTAGTGACAAAAAGGAGTTGTTTATTTACTTTGGAGGAGTAAATAAAATGAAAAAGTTTGTTAGGGTTGTTTCGTTGGTATGTTTATATAATAGTCTCAACCCATGACAAAACCATGCTTTTTTTTATTAATTTATCTAAACTTTTAATTAAGAAAAATTAAAGATGATGATGTCTTTAGTTTTCTTTGTATAACTTAAACCCTGGGATAGTCAACATCACACATAAACTTACAAGGTAAATGGCTGATAGGCACACAACTACTGCTGTTAAAGAATAATTATCCATTAAAAAGCCAATCACAACCGAAGAAAAACCACCAATTGCGCGACCTAAGTTCATAATCACATTATTAGCTGTCGCACGTATTTCAGTTGGATAAAGAGAACTGATCACGGCACCGTATCCACCATACATGCCATTAATAAAGTAGCCAACTAACATCGTTGAAAGTAGCAAACTCCATTGCCCTTTTGCTAAAACAATTAAATAGACTGACAATGATGAAAAAATTAAAAATAACCCAAATGATAATTTCGGACCAAGTTTATCCATCACCGTTCCAAATGTCAACATTCCTAAACTCATGCCAAAAATAGTACTAATCATCCACAATGACGATCCTGATACAGACAAGCCTAGTTGTTTTTGCATAATAGATGGTAACCAGTTCATCAAACCGAAATATCCCGCAATTTGGACTGTCACCATTAAAGTTAGTCCCACTGTTTGCCAAGTCGTTTGAACATCTTTAAATAATAAAGATAATTTTGGTTTTTCACCACTTTCTTGACGTTCTTTAAAACTTTCAGGTTCTTCTAAACCTCGTCTAATAAATAAAACAAAAAATATTGGTAAAACACCTATAACATACAACATCTTCCAACCTAGTACAGGAATAATCAATGAGGCTAAAATAGCCGCAACAATTGCTCCTACTTGTCCACCAATCGCAACTACCGACGTTGCTCTTGCTAAGTTTTTCTTTGAAAAGGTTTCTGAGACAAGTGACATACATGCCCCATACTCTCCACCTGCTCCCACACCTGCAATAAAACGGAATAAATAAATCAAATAAATATTTGAAGCAAAAAACATCAACAATGATGCAATTGAAAAGGTAATGACTGTATATGAAAAGACTTTAACTCTTCCTATTTTATCGGCTAAAAGACCAAAAAAAATACCACCTGCCAACATGCCCAAATTAGTAATAGTGGAAATAAATCCCGCTTGAGCACTTGTAACCTGTAGTGATGAAATAATAGATGATAATGAAAATGCCAAAAACATGATATCCATGTTCTCTAACCCGATACCTGCCGCTGTTGATACTAAAACTTTTCGTTGATACTTAGACACGAACAATCTCTCCTTCTTTTAACCATTTTTACTATTAAATCATAATTATTCACAAAATGAAAGAAAAAAATTCGTTTTTTATTATTTTTTTTTACAGCAATTAAAAAAAGATATCAAACACCTGTTTTTAGATGTTTGATATCTTTTTAATTATTTATCATAAATAATCGTTACTGGTCCATCATTTTTTATATCAACTAACATATCCGCTCCAAAGACACCCTCTTTTACTTCTATGCCTTCTTGACGTAGCTGCTCGTTGAAATAATCGTATAACTTACTAGCCATATCAGGACGACCAGCTTTAGCAAAACTTGGACGATTGCCCTTTTTAGTATCAGCTAATAAGGTAAACTGCGAAATGGATAAAATACTGCCTTCAATTTGATGGATATCTAGATTCATCTTTCCTTCTTCATCCTCAAAAACTCTTAGTTTACTTATTTTTTTTGCCAGATAATCTGCTTCTTCTTTCGTATCTTCTTCTGCAATACCAACTAAAAGCATATATCCTTTTTCAATACTCGCTACTTTTTTGTTATCTATTGAGACACTTGCTTCTGATACACGTTGCAATACTACTCGCATACTGTTCTCACCTACCCTTTTGTTCGCTTCACGCTATGAACGTCTGGTATATTTTTTATCTTATCAACAATTTGTTCTAAATGAGCCAAATTACGAATGCTTATTGTTAAATGTATGACACCCATTTTATTCTTAGCTGTCTTTGCTTCCACACTCATCAGTTTTTTAGTGTTAGCATTTACAACGAGTAGCACATCATTTAATAATCCTGAGCGATTGTAGCCATAAATCTCTAAATCAGCATTGTACTCCGTTTCACTATTGACTGCTGTATCTTCCCACTCAACTTCAATTTGACGCTCTTTTACTTCAGGTGAACTATTCATATTTGGACAGTCTTTACGGTGAATCGACACACCACGACCTTTCGTAATATAGCCAACAATTTCATCACCAGGTACAGGATTACAACAACGACTGATTCGCACTAATAGATTATCCGCTCCTTGAATGACAATGCCACCTTCATGGCGAATCTTCATTCGATTGGCTTCTTTTTTCTGAGCAGATTGTTTCATCAACTCTTCATTTTCTTCTTGTTGTTTCTTGATACCACGTTCTTTTCGCTCTTTTTCAGTCAGACGATTAAACACAACTTGCGCAGTGATTTCACCAAAACCAACAGCTGCATACAAATCATCTAATTGCTGGAATGCAAATTTTTCTAATGCGTCATCAACTTTTTCTTTTGTTAAAAAATCTTTGGCGACAAAATCATTGTCTTCAAACATTTTTTCAAGTTGATGTTTTCCTTTATCAATGTTTTCTTCTCTATCACGAATTTTGAAGAAGCGTTTGATTTTATTTCTGGCTTTACTTGTTACCACCATATTCACCCAGTCTTGACTAGGTCCAAATGAATTTTGAGAAGTTAAGACCTCAATGATGTCCCCGTTTTTTAGCTTATAATCAAGTGGAACCATCTTACCATTAACTTTTGCACCTGTAGTCTTATTTCCGACTTCAGTATGGATATTATAAGCAAAATCAAGGGGGCCTGAGCCTTTCGGTAATTCCGTTACGTCTCCTTTTGGTGTGAACACGTATACTTTATCACTAAAGATTTCACCTTTAACATTAGCCATAAACTCAGAGGCATCATAATTTTCATCTTGTAACTCAATGATTTCACGAAGTAGACTAATTTGGTTAGCATTATTATCCGTTTGTTGATCTGTTTTTCCTTCTTTATACGCCCAATGAGCTGCTACCCCAAACTCGGCAATTTGATGCATCTCATGCGTTCTAATTTGAATTTCAATTGGACTACCATTAGGTCCAATAATTGTGGTATGGAGTGATTGGTACATATTTGTCTTAGGTACTGCAATATAATCTTTAAATCGCCCAGGAAGTGGTTTCCACTTTGTATGAATTGCGCCTAAAACAGCATAACAATCTTTAATTGAATCAACAATCACACGAATAGCTAATAAATCATAAATTTCAGAGAATTCTTTTTTCTTATCATGCATTTTACAATAAATTGAATAGATATGTTTTGGACGACCATAAATTTCACCGTAAATTCCCAACTCTTCTGTCGCTTCTCTAATCTCTTCTACTGCTTGAGCGACATATTGTTCTCGTTCACCACGTTTTGATTTCATCAAGTGAACAATGCGATAATATTGACGAGGATTCAAATAATGAAGAGAGCGATCTTCAAGCTCCCACTTAATCAAACTAATCCCCAATCGATGAGCTAAGGGAGCATAGATTTCCAAGGTTTCCTTTGCAATACGTCGTTGTTTGTCTTCTCTTAAATGATTCAGTGTTCGCATATTATGAACTCTATCTGCTAGTTTCACCATAATCACACGCAAGTCTTGTGACATGGCTAATAACATTTTACGATGATTTTCAGCGAGTTGTTCTTCATGTGATTTGTATTTAATTTTTCCAAGTTTTGTCACACCATCTACTAGCATGGCAACGTCTGGACCAAATTCTTTTTCCAAGTCTTCTAACGTAACATCTGTGTCTTCCACCACATCATGTAGAAACCCTGTGGCAACAGTATGAGGATCCATGTTTAATTCAGCCAAAATCCCTGCTACTTGGATGGGATGAATAATATATGGCTCCCCTGATTTTCTAAATTGTTCTTTATGTGCTTCTCTTGCGTAATCACTTGCTTTTTCAACAAATGCAACATGCTGAGGGTTCATATAAGTCGATACCATTTTTATTACTTCTTCAGCGGTCAAATCTTTTTCTTTTGGCATGTTTTCCCCTCCTTATGAAAAAAAAGTACCACAATAGTACTTTTTAACTTAATTCTATTACTCTTATTATAACGCACTTAATTCACTATTTTCAATTTATCATGATTTTTTTATTTGTTTATTTTTCACATAGTTCCCATTGATAACTCATGGCTGATAACGCGTAAAGTGGTGCTGTTTCAGCTCGTAAAATACGTGGCCCTAACGCACAACTTTTAACGTCACACTCTTCTAATACCTTAATCTCATCTGGTGTTAAACCACCTTCTGGACCAAAAATAATAAGTAAAGACTCACCAGGATTACAAGCTGATAATGTGGTAGCAAACTGGCTTTTTTCACCTTGCTTACTAGACTCTTCATAAGCTACTAAGCAATGAGTGAAGTCCTTTGCTTTTTCTAATAACTCTTTAAAAGAACGATATAGTTGGACATTAGGCACAACCTGTCTGTGAGATTGTTCAGACGCTTCTTTTACGATTTTTTCCAATCGTTGCGTTTTCTTAACTCGTTTTTTTTCATCCCATTTGACGACAGACGTTTTTGAAGGAAAACCAATCAATTCATGCATGCCAAGCTCTGTGCCTTTTTGTGCGACTAATTCTAGTTTATCGCCTTTAGTATACCCACAAGCGATCGTCACATTGACTGGCATCTCTTTTTGCGTTTCTTCTTTTGAGACTTCACTAAATACAATCGTAGACTCTTCTATAGACACAACGATTGCTTTAATGGCCACTTGGTTTTGAAAGACTAAAAAGCATTCATCATCTACTGTCATACGCATCACATTTTTCGCATGATGAAAATCGCTGTCTCTTAATTCAAACGTTGCTTGTTCGTCATAATCATATGGCAAAAAATAACGTTGCATGTTTAATCCTCCAATTGTTTTTTTACGATGATAGCATACCAATCTTTTTGTTTGAATAATTGATCCACAACAAATGATTCTTTTTCTAATTCTTCTAAAATCATTGGTACTTTGTCTTCGATAATTCCTGAAATAATCAGTGTTCCGTCATCTTTCAGGCAACGATGCGCATCTTTTAACATCAGCACAATAATGTCAGCCAAAATATTCGCCACAATGACGTTCGCTTTTTTATCAACACCATTTAATAAGTCATTAGCGGAAACATGTACGTCTGTTGCGATAGGATTTAATGCCATATTTTCTTTTGCTGAATTTACCGCAACCTCATCTAAATCATAAGCATAGACGTCTTTTGCTCCTAGAAACTTACTCGCAATACTTAATACGCCAGAACCTGTTCCAACGTCTAACACTGTCTCTCCACCACGTAATGTCACTTCAAGTGCTTGTAAAGTCAAACGTGTGGTTGGATGTGTCCCTGTACCAAATGCCATGCCTGGATCAAGATAGATAATATGCTCATCAGGATTGTTTGGTGTATAGTCTTGCCATTCAGGGACAATCGTTAAATAACGGCTAATATTGACCGGGTGATAATATTTTTTCCAGGCAGTTGCCCAATCACTTTCTTCTACTTCAGAAGCAGTGATGCTATGTTTGCCAATGTCTAAACCGAATGTCGCAAGTTCTTCTACTTTTAATTGAATACTAGGAATAATTTCTGGTAAAAATAATGTTTCTGGGAAATAAGCAATCACTTCTGCCCCTTCTTTTCGATGAGAAAACGTCTCCTTATCTAAAATCTCTCCAAAAGGGTCACTTTCAAAATTCACTAGGTCCATTGAGTCCTCAATAGCTACCCCGTTAGCTCCTGCTTCCATTAAAATACTTGATACTGCTTCTACTGCCTCACTGGAAGTAATAACAGATAATTGATTCCACTTCATTGTCTAATCTCCCTTTTAATACTTTGGATAAGCTACCATAGCTGTCTCGTTATTATTTTTTTTCACTTCTTCAAACGCCGCATCATCCCATACTAACTCAAACGTTTCGATGGTTTCATCATTTAAGAAATCTAGCAAATCATCTTGTCCATTAACTAATACTTCTGCTAAATAGCTTGCTAACGCTGTGATATCTCCTTTTGCCATTCCTTTTTTACGATTAAATGGAATCACAGTTAAATATTCTAATTCATCAGGTGTTTCTTTATCATCAGCATATAATACTAAACTATCTTCAAACTCTATCACTTCTTCTTCCGATTGAACGCCTTCTTCGTCTTCGATGACATCGTTTGATTTGTTTTCAGCAAATAATACAACAGATACTTCAATTCTGTGTTGCCTAACATCCCAATCAATCGCAAAATCAAAGTCTCCTAAAGATTTTTCAAGTTGTTTTTCTAATTCTGTTAACATGTTGTCTTTCATTTTTTCACACACTTACACTTTCTTTGTATTGTCTCTCCTATCATACAAAAGTTGCTAGCATTTGTCATTACTAATCCTATGTTATAATGAGTTTATTAAAGGGGGAAGACAGATGAATAAACCTCTCGCTTATCGTATGAGACCAAAAACGATTGATGATGTTGTTGGCCAAACCCATTTAATTGGTGAAGGAAAAATCATTCGCCGTATGGTTGATGCCAAACAATTATCCTCTATGATTTTATATGGTCCACCTGGAACTGGAAAAACAAGTATTGCTAGTGCGATTGCAGGCTCAACTCACTATGCTTTTCGCATGTTGAATGCTGCAACAGATAGTAAAAAAGATTTACAAATTGTTGTAGAAGAAGCAAAAATGAGTGGCACCCTTATCTTATTACTAGATGAAGTCCATCGCCTTGATAAACCAAAACAAGATTTTTTATTGCCTCATTTAGAAAACGGTCGGGTGATTTTGATTGGTGCGACAACTGAAAATCCTTATATTTCAATTAACCCAGCGATTCGAAGTCGAACGCAGATTTTTGAAGTCAAACCGCTCAATGAAGAAGATATCAAACAAGCGATTGAAAGAGCGTTAGCTGACAGTCAGGATGGGTTAGGTGATTTGGATGTGACGGTCACTGATGAAGCTATGATTCATTTAACACGAGCAACCAATGGCGATTTGAGAAGTGCACTAAATGGCTTAGAACTTGCTGTTAAATCAACTAAACCTGATACTAATGGAAAAATAATCATTACTTTAGACATCATAGAAGAATGTGTGCAACGAAAATCACTCACTCATGACAAAGACGGCGATGCTCATTATGATGTGATTTCTGCGTTTCAAAAAAGTATTCGTGGAAGTGACGTGGATGCTGCCTTGCATTATATGGCAAGACTCGTTGAAGCTGGGGATATGATGTCGATTTGTAGGCGATTGATGGTGATTGCGTATGAAGACATTGGTCTAGCTAATCCTGGAGCTTGTGCAAGAACTGTTTCGGCTGTTCAAGCAGCTGAAAAATTAGGCTTTCCTGAAGCACGTATTCCTTTAGCTAATGCTGTCATTGATTTGTGTTTATCACCAAAATCAAATTCAAGTATCGTCGCGATTGACAATGCCTTAAGTGACATTAGACAAGGAAATACAGGAGACGTTCCTGATTATTTGAAGGACTCACATTACAACGGTGCTGAAAAATTAAATCGTGGAGTCGATTACAAATACCCACACAGTTTTGACAATCATTGGGTCAAACAACAGTACTTACCAAACAAAATTAAAAATGCCTCTTATTACGAACCTGTTAAAACTGGAAAATACGAAATAGCTTTAGGAAAACAGTGGGAATGGCTAATATCGCAAAAGAAAGGCCAGTCCTAACAATTGAAGAATCTTAATTCCTGTGCTATTATATAACTAAGATATCTGTGATGTACGCAGTATCCCCATTAGTGTTGACCGAACAAATCGTTTTACTTTGGGAATCAACGAGTATTTATTAAAAACAGGCCTTTTCATTTGGTAGTTTGAGGTATTTACAGCGATTCCCACCTGCATTTTTTAGCGGGTTCAACCATCAGGGATACAAAACGGCATCGACGGATATTTTTTTGTGCGTTTAAAAAGAAAAGGTTGTGATACGTTGTATAACATTATTCTATTAGTTTTTGCTTTTATTTTATGTGTTATTAGTTATTTTTTATCAAAAAAGCAAGAGGCTTTGTTAGTCGTTTTTACTAAAAAAAATCAACCCACATTAAAAGCTTTTTCAGTATCACTTCTTGTATTAGCGATTATTGGTATAGTTATTGGGTTATTTTTTGCAACAAAGTTAACTAGCTTAGCTTTCATCATTATTGTACTTTGCGTATCGGCTGTATTTAGTATAATATTATCTCAAAACATTTACTAAGGGGAGTATGGATTATCATGCAAAAAGAATACAAAAAAATATTGGTCGCAATGGATGGATCAAAAGAATCAGAACGTGCACTAAAAAAAGCAGTGCATGTAGCCAAACGAAACGATGCCACCCTTTATATTACTCATGTTGTTGATATGCGCGCATTTGAGACTGTTTCATCTTATGACGAGACACTTGCAACAAATGCTAAAAAAGAGGCTGATGAAGCCTTAAAACAATATATTGAATACGCTCATGAACACAAGTTTGACAAAGTAGAAACAGTGATTCGTATCGGTGTACCTAAAATCGTTCTATCTGAAGATTTACCAAAAGAATTAGGAATTGATTTAATTATGTTAGGTGCAACTGGATTAAATACAATGGAGCGAATTTTATTAGGTTCTGTCTCTAGCTATGTTTCTGTTCATGCAAAAAGTGATGTTTTAGTCGTTCGCACAGACGTGGATAACAAACAATAAAACAAACCTTAAAAATCAAAAAAGACGAGAAACCAATCATTTGGCTCTCGTCTTTTTATCTATCTAATTATTTTTTTAATGCTTCAACGTCTCTAGCAATCATTAATTCTTCATCAGTTGGAACTAATAATACTTTTACTTTTGAATCATCAGTTGAAATAATGCGTTCTTCTCCACGAACATTGTTTTTATCAGCGTCCATTTCACAACCGAAGAAGCTTAAACCATCAATAATGTTTTTACGGATATCTACTGCGTTTTCACCAATTCCTGCTGTAAAGACAATCGCATCTACACCATTCATTGTTGCAACGTAGCTACCGATGTATTTACGTACACGGTCTTCAAAGATTTCTAAAGCAATTTTTGCTGCTTCTGTATCAGAGTTTTGTAAGTCACGCATGTCACTTGAAATACCTGATAAACCTAATAAACCAGATTTTTTGTTTAAGATATCAATCATATCTTTAATATTAGTTAATTCTAATTTACCCATTAAGTATTGTAATAATGATGCATCAATATCACCAGAACGAGTTCCCATTGTAACACCTGCTAGTGGTGTGAATCCCATTGATGTATCAATTGATTTTCCACCTTCAACAGCTGTAATAGAAGCGCCATTACCTAAATGACATGTAATGATTTTTAACTCTTCGATTGGTTTACCTAACATATCAGCTGCGCGTTCTGCAACGTAACGATGACTTGTTCCATGTGCACCATATTTTCTAGCACCATATTTTTCATAGTACTCAGTTGGAATACTGTATAAGTAATTTACTTTTGGCATTGTTGTATGGAATGATGTATCAAATACTCCAACGTTTAATGTATTTGGTAATAATTTTTGGAATACACGGATAACTTTTGCTTCTGCTGGGTTATGTAATGGTGCAAATTCTGCTAATTCATCAACTAAAGCAAGTGCTTTATCATCAATAATAGCTGATTCTTTGAAATGTTCCCCACCAGCTACAATACGGTGTCCAGCTCCTGTGATTTCATCAAATGAGTCAATGATGTTTAATGTTGTTAATTGTTCTAATAACATGTTAATAGCAATTTCATGATCTTCGATGTCTTTGATTACTTCATATTTTTCATCTTCGCCATATTTAATAGTAAAGATTGAATCATTTAAACCAATTCTTTCTACGATTCCTTTAGCGACTACTGTTTCTTCTGGCATTGTATATAATTGCCATTTTAAACTTGAACTTCCAGCGTTAATTGCGATTGTTTTTGACATTTTATTTTCTCCTCTATTTTATATTCGATTCGCACCATTGACGAAATTGATTGACAAAATTTAATACACTTTGATTTTCTTTCAAAGATGGCAATTCTGCAAGCAATACTTCTTTTGATTGCGAGGATTCTCCACCTTTATTTTGAACCAGGACGATTGATTTTCCTAAACCTTTTTGACTAAAAAGAGTTTTTGGTAATTGTAATATGCCTTGTAAGTAAACTTCTTCCACTAACCATTTTTTTAGGACATCTGCTTGCTCTGTTTCCAAAAAGTTATTTGGTAATAAAAATAAACCAAATCCTCCTTCTTTAACATATCGCATGCTTTGTTCCATGATTAAATGATGAGCATAACTATGTTCAGTAGGAAAAGATGTCATGAAGTCTTTTGCTACTTCGTCTTTAGGATAATACCCTATCGGTAAATCAGCTATTGCCACATCAAGTGGTTCGATAAAAAGTGGCTCTAAAGAATCTTGGTGAAATAATTCAACCTCTAATCCTAACCAATTCTTGTTTACTGCAGCTACTTGTAATAGCAAGTCATCAGCATCAACGCCAACGCCTCGAATATCTTTGTAACCAGCTAAATCCAAATTACTCAAAATTGTATAGAGTAAATTACCCATACCAACTGACAAGTCCCCAACAACCATATTGTTTTTTTCATGTTTGGTTAGTTGTTCAATCATATAAACAAATAAAAAACCAATACTATCTGGTGTTAGTTGATGATTTGCTTGAAGTGGTTCCACCTTTAAGCCACTAAGTAATGTTAACTGGGTGATTTTTCGTTTTTCTTCAACTGACAAGTCCATATTTAATAATTCTTGGTAATATGTTTCAAGTTGTGTCACCTCAGACTGACTTGGTACGTTATCAATCACACGAACACTGCCACCATCCAATAAGTTTTCACCGTTTTCAACATAGGCATCAAAAAAAGACGTGTCCAATGTCTTCTGTAGCAATTTCACAGATTCATTCAAATCTTGAAAGCCTATCTCAACATTCGTTTGAGACAAATGTGTCACCTCTTCCTTGTCTTATTCACAAATCTCTTACTTTCCTATTCTATCGAAAGAATTTAGATATTTCAAGGCATTCAAACTGAAAAAGATAGGGTTTTTTTTCGTCTGATGATAGCCTTTACTAATTATTTACAAAAACATGTCGTTTAAAACCACTGTGAAGTTCTATTTTTAATTTCACCAAACTACCAAATCTACTTTTCTCAAGTGTCACTTGCCCCACAGAATAATTAACAATTTTCGTTTCATTATTTTCCATTATTAAAATATCTGCTTGAGATTTTTCTTCAAGTATATCTGCTAAATAAGAGTCTGTTGCTTGCTTCATCAACAACTGCTTTTGCTTGTAATCATCAATAAAATATAAGGTGCTAATCGTAAAAAGTGCCAATAAACACAAAAAAGGGATCGCTATCCCTCCTTCATTATTTTTGTAAAAAGTAGACATATCTCTCCCCTTTTTCTGTTTCTAAATTCATCTCAATCATACGGTCGTGCTCAATAAAGTTCGCTGTTTTAAGACCTACAATAATTGGGTGAAATCCAGGTTGCTTCCTCAATGTGTCTTTGTATAAGTCAAAAATGATTTTATCCTCTTTATCTGCACCTATTTTTTTGTAAATCAATTGACTAGGTTGTACCTCAACAAGTGTCAGTTCTTTTATTTCATACTCTAATTGTTGTTTTCCAATCTGTATTTCCAGATAAGATGCGTCTTTTTGTACTTGCCATATGCCATTGACCTGCTTGATAAATGGTGTCACAAATAATAATAATCCCATCGTTAAACTAAGTGCCACAAGACACTCAAACAGTGTAAAACCACTTTGTGATGTCAGCCATCTCTGCTGATATCTAACACGCGACCATTTTTCTTTAAAACAATCTGTTGATCACTCCCATCAATTATCACTATCTTTTCTTTTTCTGCTTTTTTGCGTAAGGCTTCCTTATCTTTTTGTGTGGTAGCATACTGCCATTCTTTGGCAAAAATCGCTAGCTCTAAATCATGCTGACTTTTCTCCTGTTCATATCTGATAAAAACGAAGGTTTCACACATAAAAAGGATTCCCACTGTTAAGGCAAGCATAGCTAAAAGACTTTCTAATAATAAATACCCATCATTTTTTCTCAACATATTTAAACACCTTACTACTACCTAACTGAACCACATATCGAATGCTCGTTTGAGTTGAGTCATCATAAAACTCAAAGGTTTCTAAAACACTTGGACTAGCTGATCCACTCTGTAGCGTTACTTCACTGTCTTTTTGAATATATAAAGGCCTGTTTATTTCAATCTTCTCTTCTATTTTTTCTCCCTTAAAGGTGTAACTAAAGAAGAGACACTGTGAGGAGCTTATTGCTTTAACTTTGCTCTGTTCTTGTTCAACAACGGCACTATGCTGACTTCTTTCATATAATCGTTCAAACAAAATGAGTTGAGAAGCAGCAGTTTGTTTTTCCCGCCACTTCTCTATTTTTAAAATTGGCATGATAGCTAAAATACTAATAACAAGTAACACACATAAACATTCCCAGAATGTAAAACCTTCATCATTCAACCACAATGCCTATTTTCTCGGCTTTGTCTTTTTGTTCTTTTGAAATATATCCTCCCTGAACTAATTCATCTAAATCTTTTGGTCGTTCAGAATGATCTAAATAGTACATTTCAGTTTGCGTTTGGATGACCTTACCTAGCGCTTCATCTCCTTGTTTGTTAATACCGGCTTGTTGTTTCGTCAAATTTGGTACAAACAAAATAATCAAAACAGCAATAACTAATAACACAATCAGCATTTCAATATAGGTAACCAAATATATCAAAAAAGAAGCGGTTTTTTATTCGTCCGCTTCTTTTTTTTAATGTTTTTCTAACACTTCATTTTCCTTCTTCTTCATATATTGCTCCATAAATTCAAGGTCTATTCTTCCTGTCTCCTCAATAATTGGAATTTTTATCTTTAACATTGAAAATCTTTTATCCGTTAATGTATAACCATGTCCAAAAATTCCATGATATTGAGAAAGTATACCTACTATAAATAGCCCACTGTATCTATTCATGTTAAATAAAGGTTTCAATACCATAACGTTGATGCTATCAACGACATATGGAGTTTCCTGATAATAAGCTAGCCCTGCTCCCCCATCACCAATTTTATTCCATGTTATTGTATTGCCTGCTTTTGCATTTGTAAAATCATTACTAAACTCTTTTAAACCATTTCTCATTTTCTTTGCAGATATATAAGGTAATAATTCCTTATCATTCACTTGTGTCACCGTCTTGTCTATTTCAAAAAGATCACTAATTTTTATTGTATCCCAAGTTACATCTGACAATTTTCTTTCATCTGATACAACATTTAGATTAACTTGAGGTGGTAAATCGCTGATTATTTCTTGCTTGGATTCAATGTACTCCTTCATAAATTCCCAATCAGGTTCGTCAGGACTAACTGCTGGCAACTTAATTTTTTCCCGTTTTATTCTGTCATCGGATATTTCTCTATTAAAAGAATACTTTTCTCCAATCATAGATATTGAAGCAATCAAGAACATGTAATGCTCTTTAACTAATTCTTCATTTACTAGTGCTGTAACGTGATCTGAAGCAATAAATTCATAATCATGATAAAAAATATTCCCTACACTTCCACTATTAGCAATAGTTAAACAATTAGAATATTTACGAACATTTTCTTCATTTCCAATAAAGCCATCTACTCCATTATTATATTTGGTAGAGCTAATATATGGGATATCACCTTTTATTTGATTTTTTTTTGTTAATCTTTTACCTCTCTGAATAGTCGTAAATATTTCATCTAAAGAAAAAAATTCCCAATCAATTTGTTCAAATTTTCTATTCATTAGTATCACCTTCAAATAAATAACTTTTCCCATGAATTTGCATGTCATACTTGAAAGCCATGTAATCAGCAATAACTTTTTCGAAGTCCTCCTCTGTAGGCACATCATCATTAAAATAATAGAAACTGTGCAACCATTCATCGGTATCATCTATTGTCGTTTTAACAATAAACGCACTGTTATCATCTTCGTTATCTCTATAAACATTGAGTAGATGCTCACGCTTTCCTTTTTCAGTTCCATCTCCAACTAAACCGATATGCTTTCTAACAACATATCCATCATCCTCAAAATTAATAAAAGATACACGTTTATTTTCTGGATGTGACACACCTGCTGTAAACACCGCAATACAAGGATTAGTACCTACACCGTGAAATGTTTCGGTGTTTAATGTTATCACTGACTCTAAAGTATGACTTTCTAAAATTTGTTTCTTCCTTGCTTTATCATGACGGTTTTTACCAACCATTGTTGATTGAGGCACTATTACACATAGTTGGCCACCAACCACTAACATATCCAACGCATGTTGAATAAAGCTTAATTCTGATAAATGTTGTGTCTGATCGTTCTTAGCTTGAGAATATGGAGGGTTCATTAGAATTTTATTTACCCCATGTTCTTTCATAACTTCCTTATCAAATGTCAAACTATTATCACGAATTAAATTACTCTTACCGTCTCCTCTTAGAATCATGTTGGTTGTTGCGATAGTAAATAACTTTTGCTGAATCTCAATTCCATATAAACGGTTCTGCTTTATGTCAGTTCTTTCATCATCATTTTCTGCTTGATCTAACATTCTATTCATAGCACTTATTAAAAATGCCCCTGTACCACATGCTGGATCCAGTACATAATCAGATTTATTTATTTGAATAAGTTCAGCCATTAATGACGTTATATGTCTTGGTGTCAACACAATACCTAGTGAATTACCATCACTACCACCGTACTTAACAAACTCACCATAGAAATTACCTAAAATATCAAAATCTGTATTACTTTTGATTTTTTCCATAATCTCTGCTTCTAGTGTAGTCGCAAAGTATTTCAGAGGTGTCATTTCTAAGTTACTATTTACTGTGTTCAACGTTACGTCCCTTTGAATAAAAGTGAACTGATCTAACATTTCACCTACTTTTGCATAAGGCACAATTCCTGCATTTTGTAAGAAGCGCTGTACTGCTGTGAAAATCAATTCTCCATCAGCACTGCCCTCTCTATCTGAACCTTTTAACTGCTCTAGTGAGAATGTTGGTTCTTCCAGTGCTAATAATATAGCTGATACAACAGTTGCTTTCTTTTCGCCCTCTAATTGTCCGTAATTCCTTAAATCCTCATGCATATCTGCAGCTATTTTATTAACTTCTCGTAATTCTCTTTCTTCTTTAGGTAACTCACCTTTGATAGCTACATTATAAAATTCCTCAATATTCTCAGGAGATATATCCTCTAAACTTTTCATATCGGGTAATTCTTGTATTTCATTTTCCGTTACAAAATAAGGCTGTATTTGATAATGTAAGCCATCACCAGCTACACCTATTGCGATAACTTCCTTATAAGAGTTAGTTTTCTTAATAATATGCTTAGCATAATGAATTGCACCATTAACTGCATAATCTCTCCTATAAGGAAATTCAGTATCTACTGTATCATTTTCATCTTTATATTCTAGCTTATCTATTGCAAGTTTATCTTCAATGATTATTAAATGATCTCCTGAAAAAAAGATAAATTCTGGCTTACCTACTCCTCTAGAGTCCTTTGATTTACTAGCATTCTTTAAAGCCTCTTTTATTTGCACATTAGATGATCCTTGTTCCTCGTATGAAACTCCTAAATCCTCTATAAATCTTCTAACTAGCTGATCAGTACTTGTTCTTTCATTTACCATTTTATCTATCCACCTATTTTTCACTATTCTTTAGTATGTTTTAACTAGTTTAATAATAGGTCAATTTTCAGTCTTTTACAATCAAAATATCACAAATGAACATACGTAACTAACAAAAAACGACACTACCTAATATAGATAATGTCGTTCTGATCTATTTAAATGTTCCCCAGTAATCTAAACGCTTTTGACCATTAGATCGACCTGTTGCAATAAAACCATAAGTTCCATCAGCTCGTGGTTGTCTAATCCACACATACCCACCTTTATGTGTAAACTGATCATACTTAATTTTATCACCTTTATAGACTTTTCCGATAATTTTACCGTCAACAGCTTTATCTCGAATCATTATAGGTTCATTAATAGTAACCTGAAATGTTCCTTTTTCCATATACCATCCTACTTTGTCAGGACGTTCTGTTACAGGCAGTGTTGTAATAGGTGCTGTATTTGCATTAGTATTGCGGTAAACATACCATCCCATAAAATAAGGACATGTTGTGGCTTCATTATCAACGTAAACACCGTTCATCTGTGGATTTTTATATGTACAGTGAATAATTTGAGTATTACTAATAAATTCTACTACATGGCCAGCAGCTCCTCCTGAAGCACCTTTTTTTCCAAAAATAACAACGTCGCCACGTTTAGCCATCCAACTTTTATTTGTAGCTATTAATTTATAGCCATTTTGAATTAAGTAATCATGCATAGAATCTGTATTGTATAACCATCCTGGTTTACTTGCTCCAGCTTTTTCTAAAGAACGAACAATGGTTCCTGAACAATCACCTGTGCCATCTGAGCCATCTCTAGCACCAGTCATTGAATATCTAATACCTTTTCTTTGTAACTCATACATGAAATCAATTGATTTTTCTATTTTAACTACCATTTTATCTGTCCCCTTCCCCTTTTGAAACTGCAATTTCTTTTAAATTAACACCTAAATCATAAAAACCTCCTGCTGCCATCCCAGACAACGCTCCACCCCAGATAAAAGTAACTAATTCATCTGGCGTAAAAGATACAGCCCACAAACCACCAATAATCATACCGATAGCTAAGTTAATAATTGGAAGACGTTTTTTTCCTCCAAATGTTGTTTTATACACCTGCGTAACTCCTAAAACTACAGGTACAATTATTGTTGCTGCCGCCATCACATTTTCCATATCAATCATTTTCCTTTCATTTCCATAATGTCATGTTCCGCTTCTCTCATACGACCTTCAAGTCCATATGTTCGTTCAACGATATTATTATGTTTTTCTACTTTTTTCTCTAACTCACTTAATCTATGATTAACTAGCTTGTTAGTTGTTAAAATACCGCCAAATGTACCAAAGCCTGTACCTAGCAAACTAATTATTGCTACCAAAACTGGTTCACTCATCTACATTTTTACCACCTTTACTTATTCTTTATCCTGCTTCTCAACACGTTCACTTTGTAAATTGATAACTTCTTCCATCAAACTAGATATCATTGTTTTCATCTGAAGTAATAGCAACCTGTTTTCTTTTTGTTCTTGTAATAGCTGCTCGTTTTGTTGTTTCCATTGCTCTTTCTCTGGATCTTTAACTTCCGTAGGCATTTCATCTAAGTTGGTTGTCCACCCTTCTGGTACTTCTTCGCCTTCTTCAATAAATGCTTGTTCAAAATTTGCGTCACTATCACTTTGTTCTTCTATTTTTCTATAAATACTAATCATTTAATTTCTCCTTTACTCACTTATAAAAGGAACATAAACGTTTAACCAGGAACCTTCTGAAATTGGTTTATAATTCGAATCTGAATACCTGTGTATGGTTATCGTTCCGCTAGGTGAAAATTCAGTCACAAACTTGTTTGCTCCTGTTCCCTGACATAAATTTTTAGCATAAATATTAGGTCTAAAACCTTCAGGTGCAATGCCTATGTTAATTGCTGCTCCTGCTGCTAATTCAGCAGAGTTTTTTATCACACCGTGTAAATAACCAATTCGCCCACTTCTTGTTACCCTAAGATGAGTTCTTGCATCTGCATGATAATTACTAAAACCAGTTGAAAAAGAAACCGATGCAGTCCTTGTTTGAGAATTTACTTCTCCAGAGACTGACAACTCCCCACCAAGTGTGACCTCGCCATTTTCATTTAATTGATGATAACTTCGCCATTTTCCTGCTTTATCATACATATGAATTTTCATAGTATCTTCTTTCTCAGATATCGATAAATACGACATCAGCGATCCATCAGCTCTCCTAATTTTTAATACTTCATTATCTTGCTTATCGCTTGTTGGTGCTTTGATTGTAGGAGCTCTCTTAAATAATGTTTCCATTCTCACATCTAACCCATCAGACCTTCCCATTACTTCTCCTATAGCCATTCCTCGACCACCAGGATGAAAGTTTAAGAGAGTAAATCCAGATGGAATGCTAGTTTGTGTTATAACTGTAGTAAAGTAATCAGTTGCTACAAATTGAATGTCATAGCTGTAGTCCTCGTGAAAGTTTGGTAAAACAGAAGACGATTTTAGAGAATATGAGTTACTTGATAAAATTGTCTCAGACCACTCACTAGTTCCTGACTTCTTATACCTCAATTTAAATGTTTTATTATTCTTATTTACAACGGGACTTATCAAACTGTCATAAGAAATTTTGACGTACGTTCCCTCGTTATTCTCAGAACCATCACTATTTGAACGAGTAGCAGATAGACTGTTGATGATAGGCTCATCATACGAGACTACGTTTATATCACGTGATACTGTGTCGGTTCTACCTCTTGAATCGACGACTTCAAAAATCACTTTATTAGTTCCTGGTGTTTGTAGAATGTCAGTAACTGCGCTTGATTTGTTGTAGCTAGTACCATTAACTTTTATCCTATGGACTTGTATCGTACTGCTGTAGGATCCACTTGCTGAAATAGAAAGACTGAGCTTTGATTTGTTTTGAACGTACACACCAAACTTAGCAGCTAACCCTTGCGTTGCTTCTGAAATACCGACAGAATTTATTTTTGGTACTATGCTGCTAGGAACTCTTGCTGTAAAGTTTTTTGAGGTGCTGCCAACTCTTGTGCTTCCACTATATGTATCTACTACAATCTTAGCTGTGCCAGATGTTGAGTTAGGTAGTAAGTTGCTGTCGTTGATTGACGGCGTAAAACTAACACTTGTACCAACATTATTCATTTCATGGCCTAACTTGCCATCTGTCCGATAGTATTTAACCTTGTGAGTAAAGGATCCAGACGCTCTACTTATGTTGACCGTTAATGGGCTACCTAAAGTACCACCACTAATACTTGATATGCTACTGGCTCTCGGAATCCTATTTAATGTTGCATTTACTTTTGGAAACGTCTGCGTTCCTACAAGAGATCCACCCCACCAAACACCGAAGTATTTTTGAAACTGCATACTGAAGGACTTAGTACCATCAGAGTTGTGATAAACTCTTTTAGTCCTGGACATGATGAGCGTAGATGAATTGCTACCTCCACCTACATTGCTTGTTGCTGTATACTTTGTACCATCAATCCATAACGATTGGGCGTCTGCTGTCGAGTTAGTATTGTAGCCATATGCTCCACGAATGACTGTTATGTTAACTTTCACATCAGAATAGTTGTTTGCAACATTTTGTGTTGCTGACCAGTCCATTCTTATCTTCAAATTTCCACTTGTTTTCTGTACATCCCATGTATTTGAACCACTTAAAGCCATTAGTTCACCACCTTCTTAAAGTCTAGCGAGCCATTATCACGAGGAATAAAAGCAAAGCTACCTAGTCTTAAACTGTTAATAAACTCACCATCTGTTACGTATAGTTTGTTGTTAGTAAAGTATGCTACCTCTGCTCCACTTTGTAAGAACTGAATTTTGTTGTTCTGAAGCTTTAAAATAAGCTCATTCCCTACTTGACCAAGAATGATATTTCCGTTTTCAAAACGAATATACTTTACTATTTCCTGGAACTTTACTTGCGTGTCATGGTCTAGTGTAGATATTTGTTCCACTAGGTTCTTGAAATTAAAGTTAAACGAGTTCTTCGTCTGTTCAAACTCACTTGATACTTCTTCTTGATACTCACTAAGTTCTGATTTAGCTGTATAAGTTTCTTTCACTTCTGTTCGTATAGAGTCCGACTCTTTTTCTATAGAGGTCTCTAATGTTGTAACAACTTCTGTGACGTAGTCGTTATCAGCCTTATCATTTAGCTTCTCGTCTACTGCTTCCTCTAGGTCTTTCACAGCTTCCCAAGTCGTATCACAAATTGCCTCTGTGTAGACCGTCTCTGTTGGACTTGAATAGACTATCTTACTTCTAAGCCACAGATACTTCCCAATTTCCCACTCTGGCACTCTGACAGACCATCCCATTGTTGGAGCGTCTGTTTTTGAGTCAGATATGGCGTATTCTTCTGTGATACTTGTTATCCCACGCCCCTTGAAAGCTGACCAGGTATATTTTGTATAGTCCTCACTATCTTTCTCCGTGAAGTCTGAATAGGTACCGATATATTGCATAGATGGTCTTTTGTTGTCTAGACCTGGACTCGATATATTGCCAATCTCCATTTTCATATTCCTAACCCTCATAATGGCTCCACTACCATAATTTGAATAGAAGGCTAATAATGCCTTTTTTTCACTATTATTAGATAAACGATGTCGAGTACTTATAACATATTTTTTCCAAGAAGTTGTCAATTTTAAGCCCGAAGTTCTATCGATATCTCCAGCTATTGAATATTTTGTTCCACTACCATTTTGACAATAGAAATTGAAAGTTCCATCTTTGGCCCCAATTATTTCAAACGTGTAAGTAAAAATAGCGTCTAAACCATGCGTATCAATTATCGGAGCTATATTCCAATCGGGAGAGTTAACAAATTCCCTACTCCCTGTATACTCTTTGTTTTTTAACGTTATAATTAAATTCTCGTTCGGGTAAACTGTTGTAAAATCTTCACCATTCACACCATTCGCCCACGCTGTGTGGAAGTATGGTGTTTTACCATCCTCTCCTGGTTTTCCAGGTGTTCCGTTCGTACCATCTGCACCTTTGATTAACGACCATGCATAATCACTAGGTGTATTTGAATCTTTTTGAGTGAAATCAACGTACATTCCTATATACTTTCTTTCTGGATTATCTAAAGAAAAATCTTTAGTTCCGTCTGCACTATTTGCATAAGCTATATGAGTGTATTGAGTTTTGCCATCAGCACCTTTTTCTCCTGGTATTCCTGGAGGGCCTTGTTCTCCGTCTTTACCAGGTTCTCCTGGCTCTCCTTTTGGCCCTTCGATAACATCAATATTGCTTATAGCTTTATCTGTTTGAATTTGATTCTCTGTTAGCGTTCTACGTTGATAACCAATAGAAAGTTTATCCTGTGATGGATTAGTAAGATGTAGTTCTTGTTTTTCAACAAGTAACAGTTCGTCAACACCATGTGGCACGCTAACGACTTGTACATATTCAAAAACTCTAAACTCATCTATCGTTGCGTCTACAAGTGACAAATCAATAGCTGTTAAGTCTAGCGTTAGACTTAATTTAACAAGTTGAGCAAGCTCTTGTTTTGCTTTATTTAATAAGTTAGTCGCCACCGTTACATCGTTCCAAGTAACAGATTTCATAAGAAAACCATATTTTTTTACTGCTTCATCATCTTGTATAAAGTCTTTACCATCGTTCACGGACTCAATTGTTAGCCTAGCACCTTTTTGGCCATCTTCACTTTCCGCTTCTTTTCCTAACGGCAAGATTGCAGTATATAACTCTGTTGCACTTGATCTAGTTGCTAAGTCGAGTAAATTTTGACCTAGTTCAATTTTTTGAAGACTTTTCTCGTTGCTATCCTCAAGATAATCTAGATAGTTAACACCATTTTCTCTACGTACAATTAAATAGCCACCTAACGACTTGATGAGCTTACTTTCTACAACGTCCCAAGTTTGAGGATACGTTTTGTCCGAACGCACGATATAATCATTTGGATCTTTAACAGTTACAGTCCCTACCCTGAATTGTTTTTCTACTGGCACTTGTGAGTTATGTTGTTCTACTAATAATTCTAGGTATTCTCTGACTCCCCCTGAAAACTCATAAGGTCTTAACACTGTATCGTTTAAATAAGCAAGTTCACCTTCACATATAACTGTTTTAGCTCTATCAAATTCTAGTTCGTCATCAAGCACACGCCCTCTAAATAAAAGGACTTCGTCTTGATAAACTTCTACTATACTTTTTAGTTTCTTGATACGAGCAAACAGTGGGTGTGTTGGATATACTGTAAAATCAAGAGCACCAGCCTTATTTACTTCTAGCTTTAATTTAGAATCGAATATCTCGTATTCTTCTATTCTGGGATCATAAAACGTCTGACCGTCCAATTTAACGAAATACATTATAAAGCTCCTTCCTGGTACTCAATTTTTACAGTCGTTCCTGCTTGCGCTTTGATAACAAGGTTGTTATCCCCCTGAAGCAACACAACTCCTGCATTTCTAAACGTTCCAGCACCGTGATTATAAGTCTTGTTGTTGAATACAATTTGAACAGTGTTATTTACTGTGAAAGTCGGCACTGTGGCCATTCGTTCATTCGATAAAGTAGTTGTTAATGTTCCACCTGAAGGAACAACTTTATTCACTATTGTTTTGTCTTTCTTAAGCATGTAAGGTTCACAAATAGCACTTATTGGAATAATCGCCACTGCTTTATCTTCATCTATTGTCCCTATACTCAAACGACCTATAAATCTATATTTTGGATATTGCGGCATGATTATTTCTTGCTTTCTGCCATGATGATTATTAACTAACTCTTTCCTTATTTCGTCCCATCTACCGCTATCAGCTGGCAACACAAGAGAAAAGTCTACCTCACGTTTATCATAGGAAACTTCTCCAGTTAAAGACTCGGTTAAATCTATAAATCCATCTCCAAACGGTATGTCGATGTAATGTGTTTTAGGTTTCGCTTCTCCTACAGATGAATTAGGACTAAGCAATAGTCCATAATCAGTAAAAGTCCACTTGCTGCCTATTTTTACCTGTCTCATAGACTATCGCCCCCTTCTGTCATATCGTTCTGCTTGCCCTAACGCTCGGTTCATTTGACTACTGATCGAACCAACTAATGCACCACTGTCCATAACAACTTTCAAGTTATTAATCTGCGTTTGTTGGCTTTCAATAATTCTTATTAATTGATCTAATTTAGAAACCACTGCGTCTTGGCCATGTTCCATCTCTTTAGCAATACCTAATCCGATACCACCTAAAGTTTTAGGATTTAACGGTAGAATTGCTTCTGGCCCTGCTTCTCCACCTACCATCATGCTGTTACCATTCATTCCAAACATAGTTGGATCTTGCATAATACCTCCGTCTTTGTACCAAGAAACACTTAACTTAGGTACTGATGGCGGTTTTAAACTAAACGATCCACTCAAACTGAAATGAGGTAACGGTGGCATTGAAATCTTAGGAATTCTTAAACGCATACCACTAAAGAAACCTTTTATTGCATTCACTATTCCGCTGATTTTACTTTTTGCTGCTTCTATTGGTGTTATCATTGCATTTTTAACACCGTTCCAAGTGCTTGTAGCAACACTCTTTATTGAATTAAACACGCTTGACGTTGTTGATTTAATACCGTTCCATACGCTAGTAACAACACTTTTTATTGAATTAACAACTGATTGTATAGTCGATTTAATACCGTTCCATACACTACTTGCTACTCCTCTAACTGCGTTAAAAACGCTTGAGGTTACACTCTTAATAGCATTCCATGCGGCTGTTACAACACTATTTATGACATTAACAACTGTTTGTATTACTGCTTTTATGCCATTCCAAACGGTAGTAACAACAGATTTTATAGCATTAAACACTGTAGACGTTACTGTTTTAATTACATTCCACCCTGTTGTTACAATTGCCTTAACAATATTAATAGCGGTTTGTACAATAACTTTAATACCTTCCCATACTAAAGATATCGCTAACTTGATACCTTCCCAGGCTAAAGACGTCGCCAACTTTATAACTTCCCAAGCTGTTGATATCACTACAACTATTAAATCAATAGCTGTTTGAATAACTAACTTGATACCTTCCCAAGCTAGTTCCATTGCTAATTTAATAGCTTCCCAAGCAACTGTAAGGACTTGCTGTATGATTAATAAATAGTTTTCAATCAACACTTTAATAGCTTCCCAGATTAAAGAGAGGCTTTCTTTAATCAGTTCCCACGCTGCAGTCCAATCTCCATTTATCAGAAGCATGACAGCTTTAATAACATTCAAAATAACGTCTAAAGCAGTACTGATTACTGTTTTGATGTTTTCCCAAACTAAGGTAACAACTGTTTTAATAGCTTCCCACGCTGTCGTTAAAAGAGGGCTTAAAACAGACATAACTGTACTTACAATAGCCAATATTCCATTCCAGACTGTTTCAGCTGTTTGTTTGATTAGTTCATTATTTTCTGACCACCAAGATACTAATGAACCAAAAATTTCTTGTACAAAACTAGATATCTCTTGCACTGCGCTATTTATAAATTCTTTTATCTGTCCCCAAACTTCGTTGACTTTATTTCTAAAATCTTCATTCGTTTTATACAGATAAACAAAAACACCAATAAGAGCAGTTATTATACCGATTACCAGTCCAACTGGCCCCATCAATAAAGCAAAACCACTTTTAACAAGACCTAAACCAGCTGTTAAACCTGGAAAAAGAGAAGCTAGGCCTCCCATAACAGAACCAGCTTTTCCAACTGCTAAAGCTACAGCGCCCACTTTAGTAATGATAGTTCCAAAAACAAGAAGCATCGGCCCTGCTGCTACTATTACTACACCTACCCATTTTTGCCATTCAGCTAAAGGCAGGTTATCCCACATGTTGCCTAGAACTCGTTTTATATTCCCAACAAAAGCTTCAACCGAGCTTTTAAAGTTGGCCATCAACGACTCCATATTCGCATTTTCTTGTCCGAAGCCTGCAGACAAATCTTGTAAACTAGCTTTCATCATTCCAAAAGAACCTGATACCGTTTCTTCCGCTTCTTTAGAAGTTGTTCCAGTGATCCCCATTTCATCTTGAACCTTATGTATCGCTTCAATCATGGTATGAAAATCAATATCGTTAACGTTATCAGCAGTAGCAACCATTGTATCGCCTAGAACTCCTGAATCATTTATTAAGCGTGCCATTTCACCAGCAGTACCACCGTAACCAAGTTTTAAGTTGTCTAACATTGTATAGTTCTGTTTAGCAAACCCTTGATAGGCATCTTGAACTGAGCCTATATTAGTACCAAACTTATTTGCGTTATCTGACATATCAACCATAGCTATATCAGCTATTTTGGCCGCTTTTTCAGTGTCTCCACCTAATCCTTGAAGTAAAGTTGCACTAAAACTAGTGACCTGTTCCATGTATTCCGTTCCCGAAACACCAGCACGTCTATAAGCAGACTCTGAATTCTTTATAACAGCTCCTGCAGAGCTCTTGAATAAAGTTTCAACTCCACCAATAGCTTGTTCTAAATTAGCAAACGACTTGATACTAGAAGCTACTGCGGCGGCAACTGGTAAAGAGATAGCCGTAGACATAACCTTCCCTGTGTTTACCATAGACTTTCCAACAGTTTGTAAGGAGGTGCCTAATTTTTGAGCTTTACGACTGACTTCATCTAAAGCTCTATTTGCTTTGCTGTTGTCTACGCCAATTGTTCCAAACAATTTAAATACTTCACCCATCTAGTCATCCTCCTTTTTTTGCTGGTTTATGTTCACAAATTGCGACGCAAATTTAAGTAATTCTTTCTCTTGTTCGTCAGTTACTATAGACGTTTTCTGTTTTTTACGTAAAGATTGAACGTTTTGCATCTTTTTGAATTCTTTAAACGATTTTTCCATAGAAGTGTGAACCCACATATCCCACAATAGTTCCTCTTTATCTTTATCCATCAGATAAAATAAAAAATCCGCTGTGGCTTCTAAACTATAAGTTTTTAAAAGTTCTAACGGATTAGCGTATCGTTTCCACAACAAGTCTTTAAGCCATAATTCGCCATCCTTTACTTGAGCAAGGAAGCGATAGATGAGAAAAAATCGGCTAATTCTGGCTTTTTGAAGAATGCTACTAATAATGATGTATATTCTTTCAAGCCTATCTCTTTAATCTCAGATACTTTTTTACCTGTCAATTCTGCTAACAACTCATTAATATCTGATTTAACAAGATTGATATTTAGCAAAACCTTTTGAAGGATAAGAGCTACTGCGTTCATACCTCTTTTTTGAGCTTTTAACTCTGCTTCTTCTCTTTCTTTTCTTGTTGGTTCTTTCTTCTTTTTGTCTGTTGGTACTGATTTAATAGCGTCCTCAACACTAGACTCAAACATTTTTACAAACTCATCTTTGATGTCTAACTTTCCTACAATGCTTAATAGAGAAAAAACGTCATCACCTTTTAATTCACGCATTTCTAGAGCCATTATTTACTCACCTCTTTTGTACTTGTATCTTGCGTAGCCATTCTAGTTGCTGGTTGTACTTCTCCTGGAAAATAGATAGCCCATGGGAATTCGTCAGCAGCTAATTGATCATAGCTTGCATGAGCTGTGATTGTTTGTTCTACAACTGCTTCATTATTGTCCTCTGTCGCTACCTCTAACGGACTTGTAACTAACCCATTATCTAATTTAAAAATAACTGGTTGTTTAGTTCCGTTATGGATCCCCACGACTGCTACAGATGGAATGTAGTCCGCTTCTTCTACATAACGTTTAGTTTTGATTACTTTGTAACCTTTAGGCGCTTCTCCTGTCGCTGCATCTTCAATCGTTCCGTTCAAGCTTCTACGCAGGTTCTCTGCAGTTAACTCTTTCAAGTTAGCAGTCACTGTCGCTACTGCTGACTCCATAACTTGTAACCCGACAACGTCCATCACGTATGCTCCGTCAACTTCTGGTTTACGATAAGTCTGTTCAATACTAACCGTAACCCCTCCTGACGTAGCCCCTAGTGGAGTGCCTGTGAAACCGCCTGTTGCATCATATTTAAAATCAGTAAAAATGGTTGCAGCATCAATAATAAAATTTTCTGAACTTGTTTTTGTATAACCTGTTTTAGGCAATGCCATATTCTTTCGTCCTCCAGTCTATTTTTACGTAAAACCTTAACGTTCTACGTTTTAAATCTTCATCATTCATAGGCACTTTATTAGAACCTTGAAAACTGAAAATCAAGTTAAATTCTTCTGTTAATTCTCGTTTGTAAATTAATGTATCTTTAAAGTTATTTTCCACTTCAAAAAGTTTAAGGTAACTAGAATTCAAATCAAAAATATCTATGTCTAAATAAAAACCCTCTTGATTTCTTTCTATATACTCGCTATCTAAGTCAAAGGTTGCGTAAGGATAGATTACTTTTTCTTTTCTGTTTTTGTCATAGTAGGTTTCGCTAAGAGCTGCCCTTAAAATAACAGTTAAGACTTTTACTAATTCAATCATCCTTACCCTCCTCTAAAAGTAGCACTGTATTCTTTTTCAAGAATATCTTGAACTTTATCTTTGTTTTGTCTAAACCCTTTACGCATGAATTTTTGCGCTTTCTGACCTCTCGTAAAATACCATTTACCCGAAGGATCTTGATACATCCAGCCACCTTGACGTCCTGCACCATTTTCAGCGTGTTCTCCAGTACCAAACTCAACGTATATACCATATTTTAACGGTGTCCCAACTTTACCCTCGACACTGGCCCCTATTGATTTAAGCGTATGATTAATTGAGTCTCTAAGACCGCCAGTTAAAACAGGAGTTCCAGATTTTACAGCAGACTCTATTATCAAAAGTGCTTTCTTCATACCTCGTTCACTAGCTGAGTTCATTTGTTTTTTCACTTTGCTTGTGTTGTCGATTAATTTAAACGTCATGCACAATACCGCCATACTTCAAATACAACTCATTGTGGTGATTAACTCCTACTGGATCATCTGCATAGGTTATGTCATACCATCGGCCAGATTCATCTACTAATCTCATATCATCTGTTATGCCTGCTTGATATTCTGGAATAACCGCAATATGTGTAGATTCTTCAATAAACGCTTGCTGTGAGCTGTTTAAATCTGTCCCTTGTAACAAGTCGATATATCCTTCAAAGCTCTTATAATCGTTCCACATTTCGATATAACCGCCGATTCCGTCATCAACCTGTAACTTTAACTGAACCTTTAAATACTGAGGTGAATACATTATCCCCACCTCATCTTTTCGTACTTCTTCAAAAAGTCCATTTTAGCTGCAGGGAATCCTTGAGAATTATCATTAGCGTTAACGTCATAATAAGTGGTACTCATTCGAGCAATCGATTCAGATTTAATCCCGACTTTACCGCCCATCTTCTTTTGATATTTAATTAACGACTCAACGCCTTGTTTAATGTCAGCTGGATACTCAATCTTGGTTATAAAAGCTTCCTTCACTTCTAAATTAAAGAAGTTAGCACTCTCACACTCGATGTAGTCATTACCGACTTCTGAAACAACAAACAGTCCGTCATTGTACCTGGACTCACTGACTTGTATTGTGTCACCAACTCTCAAGCCTAAAACGCTAGATCCTAATAGAATCTTGTTTGTCCCTTCAAATAAAAGTTTAAAGAATCGAATGTTCTTATTTTGAAAGTTATTACTCGTTAACTGACGCACCATTTGCTCGTATGCATCTAGATCGTTTTGAGTGATGTTCTCATCAATCACTTGTGCTTCTTTTAAAGTCAAAATCACCGAATCACCTCTTTCTCAAAAGAAAGGGCAGATTATTGACTGCCCTTTACTTCCTCGTATAACGCTCTTAGGTCGTCATTGCTTGCATTACCTTTAAAATCAACATTTAGAGTCGTTAGTGCTTCTTTTAGTTCGTCTCTGGTGAGTTCTTCTTTACGATCATCACTGCCAACACCATCTTGGGAAGATTCATCTTGAAGCTTGTATCCAAGTTCTAACAGCTTGTCAATCTCACGCTGTTCTTCTTTAACCTTCACCACGTTGTCTTTGATTAAGATAGCCATCTTCTTAACCTCCTGTTACTGGTACTAAGTTTGCATACACTTTTTCCAGCTTATTTTTAGGGATCCATAAATCATGATATTTACGGTAGTCCATTCTCCAAGCGTTTGCGTCTTGATTAGTTAGTGGATCAAACACACGAATAACATCAGTCTTGCTGATTGCGATTGGCGCATCTTTGGTTTTAATTAACCAGTTAATATCTTGCGCACCTGCAGCATTGACAACTCCACCTGCTTCTTGGCCGCTTGTTTTTCCATCCTGGAATGTGAACTGTGATTTCAACAATTTAGACGCTACTTTACGTAATGCGTTATCGTTGATTGATGTTAAACGTAGATCTAGGTCACCTTGTTTCAACACTGACTCGCTTGTTAAGTTCTTAAAGTGTTCATTACTTGCTAACAGCTGCACCATAACTGGACTAAGCGTTACAATCACATTGTTTTGAGTTCCGATTTTATCCTCTAAGACAGCTAAGTCTTGTAATAACTCATCTAATGCATTGCTTGCTGTTAATTCGATTTCTCGACTGTTCCCTGCTCCTTTAGCCAACGTAGCAATTTTTGAGTAACGGTATGCATCAATTTCTGGCACTACTTGAGTACGTTGGAATTCACCCATTACGTTACCTGCAGTAGCCACGAAGTTAGTTTCGTCTACGTCTTGTGAATCTAATTGGAAACGTCGTCCTCTATCTTGAGTTAACTTATGAGTATCCCATTCTAGAGTTACGTCGCCATCTACATATCCTGTTTGACGGTCATAGTCGCCCAATCCATCCATTGTTAAACTCGGTAGTTTCACTTCGTTACCACCGTTATATTTAACTTGCCCTGCGTTTGCTTCCATCCAACCTGATGTAGCTTCTTGCACTACTTGTTTGTCTAATACTGGTTGAAAAATTTTACTGTATTCTAAAGTGTTTGGCATTACTTATTCCTCTTTTCTTTTTTTATGGTTGTATTCCTACTGCTGCTTCAAACGCTGCTTGTGCTGCTATTTCTGGGTCTGCTGGGTCGCCATCTTCTAACTTGTTATCAATCGGCTTATACCCTCCATTTGAACCATCTGGTTTATTGTCATTAGACTTAAACCAATTAGCATTAGACTCTTGTAAACCTTTAATCTTGTTGTCTAAATCTTTAACAGTTCCATCATCAGCCATTTCAACGTCACCAAGCTTGAACATCATGTACTCAATATCTGTTGCACCTGCTTCTCGTAACGCATCTTTAATTGCATACGTCTTTTCTGCTTCAGCACGTGCCGCTTTAGCGTCTTCAGCTTCCTTCTGATACTGTTCAATCTTAGAAGTGGCTCCCTCATTGTCTTTGACTGTTTTCTGTAATTCAGAAACCAAATCATTAGCTGCATTTAAATCACTTTCCAGTTGTTCTTTTTGCTCTTTAATTTTAGAGAATCGAGTATCCAAGTTATCTTCACTTGCGATATATAAATTGTTCTTAGGCATGCCATCCACAATTGAGTTAACTGTCTTTTCTTCGATTCCTAAACTTGATAGATACTCTTTAAAATCCATTTTTACATACCTCCTGTTGCTACCCTTTTTACGTGGTCGGGATCACGTGCAATTAGCCATTTCACACTTGGCCATCAGTGAATTAAGTAGTTTATTGACTTGCTTAGGTCAGTTGTTTTCTATTTAGCACTTCTTGCACCCCATAAGTTCTTGCTCCACTCTTTATAATTAGTGAATGGTGCATAGTCCTTGAACTCATTATCTTTTCGTAGTTCTGGACTAACTTCATCAACTATTGAAATGGTTGTACATCTGCAGTTAACATCTTCTTTAGCCACACCGAACAACCGTGGCCCTTCTGCTTCATAGTTGTGTATTTTGAATTTCTCGTTAACTCCGACTGTTTGGCCATCTAACTCTCTATGGTCGTCCCTGGTCTTTTTGTCTAGTGTTGCGAGCCATTTCTTTTTAATTGAGATACCTAGCTTTTCTGCCTCTACATACCCTTTTTGCGTTGTATTTGAGTGAGTACGTCCGCTTTCTGTTATTGCGATTCTTAAAGCTTGTTTATAGCTTGCTTCTGTCTGATCTGATATTCTTTTAGCTATTACTCTGTAACCTTCACCATCAAATAACCCTTGTATAATTTCATTCGTTACAACCTTGGCCAACTTCTCACGTTCAAGATATAACCTTCTTGATAATGTCTTGCCTGCTACTGGCTTATTAACAAGCTCCATAATAAAATCATGTTGAATTAGTGGCAGAGCTAATTTAATGCGTTCTGACTGTTCTAATTGGTACCACACACCGTTATACCCTTGTGCTGCTTGATTAGCTGAACAATCTTTTATAATCTCCCCTACTGATGAATAAGTAAGATTTAGGATGTTGTCTATTTCTAGTGCCACGTTAAATAAGCGCTCGACTTCTAATTTCTTAGAAAAGGATAACTGCTCATAAGCATTAACATAATGACTTAAGCGCTGCTTGATCTCCTTTAGTGCATTTCGATAAGTATTGAATAATAAACTATCTGTTTTCTTATACTCTCGTTCAGTCAGCTTCTCCAGTTCCGTTTGCCACTTGTTGAGTTGCGTCGCCATCTATGTTCACCTCCACTGGGTCTGTCCCTTCAGCAAGACCTTGCGTATAACTTTGCGTTTCTATTGCTGATTGCACTTCCTCCCAGTTCAGTTCGAACTGCTCACAAATCAATCTAAGAACCGACTCATCATCTATTCTTGATGATGCTGCTAAAATCGTATTTATTAGTATCTGTTTTGTTTCAGCTATGACCTTTTCGTTTTGTGCTAGGTCATTCTCGTTGACCATAACCTCACGAATAAATGAAAACTTAACGTCCGATGCATTAAACGATTCTTTGTATCTGCGATTAATATCTGCTGTTACCATTTCATTGATCCATTTCATCATTGCTTGAAGTCTGACCTCTGTTTTGTTCGCCTTCATGTTTAAAAGTGTGTAGCGGCTCTTAATAACAATGTTAGTTATGTTCCCATCTCCAATTTGAGTAGAATCAAAAGCCATTCCGAACTTATAGATATTCTCTTTGTCGATTTCCATCTTAGTTTTGCGGCCTTCTACTGGTATAGTGACCGTTTTAATGTCTATACCTCCACCAGTTCCTGTTCCAACGACCTTCTTTCCTTTGATGTTTTGACGTAGCTTGCTTAAATCATCACCCTGGAAGCCTGACACAACGTATATTGCTTCTGCGAAGTCTTGTAGATTGTTACTCATAAAGGCATTCATTAAGTCGTAATCATCTATGAGCGCTTTGATTGGTTGTAAGTCTGTTGTTTCTTTTTTGTTGTTCTTGTAGCGATAAAACGGGATCCGCTCATAATTTCTTGATGCTTTCTGTCCGTCCTGGTTAACAGCTAAAATATGAGGTCTTGGATTCATCTCTCGATCAATATCAAACTCAAATGCTTTGCCTTTTTCTGATTTGAAAAACCACACTTGCTTGTCATCCCACACTTCAGCAATCGTTATAACTACTTCTTTATCTTCCTGATAGATATTCTTGTCATAGTACCTGCAGACACGCTTCAATTCGTTTGTGTCATCGTAAATAGAAAACACACATAAAGCATCAGCAACTTGAAAGCACAGCTTGTCATTTGAATTAGTACGAGCATATGCATATTCAAAACCTTTTTGGCTTCCACCTTCGACCATCTCTTGAAGGAACAATTGGAATTCCTCATCATAGTATTCTTCTAAGTAGCTATAAAACGTTTCATCTTCTGTTTCATACTCCATCGGCTTTGATAAAAGATACTGTGTTTTCTGGTCTACTTGTTCTGTTAGGAACTGGTGAGGTATTCGTATGTTTGAAGCGAACTTATCCTCTTTCAGCACATCATTGTCATCAATATAAAAAACTCGATTCTTTAAGATATCGTGTTCCCCTTCGTAATACTTCACGCCTTCTCTAGCTTTTTCTTTAACTTTTGCTGATCTGTCTTGATTAATAGCGTCTAGTAACCCTTCACCAATCTCTTTAGGACTATCGCTTAATAACTGTTTCGTATTCACTCTTTTACCTCCTCTCTAATAAAGCCATTTAGTGCGTGACTTGATTTGTCTGATAAGACTTGCTGCGCTATCTGGTGCATCGTCATGTTCTGCGTTCTCTGTGTAATCAAGAATTTCATTCATATAGTCTGGGTCTGTATCGTCTAACCAATGAATTTGATTCCAGTGTTTACGTAGGTACGTTGCCACCTTAATGTATTTGTTTTGGTTCTCGTGATACTCCTCAACAAATGCACCACGTTCTCTCAGATGTTTTGCTAAATATCCTTTGTCACCGTTTGTTTCACAAGAAAAACTGCCGCCTAAATAGTGAGCGTGTAAACTCATTATTGAATCTATGCAGTCATCTACATGCTTGTCCCAACGTTTACCAAACGCCACCAGTTGTCCGTCAGCTTCTTCTTTGATAATCGTGAATGCTGTACCATCTTTACCTCCATATGCTGCGTCAATGTGACACAAACCGTCATGAATGCGTTGTGCATCGTTTATGTAGTTAGGTGTTTCAAACATCGCTTGTTCGCTCGCTATGTGTCTTAACTCATAATTCGCTGCAAATAGAGAAGGAGTCATACTCTCCCTTAATGCCTTCAGTTCCTCTTTGCTGATTAAATCTGTTGAGTAGCAATCAAATTTTTTAACATTCGGCATCATTGATATAGCGTCCTCTTTGTGCCAGGGAGTACCTGTGTTGATAAATCGGCCACCACGGTTCTTTACGTTCTGCAGCTCTTGGTACTGCATTTTAGTCCGCTCACGCTCTGCACGACTAACCCTGTCATTCACATTGACAATGTCATCTGTAATAACAATGTCAGCATGCTTCCCTGTGATAGACGTCTTTATCCCCATACCTAACAATTGCGACGTACCTTTTGAGTTCGTATGTAGGTTTGTATCTATCTCACTGCCTGTTGACTTCGTGAGTACCAAATGAACGTTATATAGCACATAAACCAATTTTTGAAAGTAATCACTCTTTAAAATTTTGGCCACTTGATTAATAATCTCTGTAACGTCCGTGTCTGTTTTCCTAAAAAAGATAATATTTTTCTGTGGATATAGAACAATCATCAGTGATATTGCAAGAGCTAGGTCAGTTGTTTTGTACGATCCCCGATGTGCTAAAAGCGTTTGGTCGTCAACCTCAAATAAAAAACTTTTTAACCATTCGTTATGTAGCTCTGTTAGATCAATAAAGCCGACCCAATGACCAAACTTATAAGGTTCATTCTTAATTAGATCTAGGTACTTCTTTTGTTGTGCATTCATGTTGTATCGCTACCGTTTAAATACTCATCAATCTCAAGCGCTGTATTAGCAAGATTAAGGTTGCCACTAAGTTCTGTTTCTCGTCTGTCTCGCCATTCCTCTGGCTTACGATTCTTAAGCCAAAAGATTTGAGATGTTGAGTTAGGCGCTATGTATTTCTTTGTCTTTTCAATACGTTGCTTCCTTTCCCCATCTGGCATAATCTCTATGATTGTTTTTGATTCTTCTACGTAGAAACCTTTAGCGCTTTTCAATAAGGCATTTTCCACTTCACGGTCTACTACCTCTTTACCTCTTTTTAAGGCTGAACGGATTGAAGGGTGGTTCTTTTTCCAACTAGCCAGCGCTCTCTCAGTTACACCTATTTTCTCTGTTGCAATCTGTTTATCAGTTAATCCATCACGAGCCCATCCTTCTAGCTTGACTAAACTATCCTCTGTTAACCAATCATGATATGTAATTCTTACAAGTCCTGGCTTTTTCTTTTTCCTTGCCATTGGCCACCCTCCTTTCCTAGTCTGATATTTTCACAGCTGTCTCTCCTGTTAAGTTTTCCCACCTGTTGATAATTACATCTGCATATCGTGGATCAAGCTCCATAGTGAAACAATTTCTTTCCAGTTGTTCACATGTGATTAACGTGCTACCTGATCCACCGAAGAAGTCACCTACATTCTGACCTTTCTTACTGCTGTTCATCACTTGCCTTGATAGCAACTTAATAGGCTTCATTGTCGGATGCTCTTTATTTGCGGTAGGCTTTTTCTCTCTAATAATTGTTGTTGGCCCTTGCGATTCTTCTATAGATAAAATGTAATCCTTTAGTTTATCCTTACTCATTTTGTTTAAATTAGGTTTATCCTCGATTACAGTTGCTTGCGTTCTATCAAATGTAAAATAATGAGCTGCTCCATCTTTCCATCCATATAAACAAGGTTCATGTATCCATTGATAGTCTTGGCGACCTAACACGATTGAACTTTTAACCCATATCAAAGTTTGCTTTAAAAGCCATCCTGTTTCTTTAACAGCTGTTCTAAAATTGAACCCTTCACTATCTGCATGCCATATATAAAAAGCCGCTCCTGGTTCCATAACTGAATTAGCTACTTGAAAGGCATCTGTTAGGAATAAGCGAAACTTTGCATCGTCCATACTATCGTTTTGAATAGTCAGCTTATCTTTCGTTCCTCCTTCGTATGCTACGTTGTATGGTGGATCTGTTAAGAGTAGGTTAAGTTTTTCACCACCCATAAGTTTGGCCACATCTTCCTCTTTAGTGGAATCTCCAACCATTAACCTATGATTACCTAATTGATAAACCTGACCATATTTCGTTTGCGGTTCTTCAGGTACTTCTTCATCATAGTCATCTTCTTCTGTCTGGTTCTCTACCTCTTGAAAGTCCTCCTCAGTGAATCCATACTCACTCATGTCGAATTCTTCAGATAAAAGGGCATCTAGTTCTACTTGCAGCGCTTCTTCATCCCAAGTAGCAAGCTCACCGACTTTGTTATCCGCTAACCTAAAAGCCTTTACCTGTTCCTCTGTCAGATCATCAGCAATTAATACAGGCACTTCTTCAAGCCCTAACTTCTTAGCCGCTTTTAACCTGGTATGACCAGTTACAATCTCGTTGTTTTTATCTACAACTATCGGAACTTTGAATCCGAAATTCTTTATACTGGAGGCCAGTGCATCTATGGCTTGCTCATTGTGTCTCGGATTATTTATGTAAGGTATTAATTCATCGACTTTTTTATTTATAATTTCCATCTCGTACCTCCTTGAACATAAAAAAAGAGTCGGCGAATGGGCCGACCCTACTCTCCTTCCTTATCGTTTTCCGTTGCAAGATTCCCGATTTGGAAGTTATTCCCCTTCTTTATCTATTCTAAGTGAGATTAGAAGGTCTAAATTGACTATTAATTGACTAAAAATTGACTGTAAATTGACTTTTCACATCTCGCCTAGCTCTCTTGCTAGTTTATGTAAAAATTCCATATGCGCTCTACTTAGATGGCTGGGATGCATTCCGCACTCAAATGCCACCCCTTGCCAAGTGTAACGTCTTGGTTTAGAGAAATAATACAGTCTTATTGCTTGCCTTAAACTATCATTGTTGCTTTTATTTAGAAGTCTTGTGATTGCTTGTTTTCTTTCTGCCATCACATCTCTTTGTTTACATTCTCCTAAACTAGATATCCTATCATCGTAATAAGGATAATCAAATAAAATTTCTTGTAGTTTTGCTTTCGTTGCTGGCCTCATCCGTTTATCCCCTCATCTTTTATATTTATTCTAGTAAACCTATTTTCAACAACATTATTTAAAGCTAATTCTAGCGATTCTCTAGGCCTATCAACATGCTTTTTACCTCTAGCGTATTGCCTGGCGACTTCTATTGGCTCTATCGCATAGGTTTTCATGTATTCGTCCACTATTAACGCCTTATTAGTTGTGTGGTAGATACGTAGCATGTATATCATCCCCTTTTTTTCGTATAATATATCTCTCTTTACAAAGTAACTATAAAGTAATACAATAGTATTATCAAAGTAACAGGAGGCTTATTATTATGACTGAAAAATTTTTATTAACCAAAATAACCGAACTACCGACTAACTCAAAAGATTTAATGAAACGTGCTGCAGGTAACTGGCCGATTAAAAAAGAAACTGTTTTTAATGCAAATTATATGATTGTCAGCTATAAAACTGAAATCGTTGCAGTTTACAAAATTAATGATGTTAAAGATAGTGATGAAACATGGGCTCATGGAACTAGATTGTGGTTTGATATCGAAGAAACAGATCAACATCAAGATTTAATAAATCGTAAACTCGTAACTAGAGCTAGTTTTCCCGCAACAATTGTTCTTGAGTCAGACTTAGTTTTTAAATAGCGTATTTCAGCTACCTCTATATGAGGTAGTTTTTATTTTAAAACGGTAAGTCATCGTCGCTAATATCAATATGAGTATTACTTCCAAATGGATCATCAAATGACTTACTTTGATTACTATTTTGTTGACTCTGACCGTTATTATCCTGCCTTCTCTCCAAAAGTTGAAAGTTGTCGGTAACTACCTCTGTTACATACACCCTTTGCCCTTGCTGGTTCTCGTAGTTCCTCGTTTGAATCCGACCAGTAATCCCTATAAGCATTCCTTTTCTTGCGTAGTTGGCCAGATTCTCTGCTTGCTTTCTCCAGATAACACAACTAGGGAAGTCTGCTTCTCTCTCCCCACTCGCATTAGTAAAATTTCTATTAACCGCTAGGTTGAACGTTGCTACTGCTTGTCCGTTGCTGGTATATCTTAAATCAGGATCTCGTGTGAGCCTTCCAACTAAAGTTATGTTGTTAATCATTTTATCTCCTCCAATTTATGTATTTCTATCTCAATTCTTGGATCTAATGAATATAATTTTTGTGAGCTTAATGCTGCTATTTGTCCGTCATCTCTGAAGAGTATTTTGTCACTTGCATCTAAAAGCGCCTTAACATAATTGTCTAAGTCTGGGCGTGTATCAACATACATCTTTTCTAGCTCCTCATTTGTTCGTGGTCGCTTTGTTTTAACTTTACTTATCCTTTGTGGTGGATATATATAAAACGTCACAGAGATGAATATTGGGCCTTCTATGATGGCTGTTGATCGCTTAAGCTTTAACGTTTGAGCTACTGACCTTTTCCATCTAGTCATCTCTTTCAACTCGTACGCTCTACCATCCCTGGTAAAGCGTGGCCGAGATTGTGGTTTTGGTTCGATGTGTAGCGTGTATTTAATCATCCTCAAACTCCTATGAATTCCGCTACTTGTTCTTCAGTCATTTGATTATTCTTAGCCAGATTCTTAATTAAAGAATCCTTCCACACTTTATTGCTCTCTGGCTCTTTTTTGCATCTCTTACATGGTGACACTGTCGTTATACCTGTAAATCCGTTAGTCTGGTAAATAATCCTTCTACCGTAGCAATCTTTACAAATCGTTTCTTGCTGCTTCATCTATAACACTACCTTTCTATCAAAATTCAACACTTATACGTTTATCATTCGTTTCTTTAAATGAAATAATGTGTCCTTCTGCCCCTCTGAACATTCTTGAAATCAGTTTACTGTCGTACATTTTTGTTAACTCTTTGCTATTTAAGTTTGTTGTGATGATTGTTGGCTTATTCGCTCTGCCGTTTACAATGGCGTACAGAGTCTTGGTTGTGAAATTCGATGCTGCTTTATCGCTATCTATTGCACCAGTTTCTGCACCTAGATCATCAATGACTAATAAATCAGCTCCCGTTAATAGTTCAATCATGCGCTGCTCTGTGTATTGGCTATCTTTATTTTTGAAACTGTCTTTTATTCGTCGCATCAACTCATCAATTGAAACAAACAGGCATTTTCTAAATGGTTCACTGTGTTCATTCACAACCTTCAGCATGCTCATTGATAAATGGCTCTTTCCTGTACCTGGCTTTCCAGTAAATATTGTGTTATATGTTGCTCCTGAAAAATATTCTCTAGCAATTTTTAAAGCTTGTTCTTTGTTTCTAGCTGTTTCTTCGTCATCTTCTTTGTAATTCTCAAAACTTGCTTTTCTCAAAGTCTCATCGAGAAATACCGAACGCCTTTCTAACCAATATTGCGTTTTGCGTTTGACATGCTCTTTCATTGTTTCTTCAGCTAGTTCTTGATCTCGTTTAGCAATTGCTTCCCGACCACATTCCATGCATATTGAAGCTTTTCCAAAAGCTGATATTAAGTTGATTTTATGTATTGGGCATGTCTCATCTGTTTCTTTCAGTCTCTCTTGTAAAACAGCTCCCACACTAGAAAAGGTTGTCGTATTCTGTTGTGTCACGTTGACTAGCTCCTTTCATAACATTCTCATTCAAATAACTTTCAAACTTTGTACCAAACAACGTTTCAGGTCTTAAATAATTAATAGCTGGTGTTCCATTTATTTTTTTACCTGGAACCATCCAGTCAAAGCATTTATTGTCGATAACCTTTTTAAATTCGTCCAATCTAAACCCTTCGTTCCAGCGTGCTTTTATAAAAGATCTGCTTTTAGGTGTGGAATGTCTGTATTTCTTGTTTGCTTTCAAATTTAGATAATCTACAATCTCTTTGTAAGGTATAACGTCTTGTTCTTCAGAACCGGACTTAGTATTTATATCTTTATCTAATTCTTTATCTTTATCTTTATCTAATTCTTTATCTGTACCGTCACGTGACGTCATGCTAACGTCTCCACTATTTAATGCTAGTTGTTTTTTTCTCTCTCTATAACGTCTATTTCTCTCTGCGTTTTGTAGTCGTACTTTATCCATTCCCTCAACGTTTTGGTGCTTCTCCCAATTAGTTATTGCAATTAATCCGTCTTTACCTAGATCTATCATATTAAATCCCTCTAATGTCGTTAATGCTAGGCGAATTGTATTAACGTTTTTTCCGAATAACGTTGCAAGCATTTCTTCTGTGTATGGCATATTTCTTTGAATATAAATTAACCCATCATCATTAGTCTTACCTGCTAAAACTAGAAGCCTAATCCAAATCACTAATATTGCGTCTGATTCTGGCACTGATTGAATCAGTCTTATTTTTTCATCATCAAACATGGTAGTTTTAAGCTTTATCCAGCTTATTTCAGCCATTTGTTTATCCTCCTATATTGAATTCTTTAACTTGTTCTGGCGTTAGTTTGATAGGTACTAACACGTACTTTTTCATAAATTCTGGTAATCCTATATTGTGTTGCTCATTATGGTGTTCTCTACAAAGCGTCATAAATCTGTGTTTGGAGTGGTCTATCTTCTTTCTGTTTCTCCCCATCCCTACTGCTTCGTAGTGAGCCATGTCTGCATGTGGTTTTCCACAAACAAAACATGATCTATGTTTCAAATAAAGGAATAATATTCTTGTTATATCACTTGATAAATGGAACTTTTGATATTTAAAAGGGATCTCATTGTCAAAGCAAAATTCGAGAATATACTCGATAAACTCTCCTGCGAACACTTGACTAATGCTGTATTGCTCTAAACTAAATGACTCAATACCTTTTTCTGCGGAGAACATCGCTTTTAAAACACTTTTAACCCACTCTTGTGGATAACCTGTGTATAACTCGATATCGTGAAACAGTCCGTATATCATTCCATTTTGCGCTTTAGTAATGTTGCGCTCATCAGTCACTCTTATGATACTTCTTGGTTCTTCAGTAATTGATAATCTTTTAGCTTCGGCAATGTCAAAGTTACGATCTAGTTTGAAAGTGACTTCATTGCCTACGACTCTTAGTATTCGTCCCTCATACTCCATATTTTTTCGCTCCTACCAGGGCAGATCATCAATTGTTAAACTGTCTTGAGTTAATTCTTCCTGAGCATTCACTTCTTCTACTTCTATTCCGCTATTAATCAGAAAGTCATTTAATGTGTTGAGCTGCTTGATAGTTCCTGTCACTCTGATGACATTTGAAATCTTGGTTTCTTGCTGGTTATTTGTTTGTTCCATCCCTGCAAATTCATTAGCTTCTTTGATTGTTTCTTGTTGCTTCGCTATGAATTCTTCGTGTTCTTTTCGCTTTTGCTCCTGTTCAGCTGCTAATCTATCTTTTCGTTCTTTTTCTAAATTAATTAGATCAATAACTTCTAACGCTGACTTGAATTCCAGTTGACTTGTCCATCCTGCTGCTTCGATTCCTTGAGCCTTGCAAAATTCTGTTAGAATCCGTAACTCTGTTTCTTTTCGTTCTTTTTCTTTTAATGCTTGGGCTATTACTTGATCTATATCAGCTTCAAATTTAGAAGTTGGGTTTAATTTTGATGTCCAGTTTCCTTTATTAAGCCATCTAGCTTCCATCTCTAAATCTTCTATGCAAATGTCTAACGATTCTAATTTGCTTCTTAAAAGTGTCATTAAAGCTGTTTTTCGTTCATCTTTCTCTGCATCTTCTATTACTTTGAGTCCTTCTCGTATATCATTCAAAGGTTCATCAATCAGTTTGGTTAATTCTTTTATCTGATCTTCAAACTCTTTTAAAGGTTTGTTGTAAACTTGCTTAACATTTTTACGCTCGCTTTCGATTGCGTTTTGTAGAGCTAGTAATTCTGACCTTGCTTGATTCGCTCCTGTCTTTTCATCCCTCGTAAATACAAGTCCTTTGTATTTATCTGCATACTTCTCAACTTCGACTTTCAACTCGTCGTAGTTTGTCATGTCTAAAACTGCAGGTGTAAAATCTAAATATATTTTTCTTTCTGTTGCTAGTTCATTACTCATCTTCTTTGCCCCCATCTCACAGGATTAACTCCGTCTAGTTCTGTCTGAACTGGATCTTGTGCTGTTTGTTGTTCTCTTTCTGCATTAGCTGTCTGTTGCTTCGTTACAAAAGCTTTGTAATAGCCCATAACTCGTAATCTATCGACTTGTTCAATTTGTCCTACGTTTTCCTTTTCGATAATGTATTGATTCAATTCGTTAAGATCCCGCTGGTTTTTCAGTAAATAGTTTTTATATTCTGCTATCGTCTTTTCTATTTTCTGTTCGTTACTTTGTTGCTCATTTTGATAAGGTTCTTGCTGGTTTTCTTTGTGATCATTGTTGGCTGCTTGGCCATCGTCGTCTTTATCTGCTGCAATGCCAAATGCTGCCGACAATGCGTATCTTCTTGCATATGTTGAAAGGCTACCCAGACCTTGTGGATTCTGTCCATTTGTAGGAAATGTGAATGGCCCATGCATTACCCACTGACCGCTCGTGTGGTAAATAATTGTATTAACTGCTAGGCTATTGTTTTCGTTGATAACCTCTTGTTGGAAGTCGATTCCTGATGTAGCCGCTTGCGCCGCTTCTCGAATTGCTTCTTCAATTGCTTTCAATGTTGCGTATTCAAATTTTGTACGATCACCTTTTTTTGTCTTGTAGTCTACAGAACTATCGAACTTAGGTTGCTTCAATTTACTTTTTAGTAAAAACATTCCGTTGAAAAGCTCATCTACTTCTTCACTCATTTTCATTATCTTTCCTCATTTCATGTTATAATGGCCTTGTTTTATATTTTTGTTAGCGACTTTTTGCTTGGCGGCGAAGTCGCTTTTGTTGTTCTCTTTCAAAACTCTTAATATCGTGACTGGCTAACCAACATAGAAACATGGGTACTGCTAAAATCAGAACTTTTTCTGCTAATAAATAATGTGCGACTATCCCTAAGATAAATGTTATCAATGCATAACCGTTGATTCTGCTTAAATAGAAACTCATCTTTATCCCCCTTTATATTTCAAGCGTCAATTGATTTATTCTAGTTTTCGTTAGAGACGAAGGTTCCCAGGTATTTACAAAATCAATAGCTGCTGTAAAGTCTTTATCTTTAATACGCCCTCTATGAGGTACTCCAAACAATTCTTTTATACTTTTTCCTATGTCACTAAAGAGTAATGACTTTGCTTTTTGTTCTAGATGCTGTTCTTTACAAATAATTGCAACTTTCCGTCTAATCATTCGATCAAGTGAGTTTTTATCTTCAGTGCTTATCAGTTGATTCTCTTTAATTTCTTTAACATCCCCTTCTAAAGCTCCTACTCTCTCATTTGTTTTCTTTTGAGCATCAAATGTGAGCTGTAAAATTTCCATCGGATCCGTTGGGAGTCCATGCTGGCTTCCCCTCTTAATTTGTTCTTCCATTCTATTAAAAGCTTCTATGTATTTGAGTTTAAATTCGTCAGACTTCCTACCAGTGAATCCAAATGCTATAAATGTCCATCCATCTTTGTTCAAATAATAAAGTTTTTGATTTCTACCTCTTGAATCCTTATAACTTCCTTCTGCAAACATCTTTTTATAATGAGCCGAATTTTCGGCCGATTGAATTTTTAACTCGATGGCTTCAATAACATGTTTATGTTGTTTCTCAAATACTTCTGCAACTCGCAAGCTTGTTGTTACTACTTGCTCATTTTCTATTACTACTAATTCTTTCACGCTGGAACCTCCATTTTAATTATTTGATAGATCGTTAAACTTAGAGCTTTTGGTAATACTACTTTTGAAATATTAGGAATATTTTTCCCCCTCGAATCAATGTGCTTAATTTTGAAATTCATTTTCTATCTACCTCCTCCATTCATAACTACGGTTTTTCCGTAGTTATCGCTTAAAAAAATTATACGATCTATTGATATACCCGTAATTTTAGAAAAATTAAATGCATCATCCATTCTAAAAACAGAACGTCCTTTTTCGTACTTGATGTAAGTTGCTTCGCTCATACCTAATTCAGCAGCAACTTGAACTTGAGTTTTACCAGACAATTTACGAGCTTGCTCGATTGTATATCTTTCCATTTACGTCATCTCCTTCCTTGTGTAAATTTATAATACTACGGAATTACCGTATTGTAAACACGAAATTACAGTTTTACTTTATTTTCATGCTCTAAAACTAAATAAAACTACGGAAAAACTTTACTTTAGACGTGTACAGATGTATAATGTACTTATATATAGGAGGTGGAAAGTTTGGAATTAAAAGATAAAATAAAACTTTTGAGAAAAGAAAACGGACTAACTCAATTAGAATTAGCTAAACGGCTAGATGTAGCATCAACGTCAGTATCTTCATGGGAAAGAGGAGCGAATAAACCTCTAATGGATAAGATTGAGGTGATGGCACAGATGTTTGATGTTCCTCTAAGTTACTTTTTCAAGGATATCGAACTATTTAAAGGTGATATCATATCGGTACCTATAATAGGTGAGATTGCGTGCGGTGACCCTATCACTGCTAATGAAAACATATTAGGTTATCGTGATCGTTCTAGTACTAACCTACCTGCAGGAGATCTTTTTTATTTAAAAGCTAAAGGGGATTCTATGGAACCAAAAATTCCAGACTGTAGTTTTGTCCTAATAAGAGAACAACCCGATGTTGAGAACGGAGAAATTGCAGCAGTTCTAGTTAATGGGGATACTGAAGCAACTCTTAAACGTGTAAGAAAAGTACAAGATTCACTTATTCTTGAGCCTTTAAATCCAGATTATAATCCTTACATCGTTAATGAAAATAACCCCGCAAGAATTTTAGGTAAAGCGATTGAGGTTACATCTGTTCTATAAGAAATAAAGTGGAGGAATTAAAATGAAAAAGATTGTTAGTATGGTATTTATTACATTAGTTAGTATTGGGTTAGTTGCTTGCAGCAACAATGATCCAGAGCCAACTAAAGAAAGTAAGGGAAAAGTGGAAACTACACAAGAAAATACAGACACTAAATCTGAAAATAATGAAGTTGTAAAGCTATTAGAAAATGAATTTAATAAAGACGCTAAATCTGTAGATCTTACTTTAGATAAGGACGTAGTCGATAGCGAATCAGATAAACCTCACGAAGTGATACGAATTGAAGTGACAGATCAAGATACAAGAAAAAAATTATCTGAGTCTGATGAAGCCATTAGAAGTGGAGAAGCGAACGAAGAGCAAAACATGTATATCAATTCAATTAGACAAATCATTTCTGATGAAGCAAAGAAATTAGCGAACGACAACGACGCTATAACTTTTGCTTACCAAGATGAGAATAATGATTCTATATTGATTGCATATTCAACGAAAACTAAAGACGTAATTCAACCAACATTTTAAATAAAAAAACACCACTCGCCCCGACCAAAGTTTGAGTAGTGTATTATGGCTGACAACGACCACGAAGGTCTATTTGTCATGCCCTATTTTAACATAATAGGAGCTGAAATAATATGAAAACCGCTATTTACGTAAGAGTTTCAACAAATGAACAAGCTGAAGAAGGCTATTCAATCGATGAACAAATTGATAAATTAAAAAAGTTTTGTGAAGTGAAAGACTGGCAAGTGGCTAATATTTATAAGGATCCTGGTTTTACTGGTTCAAATATAGACAGACCAGGTCTTAAAAAATTAATAAATGATGTTGAAAATAAAAAAATTGAGACTGTTTTAGTATATAAACTAGATCGCCTATCACGCTCTCAAAAAGACACCTTATTTTTAATCGAAGATGTTTTTGGCATAAACAATACTAATTTTGTTTCTTTAAACGAGAACTTCGATACCTCTACTCCATTTGGTAAAGCTATGATTGGTATCTTAGCAGTATTTGCGCAACTCGAACGAGAACAAATAAAAGAGCGTATGACAATGGGGAAAATAGGACGTGCTAAGGCTGGGAAAGCTATGAGCTGGCATTGGGCGCCATTTGGATACACACACAAAGATGATAGTTACGAAGTTGTGGATCTTGAAGCGCAAATCGTTAAACAGATATTTCATGATTATTTATCGGGCATATCAATTACAAAGTTACGAGACAAAATGAATGATGAAGGCCACATTGGGAAAGATATAGCTTGGTCTTATAGAACTATCAGGCAAACACTAGATAATCCTACTTATGCTGGTTACACAAAATATAAAGATCAGATTTTCCCTGGCAATCATGAAGCTATTGTTTCTAAAGAGGTCTATGACGAAGTGCAAAAACAATTAGAAATCCGACAAAAAGAAGCATACAAGAAAAATAATAATCCTCGACCATTCCAGGCAAAATACTTAGTTTCTGGATTAGTGCGTTGTGGTCATTGTGGAGCTGCTCTTGGACTGCACCAGTACGCTAAAAAGAAAGACGGCACTAGAACAAAAATATATAAATGTCATTCAAGAACTGGAAAGAAAAAGAACGTTACTATGGTTAAAGCTGATAACTGCCCTTCTTGTGACTATCCGAAGGAGGAGCTCGAAAACGTCGTTTTAAGCGAGATAGAAAAAATACGTATAAATCCACAACTTATTCAAAAAAGCTCACATAGCGCCCAAGAAATCGACGACACACCCCTTATTAAAAGACTAGAAGAGTTAGACCGTAAGCTTGAAAAACTTGTTAGTCTATACCTGGACGAGACACTGTCTTTAGAAATGCTTAATGACAAAAAGGAATTAATACAAAAAGAAAAAACTGCTATCGAAGGAAAGTTAAACAAGACAAACAAACAGAAACCTGAACTTAAAATAAGCGAGGCAGCCGATATATTGAAGAATCTGAAAGGTTCTATTCTTAAGTTAGATTACGAAAAGCAGAAAATTATAGTTAGAAAGCTCATAAAACAAATAACCCTAAAAGATGATGAAATGGTGATACAGTGGCGTTTTGCGGTATAAATATATTTACTATACCGCATTTCAAGCAACGTAAAACCGTCATGTTTTTTTCTTAACTTCTTTAACGTATTCAATAGAAATCCCCCATTCCACTGTATATTGGTAATAATAAAGAGCCATAAACTGATACAATCAACACAGCAATTAATAAAAATGTGATTGGCTGTAGCCACTGAATTTTCTTCTCACATTCGGCAATAAATACTTCCCACTCTCGTTGTCCAAATACCACTAGCTCTTGACCTAATTTGCCGTGAACCTCTCCTTGTCTTATAATCCAGGTTAGTTCTGGTTTTAAGAACGACCACTGACTGATTGGCTCATCAATAAAAATACCCTCTTCTAATTTTATTTTAAGTTTTTTTGACATCTCTTGCATCAAGTCAGAATAGCCTTTTTGTTGCATAATTAAAACGACTTCTTTAAATTCCATTCCTTGGGATAATAAATTTCCCCATTCTGTTGCGAATAGAGACGTGTAATAACTTGTTAATAATTTTCCGACAAGCGGTATTTTACAATACAACTGTAATTTTTTGATTTGTGATTCTCGGTTTAATCGTTTATTTATCAAATAACAACTAGCAAAAATCAGAATCAAACCAATACCACCATACTTCAGCCCATTATCCAATAAAGTAAACATACTAGGTTGTGAATCATCTTGGGATAAATCAGACAACTGAGGTAAAATGAACCACTTCATTCCGACTATCATTGCAAGTAAAAATAACAACAATAACACTGGATAACTTAGTACTTTTATCATGTCTTTTCGTTGTTTTTCCCTTTCTTTCATTTGGGTGGACATTCGCTTTAACGTTCCTACTAAGTCTCCATGTACTTCAGAAAACTTGATTGGCGCTAATTGTTCTTTAGAAAAACCTACACCCATCAAACAATTAGCAAACCTCTCTCCTTTCAACAACTTCTTTTCAATGTATTTAAATTGTTTATCCTGTTTGATAGAGATTGTCCGCATAAATTTGATGCTTTGTTCTAAACTAAAACCATTTTCTAAAAGGTTCCCTAATAGGTATACAAATTCATATTGCTCTTGACGTGATAAAGCCTTAATTTTGGTAGGTTTGGTAAGTTTTTTGTGTAATTCTTTTTTCATAGTAGGCTTTCTGCAAGCTTTTTTCCCAGCTGTTTTTATTTTCTTTGTCTGATATATCATATAGCACACCATATTTTCCTTTTGTCGTCAGTGGAATCATCTCTTGATAGATAATTCCTTGTACACTTTGATTGATTTCCTCTTTAGGAATCCCTAATTCGATTAATCGTGCTTCAACTCCTTTCCTATTTTTTGCATGAATAGTCGAAAAAACTAAATGTCCAGTTAAAGCCGCTCGCATAGCCATCTGAGCTGTCTCCCCATCTCTTATTTCGCCAATCATCAAACAATCTGGGCGATGTCTTAAACATACTTTAATTAATTCTTGATATATCAGCCCAATCTTTTCATTCACTTGCAATTGCATAAGATGGCTGTCTTCAATTTCAACAGGATCTTCAATCGTAATAATATGTTTATTTTGTTTATGAATCAGGTGCTGCATCAAAGTATGCATGGTCGTTGATTTTCCAGAACCAGTCGGACCAGAAAATAAAAACAAGCCATTACGCGTGACTTGTTGGTTAATGCTATCTAACTGTTTTGGGTTGATGAAATGAAGCGTCTTTGAAGACATCGGGTATAAAAAACGAATCACCAATGTCTCCCTATTTAGAAAATCTCCTACCACAGATAAACGTATTCTGACGTTTCCTTGTTTGCGTTTTATTGTCGTTCCACCCATTTGTACTTTTCGTTTTTCTGCAATATCCATTCCAGCTAGATATTTAAAATATAAAATCAATTGCTCTGCCGTTTTATGAGAGAGCTGACTGTAACGATGAATATCATGATGGTGCCTAAATGATAATTCATAATGTGATGATTTTGGTAAGACATACAAATCACTCATTTGATTGGAAAAACCATAATCTAATAATGTCATAGCAAGTTTTTTCATTGTCATTTCCTTTCTCATAACTTATATTTGCGATTTTTTTGAAATTGACCTAAAAAACACAAAAAAACCAACTAGACGTTATCTAGTTGGTCATTTATTTACATATCAGCTGATGTGAAGACTTCTGACACGTCATCATCGTCTTCTAACGTATCAACGATTTTCTCTAATTTTTCTTTGTCACTATCACTCAATTCAACCAGTGTTTGTGGCACCATTGTTAATTCTGCTTGCGCTAATGTGTAATCTTTCTCTAACGCATCTCGCACCGCTGTAAATTCACTTGGATCCGTGTAGATTTCAAATACTTCATCAGACACCTCGATGTCGTCTCCACCTGCTTCAAGCACACTTAATGTCATCGTATCTTCATCCACATCTAGTCCCTCACGTTCAATCACAATATATCCTTTACGATCAAACATATACGCTACCGAACCTGATTCTCCTAAAGAACCACCATTTTTATTAAACGCCACACGCACATTAGTCGATGTACGATTACGATTATCTGTTAAAGTATGAACCAAAATGGCAACACCTGCTGGGCCGTATCCTTCATATACTACTTCATCATAGTTTTCACCTTCACCAGCACTTGTTGCTTTTTTGATTGCACGCTGGATATTATCATTAGGCATATTGGCTGTTCTTGCTTTATCTAATACTAATCTTAATGAAGGGTTAGAAGATGGATCGGGACCACCACTTTTTGCTGCCATATAAATCTCGCGTGATAATTTTTGAAACACTTTACCACGTTTAGCATCTTGTGCTCCTTTTCTATTCTTAATGTTATTCCACTTTGAATGTCCTGCCATTTCAATTCCCCTCTTTCTAAAATAATATAAAACACATAACTTTAGTTTAACATAAGTTGTTCTATAATGAGACCTTTATCTAACCTTCTTTGACCTATTGTGAATAAATCCAAAATAAATCACTAGCATCACACATGCTGTTAACGCCCCAACACTATCAAGCATCACATCTTGAAAAAGTGGTGTTCTATCACCTGTTAGCATTTGATGATATTCATCCATCGCTGCATAACCTGTCGCACTAAACCACGCAAAAAACAAACTCCAGATTGATTGCTTTAATTTAGAATGTAACACTAAAAACAAACTTCCCCCTAGAATAAAAAATGTAAAAAAATGAGCGGCTTTTCGGATAAAAAATTCAACAAATTTAAAATAACCCATTGCTCGAATACTGACTTCACTGTCACCATAATTAAACATTATTCCTTGAAGTTTTGATGCAAATGGCTCACTTTGCAACCACTTTTGAAGTAGTGGAACAGAACTTTGCTCTGTATAGGTTTTTGATGAACTATAAAATAAAATAACCATAATCACAATCGCGATTGCAGTATACACTTTAGGTTGACTTAATTTACTTTTCATAATGAACTTCTCCAATCTTAAATTTTTTTGCTTTTTTATCATTGTTTTTTAATAGTATAGGGTATAATATAACCATAATGAAAGGAGTCAGATAAAATGACATATTCAATAACATGGGATTTAGATTCAATTTTTAACGGAGGTATTGACTCAAAAGAGTTAGAACAACGCCTATTATTACTAGATGACGAGATTACAGAATACCAATCACTTGTCACAGACTGGAATCCAGAAACAGATGCGCCTGATTTCCAAACATTTGAGGCAATCATGACTGTTCAAGAAAAACTATCTAAAGGATTTGGTCAAACAATTAGTTTTGTCAATGCCATTCAATCTGCAGATGTAAACAATAAAAAAGCTGGTAGTGTATTAGCTGGTTTATTTACTAAATTGACTGGTTTTAAAAACGCTAATGTCTTATTTAATAAAAAACTAACTAACCTTTCAACTGATACTTGGAACACACTTCTTCATTCTGACTTTGCCAAAAAACAAGGTGTGGCTTTTAATTTAACAGAAGCTCGTGAACAAAGCAAACGCTTATTAAGTGAAAATGAAGAGTCCGTTATTAACCAATTATCAACAGATGGATTCAATGCTTGGAGCTCTCACTACGATACAATCGTAGCAAACATCCAATTTCCATTTGAAGAAGATGGTAAAACAACGTATCTTTCAGCCGGTCAAGCTTTTAACCGTATGATGGGAGACGCTGATAAAGATGTTAGACAACGTTTGTTTGATACATGGGAAAAAACTTGGGCAAATTATGCACCACTTTTTGCAGACACCCTAAATCATTTAGATGGATTTCGATTAACAAATAACAAACTACATGGTATCACTGATCATTTGGAAATTCCATTAGAGTATAATCGTATGAAAAAAGAAACATTGGATGCTATGTGGGGAACAATCGCCGCAAACAAACAACCATTCGTTGATTTCTTAACTCGTAAAGCACAATTATTTGGTAAAGAAAAAATGGATTGGCAAGATCAAGATGCACCTGTTATTTTAGGTGAGTTTGAAGAAAAACGTTACACATTCAATGAAGCAGCTGATTTTATTATTGAAAATTTCAATAAATTTAGTCCTAAAATGGCTGACTTTGCTAAAATGGCCTTTGAAAAAAGTTGGATTGAAGCAGAAGATAGACCAGGTAAACGTCCAGGTGGTTATTGTACTGGATTACCAGAAAATGAAGAATCTCGTATCTTCATGACATACGGTGAATCAATCAACGAAGTCTCTACATTAGCTCATGAATTAGGACATGCTTTCCATTCACACGTGATGTGGGATTTACCATCCGTTAGTCAAGATTACGCCATGAACGTAGCCGAAACAGCTAGTACTTTTGCCGAACTGATTGTCGCTGACGCAACGCTTAAACAAGCTAAATCAGCCGAAGAAAAAATCAATTTACTTGATATTAAAATGCAAAACGCCACAGCGATGTTTATGAACATTCACGCACGTTTCATTTTTGAAAATAATTTCTATACTGAACGAAAAGAAAAAGTCTTAACAGATACAGAAATCACTGATTTAATGGTCGCTGCTCAAAAAGAAAGCTACTGTGATTCATTGAATTCTTATCATCCACATTTCTGGGCAAGTAAACTGCACTTCTATATTGATGATGTGCCATTCTACAACTTCCCATACACATTTGGTTACCTGTTCAGCTTAGGTATTTATGCCTTCGCTCAAAAACAAGGAACATCATTTGAAGATGACTATATCGCTTTATTACGTGATACAGCGTCAATGACAACTGAAGAATTAGCCAAAAAACATTTAGGTGTTGACTTAACATCAAGTGAATTCTGGCAAGCTGGAATTGATATGATGATTCAAGACGTTAATACTTTCTTAGAATTAACAGAAGACTACGTTAAATAAATTAAAAACCTCTATGATTGAGCAATATCAATCATAGAGGTTTGTTTATTTAGTAAAATCAATTTTTTTACTCATCCAGTATATCATAACCCCACCAACTATCATCGAAAATAGTTCTCCTAAGCCAATAATTAGCCAGTTATAGAAAAATGGTAAATTATATAATACTGTGAGTTGTCCTGCAACAGTAAACATAGATATCGCAAACGTCATAGCTGTTACAACCATTTTTATTTTCATATTGTTGATACGTTTCGTGATGGCATAATTGATGACCAATACTAGAAACGTACTAATACTTCCAACCAATACATCAATAATTCCTAATGGTGAAAAAGCATTGGCTATCGCCACACCTAATGTCACAGCAACTATATAGCGTTTGTTATAAAGTGACAAATAATTAAACATTTCAGATAATCTTAACTGAATCACACCAAAACTAATGACCGATAACACTAACGTCACTGCAACATACAATCCTGCCACAATGGCCATTTTTGCTGTATCTTGTGTTGTCCAAGACGCCACAACAGATTGTTCTTTTTTATTTTCCATTTACATTTCTCCTTTACAAGGAATTACCTTGCTAATAACTACAACCAAAGGATGTGAGAAATATTTCCCAACGAAGTGTTGTAGTGCGAAAACTCGCTAATTAATAGGATACACTTTTTCTACAAAAAAACAATCCTATTTTGTCATCCATCCACCATCAATTGGAACTATACTTCCTTGTATATAAGATGATGCTTGACTTGCTAAAAAAAGGGTTAATTGAGCCACTTCTTCAGGCGATGCCCAACGTTTACAAGGCGTTTCATCTGCTACCCATTTAGCCATGTGTCCATCTCCTGAAAAATCAGCTGCATTCATTGGCGTTTTGATTGCTCCTGGTGCAATCCCAACCACATGAATCCCTTGTTCAGCATAATCTAAAGCCAATTGTTTTGTAAATCCGACAACAGCATGTTTTGACATGGTGTAACTAACACCACCCCCACCACCAATCAACCCTGCGATAGACGCCATATTGATAATCGTACCACCTTGTTGTTTTAACATCATCGGTAATATTAATTTAGTCAATCGAAAGTAACTTTTCACGTTCGTTTCATAGATAACATCCCATAGTTCCTCAGATATTTCATTCAATGGCTTAAACTCATCCAATTTACCAGCAGTATTTAATAATATATCTATTTTACGATACTTCGCTAAGCACTCACTAACTGCTTGTTCCAAATCATCTTTTTTAGTGACATCACCTTTAAAAAAAGTAAATGATTCTGAGTATTGTTTTTCTATTTCTTCTTTATCAAAACCAAACACATATGCCCCTTGCTCTAAAAACAAACAAGCTTGTTCTTTGCCTATACCAGACGCCACTCCTGTGACAAAGACTACTTTCCCTTTAAACTCTGTATAATTAATAGAATTCATTAATCTACTATCTCCCAATCATCTGCTAAGATATCGCACACAGTTGGCGCAAAACTTGAAAAACCTTCATCACTTGTTTTAATTAAAAAATAATCAGTCACGGGACAATCGTCATATGTTTTACCTGACACAAGTGTGACATACAACTCAAAACCACCCCAGCCTTTTCTAATTACTTTTTTCCCTGCTTTTAATTCTGGTAGTATTTTTTCAAATGTCATATTGTTCTCCTTATTTATTTACTATTGATAATATACGTTGTAATTCACTGATTGCATCTGTATCTTCTGAATAACTAAACTCTTTTACGTTAATTTGACTTTTTGGAATAGTTCCTTCATCACTTGCTTCATTAAAACCAGTTGATAATGATACATCACTTTTTAACTCATAAATCATACCATTATCACATAGAATATACTTAACAATTGGTTTAGTGGTATCAGCTACTTCACTAAATCCAGCTGCAAATGAACTTTGTTGACGCTCATTTGTGGCTCCAAGAGTACCATTTATCGAATAATAAAATGTTACACCACCTACGACATGAAGTGGGAAAAAATCATAGCCAGGATTTTCCAGATCTTGTGCCATTGCTAGTCCATCTGGTGTTACAGTAAACCAATCTCCCCGACCTGCTGCTCCGTGATCAAAAAACTCAGATGTAACAGCCATGCCTCCAACCTTCGCTCTATCACTTGCCCAGTTTAAAAATTGCTGATTTATGTTTTGTAACACGCCAGTTTGATAAAACATCTCTTTTGATAGAGTTGTTTCACCAGAACCATTTTGGTTTGTCTCTTCAGATGTAGTTGAACTTTGTTCGGATGTTTCTGTCGTTGAACTTTGTTTTGTTGTTGATTGACTAGCTTCTTCACTAGAACTAGTTTGACTAATTTCCGTCTCATCATTATTTGAGTTTTGACTACAACCAACCAACACTAAAGATAATAACAATAATGCTACCCATTTTTTCATCATACTCGCCTCATTTTTTATTTTGATAAATTAAGTTTAACACGAAATGATAACCGACTCGATAAAAAAACTAGCATAAGTCTATTCGACTTATGCTAGTTCTAAAATTTATTCTTGATTTTTTAACGCTTCTGCAGCAGCCATTTGTGCTTCAATATCACTGATACTATATACATTTTCACTTGCTACGCCCACTTCTTTTGGTTCCATGTTACGGTATTTAGCCATACCAGTACCAGCTGGAATGATTTTACCAATGATAACATTTTCTTTCAATCCAAGTAAGTGGTCTTTTTTACCTCTAATCGCAGCATCTGTCAAGACACGAGTTGTTTCCTGGAATGATGCAGCAGATAAGAAACTGTTTGTTTCAAGTGAGGCCTTAGTGATACCTAACAAGACTGGACGACCAGTTGCAGGTGTTCCACCAGAAACAAGTGTGTTATAGTTACGGTCTTTAAATTCACTAATATCAACTAGTGTACCTGGTAAGATATCTGAATCACCTGGATCCATAACTCTTACTTTACGTAACATTTGACGAACCATAACTTCAACATGTTTATCTCCGATTTCTACCCCTTGCATACGGTAAACTTTTTGTACTTCTTTAAGCAGATAATTTTCAACAGCTAATACATCTTTAACAGTTAACAATTGTTTTGGATCAATTGATCCTTCTGTTAATGGAGTACCACGGTCAATAATATCACCTTCAGCAACTTTCATACGAGAAGTATAAGGCACAGAATATGTTCTTGTATCTGTTGTTCCTTTTACTATCACTTCTTTTGTACGATCTGCTTGATCTTCAGTAATTTCGATGACTTCACCAGCTACTTCAGAAATAACAGCTTGTCCTTTAGGATTACGTGCTTCAAAAATCTCTTGGATACGAGGTAAACCTTGAGTAATATCGTCTCCAGCAACCCCGCCCGTATGGAATGTACGCATGGTTAACTGAGTACCAGGCTCACCGATTGATTGGGCAGCAATTGTACCAACTGCTTCTCCAACTTCAACTTCAGAACCAGTCGCTAAGTTACGGCCATAACAATGTTTACATACACCATGTTTTGTATTACATGTAAAGACTGAACGAATCGTAATTTGCTCAATACCTGCATCGACTATTTGTTTTGCAATGTCTTCTGTAATGATTTCATTCGCACCAACAATCACTTCTTTTGTTTCAGGATGAATCACTGATTTACGTGTGTAACGACCTAACATACGCTCTTCAAGAGTTTCAATGATTTCATTTCCTTCTTTCATCACTGAAATATCTAAACCACGGTCAGTTCCACAGTCAGTTTCACGAATGATAACATCTTGGGCCACGTCAACTAAACGACGAGTTAAGTAACCTGAATCGGCTGTCTTAAGGGCAGTATCGGTCATACCTTTACGCGCACCGTGAGTCGAGATAAACATTTCTAAGACGGTTAACCCTTCACGGAAGTTAGATACGATAGGTAACTCCATGATACGACCGTTAGGAGCGGCCATAAGTCCACGCATACCTGCTAACTGAGTAAAGTTGGAGATGTTACCACGGGCTCCAGAATCACTCATCATGAAGATTGGGTTACGTGCGTCTAAACTTTCCATCAGTTTTTCTTGGATAGCATCTTTTGTTGCATTCCAAATACCAATAACTCGTTCATAACGTTCGTCATCTGTGATTAAACCACGACGGAATTGTTTTGTTACTTTTTCTACTTGGTCATGTGCTTCTTCAATCATTGCTTGTTTTTCATGTAAAACAACGATATCGGCAATCCCTACAGTCATACCTGCATAAGTAGAATGTTTGTAACCTAAGTCTTTCATTCTATCTAACATTTTAGATGTTTCAGTAATTTTGAAACGTTTGAAGACTTCAGCGATAATATTACCAAGATTTTTCTTCTTGAATGGTCCAACTTCTGGTTGTTCTTTGATGAATGCAGGAATGTCTGATCCAGCTTCAACAAAGTATTTATCAGGTGTTTGAACTGTCAAGTTATAATCAGTTGGTTCATTTAAGTAAGGGAATTCTGGTGGCATAATCTCATTAAAGATTGCTTTACCAACAGTTGTTGTTAAAATGCGTTCACGTTGCCACTCTGTAAATGGTTTCTCAGGCATTGAGCTTGTTTGTAAACCAATACGAGTATGTAAGTGGACACAACCGTTTCTCCATGCTAGAACAACTTCGTCTAAGTCACGGAAAATCATTCCTTCACCAATTTGTCCTGGTTCTTCCATTGTTAAGTAGTAGTTACCAAGGACCATATCTTGAGATGGTGTAACAACTGGTTTACCATCTTTTGGATTAAGGATGTTTTGAGCAGCAAGCATTAACATACGTGCTTCAGCTTGAGCTTCTTCGTTTAATGGAACGTGAACCGCCATTTGGTCCCCATCGAAATCGGCATTATACGCCTCACATACTAATGGGTGAAGACGAATCGCGCGTCCTTCAACTAAAACTGGCTCAAACGCTTGGATACCAAGTCTATGTAGAGTCGGTGCTCGGTTAAGTAATACAGGGTGTTCTTTGATCACATCTTCTAATACATCCCAAACAGCGTCTTCTTGACGTTCGATTTGGCGTTTTGCATTTTTAATGTTGCTTGCAATTTCACGTTTAACTAATTCATGCATCACAAATGGTTTGAATAATTCAATTGCCATTTCTTTTGGCAACCCACATTGGTACATTTTTAAGAAAGGGCCAACAACGATAACTGAACGACCTGAGTAGTCAACACGTTTACCTAATAAGTTTTGACGGAAACGACCTTGTTTCCCTTTCAACATATGAGATAACGATTTAAGTGGACGGTTACCTGGTCCAGTTACTGGACGGCCACGACGACCATTATCGATTAACGCATCTACCGCTTCTTGAAGCATACGTTTTTCATTTTGAACAATAATTCCTGGTGCATTTAAGTCTAATAAACGTTTCAAACGGTTATTACGGTTAATGACACGACGGTATAAGTCATTCAAATCACTTGTTGCAAAACGTCCACCTTCTAATTGGACCATCGGGCGTAAATCTGGCGGGATAATTGGCACAACGTCCATTACCATCCAGTCAGGATCATTTCCTGATGTACGGAATGCTTCTAAGATATCTAAACGACGAATAGCACGCGTTCTTTTTTGTCCAGACGCTTTTTTCAATTCTTCTTTTAATTCAGCGACTTCTTTTTCTAAATCAACTTGTTCTAATAAACGTTTGATTGCTTCAGCACCCATACCAGCTTTAAATGCTTGGCCATATTGCTGACGTTTTTCACGGTATTCACGTTCAGTTAGAAGTTGTTTTAATTCTAAGTTAGTGTCACCTGGATCTGTGACTACATAAGAAGCAAAATAAATGATTTCTTCTAATGCTCTAGGACTCATATCTAATACAAGACCCATACGACTAGGAATTCCTTTAAAATACCAAATATGTGTTACTGGAGCTGCAAGTTCGATATGACCCATACGTTCACGACGAACTTTAGAACGTGTTACCTCAACCCCACAGCGGTCACAAACGATTCCCTTATAACGGATACGTTTATATTTACCACAAGCACATTCCCAGTCCTTAGTAGGACCGAAAATACGCTCGCAGAAAAGACCATCACGTTCTGGTTTTAAAGTACGGTAGTTTATTGTCTCTGGTTTTTTCACTTCACCATATGACCAGCTTCTAATTTTTTCAGAAGAAGCTAGTCCAATTTGCATACTTTCAAATTTATTTACATCGATCAAAAGATGTCCCTCCGTTTCTTTGTCTGTCAGAATAATTCAGCTGGATTATTCTTGGTTTTCTTGTGCATCTTTCAACGATTTTTCTGCTAATGCTTTTTCTTCTTGCTCTTTAGCATATTTTGCTAAGGCATCAACAGTAATCAAATCATCGTCCTCATCATCCATATCACGTAATTCAATCTCTTGATCGTCTGCATCTAATACTCGCATGTCTAATCCTAAAGCTTGTAACTCTTTAACAAGTACGCGGAATGATTCAGGAACACCTGGTTTTTGAATTGGTTCACCTTTAACGATAGATTCGTAAGTTTTCACACGACCTACAACGTCATCTGATTTATAAGTCAAGATTTCTTGTAAAGTGTAAGCTGCTCCGTATGCTTCAAGAGCCCAAACTTCCATCTCTCCAAAACGTTGTCCACCAAATTGTGCTTTACCACCAAGTGGTTGTTGTGTAACTAATGAGTAAGGTCCAATAGAACGTGCATGTAACTTATCATCAACCATGTGAGCAAGTTTCAGCATGTACATTACACCTACAGAAATACGGTTATCAAATGGTTCACCTGTACGTCCATCATAAAGAACAGTCTTAGCGTCGCGAGCAAGTCCTGCTTCTTCAACAGTACTCCATACATCTTCTTCATTTGCCCCATCAAATACTGGTGTTGCAACATGGATGTTTAACGAGCGAGCTGCCATACCTAAATGCAACTCTAATACTTGTCCAATGTTCATACGAGAAGGTACCCCTAATGGGTTTAACATGATATCAACTGGTGTACCATCTGGTAAGAATGGCATATCTTCTTCTGGCATAATACGAGATACTACCCCTTTATTACCATGACGACCGGCCATCTTATCTCCTTCATGAATTTTACGTTTTTGAACGATGTACACACGAACTAACATGTTAACACCTGGAGATAACTCATCTCCGCCTTCACGAGTAAAGATTTTAACATCATGAACAATACCGCCTCCACCATGTGGAACACGTAGAGAGGTGTCACGAACTTCACGAGCTTTTTCTCCGAAGATTGCATGTAATAGACGTTCTTCTGCTGATAATTCTGTTACCCCTTTAGGAGTGACTTTACCAACAAGTAAATCACCATCTTTTACTTCAGCACCGATACGGATAATACCCATTTCGTCTAAGTTTTTAAGTGCATCTTCCCCAACGTTTGGTAACTCACGAGTAATTTCTTCAGGCCCTAATTTTGTGTCACGTGCTTCTGATTCGTATTCTTCAATATGAATAGATGTGTACACATCATCTTTAACTAATCGGCGACTCATAATAATCGCATCTTCATAGTTGTAACCTTCCCAAGTCATGAATGCTACTAAAACGTTTTGTCCTAATGCCATTTCCCCTTCTTCCATAGAAGAACCGTCAGCTAGTGTATCGCCTTTTTCAACGATTTCACCTTTTCTAACGATAGGGCGTTGGTTATAACTTGTACCAGCATTTGAACGGTGGAATTTAATCACATTATATTTATCTAAAGCACCGTCATTACGACGAACACGTACTTCACGTGCATCAACGTATTCAACGACACCATCATGTTTACATAAAAGTGCTGCTCCTGAGTCATGGGCAGCTTTGTATTCCATACCAGTTCCAACAAGTGGAGAACGTGGTTGAATCAAAGGTACTGCCTGACGTTGCATGTTCGCTCCCATAAGTGCACGGTTAGAGTCATCGTTTTCCAAGAAAGGAATACATGCTGTCGCTACCGCAACTACTTGTTTAGGTGAAACGTCCATGTAGTCAACTTTATCAACTGATACTTCTAAGTTCTCACTTTGAATACGAGCCATAACTAAGTCTTCGGCAAACGTACCATCTTCATTTAATGGAGAGTTCGCTTGCGCTACCATGTAATGGTCTTCCTCGTCAGCTGTTAAGTAATCAATATGTTCTGTAACACGTTTTGTTTCACGGTCAACACGACGATATGGTGTTTCGATGAAACCATATTTATTTACTTTCGCATAACTTGATAGACTATTGATTAACCCGATGTTTGGTCCCTCAGGTGTTTCAATCGGACACATACGACCATAATGTGAGTAATGCACGTCACGTACTTCATATCCAGCACGGTCACGTGTTAAACCACCAGGTCCTAAAGCTGATAGACGACGTTTATGCGTTAACTCGCCTAATGGATTAGTTTGATCCATGAATTGTGATAACTGAGAAGAACCAAAGAATTCTTTCATAGATGCCACAACTGGACGAATGTTAATCAATTGTTGTGGTGTTAGTGTTTCAGTGTCTTGGATAGACATTCTTTCACGAACCACACGTTCCATACGAGATAACCCGATACGGAATTGATTTTGTAATAACTCACCAACCGAACGAATACGACGGTTTCCTAAATGGTCAATATCGTCTACTTTTCCAATATCTTCCATTAAGTTTAAGAAGTAACTGATCGTAGCCACAATATCAGCAGGACGAATTGTTCTTACATCTGCATCAAGTTGACCGTTACCAATGACGTTTACAACACGTTCAGGGTCTTTTGGTGACACAACTTTAATGACTTGAACAGTCATTGGTTCAGTTACAACACCATCTTCACTTGGATAGTATGTTTCGTTGTTTAAACCATTATCTAAATGTTTTTCTAATTCATCCATCACTGTATGCGTGATAACTGTTCCTTTTTCTACAAGGATTTCTCCAGTTTCAGGATCAACTAATGTTTCAGCTAACGTTTGGTTTAACAAACGTGTTTTAAGGCTTAATTTTTTATTTACTTTGTAACGACCAACTGCTGCTAAGTCGTAACGTTTTGGATCAAAGAAACGAGAGTTCAATAAGTTTCTTGAACTTTCAGCAGTCTTTGGCTCGCCTGGACGAAGTCTTTCATAAACATCTTTTAACGCTTCTTCCGTACGAGAATCGCTAGAATTTTTATGAATATCTTTTTCAATTGTTAATTGTAAACTTTCGCTTTCACCAAAAATTTCTGTAATAGTCGTATCTGAACCAAATCCTAATGCTCTAACTAATACTGTTAAAGGAATTTTTCTTGTTCTATCAATACGAGCATAAGAAAGGTTTTTCGCGTCTGTTTCAAGCTCTAACCATGCACCACGGTTAGGAATAACAGTTGTTCCAAATCCCTCATGTCCATTTTTTTCTTTCTTCTCATTGAAATAAACTCCGGGTGATCTTACTAACTGTGATACCACTACACGCTCAGCACCATTGATAATAAATGTTCCCATCTCTGTCATTAGTGGGAAATCTCCAAAGAACACTTCTTGCGACTTGATTTCTCCTGTCACTTGATTATCCAAACGTAATGTTACGTGGATAGGAGCTGAGTAGTTAGCATCATGTGCGCGAGCTTCCTCAACTGTATACTTTGGTTCTTTCATTTCGTAATCGACAAATTCTAATGATAATTTATCGCTAAAATCTGTAATTGGCATAATGTCCTCAAACATTTCGCGTAAACCTTCATCTAAAAACCACTTATAAGAATCAGTTTGAATTTCAATTAAGTTTGGCAATTCTAGTACTTCACTAATCCTAGAATAGCTACGTCTTTCTCGGTGTTTTCCGTATTTCACTACGTGTCCAACCAAATTAGTCACCCCTCTGAGTTTTTTCAAAAATACCTTATGTTACAAATGTTAAAAAAATATAACAATTTAATTACTTATGTGTTTTAAAGTAAAAAAAAACCAAAAATAGACGTTGAACATATCTTGATATGGTCGTTCTATTTTTGTTTTCCTATAAAATAAAGGCATATGGACAATATTTCATCGCCTTCAACATTCAAAACATAAAGGTTTCTGCAACTAACCATTCTAGCGTAAAAAAACTTATTTGTCAACATTTTCCAATAAAAAAAAGCTAGAATCTCTTCTAGCTCATCCCCCATAAAACAATCCCTCATAACAAACTTACCCGTAACTATTTTTCCCCTACAAAAAATAGTTACATGAGTCAATTAATCAAGACTGGCGTTCCCTGCTTACCTAATCCTATTCCCCTAGATAAGTCATTAGATAAACAACTAAATGTTCTTTTCTTTTCATTATATCGGAACCTGTTGTTCATATGCCCTTACTCATACTAAAACAGTGTGTTAAACACGCGTTCTGACTTATAGACACAAAACGGAGTATAAGTCTCATAACAAACCATCTCTAAACGGAACTGCTATTTCATTATAATGATTTTCACTGATTTTTTTATCCCACTTTTTTCCTATCCATACGCAATACGTTCGTTAAATCTTTTTTTGAATAGCTTCCTATGTATTAAATCGTTCGGATTTAACGTTATATTTTATAACTTTTAAAAATGTAATATCCTTTTGAACTTGTAATTACCTCAACTTGTCCAAAGACTTCTTCCATTTTTTTCTTCGCGCTCGGTGCACCTTGTTTTTTCTGAATAACAATCGTTAAGGTACCATTTGGTTGTAAATGTTCTTTCGCGCCTTCTATAATTCTATGCACAATTTTTTTTCCTGCACGTATTGGAGGGTTACTTACAACAGCTGAAAAATCTTGTTTTGTCACTGAATCATAGACACTTGATTCATACACTTCCGTATTTGTTATTCCATTTAATTCAGCGTTTTCTCTTGCTAATTCCATCGCACGCTCGTTTACATCAACCATATGCACATGGCGTTTAGTTGAATCTGCTAAAGATAAACCAATAGGACCATAACCACAGCCGACATCTAATATGTCCCCCTCTGGTAAATCATCATCTGAAAAAGCTTCTATTAAAACGCGTGAACCAAAATCCACTTTATCTCTTGAAAAAACATTGCTGTCGGTAATAAACTGATATGTTTTTCCTAATAATGGGTACGTCAACGTTTTCCTGTCATGAGCCGTTTCAGGTTTGTTTGTATAATAATGTGCTGTCATTTTTCACACTCTTTCTTTAATTGTGTCTACTATTAATTTTGCTAATAAATTATACCCATCTTCTGAAAAATGTAATCCATCAGATTGTAAATAACTTGTTGGGGTTTCAGAGGCAATCATTTCTCCCAATAAATCAATGTAGCTTATGTTAAATAATTTAGCAACTCGTTGAGCCGCATTATTGTATTGCATCAAATCAACTAGTGGGCGTTCATTTCGATACATCATTTGATGAGCATAAGGTGGGCCAATCAACACGACCTTTTTTGCACCAATCTGTTCCACTAAGTAAGTTAAATTCTCTTCATATTGTAATAATGAAATACCTGAAAGTTTTTCAGCATCATTTGCCCCAAAGAAAATCGTCACAATATCTGGCTCATAAGACACGACATGATCTTGATAACGACTAATCGCACCCTTAGAGGTATCACCAGGAATTCCCGCATTTATAATCTTAACTTTTTTATTTAACAACTGTTCGATCTTTGTATTTAAAACAATGTCAATTTCACCATTTTTATAACCTGCAGTAATACTATCACCGAATAATATTATTTTTTTCATCTTTCAAACCTCATTTCATTATCTCAGCGTTTATCTATGATATAATCAGTTAGACTTTATAATATCATACCACGAAAAAAGGAGTTTTTAACGTGTTTGTATCACTACCAAATGAAAAAAAATGCAAGGAATCTTACGCTATTCAAACTCATCGCGTATTTCCTAATGATCTTAACTCATTCGGTGCCTTATTTGGAGGAAAACTAATGTCTTTAATCGATGACACAGCTTCTATTGCTGTTTCTCGCCACTGCCGTATTCCAACAATGACAGCATCAACTGATAGTTTAGATTTTTTACATCCTATCTATGAAAATGATGCTGTAACGGTTGAAGCATATGTTTCAGGTACTGGTAAAAAATCAATGGAAGTTTTTGTCAAAGTAACTGGCGAAAACTTGAACACAGGACAACACTATTTAGCTGCAACCTGTTTTATGACATTTGTTGTTGTAAAAGTGGATGAGACCTTTACAAGCGTTCCTGCGATTATACCTGAATCTATTGAAGAAAAAATGATTCATAAAGGATACAATAAGCGACGAGAAAATAGACTAAGAGAACTATCATTTAATAAAGAATTAGGTCAATATATCTCTCAACAATTACCTAATCTGATTGAAGATGATAAGTAGAGGAGTCGACTCATGGATGAAAAAACAAATTTCTATCATTTAACTCGTGATGAGTGGCAAGGTTTTTATCGTAATGGTACTGCACCATTAACGGATGAAGAACTGCAACAAATTAAAAGTTACAACGATACTATTTCCTTACAAGACGTACAGGACATTTATATTCCACTGACTCATTTAATCAATATATATATGAAGGAATATGAATCACTACATCTAAGTAAGGGGTTATTCATGCAGAAGTTTTTACCTCCTTCTCCATTTATCATTGGTGTTGCTGGTAGTGTGGCCGTTGGAAAAAGCACGACAGCTCGTTTACTACAAATGATGCTCTCTCGTATTTTTAAAAGACGTCATGTCCAACTCATCACAACGGATGGTTTTTTATATTCTACTGATGAATTAACTAAACGAGGTATTTTAAATAAAAAAGGATTTCCTGAAAGTTATGATATGGAAAAATTATTATCTTTTTTAAATGCTGTTAAAAACGGTGGAGATAATTTAAAAATCCCTACCTATTCTCATGAGGTCTATGATATTATTCCCGGGGAATTTGAAACAATTTCGCAACCTGATATCTTGATAGTTGAAGGGATTAACGTCCTACAACTTCCAGCGAATCAACACATTTATATCAGTGATTTCTTCGACTTTTCAGTCTATGTCGATGCTGATCCACAACTGATTGAAAGTTGGTATTTAAAACGCTTCGAAGATTTATTGGTTCTTGCAAAAAACGATAAAACTAATTATTATTATGAATATGCTAATGGTCCGCGTGAAGATGCATTAGCGATGGCTCGTCGTGTGTGGAAAGATGTCAATCTAAAAAACCTCAATGAGTTTATTTTACCAACTCGTAGCCGTGCAGATGTTATCTTGCACAAAGCACAAAATCACGAGATTGATGAAATTTATTTACGTAAGTTTTAATAATATTAATATATAGAAAGAAAAGGTGAAGTAAGTGACGAAAGTATCTGAACTTAAAGATATGGAAAAGATTATAGTGTTAGATTTTGGTAGCCAGTACAACCAATTAATCACTCGACGTATTCGTGAATTGGGCGTATTCTCAGAATTATTGAGCCACAAAATTACTGCTGAAGAAATCAAAGAAATTGCTCCTAAAGGAATTATTTTCTCTGGTGGACCAAACAGTGTGTATGATGATGGAAGTTTTAATATTGACCCCGAAATATTTGAATTAGGCATTCCTATTTTAGGCATTTGTTATGGTATGCAATTAATGACACACAAATTAGGTGGCGTTGTTTCTGAAGCTGATAGCCGCGAATATGGTAAAGCTGTATTATCTCTAACAAACGAATCAACTTTATTTGATTCTCTACCGGAAGAACAACAAGTTTGGATGAGCCATGGTGACTTAGTTACTGAAGTACCTGAAGGATTCACTGTTACAGCAACAAGTGAAAACTGTCCAATCTCTGCTATGGAAAATCATGCGAAAAAAATGTATGCTGTTCAATTCCATCCAGAAGTTCGTCATTCAATCAATGGTAACGATATGCTACGTCAATTTGCTTTTGACATCTGTGGATGTAAAGGTGATTGGTCAATGGATAGCTTTATTGATATCGAAATCGCTAAAATCCGCGAGCAAGTTGGAGACAAAAAAGTCTTACTTGCTTTATCAGGTGGGGTTGACTCAAGTGTCGTTGGGGTATTATTACAACGTGCTATTGGGGATCAATTAACTTGTATCTTTGTTGATCATGGTTTATTGCGTAAAGGTGAAGCGGACCAAGTTATGGAAAGTTTAGGTGGAAAATTTGGATTAAACATCATTAAAGTGGACGCAAAAGATCGCTTCTTAGATAAATTAAAAGGTGTATCTGACCCTGAACAAAAACGTAAAATCATTGGTAATGAATTTATCTACTTATTTGATGATGAAGCAGCAAAACTTGATGGTATTGAATTCTTAGCTCAAGGAACACTTTATACAGATGTTATCGAAAGTGGAACTGATACAGCTGAAGTGATCAAATCACATCATAACGTTGGTGGACTTCCTGAAGACATGGCCTTCAAATTAATTGAACCATTAAACACATTATTTAAAGACGAAGTTCGTGCGTTAGGTACTGAACTTGGCATGCCAGACTCAATCGTATGGCGTCAACCATTCCCTGGTCCTGGATTAGGTATCCGTGTCTTAGGCGAAATCACTGAAGAAAAATTAGAAATTGTGCGTGAAAGTGACGCTATCTTACGTGAAGAAATCGCAAATGCTGGTTTAGATCGTGACATTTGGCAATACTTTACTGTTTTACCAGGTATCCGTTCTGTTGGGGTTATGGGAGACGGTCGTACTTATGACTACACTATCGGTATCCGTGCGATTACATCAATTGACGGTATGACTGCTGACTTTGCTCGTATTGATTGGGACTTATTACAAAAAATCTCAGTTCGCATCGTAAATGAAGTCGATCACGTTAACCGTATCGTGTATGATATTACAAGTAAACCACCTGCAACTGTTGAGTGGGAATAATCAGAATTGATCTCGCTGTTAACTTACTTAGAACAATAGCTACAGCTAAAATTGGTATACTCAATAAAGTTAAACTAGCAGCTATTCTTGGAATACTTGACCTACAACTGTTCTAGAACTCTCTTATCAATTATTTAATAATTGATAAGAGAGTTTTTTTATGCTTTTAAAGGATTTACAAGAAGAATATCTACTAAAGGTTGTGTTGCAAAGTTTAAAAAAATAAGCAAATACATCCATAATTGTTGGCCTTTTTGTGTTTCTTTTTTAAGATACGGTTTCACATAATCTGCACTAATCAGTTTGGTTGGAAATGTGATCGTCAAGCCTTTAAACTCTTGATATAATCGTAACACATCATCTAATGACGTGACCTTCGCAATTGTTTGATACACCTCATTCAAACTACTTAGTTCTTTCGTCACATAAAGTCACCCTCCTTCCCATCAATTAATATTAGTGTATCGGGTTTCTTTGGCCATTGCCTGTTCGCTTGTCCACCCTATTGTCACTGACATTGACACCCTATTTGTCAGACAGTCATTCCATTAGCTTTTACTATCGATTAACCAAATCACCTCACAAATAATCGTTGTCCCAACTGTTAAACAAAATTTCACCCATTGATTCATTCTCTGTCCTCCTTTTCAGTTAATGTCGCGATGACTTGTTTCAGACATGCTATAATCACTTGTCGATAGTTATTCATTTCCATCACACTCCACGATAATGGCTGCCACTACTTTAGGACCTTGTAATAATCCATATACCACCTGATATGAGTCTTTTAGTGGCATTACGTATATCACATCATCTACCCCATAGCCATAAAAAGAGACTGTTAGGGGCTCTGATAGTCTATCTAAGCAATCTTATTGGTATTAACTCAGGAGATAGCTCGTCTTTTCCCAACTCCACGGTTTCTCCTGACCACTACTCTTGTTTTGTTTGTTTCCCAGTTTCCTGTTCATACCATTCTTTCCAATCCATTTTTCTGCTCCTTTCCTCACTATCAATATATAACGGCTGTTCATCCTAATTTTTGATGTTCACGAAATGAGTAGTAACACTCATCTCCAATAATTAAGTGGTTGAGTAATTCAATTCCAAATAACTCACTCGCTTTATAGAGTTTTTCAGTTAAACGTTCATCCGCTAAAGACGGGGTCGGATCACCACTCGGATGATTGTGTCCAATCATCAAAAGAGTTGCATTTGATAATAAAACTGATTTTAATATATCTCGAGGTACTGCGATACTTTGATTTACTGTCCCGATATGAACCAAATGAACCACCGTCGGTTCATTCTTACTATTTAAGCCAATGTTCACTAAATGTTCTCTATCCTTATTTTCTATGAATGGTCGAATCAATTCATACGCATCATCTGACGTTTGACAACGTCTTGGACCATATAACAGACTGGATTCTTTTACTAATGATAGGCTCACAATTGATACGCGTTTACTTGGTAATATAGTCATTCTTTTCTCTCCTTATAGTTTGATTTTTTTCAATGTCCATGGTTGATTTCGAATACTTGGGACAAGTAGATGAATAGGGTGATTGTCGTCATCTACAATCGCCACCACTTTGTGTTGGTTTGTCTTAGTTAATAAAGATAGAATCTCTTTCAACCGTTCCTGCGCAAATCCTTTTTGTGTCACTGCTGACCCACAGCCTACGATGATTTGTTGGACCTCTTTTTTGTTTAATACTTCTTTCAATAATTCATCTTCTGTTTCCCTATCCAGTAATGTTTCAGATAGTTTCTTTGACGAATCAATCCCTGAGACAAGGTTCGCAACTAAATAGCCTTGATATCCCATCTCAACCACATGGTTTTGAATCAACATGATAGTTAGATCATTTTCTACCCTCGCTCACTGAAACTGATTTCAAGGTAATCAATGCGACAATCGCTTGGTTTTTTGATCCCCATGTCCGTTGTAGTAAGTAACGATTCTTTCTGTCATCATTCAAAAAGACTTCATTTTTTATCGTATGTGTTTCTACTTTCATCTTGTTTCCTCCTTAATATTCTTCTGGTAGTAACATGGTTTGAGCTTAGCCATCATCAATTGCCCATATTTTTTTCACACTAAGTGAGTGGTATTCTTCAAACAAGTGAAGATGATATATCTGTTTCACTTCTGGTTTTTCTTGGCGATGAACAATCGTTAATAGTTCATGTTCAGCATCCACATCGAATTCAATGATTTGTAGGTAATCCATGGTTGGGACATTTTCTTTTGCCCGTTGTAAAATCAACTGCCAACAAAAATATTGAAGTTGATAAGGTACCGCTTCTTGAACGCCTTTTGTCACGTAATACTGATTTTGTCTATCAAACATCTCTTTTCCCCCTTCTATTTTTGTGTACACAAAAAAGCCCAACAACCTAAAAGGCTGTTGGGCTCACAGTTATAATATATATTTGAAAATTAATTTATATCAATTTATCAATCTTATCTGTTACTTTTTCTGTATCTAACATTCGTTTCATAAACCACTCAACTTGTTGAGGTTCATCATGATCAAAGAAAGCAGATTCTTTTTTATCTAGTTGAGCAATCTTTTTCATGTCCTCTTCTGACAATTCAAAATCAAAAATATTAAAATTTTCTGCCATGCGTTCAGGACGAACAGATTTTGTTAAAGCAATGATATTTCTTTGCATTAACCACCGCAATACCACTTGTCCCACCGTTTTATTATACTTTTTCCCAATTTCTGCTAATTCTTGATTTTGGAATAATTCATGTCTCCCTTCCGCAAATGGTGCCCATGCTTCTATTTGAACATCATATTTTTCATGCCATTCTTGATCTTCTATTCGTTGATGCCAAGGATTGACCTCTATTTGATTGATTTGAGGTTTTACTTCATTTAATCCAACAAACTCAATCATTTTAGATGATTTAAAATTTGATATGCCAATCGCTCTCAGTTTCCCTTCTTTTCGGGCAGTCACTAAGGCTCTCCAAGCTCCATAAACATCTCCATATGGTTGATGAATAAGATATAAATCTAAATACTCTAATCCCATTATGGAAAGTGAATGCTCTATTGTTTTCATTGCTTTTTCTTCCGGTGTTTGTAAAATAAACAATTTAGATGTGATGAATAGTTCTTTACGAGTGACGATACCTTCTTCAATCGCTCGTTTAATCCCTTGTCCTGTTTCTTTTTCATTTCCATAAATAGCTGCAGTATCGATTAACCGATATCCGACTTTTATGGCTTGATACACAGCCTCAGCGGTTTCTTCTAATGGTATTTGATAAACACCAAATCCAAGTTGTGGCATTTTGACTCCATTATTTAATTTGATTGTGTTCATATACTCGTCCTCCTAAACATTTATTAGTACATAAATTATCATAAACCTTAGAGTTCACTCCATAGCAAGTAAAAACTTATTTTTTTCTTTCCCATAATTTTTCAATATTCTCATCTGTCATCTTGCCGGCTTTAAATTTAGCTAAGTGATTATCATACGTATCAATTTTATAGACTAATAAGTCTCTTACTTCATTCATTTCTGCCAACTTCTTGTCTAGTTCACCCAATTGATCTAGTAATAATTGTTTTTGAGCTTCATCAACATCTTGTAATCCCCTTAATTGAGATAATTGTGCAAATTCAATCATCGATTCAATCGATAAGCCTGCACGACGTAGATTTTTTGCCAAGTAAATCCAATTTAAGTCTCTTATTTGATAATCTCTATAACCACTCTCATTTCGATTGACTGGAGGAATAACTCCCACTCGTTCGTAATAACGTAATGTATCCGTACTCAAGTCAAACATCTCTGCCGCTTTTTTGATATTCATATTCATATCTCCTCATATTATTAATATAATATGATTATAAACCTTAGACCTTACTTCATAGCCACTCATTATTTTAGTAACATATAAAAAAACCGTATCATATATAAATATAGTTTGAATAACTTAAATTTACATTTAAAGTTTCATATACACATCATATATTAATATGGTCTTCTTTGTATTCTTTCAATTTCTTCTCTAAACTCATCCATTTGAGTATTTAAATTACTTCGCAATACTGATAAATCTTGCTCAACTAATTGCTTTTTCTCAACAACACGTTCGCCATTAATCCATGTACTTTCGACATTACTAGCATTTGCTGAATAAACCAACACTGAGTATGGGTCAAAGATAGGAAACATATTAACTGAGTTGGTTTCGATTAACATCATATCGGCCTTTTTTCCAACTTCTAAGCTACCAATTTTATGATTCATTCCTAATGCTTTCGCTCCACCTTTTGTTGCTAAAGCAACAATTTCTTTTGCAGGAAATGCTGAGCGATCTTTCAAATGTGTTTTTTGAAAATTGGCCATCATTTTCATTTGAGTAAACATATCTAAAGTGTTTCCACTACTTGGACCATCTGTTCCTAAACCCACAGTCACTCCCTTATCAATTAGTTGTTTAATAGGTGCTACACCTTTAGCTGACTTTGTATTCGCTCCAATACAGTGAGCAACACTGACTTTTCCCTTAGATTCTGATAATAGTTCAATTTCTTCATCACTCAATAAAATACCATGAGCCATAATCAGATGACAATTTAGGAAACCTAATTCTTCCAAAAATTCAATAGGAGTTTGCTTATATAATTTTTGTAACTTAGCTAGTTCGTAATCCATTTCTGAAACATGCATCATAATTGGTGAATTCATTTCTGAACTAATCATCACTATTTTTTTCAGAATATCAACACTATTTGTATTAGTAGCATGTGGCGCAATCATGGGTGTAACTAAATCAGAGTTTTGCCATTTTTCTATAAATAGACGAGATCCTTCCACTGCTTCGTCTGCAGTTAAATAATCACATGTTGGCATGTCAATAATTGTTTGTCCTAAAAAACCACGCATTTTCATTTTTTCACAGCTAATAGCAACAGCATCTTCAAAATAATACATATCAGAAACTGTTGTTGTCCCAGATAACATCAGCTCTGCCATGGCATACTCACTACTTGTTGAAACTAAATCCTTTGTCATCACTTTTTCTAATGGAAATAAAAAACGTCTTAATCGATCAGGTATATCATCTCCTAAAGATCGAAAAGGAATCATCCCCAAATGAGTATGAAGATTAATAAACCCAGGTAGTAATATACTATTATTAGCATCTACTTCCTGATAACCTTCTTTTAATATTGGTTCTTCTCCCATATGTCCTAACTGTTTAATTTGGTCATTCTCAATTAAAAGATATCCTTTTTCATACACACTAAATTCATCATCCATTGTTAATATGTATGCATTCTTAATAAGTGTTTGCATTTAGTAACGTCCCATCTTCTTCATGTATAAGAGAGTAAAATTCTTGAGTCTTCGTATCAAGCATTCCCATATCTGTTACTTTAATTGCTGGTGAAACTGGTAGTGATAACGTTGAAAAAGACATAATTTCATTCATGTTTTTATAACCAAGCTGTCTCATACTTTGTCTTATTTCTTTTACTTTTAAACCAAGAATTGAAATTGGTGCTGTTGAAATAATACCACCTAATGGCAACGGACAACTCCCAATGATGTCATTATTCAAAGAAACACAATAGCCTCCTTTTATATCCAGTAGCTCGTGCTGTACCTTGAGTAAGTCTTGCTTAGTATTTCCCATAATCATAATATTATGATGATCATGTGCCCAAGTTGTTCCAATAGCACCTTTAGAATCAATCGGTTTTTCAACCAATGAATAAGAAATATTACGATTCTTTCCATATCTCTCCATCACAATTAATAGCGAACAATCTGCAGTTTCCCAATCTAAACAACCATCAATAACAGGAATTTCTTTTGTAATAGGTTCTGTAAACGTTCCTACTTCAAATTTACGAATGACCTGGCAACGTACTTTCTCTAAATCAGTCTCAACTTTTAGTGTTACATCATCTAGTGTCAACTTTCTAGTAGATAATGTATCAAAATAATGACTTGGATAGTACGCATAGTCATACTCTTTTTTGTCTTGTTTGCCAATATCTGTTCCATAGACTTTTCGACCTTTTTTATAAACTGTTTTTATATTAAACGTCTCCAAATCGTCTAGTAAGATAAAATCTGCTAATTTGCCTGGAGCAATGATTCCACGATCATTCAAACTCATTCTTCTTGCTGGAGTATAAGTCGTCATATAAATCGCTTTTTCTATTGGTAACCCACATGCAACAGCCTTTCTTAAATTAACATCTAAATGACCATCTAACAATTCATCTGCCATGATATCATCGGTCACAATACTGACATATTCATAAAAATTATTTTCCTTTATAACAGCTATATTCTCTTTCGTCAGTGATTTTGCTTGTAATTGGACAAAAACACCATTTTCAATTCGTTCTTTTAACGATTCTGGAAATTGATGTGTATGATCTGATGAGATGCCACTATACAAGAAGTCAGATAATTCAGTTCCTTGAATTTTTGGACAATGACCTTCTAGAGGCATTGTCGGTCTTTTTTCTTGAACCAAACGAATAATTTGTGCAATGAGCGACTCTCTATCATATGAGATACCTTTAAAATTCATTGCTTCGCCCAAACAAATAACGTTTGGATTTCTAAGTAATGTTTCAACTTCTCCTAATCCAATTATGCCTCCTGTTGTTTCTAAAGACGGTGTTGTTGACGGAACTGATGAAGGGATTGCATGAAAGATATCAAGCTCTGTTTTAGCTGACATAAAATAATCCAATCCTTCATTACCAAAGACATTACCAATTTCATGTGCATCCGCAATAACTGTTGTTACACCAAATGGTAAAACTGCATCTGAAAAATTCTCTGGTGTACACATTGAACTTTCAATATGCATATGACTATCAATCAAGCCAGGAACCATAAACAGTCCCTGGCCATCAATAATAGTATTAGCTATAATTGTTTCTTCTTCAACATTAGAAATATGATAAATTTTATCTTTTTTTATATACACATTTTTTTTAAAAAATTTTTGTGTCACAGTTTGAAACAAAGACACATCCTTAATTTGAATATCCACCACAATCATGTCTAATACCCTCTTTTTATTGGTTCATAATTTTATTCCATCGATCTAGCCAAGTAGATAAATTGTCATTCACAAAATTAAAATCGACCATTTTGGCTCTATTAGCAACTTCACCGTATGTTTTATTACCTTGTTCTTCTTCAGATAATGTTACTTTTTTATTAATCGGTCCTTCATTTAAAGAGATTGCTTTTGTTTTTTGACTTTCTTCACTAATTCTATAATTAATAAATTTATATGCTAATTCTTTATTAGCTGATGCTTTCGGTACATTAATGGTATTATAATTTGCGTAAGTTCCTGATTTTGGAACAACATACTCTAGAGTATCAGAAGATGATTTGATAATATCAACTGCAAAATCAGCTACAACTGCTGCCTCAATTTCTCCTGCTTGAAACATGTTCGCCAAATCTGACGATTTTGTATAAGTTTTTGTTACATTAGGCTTTAAATTTTTCATTTCTGAAAATGCTGCCTCACCTTTATCCGATGTAATATCTGTTTTAGCATGATCACTTGCTACATATAACATTAATGGTCCCGCTGTTGTTGAAATATCAGGAACTGAGATTTTCCCCTTTAAAGCAGAATCCCAAAGATCATCCCAGCTCGTAATTTCTTTGCCGATTTTTTCCTTATCGTAAATAATCCCGATACTATTTACAGCAATTGGAATACCCCCACCATTTTCAAAGACTTCTTTTGCTCCATCTGTTAATTCCGCCAAATTTGGGACTTCTTTTTCACTTACTTTTTCAAACATATCTGATGTATTACCTTCTGTTGAATTAGCTTGTGATAGCTCAATAACATCAATATTCGCTTTTTTATTATTTTTTAGTTTAGTAAATCGATCAGAACTATTACCTAAATCTAAAGTGATTTTAGCTGAATATTCTTCTTCAAATGGTGTAATAATATCTTTTTTAACTATATCTTCACTTAATCCAAATGTAGAGACAACCATCGATTGATCTGCCTTTTTATTACTCTCTTTTTTTATATTTGCCTCGCTGTTTCCACAAGCAGTTAATACTAGTAGCGCAACCGCTGAAATAGCTAATAAACCCTTTTTCATTTTATATATCCCCTATCTATTTATTTAATAAAATAATTTTTTCTTTTGAAAAATCCAACCCTATCTCTTGACCAACTTCATACATTTGATGGTCATCCCCATTCACTAACAATGACCCAATCTCTGTTTCAACTTCATATTGGTAACTCTTGCCTAGAAATGTTCTAACCAAAATACGTCCTTTGATAAGACCTGCTGATGAGATAGAAATATCCTCTGGTCGAATTGTTGCCATCAAATCTCCAGTTAATTTGACATAACGTTCAGAAACAAGTAGTTCTACTCCAGATTCAGTCATAACCACTAAATCTTTCTTTTTTACTTTAAAGAAATTTTCAAATCCTATAAATCGAGCAACAAATTCTGTTTTAGGATAACGGTAAATCATTTCAGGTGTATCGTATTGTTCAATGATCCCTCTATTCATAATTGCCACGCGATCAGAAATAGAAAAGCACTCTTCTTGATCATGAGTAACAAAAACAGTTGTAATGCCTAGTTTTTGTTGAATTCGTTTAATCTCAATTCTCATAGCAACACGAAGCTTAGCATCCAAATTACTTAACGGCTCGTCTAATAGTAACAAGTCGGGCTCTACTACTAAAGCACGTGCTAAAGCTACCCTTTGTCGTTGCCCTCCTGATAACTGTTTGGGATATCTCTTAGAAAAGCCATCCAATCCACAAGCTGAAAGCATCTCTTCTACTTTCTTATCAATCACTTCTTTTTTTTCTTTACGAAGTCTTAATCCAAAAGCAACATTTTCTTCCACCGTCAAATGAGGAAATAAAGCATAACTCTGAAATACCATTCCAAACTGACGTTTATGCACAGGAACGCTGGTCAAGTTTTTATTATTAACCATAAAATCCCCACTAGTTGGTTTAATGAGCCCTGCAATAACTCGTAACGTCGTAGTTTTACCACAGCCACTTGGGCCAAGCAATGAAACCAATTCTCCTTTTTCCATTGCAATACTTAATTCTTTTAAAATCGATTGTTTACCATCATAGCTCACATCAATATCTTTTAATTCAACAAACGACACAAAAATCTCTCCTTAATTTATGAAATAGAAGCAAGTCCTAATGTTTTTTCAATAATAACCATCATTACAACTGTTAACAACATAATGATGACAGATAAAGCTGAAACAGTGGGATCATAGTTATACTCCATAAAACTTAATATAGAGGTGGGTAACATATTAACACCCGGACCTGATAAGAACATGGACACTGGAACATTGTTGAAGGAGTTAACAAAAGCCAACATAAATGAAGCAAAAATGCCAGATGATATGTTAGGTAACACAATTTTTATGAAAGCTTTTTGTCTAGTACAACCTAACGTCCAAGCCGCTTCTTCAACGGAAACATCCATCTTTTCCAAACTAGAACCCACTACTCGTATAATATAAGGCAAGCTAATCAAAAAATGCCCTATTAATAAACCTATAAAAACTGAAAAACCTAACTTAATCACAATCCATTGAAATAAGACATAACCAACTACAATTCCTGGAATAATTGTTGGTGACAGGAAAAAACTTTTAAACTGACTTTTCCCAGTTATTTTATAACGATTTAAGACATACGATATAGGAATACCTATCAACAAAGCTAGTAATGTTGCTAAAACGCCTATCGTTAAACTTAATTTAAAACCAGAAATAAAACTTTCTGTTTGAAAAACATTTAAATACCAGTCCAAAGTAAAACCTTTAATAGGAAATTTAATAGCTGACTCTGTTCCAAATGATGTAATGATTATAAGTAAAAGAGGTAAAAATAAAAACAAAAAAACAAAAATTGCAATAATCGTCATACCTTTTTGTTTACGCATGCTGGTCAACTCTCCTATCTGCTTTTTTTACCAACCAGTTTAACCCTTGCATAACAAGGACTGTAATAAAAATCATAATAAAGGATAAAATACTTGCTTGAGTCCAATCTCCTAATGTATTAGCTTTTTGATAAAGTAAGGTAGATAGTACCATTTTTTGATTTCCTCCTAACAACTGTGGAGTTGTATAAGCTGTCAAAGTCCCTGTAAAAACCAACGTACTCCCCACAATTGCTCCGGGAATAGAAAGTGGTAAAATAATTTTTCTAAATGCTACGAAAGGACTTGCTCCTAATGTTTCAGCTGCCTCTAACATCTCTGGTTCAATACTTTCCATAACGCCAATTAACGTCATAATCATAGTTGGTAAAAATAAATAAACCGAGCCAATGATAATAGCAAATTCTGAATAAAGTAAATTTAATGGTTGTTCTATAATATGTGACTTTAATAAAACAGAGTTAATAATACCATTTTTACCTAAAATGTTAATCCAAGCAAAACTTCTAATAACAGAATTGGTTAATAATGGAAAAAGTGTCATCGCCATTAACAGACCTTTCCACTTTTTATCCACACCAGCAATAAAATAAGAGGTAGGAATCCCTAATAACATACAAATAACCATAACAATGACAGAAATACGAACCGTTCTTATCACTACTGATTGATTATATGAATCCTTAAAAAAAGAAGTATATTGACTAAATGTTAAGTCACCTTCACTAAAAAATGTTGGAATTAAACTTGTTAATAAAGGAATAATCATAAAAAATAAAACAATAATCGTACCTGTTAAAACAAATAAATACGGAACTTTCTTTTGCATATAAAAACTCCTCGTTCGTTTTTTGACTCAATGAATTATAATTCATTTTTTAATTAAAATCAATACAATAATAAGTCCAATATTTAAAAAAGTTCGATTTTAAACATATTTAGCTAAAAAAACAATAAAAAATGAAAACACAGCACAAAAAAACCTATTAACCACCGAACTAAACCTTATTAAACTATATATAAAAAAACACTATCATTATTTTTTTTACGAACTTTTAACTAATATTCCCAAACAATAATTTCTGTTTACATCTTATGACTTACCTATTTTTCATTCTATATACTATTAAATTAGGTCACTGTCATTAAATAGAATAAATTGGATACCATCATCAAAAGAAATATTTTTGATACTCAAATAACTTCCAATACATATCGTGAACCGACAATTCTTTAATTTGCTGTCCCTATGTGTTTCCAATGAACCACTATTGATTCGTTATTACTATTTAAACAAACACTTACTAAGTATTCCGTTCAACCTTTCCTGCGCAAACCCTTTTTATGCCACTGCTACCCACAGCCGATGATGATTTGTTGGATATCTTTTTTGTTTAATACTTCTTTCAACAATTCATCTTCAATTTCTCTATCAAGTAGTTTTTCTGATAATTTCTTTGTCGGATCAACTCCTGAAACAAGATTAACAACTAGATAACCTTTGTAACCCATATCAACCACATAATTTTGAATTAATATCGTCGTTAAATCATTCTCTAATCCACTTGCTGATACTGGTTTCAAAGTAATTATGGCAACAAAGTTGTGTTTCAAAGTTTAATTAAGGACAATTTTTCGATATAATGACTTTAACTAAAATTACTGGAGGCACGATAATGAAGAAATATTTTAAAAGAAAACAATACGACTATCGAATTATTATTGAAGCCTTTGGCCTATACTGCCATTTTCCTTTAAGTTATCGTGATTGTTCCATTATCATGAAAAAATATAGCAATAAAGTTAGTCACATAACGATTTATAGGTGGGTGCATCAATACGGAAAGTTGCTGTATCACATTTGAAAAAAGAGAAATAGAAGGTAAAAGCTAAGTGATTCCTGGAGAATTGACGAGACGTATGTCAAAGTTAAAGGGAAAAATCGTTATCTTTATCGTGCGATTGATTCAAATGGAAACACTCTAGATATGTGATTGCGAACTCATCGCGATACAGTCTCTACTAAAGCTTTTATAAAGCGGCTCATTCGAGATTACGGTCAGTCACGTTCAATTGTGACGGATAAATATGCTCCTTCACTCAAGGCAATTAAATAACTGAAAGAAAAAAAGGATTCTTGATCGAAAAGTTAATCATTGAAAGTCCAAATATCTCAATAATATATTGGAACAAGACCATCGACAGGTAAAGAGTAGACTTCCCTATGGGAATAACTTCCAATCTACGTACACTGCTGCAGCAACTATCAAAGGAATTGAGGTTGTTTCAGCACTATACAAAGAAAGTCGAAGAGAAATTAACCTCTTCGACTTTTCCCCATGGGATGAAATTGAAAATCTACTTAAAGCAGCATAGACCATTGATCAGAATTTGGATGTATTTGCTTATTTTTTTAACTTTGCAACACAACCTCCTATTTGACAAAGAGCCTTTGTTTAATGATACATTAAATCATCAAATAACTCTTGTAGTGTTTTGACTTGTTCTTGATTCCAAGGACTATTTCGCCTCAAATTTTGATATTGGTAGTCTTGTGTGTCAGAATGAATTTCTTTTTCCACTTCTTTAATTGAATTAAATAGCTCTCGTGCCGATACTCGTAATGCTCCTTGAGAGAAAATCACCCATTGTTCTGCTAAATCACTTGTTGCCACGCGAACAGTGGTCAATGCATTCATTTTATTAGGCACTTCTCGCTCAATATAAGTATCAGCCGTTTCATCTTCTTTTGTAAAAATAACCGTCAAGCCATACTTGTCATATGTTTGCTGAATTCCAGGAACAAGTTGGGCATCAAATACAACGATGATTTCGATTCCTTTATACTTTGCATAATTGGATAAGATAAATAATAATTGGTCTCTAGCGTCACCTAGTTTATCTTGTTTTTTCAAACGATTTAACTCAGGCCAAGCACCAATCATGTTGTATCCATCAACAAAGAGGACTTGATGTTTTAATTTTCGTGTCATGTGATGCCCTCCATAATTTATCTCCTTTTTCTATGCACTTCATACATTAATAAGCCAGCTGCAACGCTCGCATTGAGACTTTGAACATGTCCATCTATCGGAATGGTAATCATCTCGTCTACTTCTTTTTTAAGTGCTTGTCCCATCCCTTTTCCTTCATTGCCAATAATTAAAGCAATGTCTCCTGAAACATTCCACTGTGTATAATCTGTGCCTTCCATATCTGTCCCAAATACCCAGATGTTTTCTTTTTTTAGTTCCTTAACTGTTTGCGAAAGGTTTGTCACTCGTGAAATAGGAATATGCTCTACCGCTCCTGTCGAAGTTTTTACTACCACTGGTGTCACTCCCACTGCACGATGTTTTGGAATAATCACACCATCAACATTTACTGCATCAGCTGTTCTTAAGATAGAACCTAAGTTATGTGGGTCCATAATGCTATCTAAAATTAAGAAAAAACGATTTTCTTTTTCTTTGGTTTTTTCTAGTAATTCTGATAACGATAGGTATTCATATGGCGTAATTTTTAAGACGATGCCTTGATGATTTAAGCCATCCACCATTTCATCTAATTTAGATTTTGGTACCCATTTGATAGACACTATCTTCTCTTGAGCCAATTGTTTAATTTCTTCAATTTTATTTCCTTTAATGTCTTCTTGTAAAAATAGTTTATTGCCTCGATTGGCTTGCAGTGCTTCTATTGTGGCATGTTTTCCTAACACCACATCATCCATTTCTGGTGTTGGCACATCTGCTTCTTGTTGATTTTTGTTATCAAATTTTGGGCGTTGTCTATCTGGTCTTCGTTTATTTTGAGGTTTTCTCATTATTTTTTTCTCCTATTGTCTGAATACACCATGCAATAATTTCTTCTAAGCGTTCTTTTCGCTCTGTTAAATGTAGATACCCCATCAATGCTTCAAATCCAGTTGATGATCGATACACAGCAATCGACGTATTTTTGGCACTCGTATGACTTTTAGCATTACGTCCACGGCGATAGATATCTTGTTCTATTTCAGTTAATAAGTCTTGCATCATCATTTGTTCAATCAAATAATGTTGTGCTTTTGCTGAAACATAATGTGTTGCTAAACGGTGTAATTGATTCGGGCGAGTTTGCCCACTTTTTACTAAATAATCGCGAATATATGTCTCATATATGGCATCCCCCACATAAGCTAGTGTTAACCCACTTAATAAGGTATAATCTTTTTCATTTGTCATTCACTTCTACTCCATCTTGTTCCTTGAGGGGTATCTTCTAAAATAATCCCTTGTTCTTTTAATAAATCACGTATCTCATCACTTCTAGCAAAGTTTTTTTCTTTACGAGCGGCATTTCTCTCAGCGATTAACGCATCAATGTCACCGTCTAATAAATCCGTTTGATTAACAAGTTCAATCCCAAAAATAAGCATTAGTTTTTCTAATGTTTCTTGGTAAGCCGTGATAACTTCTTTTGACACCGCATCTTCTTCTAGATAACGATTCAAGTATTTCACTAATTGATAAACAACCGTGATACCGTTCGCGGCATTGAAATCATCGTCCATCTCTGTGACAAATTCTATCATTAATGAAGACAACTCTTTTAACCAATCATGGTCGTTTTCTAAAGAATCCACTGCTGTTTCTAATCTAAACGTTGCATTATTGTAACTACTTTTTATACGTCCTAAATTAGTCGTTGCTTCTTTGATGGTTGTCTCATTGAAAGGCATTGGTCGACGATAATGTGTCGTTGATAAAGCGAAACGCACCACTTCTGGTGACACATCTTTCATCAAATCATGTGCGGTAATAAAGTTGCCAAGTGATTTACTCATTTTTTCACCTGATTCACCTACAGTTAGATACGCATTATGCATCCAATAATGAGCAAACGTTTCACCCGTTTTCGCTTCACTTTGAGCTATTTCATTTTCATGATGAGGGAATTCTAAATCCTGTCCACCTGCATGAATATCTATTGTATCACCTAAATGTTTAGTTGCCATCACAGAGCACTCAATATGCCAGCCTGGACGACCTTTTCCCCAAGGTGAATCCCATGATACTTCATGCTCTTTTGCTTCTTTCCATAAAGCAAAGTCTAGCGGGTCTTCCTTTTTAGCTGATTCAGCACCCGTTCTTTGACTCGCACCTGTCTCTAATTCATCAATACTTTTATTACTTAATTTACCATATGGTTCAAATTTACGCGTACGATAGTACACATCTCCTTGTGACTCATAGGCATATCCTTTTTCAACCAACACAGAAATAAAGTCGATAATGTCATCAATATGATCAACAACACGTGGATGTAAACAAGCTGGTTGCACATTTAATTTGCCAGTGTCTTCTTTAAATGCGTCAATAAATTTATCTGCTAATTCTTTGGTTGAAATACCTTCTTGATTCGCTGTCTTAATAATTTTATCATCCACATCTGTAAAGTTAGAAACATAATTAACTTTGTAGCCCCTAAATTCAAAATAACGGCGAACAGTATCAAATGCTACGGTACTTCTAGCATTTCCTATATGAATGTAGTTATAAACAGTTGGTCCGCATAGATACATGCTGACTTCATTTGGTTTAATTGGCACAAAATTTTCTTTTTTACGACTTAAAGTATTATAAATTTTTATTCCCATGATTCTCTCCTCTCACAAACAAAAAAGCACCCTTTAACAATACACATATACTGTTAAAAGACGCTCTCACGTGGTTCCACTTTTTTTCATTCACTTTACTTAGTGAATCTTTTTGATAATGTAACGTCTATCACACGAGACTAACTACTTATTTCACTAGTCCTACTCAAAGAGGCATTTCACTGATATATTGCCACTTGTTTGCACCTACCACAAGCTCTCTAAAGACACGATATCACTTACTTTTCTTATCCTTGTATTTCGTTTAATGCTAAATTAATATGTTCAGTTGCTTGATCTTTACCTAATAAAAGAATCGTTTCTGCTAATTCTGGACCATGCATTTGACCACTCACGGCTACACGAATTGGCATGAACAGTTTTTTACCTTTAGCACCTGTTTCTTTTTGTACAGCTTTAATTGCTTTTTTAATTGCTGGAACATCAAATTCTTCTAAGTCATTTAATTCTTTTTTAAATGCTTCTAATACTTCTGGTACTTGCTCATCTGATAAGACTTCTTTAGCGGCATCATCAAATGTCAATGTATCATTAAAGAATAAACTGGATAATTCAACAATTTCTTTTGCATAACTCATTTGTGGTTGGTAAAGACTTACCAATTCTTCCACCCATGCTTGTTTTTCAGCTGATGGGTTTTCTTCTACTAAACCTGCTTCGATTAAGTATGGTAAAGCCATCTCTGCCATTGTTTTTCTATCAAGTTGTTTCATGTATTGATTGCTAATCCACTCAAGTTTTTTATTATCAAATGCTGCAGGCGATTTACCTAAACGATCTGCATCAAAGATTTTAATAAACTCTTCTTGGCTAAAGATTTCTTCTTCACCCACTGGAGACCAGCCTAGTAAACTAATAAAGTTAAACATCGCTTCTGGTAAGTAACCTAATTCACGGTATTGTTCGATAAATTGTAGGATCGTTTCATCACGTTTACTTAATTTTTTACCTGTTTCAGTATTAATGATTAATGTCATATGACCAAATCTTGGTGGAGTCCATCCAAATGCTTCATAAACCATTAATTGTTTTGGTGTGTTCGCAATATGATCATCTCCACGTAAAACGTGTGTAATTTTCATTAAATGATCATCCACAGCAACCGCGAAGTTATATGTTGGCATACCGTCACGTTTTAAAATGACAAAATCGCCACCAACACTATCAGATTCAAATGTAATGTTTCCTTTTACAATGTCATCAAATGTGTATTTTTCGCCTTTTGGTACTCTAAAACGAACAACTGGTGTAATTCCTTCAGCTTCTTTAGCTGCTTGTTGTTCCGGTGTTAAGTGAGCACATTTTCCGTTGTAACGTGGAATTTGTCCACGACTACGTTGGCTCTCACGTTCTGTTTCTAATTCTTCTTCGGTACAGTAACATTTATAAGCTAAATTACTTGCTAATAATTGATCTACTAATGGTTGATAGATATCTTTTCTTTCAGATTGACGATAAGGACCGTATTCACCTGGCTTATCAGGTGACTCATCCCAGTCAATATTTAGCCATGCTAAGTTATCTAACTGACTTTTTTCTCCGTCTTCAATATTACGTTTTTGGTCTGTATCCTCTATACGAATGATAAAATCACCGCCATGATGACGAGCAAATAAATAATTAAATAATGCTGTTCGAGCATTTCCAATATGCAAATGACCTGTTGGACTTGGTGCATATCTGACACGTACTTTATTTCCCATGGTATTACCTTCCTTGTTCACGTATTATCGCTTCCTATGTTTCTAAGTTTACATGCATTTACCCAAATAGTAAAGGCACTTTCACAAGAGTTTTGTAACCTTTAATCAGCATTTATCGTTGTTTGAGAATGACTTGGTTTTGCAAAAATCATTCGACCAGCAGCCGTTTGTAATGCACTCGTTACAATGACATTTATTTTCTTGTTCATAAAGTGTTTACCATCTTCAACCACAACCATTGTTCCATCATCTAAATAAGCCACACCTTGCTGGCGTTCTGTACCATCTTTCATCACAATAACATCCATCGTCTCACCTGGAATAACAACTGGTTTAACAGCATTTGCCAAGGCATTAATGTTAAATACTGGCACATTTTGAAATTCACACACTTTATTTAGGTTGTAGTCATTTGTAACCACAATACCATCTAACATTTTAGCTAATTTAATCAATTTACTATCGACTTCTTGAATGTCTTCAAAATCACCTTCATACATTTCAACCGATATATTTTCTTCTTTTTGCAAGGCGTTTAAAATATCTAACCCCCGACGCCCACGAACGCGTTTCATACTATCCCCTGAATCCGCAATGTATTGTAATTCATATAAAACAAAATTTGGGATTAATAACGTTCCTTCAATAAAGCCAGTTTTTGCAATATCATAAATACGTCCATCAATAATGACACTTGTGTCTAAAACCTTGTATTTATGAAAATAGTCATCAACACGACGATCAAGAATTTCTTCCGAAACTTTTTTGGATTTTGGCACAAATAATTTCTTAAAGTCCTCTGTTTTCATGGTGCCCACTCTAAATCCTAAGTACCCTGTGATTAACATAATAATTGCCGGAACAATTAAAGGGAGTGAATAAAATGGAATCGAAATAAGTGCTCCTAATAATAACCCAATAATCGTACTAATACTACCAAACAATAAATCAGATAAACTTTGTTCTGTAATAAATTTTTCTATTTTTCTTAAACCTGATACTAAATGTTGTTCTGTCAATGTAGCGATAATTGCAAAAATAATTGCTCCAATAATTCCATTAGTAATATCATTATTTAACCAACTTAATGTATCTTGGTTTGTTGCCTTCCATAATAATGGGAATAATGCCACACCTAAACTAAATCCAATTAAAGCCATAACAAGCGCGTAAATTTTTTTCTGCATACTATCTCTCCTCCTTTACTTAAGAAAATACTTTAAATAATGTTTCTGATAATGTTTCGACACCAATCACTTCAATGTCTTTAGGTGGTGTCCAACCTTGCAGATTATTTATTGGAATAAACACACGTTTGAAGCCTAATTTTTGTGCTTCGCCAACACGCTGTTCAATTCGGTTCACTCGTCTAATCTCACCAGTTAACCCAATTTCACCAATAAAACAATCTTGAGGAGAAGTCCCTTTATCTTTGTAACTTGATGCGATACTCACTGCGATGGATAAATCAATCGCTGGTTCATCAAGCTTCACTCCACCAACTGCTTTTAAATAAGCATCTTGGTTTTGTAATAATAATCCAGCACGTTTTTCTAACACAGCCATAATCAGTGACACACGGTTGTAATCTAGCCCTGTTGCCGTTCGTTTAGCATTTCCAAAAACAGATGGCGTTACAAGTGATTGTATCTCTGCCAAAATAGGACGCGTACCTTCCATCGAACATACAATCGCTGAACCTGTCGCCCCGTCAATTCGCTCTTCTAAAAATGCTTCTGATGGATTTAACACTTCTACTAATCCAGCTTGCCTCATTTCAAAAATACCAATCTCATTTGTTGAGCCAAAACGATTTTTTACAGCACGCAGTATTCTGAAAGTATGGTGTCTATCTCCTTCAAAATAAAGTACTGTATCCACCATATGTTCAAGCATCCGTGGTCCTGCAAGCGAGCCTTCTTTCGTCACGTGTCCTACAATGAAGATGGCAATATTGTTTGTTTTAGCAATTTGCATTAACTCAGCCGTATTCGCTCGAACTTGACTCACACTTCCAGCAGCACTCTCTGTTTCAGGATGAACCATCGTTTGAATCGAATCAATAATCACATAATCTGGTGTTAATTGCTCAATAACTTGCTTGATTCGTCCCATATCTGTTTCAGGATAAACATAAAAATCATTGCTACCATCAGCCAAGCGTTCCGCACGCATTTTTATTTGTTGTGAACTTTCTTCACCAGAAACATATAACACAGTTCCCTTTAATAAGCTTAGTTGTTGAGACACTTGTAATAGTAAAGTAGATTTTCCAATACCAGGGTCTCCACCAATTAACACCATAGACCCTGGGACAACTCCTCCACCTAACACACGATTTAACTCACCTAACTGTGTTTTAACCCGTGGCTCTTTTTGAGCAGTCACTTCTTGAAGTTTTTGGGGTTTGCTCACTTCACCTGTCAAACTAACTCTGCTATGTCTAGTTGGAACCTCTGAGGCGATTTCTTCAACTAAAGTATTCCACTCTCCGCAATTAGGACACCTACCTAAATACTTTGGGGAAATATAGCCACATGTTTGACAGACATATTCACTTCTTTTTTTCTTTGCCAAAAAATCATCCTTAATTTACAATTTTTGCTTTTTTATTAGGTATTGCTAATACACTTTATTTTAACATAAATCATCCGATTCTAATAAAGAGTCCATTTCATCTTAAGAATTATTTACCAGATGAACCAAATCCGCCAGTGCGTTCTGTTTTAGCCGAGTCATTATCTGCTTTTAAGAAGGGTAAAAAGATCCCTTGAGCGATTCGATCTCCTTTTTTGATGTGCTTATCTGTTAAACCAAAATTTAATAATTGAATCATAATATGCCCTTCATTTTCTGCATTATTATAATAATCACTATCAATAATCCCTACACCGTTTGTTAACACTAAAAAATTTTTTAACGGGTTACTTGAACGATTGGCAATTTGTAAAAACTCATCGTCACCCATATATGATTTTACTCCTGTTGGAACAAGCGTTGCTTTTAGCTCTTTTTGCATGTTAGCATCCACTGTTAACACCTCTTTTGATAAAACGGCTTTTAATACTTTAGCAATGCCTTGCCTCCAAATACTTGGAATCACAATATCAACAGCCGACTCAAAATCATATCCTGCAGCACTTTTAGTTGCTCTTTTTGGTAAATTAATGTCCTCAAATGTTGATACTTTTTCAAACCCTCTTACTTTACTCATAGTTTACCTTCCTTTACTTCTAATTTCTTTAATCCTACCCGAAAACAGGGCAAATAAAAAGAGTAAAAATAAATCTTACTCTTTCTTTTATTAATTGTCTTACTCGTCATCGTCTTCATAAAATTCGTTGACCTGAACTTGCCGTAATGTCACTTTATTTTTCTTTGGTTGAATCACAAGTGGCACATACTCCATAATCACATCACTATATTCTAATCCGTACCATTTAGCTGGATCAACTGCTGAACGCTTAATGCCAAGTTTGGCTTGCATCACTAAAGTATCTAACCAGTTTAATTCGGTCACACGCGATAGTTCTTCACGTATCAATACAAATGAAAAATCTCCCGTATCTCTTCCTGGTGTAATCGAATATTTTTGAGGTTGTTTTGGTAACTTTCCTTCATTCATCAAATCATGGACAATCTGTCTTAAATAGACATTCACCTCTTGCGGCATTTTAAATCCTAATCGTAATTGTACATTCACGATGTAATCCGTCTCCATCATATCCACATAATATTCCTTAGTGTATGGCTCATCGGTAACAAATACATTCACGAACCAATACACTTTCGCACGTTTCGGGCTTTTATCTAAAATTGAATACATGATTTCTCGATTAATTAAATGACCCTTAATTTTAGATGTTAGAAAGACCAAATTAGTTTGAAGTTGTGGCCAATCCGTATCATCTCTTAACTCACCTAATTGCTCTTTGTAGTCATATAAGGAAATTCGTTTAGATGTTGCTTCCGTGATGATATTTCCACGATGCCAAATGAGCATGACGAGGAAAATAATTAACGCGATTCCTAATGCCACATAGCCTCCATGCATAAACTTAGATGCACTGGAAACAAAGAAGATACTTTCAATTACTGCAAAAAAGATAAAAATCAGATACGCTAGTGGCCTTGGGGTTCCTTCCTGTAGTAAGTAAACAAGTAACAAGATAGTTGTCATTAACATTGTAATGGTGATTGCTAATCCATAAGCAGCCTCCATACGAGCAGATGTTTGAAAGCCAAACACAACAGCTAAACAGCCAATCATTAACATGTTATTAATCCCTGGAATATACAATTGCCCCTTTTGGTCAGTTGGGTAAATAATTTTCATCCTTGGTAGTAAACGTAATTTAATCGCTTCTGAGGCCAATGTATACGAACCAGAAATTAATGATTGTGACGCGATAATCGCCGCAACTGTGGCAAAAACCACCCCTACAACAGTCAGTGCTTGTGGCATCATTCTAAAGAATGGATTAAGCATATCCATATTTTGATACTCAGGCATATCTTTAACACGGATAATCCACGCTGCTTGACCAAAGTAATTTAAAACTAAACAGACTTTGATGTATGGCCAACTTACACGAATATTTTTTCTACCAGCATGCCCCAAATCTGAATACAATGCTTCTGCTCCAGTTGTTGCTAGAAACACGCTTCCTAAAATAAGTATTCCTAATTTATTTTCTCCAGAAAACAATAAATGAACAGCATAATATGGGTTTAGTGCACGAATAACTGAAAGATTTCCCATGAAGTTTGATAGACCAATTAATCCAATAAATGTAAACCAACCAAACATAATCGGCCCAAACAGTGTGCCGACTTTTTTTGTTCCTAATCGTTGTACCATAAATAATGAAAAGATAATAATAACCGTTATAATGACAATAATTTGTTGACTATCGCCAAACGTCTCGTAAAAAGAAGGAATCCCTCTAAGGCCTTCAATAGCCGTTGTGACCGTCACTGCTGGCGTTAAAATCCCATCAGCGAGTAATGTCGCCCCACCTAACATTGCAGGATAAAGCAAATAACGACTATTCTTTCTAACTAATGTGAAAAGTGAAAAAATACCACCCTCACCGTGATTATCAGCGTTTAGTGCAATCATGACATATTTTATCGTTGTCAATACAGTTAATGTCCAAAAAACTAATGATACCGCACCTAAGATAAACGTCTCTGATACGTGGGCTAGTCCTCCATTTCCATCCACAATGGCTTTCATAACGTACAAAGGACTGGTTCCAATATCTCCATAAACAACTCCCATAGCAACAAGCGTTCCACCTAATGTAAAACGATCTATAGCTTGTTGATTAGATTTTTGACTCACTTTTTTCACTCCTCATTTCTTTAAAAAGTTAGTATTCATGACAATCATATACTCATTTTTTTTAAAGTCAACACTCAAATAAAAAAATTCATTTTCTATTAGTGGAAACACAATTAAAAATAAGTTATTATAGCATGGATAGACACTAAAAAAAATAGTCATTAAACAAAAAAGAGGGATTACTTTGGAGAGAAAAAAATTATTAAAGGAAAGTAAGCGACTCGTTATTAAAGTCGGGACCAGTTCGTTGGTTCTACCAAATACAGAGATTAATTTACGAGCAATCGATCAATTAGCTTTTACACTCACATCACTTAGACAACTAGGGTACGAAGTCATCTTAGTTTCTTCAGGTGCGATTGGTGTTGGAATGAAATTACTTGGTTTAGATAAACGACCTGAAACAATCGCAAAACAACAAGCGGTGGCTGCAATTGGTCAATCGGAACTGATTAAAATATACACACAACGTTTTGCAGCCTACTATCAGCAATCTGCCCAAGTGTTATTAACTCGCGACGTGATTGACTTTCCAACAAGCAGACAAAACGTCATTAACACATTTGAAGAACTGCTTAATATGGGAGTGATTCCTATCGTTAACGAAAATGACAGCGTGTCGGTTGATGAATTGGACCACTTAACAAAATTTGGCGACAACGACCAATTATCTGCTATTGTATGTAGCTTAGCTCAGGCTGACTTATTACTGATGTTATCTGATATTGATGGGTTTTACGATGATAATCCACAAACAAATCCAGAAGCTCAACTTTTCTCCCATATTTCTGAAATTACAGATGTTATGAAAATGGCAGCAGGTGATAAGGGAAGCGAGTTTGGTACTGGAGGTATGGCTAGTAAACTAAAAGCAGCAAAACGAGTTCTAGACAATCAATCTCAAATGATTTTAGCTAGTGGAAAAGATCCGGCTATTTTATTTGATATTTTAGAAGGCAAAACAATAGGGACACTTTTTTCAAATAGGTGATAAAAAGGAGGAGTTATACATGACACTGTTAGAGACACTTGGTAAACAGGCAAAAAAAGCTGCATTCTTTTTAAACAATGCAACGACTAAAGCTAAAAATAATGCATTATTATCAATCGTGAAACATCTTGATAATAATATGGAAGATATTCTATCCGCTAACAAAAAAGATATTGAATTAGCTCGTGAAAACGGTATTCCTGAAACTATGGTCGATCGTTTACTCTTGACTAAAGAGCGCATTCACACGATGCAACAAGATATTAAAACTACCATTGAATTAGATGATCCAATCGGAAAAGTTGATCATATGTGGCGAAACGAAGATAACTTACTGATTGGTAAACAGCGTGTGCCACTTGGCGTAATTGGAATGATTTATGAGTCACGACCAAACGTTACAACAGACGCGTCTTCCCTTGCCTTAAAATCTGGAAATGCCATTATTTTAAGAGGTGGAAAAGAAGCATTTCATTCTAACCAAGCTTTAGTTCACACTATTCAAGCAGCCTTAGATGCTGTTGACTTCCCTAAAGAATGTGTCCAATTTATCGATGACACATCAAGAGAAACGGCGACAAAATTTATGCAACTATCTGACTATCTAGATGTCTTAATTCCTCGTGGTGGAGCAAATTTAATACAATCTGTTATCAAAAATGCGACTGTTCCTGTGATTGAGACTGGAACAGGAAATTGCCATATCTATGTTGATGACAAAGCAAATTTAGAGATGGCAAAAGATATCGTCATTAATGGAAAATGCCAGCGTCCTTCTGTTTGCAATGCTACAGAATCTCTTTTAGTAAATAAGTCTATAGCAACAAACTTTTTATCGTTAGTTGGTCCTGAACTGGATAATCATCATGTTGAATTACGTGCCGATAAAGAAGCTCTTCCCTACCTCCCAACCGCTAAACTAGCGACTGAAGAAGATTTTGCGACAGAGTTTAACGATCTAATCTTAGCTATCAAACTTGTCGATGGTTTAGATGAAGCCATTCACCACATTAATCATTATGGAACAAAACATTCAGAAGTGATTGTGACAGATAGTTACCAAAACTCACAAAAATTCATGCAACAAATTGATGCTGCTGTGGTTTACGTTAATGCTTCTTCACGTTTTACTGATGGGAGTGTATTCGGCTTTGGTGGCGAAATTGGGATTAGCACACAAAAACTTCATGCAAGAGGACCAATGGGATTAAATGATTTAACCACAACAAAATATATTGTTTTTGGGGAAGGCCAAATTAGATAAATTTACTTTTCAGGAGGGAAATGAACGATTATGTCATCAAAAATAAAAAAAAGTTTTAAAACTAGTGGTAAGTATGGACTTACTGCTTTTATAATTCCCTTTTTAATCATGATAGGCGTCTATCTTAGCCTAGGAATTTACCCTGGAAGTGCTAGAAGCGTATTAGCAAGTGATGCCTTTTCACAGTTTTCAAATTTTCATGCGAGTTTTAATAATGTTTTACATGGTAAACAAAGTATCTTTTATACATGGGATGCCTCACTTGGGTTGAACTACTGGTCACTTATTTCTTATTATTTAGGTGGAATATTCACACCGATTGTCTTCTTTTTTGATAATCAAAATATTCCTGATGCATTATATGTTATGACGTTGATTAAAATTGGTGCTGCAAGTCTATCTTTTTGGTATTTTGCCAAAGAAACGTATAAATTACCAAATCTCTCTCATGTGACTTTAGCCATATCATATTCCTTAATGTCGTTTGCTATGGCTCAATCAGAATTAATTATGTGGTTAGACGTCTTTATGTACCTACCTCTTGTCTTCTTAGGAATCAATCGCGTGCTTGAAAAAGGAAAGTCCGCACTGTTATTTGTTTCATATTTCTTGTTGTTTGTTTCGAATTTTTATTTTGGATTTATGGTTGGATTGTTTTCATTTCTTTATTTCGTTGTTAGAGTGGTAACAAACTCACAATTATATAAAAAACGAATCATTCCCTACTTAACAACGTCACTACTTGCTGGTGTTGCATCAATGATTATGATTCTTCCAGCTGTTTTTGATTTATTATCTAATGGTGAAACCCTATCAGAAATGACAAAATTTAAAACAGAAGCAACTGCCTTTTGGGACATCGTCATAAAAAATATGATAGGGGTTTATGATACAACAAAATACGGTTCTATTCCTTTTATTTATGTTGGTATTTTGCCACTTATTTTCTGTATTTTCTACTTCTGTTCACGATTAATTCCATTAAAGAATAAAATTGGTTATGCCAGTTTGTTTGCCGTCTTAATAGCAAGTTTTTATATTGAACCGCTTAACTTATTCTGGCACGGCATGCATGCTCCAAACATGTTTTTATTCAGATATAGCTTCTTATTTTCATTTTTAGTTGTGATGCTAGCTGGATTTGGATGGGAAAAATTCACTAAAAAAGATTTAAATGTGATGGTTGGAATTGTCTTAATTTTAGCCGTACTATTTTCAATGGCATTCTTTGCTTCAAGTAAAGATAGTTATGCTTTTGTCACATTGAAACAATTTGTCTTGACCATTTTATTCTTGGCTTTATATCTTGTGGGAATCTTTTTCTATCAAATCAATCAGTTACCTAGAAAATCTTTTGTCTTTCTATTATTACTCATAGTAACTGGGGAAGCCTACATCAATACATCATTTATGTTAAATGGTATTTTAGAAGACTGGAACTATGCTTCAAGAAGTCTTTACTCTAGTCCATATCCTGATTATAAATACTTGGTTGATAAAGCTGAAGAAGACGATAAAGACTCTTTCCAACGTTTAGAATCATTATCTCCAATTTCAAGCAATGATAGCTTTAATTATGGTTATAGCGGCATTAGTATGTTTTCTTCTATTAGAAATCGACATTCTTCTGCTTTACTAAATACTTTAGGGTTTAGATCGAGAGGGACTAGTTTAAATATACGCTATCAAAATAATACATTATTAATGGATAGCTTGATGGGGATTAAATATAATATCAGTACTCAAAACGTGTTGAAGTATGGTTTTTTACCTATAGAAAAACGAGGAAAATACACATTATATGAAAATAAAAATGCTATACCTATAGGAATGCTTACAAATGAAGAGTTGTATAAAATAAAACTACCTGAAAAGGATAATTTAGGTGCTCAAACGAATTTAGTCAATCAATTAGCTGATTTAAATGAAGTTTACTATACCTTCACATCACCATCAGTAATTAGTACACAGAATGCTCAAATCACTAATTTATCTAATAATCGAATAGCTATCAAAGAGCAAAAGCCGAATGTCGCAAAAGTAGTTAACTACCAAGTTAGTGTTCCTGCTGGAAAACAAGCTTACTATAGTCTATTTCCAACAAACTTTGGAGCATTAAAAAGTTCTACAGCTAAAGTAACGACGCAAAATGTCAGTTATGAGTCACAAATTGGTATCACTGGACAATATTACAACCTAGGATATTTCAAAGAAGATTCGATCGTTGAATTTTCTGTGACACTTTATGGGACAGATGAAGTTGAATTAATTAATCCGCCAGTTGTTTTATTGGATATCCCAAAATTCGATGCTGCAATGAACTCTATAAAAGATAAAGGGGTAGAATTTGTTGTAAATGGTAGAAAAGCAACGGCTCATGTTGAAACTCCTGAAGAACAAGTCGTCTTTACGACCATTCCTTTTGATAAAGGTTGGACCGTAAAAGTTGATAATAAACAAGTCGCAACAAAAGATTTTCAAGATGGGTTCTTAACATTTAACGTTCCAGCAGGTGTTCATGATATTGAATTAAGCTTCTTACCTCCTGGTTTTGTTGTTGGTGTCATATGTTTCTTTAGTGCTACAGGACTGTTCATTGTTTACTACATATTTACAAACACAAAAAAAGTTAAAAAAAAAGAAGAGCCCTTTAATTAATCCAGCTTAAAAATACCTTTTTTCCAATTAATCGGAAAAAAGGTATTTTTGCTTATTTTGTTGAATCTTGTGTCGTAATTTGATTGATCTCTTCCAACATTTTTTTTTCATAATCATCATCGTATTTTTTACCGGTCATAAAAGCAAATAATAAATTCTGAATATCTGTTTCTTTTGACTTTGTTTTATCTACTAACCATTTTTTGTTATTATCTTGCTTAAAGTAAGCACTGACATCAACTGCTTTATCAACACTTGATGATTTTTCCAATGCATCATAATAAGCAGATGTCACGATGTGTTTTGCCCCAACAGATCCTGGCTCTATTTTATCCTCATTTTTGATTAAATTTGACATCGTCATGCCTACTAGATGAGCATAGTCAAACCCTTTAATATGATATGTCACTTTTATAGTATTTTTTGTGGTTTCATCAATTGTATAAGAGTAACTCGCCTTGTCTCTGATTTTATCAATTAATGATATTGAGATATCTTCTCTTTCGCTTTTAGATAATGTTCCAGAAATTGGTTCAAAAACTGTAGCAAAATTATTTTGTAAATCTTCTTCTACTTCTTGAGCTCGTTTATTATATAACTGGCTATCTGAAAACATTTCTTTATAGTCATCCACTTGTGTATCATAGAATAAACGATTGGCAAATAACGACACCACTTTATCTACATTTTCTCCTTTAGATGAACATCCAGAAAAAAAGAAAAGAGCAATCATACAAAATACTAAAACAAGTTTTTTTTTATGTTTAAACATGCCATCTACACTCCATTATTTGACTTTATTACTATTATTTTACCATACTTTTTTTTAAAAAGAATGTTTTGTCTTATTACGTATCTTTTCTTAAAGGAGGGAATTCTATTGTTCTTAATATACTTACTTTTATCTTGGTTTTATACTATCTTATTTTACTTTTATTTTTACCAGTTTCATCAAGAAAAAAGCATGACACACCCTAAACAGATTATATCTTTACATAATCTATTGGGATGTATATGCTTTTTAATTCTACTATGTCTGCAGCATACTTCTACAACTGATATTTTACTTATTTTAATGGGATTTTCTTTATCGATTATTGATATTTACCAATACATCGTCGATCCATTCCTATCCCTACTATTTTTTACCTCTTTACTTATATCACAGATACCCCATATACAAATTGTTTTACCTATGATGGTCTTACTGATATTACGACTAATCAGCTACCTGTTACCTAATCAATTAGGCTTTGGTGATGTGAAACTTTTAGTCATGTGGGCAACATGTTTGTCTAGCTTACAACTCATTTGGCTCATTTTCATCGCATCATCACTTGGTATTCTATTTATTTTGTTCATGAATTTACTCTCATCAAAACGTATAGAAAAAATTGCGTTTGTTCCTTTTCTGACGACAGCTTTAACTGTCGTTATCTACCTATTTTAATTAGTTTTACGCCATTTGTTAGCTCTAGTTTCTGCCAAGTCTATTAATTGAAATAAAATAAATGCTACTAAACTCAATACCAAAATACCACTATACATATCTAAGTAATCCAATCGGCCCCAAGCATCCATAATAAAAAATCCTAACCCATAGCTAGTGCCATACACTTCTGTAAAAAATAAAATAGCTATAGCTGTTCCTAACGCAATTCTTATCGCATTTAAAATAGCTGAATAAGCAGCCGGCAAGGTAATTTTGTAAAACTGCTGAAATTGGCTAGCTCCTAACACATATAAATGATGATAGTAATTTTTTGGAATAGTCTTTACACCATCTCTAACAGATAAAACCACTTGAAATACAATGATTAAAACAAGTAAAGTAATTTTTGACACATTACCTAAACCAAATAACAGCATAATAATAGGTAGTAAGGCAATTTTAGGAATTGGATAAGTTAAATACACGATGGGATCTAATAACTGATTTATTTTCGGAAATCTCCCCATCAACACTCCAATCACAAACCCAATTACTATTGCAATAAACATTCCCCAAAATAAGCGAACCAGACTATTATAAGTGTGTAACCATAGGATGGAGGAATTCATTGTAAATAAATGACGATACACTGCAAAAGGTGATGGCAACATGTTTTGATTGAGCGACACACTAGCCAACCACCACAAACAATTTAAAAAAATAAATGCTATCAGAGCATGAATAAGTTTTAACATATTTTTTCTCATTATTTTTCCATCGCTCCTCTCACTTGTTTAATAGTGTCATAAAACAATGGAGATAGCCTTTTTTCTTCTAATGAAAGTGAAAAGCTAGGATTATCAATTACTGCTTTGATTGTTCCGGGTTTACCAGATAATAAAACGAGTTGACTTGCCATAAACACTGCTTCCTCAACATCATGGGTTATTAAAATAGTCGGTGATAATTCTTTTGACCACTGTGTTAAGAATAACTCTTGCATATGCTCACGTGTTAACGCATCTAGGGCTGAGAATGGTTCATCTAATAAAAAGATATCTGGCGTCACTAGCATCGCTCGGGCAATAGCAACGCGTTGTTGTTGGCCACCGCTTAATTGATTTGGGTAACGTTCCAAAAGAGCCGCCAATCCAATCTCCTCTACTAAATGATTTAATCGTGAGTTTAAATCAGATGGTTTTAATTTACGAATAGTTCCACCTAATAAAATATTCTCTTTTACTGTCTCCCAAGGTAATAAACCATAATTTTGTGGTATCCAAGCAATTTTTTGTTTTTTTGGATTTATGACGTCACCATTTAGAGTAATCATCCCTTCATACTCCTTATGAAGTGTCGTAATCGAGTTTAATAGTGTTGACTTTCCCGTTCCACTAGGCCCTATCAATGCCACAATGTCTCCTTTAGAAACAGTAAAAGAGATGTCATCCAAAATCAGGCCGACATCATCATACGACGCGCTGACTTTATCAATGTTTAACATCTCTTTCACCTCTATACTTATTTAACGAGTAAATCACTCATCACATCTTTTTGGTTATATTCTTTTGTAAAGATTCCTTCTTCTTTAGACCAATTAAAAGCATGGTCGACTTGTTTACCATCAATTTGTTCAGCATGAACATATTTAGGCAATGTCACGTCTTTTTTTATTTCATCTGTAAACCCAATTTTTTCTTTTAATACATCATAATACGTATCTATATCATGCTCATTAACGTAATCAACGGCTTTGTTATAAGCTCGGTAAAAAGCTTCAATGGCTTCTTTATTATTAGTCAATGAATCATTTGTAAAGCCAAATACTGTTGATTGAATGTCTAACTCTTGACTGTTAGTTAATTCTCTTAAACCTTGTGCCATTCCAATTGTTCTAAATGGCTCAGGAACTACCGTTGCATCAATTTTATGATTAAGAGTCAATTCCACTCGAATTGGAATTTGAGGCACTTCTTCAAAGCCAACTTCACTCACTTCTAAGCCGTTTGATTTTAATGCTTCGTCTAAGAAGTAATACGGTGCTTGATTTTTGGCATATCCTGCTGTTTTTCCTTTTAAATCAGTTAAAGACGTTATGTCATTATTTCCTGTTAAAATCGAAAACGTTCCAATTGATTGGCTAACAATTTTCACATCCATATCGCCTTGTCTATACGTACTTAGTGCAATAAGGTCAGTATTAGCCCCATCTAAGTTTCCACTGATTAACGCAGCATCACGGTCTTTAGGTGATTTAAAACTATTTAATTCTAAGTCTAGTCCTTCTTCTTTGAAGTAACCTTCTTTTTCTGCAATATAAACTGGTAAACTATCTACAGCTGGCATGGCACCAAAACTTAATGATAGTGTTTCTTTTTGCGACGTATCTATCGTCTTTTTCTCTTGTGTTCCTTCTTTTGTCCCACAACTAGCTAACAAACCTAATGTTACAACTGATACTAACCCAAACAATCTTAATTTCTTTTTCACTAATAAAACTCCTTTGTGCTAGATTATCTACTTATATAAAGTAACATAACTTTATGCAATATACCATATACCGTCATTACTTCTGACTTTCGACTTCATCCCAATATATTTGTGCTTTTTCTTCCCAATATTTTTTATCTTCTTCTGTGATGTCACGTATTACACGACACGGGTTCCCAGCAGCAATTGTATTAGCAGGAATATCTTTGGTGACAACTGAACCAGAACCAATAACACAATTATCCCCAATCGTTACACCTGGATTAACTATCACACCGCCACCAAGCCAAACTTGATTGCCTATTCTAATTGGTGAACCAATTTCTAAACCAGATGTCCGAATTTCAGCATCAATCGGATGAGAGGCTGTTAGCAAACTCACTCTGGGTCCAAACATGGTATAATCTCCAATTGTAATAGGGCAGACATCTAACATAATGCAGTCGAAATTAGCATAAAATTTTTCTCCTACAGATATATTAAAACCATAATCACACTTAAAATTCGGCTCAATATATATGTTGTCTCCTGTTTTGCCTAACCATTTTTTCAACATTTCTTTACGTTTTTCTGGCTCATTTTCACTAGTTTGATTGTACTCTCTCATCAAACGTCTGCTCTCCATAAATAAATGTCTTAATTCAGAATCACCACTACCTGGATAATAAATGTCTCCATTAGTCATTCGTTCTCTTTGTGTCTTCATAAGATACCTCTTCGCTTTTATTTACTACATCTATTTAAACAAATATGACACATCATTTCAATTGAGTAACGACGATGCTGTTCTTTTTTTAAACTATTTATTCTAATAGATTAAAAAAAGAAAGACACAAGTCTACTCCACGACTCTCGCCTAGTTGGAAACTTGAATCCTTCAAAAGATATATTCTGACAATACTTTTAAATAGATGAGGATAGACTGTTCAATCGACAACATCTATTCATAAAAGGTTATGACTAGAAAAACAAGCTATCACATCACAAAGATGTAGTAATCACATAATAAATAAAATAGATCTAATCTTTATTGTTTGTTATACGTTAATAAAAATCGTTCCAATCGGTTACATCCTTCTTCAAGTTCTTCCATTGAACACGCAAAAGATAGACGAATATGACCTTCACCATAAATTGAAAAAGTTCTTCCTGGTACCACAGCTAAATGTTCTGCTTCTAAAAGTTCAGAGGCAAATTCAAACGAATCTTTGTTGTATTCAGCTATAATCGGAAAAATATAAAAGGCACCTTTTGGCAATTCAACGGGTAGCCCCATTTCTCTCAAACGTTTATACGTAAAATCTCGTCGTTCTTTATACGCCTCATTCATTTTTGCTAAAATACCTGGTCCTGTTTCATCTGTAAAAGCAGCTATCGCTCCGTATTGAGAAGGAGTAGCCACACAAACTGAATTATACAAATGCACTTTTGTGACTTGCTCTGTTGCAAAAGGTGGCGCTAATATGTAGCCGATTCTCCCACCTGTAATCGCGTGAGATTTAGACAAACCATTGATGACAAATAATTGTTCTCTAACTTCCGGAAACTCCATAAATGAATGAAACTCACCATCATAAACATTATCAGAATATATTTCATCCGTCAGAATAAATATATCCGTGTCTTTCAATACATCAACCAGTTCTTTCATTTGTTCCAACGATGGAATCATACCTGTTGGATTTGTTGGGTAATTAAAAATGATCGCTTTGGTTTTTGGTGTAATAGCTTGTTTTAAAGCTTCTTTTGTTAAGACAAAATTGGTCTTCGTCGTATCAATTAAGACAGTATTAGCTCCTTGAAGTTTCGCAATTGGTTCATACGCTAAATAAGTTGGACAAGGGATAATCACCTCGTCTCCTTCTTCAAGAATCGTTCGTAACACACTATCAATTGCTTCAGACCCACCGTTAGTCACAATGATTTCTGTCTCAGCATCATATGTCACATTAAAACGTTTTTTATTATAAGCTGAAATAGCTTCACGTAATTCGATTAACCCTCTATTGTGTGTGTATCTCAATTTATTTTGGTTGATTGCCTCAATCATAGCTTCTCTAATGTACTCAGGTGTTGCAAAGCCAGATTGACCAAGTGTTAAGTCCACCCCGTCTTCATATTCTTTGACTTGATTTGAAAATTTTCTTGTTCCTGGTACTTGTAGATTGATGGCTCTTTTGTTAAATTGTATCTCTTCCATTGCTCTTCTCTTCTTTCGTTTTACCTTACATCTTGTGCTGTAAGGTGTTCTAGTGTCTGACGTCTCACCACTAAACGAACTTTTTTTGGCGTGACAAAGACTACAGCAGGTTTTAACATTTGATTATAATTGGAACTCATACTGTAATGATAGGCACCTGTTGATAATACCACAAGTAGGTCTCCACGGTGTATACTTGACGGTAATTTTATGTCTCGTCTAATAATATCACCTGATTCGCAAAGTTTACCGGCAATTGTCATCAATTTATCGTGTTCTTCTTCTCGATTTGCTAATAATAAGTCATACGTAGCTCCATAAAGCGCTGTTCTGATATGATCACTCATTCCTCCATCAATCGACACATAATAATTTGTTTCAGGAATATCTTTAACCGTTCCTACCTCGTATAGTGTCATACCCGCTTCTCCCACAATCGAACGCCCTGGCTCTAATGAAATGGCAGGAAGTGGGTAACTTGCTTCTTGACATGCTGTTTTCAATGTATCTGTAATGGTTTTAATTCCTTCTTCAATCGGATAACTCACATCATCATCCGTGTACTTGATACTAAATCCACCACCAATATTTAATACTTGAGCTTGAATCTGATTATCTGACAACCAATTGATGACTTGTTTAATTGTGGCAACCGTCCCAGTAGATTCAAAAATCTGAGAACCAATATGAAAATGAACCCCCATAAACTCTATATTTTCAGCTTGTTCAATTTTTCTAACCCCGTCAAGAGCCAGCCCTTTTTGAATACTTAAACCAAATTTACTGTCTTCTTGACCTGTTTGGATAAACTCATGTGTATGTGCTTCAACACCTGGGTTGATTCTAAGTAATGCTTTGACTTTTTTTGTTGCTAACTCATTTAATCGTTCAATTTCTGATAAACTATCTATCACAAAATAATCGACTCCCGACTCGATTGCATAACGAATTTCTTGATCCGTTTTATTATTTCCATGAAAATGAATCGTATCTGGTGACACACTCGATTGTAAGGCAGTGTATAGCTCTCCCTCACTCACCACATCAAGTCCCATGTTCTCTTCTGCCATTAAATTAAATAATTGAATAGCTGAAAAAGCTTTTGATGCATAAGAAATGGTATACGTTAAACCTGAAGACTTTAAAGCTTGATGAAATCTTCGGCACTGATTACGAATCATCTCTTCGTCATAAACAAAAAGCGGTGTGCCGTATTCTTGTGCGATATCTGTTAATTTATGACCATGTAAGGTTAATTCACCATTTATATAATCTAGTGTCATTCAATAATCTTCCTTTCTAACGTACAATGATTCAGTGCACTGAGTTGTTCAGAGTTAGCTCCTACCCCTTTAAACGTGTATTCGTCAACTCGCATGTCTTTACTATATAACACAACAGTATCTTGTGGCTTCACTGTTTTATCCACTTCAACCAATAAGTGACTCATCATGAGTGCATTGATTTGGTACCGTGTACCATTAATAATACAGTCATGTTTACTACGCGTGCGTAATAAGCCATCACCATATCCAATATCAACAACTGCTATCGTCATATCTTTATCAGCAGTATAAGAAAAACTATAACCAATTGATTCACCTTGTTTTAACTCACGACATTGAATCACATTAGCACTTAATGTTAGTGACTGTTTCACAGAGACTTCAGATAAACTTGAATATGGGCGGCAACCATACAACACGATGCCTAATCTTGCATGAGTGTGGTTTTCAAATAACTCATCCCGCATGAAACTCGCACTATTTTGTGCATGAATAAATTGAAAATCATATTGTTTTAATATATCGTTTAATCCTGTTAACCACGCTTCTTTTTCTATCTCATATTCACTCACATCAAATTCATCAGCGTAGCCAAAATGCGTCCAAATCCCTGTAATATCTAGTTGTTTTTCTTTAGGTAAGTCACTATTTTCTTTTATCACCTGTTTCATCTCATCAAATGTTTTAAACCCTGAACGATGAAGTAAGTTTTCATATTCTAAATGGACTTTAATCCCAGATAACTCATTCTTATATTGATGATAAAAAGATAAAGACGGTAATGTCATCTGAATGTCCCACTCTTTTAACGTGTCAAATTCAACAGAGGGATTCATTAAAAAAATCACTACTTCCGGTGCTAATTGTCTAATTTTAATGGCTTCTCGTAAAGATGTCGTGCTAAACGTTTCTACTCCAGACTCCAGAAACGTTTTAATCGCAAAGTCTAGTCCAAAATTATACGCATTGTTTTTTACAACAGCCATCACTGGTAAATTGCCGGCGACTTGTTTGATATTTTCTTTAAAAATTGATTTATTTACCGTCCAAGTTGCTGTCATACTGTTTCCTCGAATCGTTTTAATAATGATGTATATAACTCAACACCTTTTGCCAGTACTCGTTCATCAAAATTAAGGGTCGATGTATGTAACCCTGTGACATAACCTTTGTCCTCATTACGACAACCTAAAAAAGCAAATGATGATGGGGCTAGTTGTTGATAAAATGAAAAATCTTCTCCAAATAGATAAGGTTCATCTTTTTCAACCCACGTTAAACTTGTGTCCTCACTCGCGTCTTTCATCAAGTCATAAGCTGTCACATCATTAATCGTTGAAGGATACCCTTCAGCAAACACTAGATCAACCGAGCAATTTGTCAACAGCTCACTTGCTTGTTTAATTTTTGTCATTTGTTCTTTTACAATGTCTAAATCCTCTTGGCTATAAGTTCTTATCGTGCCTTCTAGATACGCATTTGATGGGACAGTATTAATCGCTTCTCCAGATTTAAATGAGCCAATATGCACAATATTTTGGTGTAACCCGGCGAGATGATACTGTTGCAGTTGAGATAACTGATTTAAAATAGTTAATAATGCCTCTCCAGCTGAATGGCCTTGCTCTTTATTGGCAACATGAGCCGATAGTCCTTTAACAAAAAAACGATACTCTGTTGCACTAGCTGTAATAGGTCCTGGCTTAGATACAATGACTCCCTCTTTTTCATCTGGCATCATATGTAACCCAAAAACAAACGATGGTGTCATATCAAACTGATACTGGTTTAGTAAGATATTTGCACCACCATAAGTTTCTTCTGCCGGTTGAAAAATGAAATAAACCGTTGATTTAAGTGGAGAAACCTTAGATAATTCTTTTACCTGTTTAACAAACGCTAATAACATGGTGATATGACCGTCGTGACCACATGCATGCATGACATTATCTACTTGTGAGCGGTAATCCAAATTATTTTCTTCATGAATAGGTAACGCGTCTATATCTGCTCGAAACGCAATACTTTTATCTCCAGTTCCTTTGATATAAGCTACAACACCTGTTTCAAGTGGCGTATCATATGCTACACCCATTTTATCCAACTCTTTTTTAATAAAAGCAGTTGTTTCAAATTCCTGCAAACTTAATTCAGGGTGTTGGTGCAACCAACGACGTGTCTGTATTAAATACTCTTCTGTCACACGACCATCTCCTGTTATCTATAATCTTTCTTGGATTAATCTTCATTTAGCTTTCTCAATGCTTGAACGATTTCAATTTTTGATTCATTTACGTCACTCACTTGTTTAATCACTTTTGCTGGAATTCCTGCTACAACACTACCAGCTGGAACATCTTCTGTTACGATTGAGCCTGCAGCTACAACCGCTCCTTTTCCAACTCGAACGCCTTCTAAAATAACTGCATTGGCGCCAATTAACACATCATCTTCTACCACAACTGGTTGAGCACTAGGTGGTTCGATAACACCTGCTAACACCGCTCCGGCACCGACGTGAACATTTTTTCCAGTTGTTGCTCGCCCACCAAGTGTAGCATTCATATCAATCATCGTTCCTTCGCCGACGACCGCCCCAATGTTAATAGTCGCTCCCATCATGACAACTGCACCATCTTTAATCACTGCGTGCTCGCGGATAAATGAACCTGGTTCAATACGAGCATTTAATTTTGTTTGATCGATAAGAGGAATAGCTGAGTTACGTCTGTCATACTCAATCTCTACCTCTTTAAAAAGTGATTGATTCGCTTCATAAAACACTTCCCACTCACTATAATCTGCAAAAATTGTTTTCGAGCATTTGCAACCAAACACTTTAAAACTTTCTGGAAATTCGACTCCTTTAAATTCTCCATTGGCATAAACTTTTACTGGTGTTTGCTTTTTACTCTCACTAATATATTGAATAATTTCTTGTGCTGATTGTAATTCCAAAAATACCCCTTCTTTCTATAAGTTATCAAATGTATAAAATCCTGGTTGTTTATGGACTAATTTTTCAGCCACATCTAAACTACCATTGGCAAAAATATCTTTACTCTGTGCTCGGTGAATAATTTGAATTGTTTCTTCTTCACCGGCAAATAGCACTTCATGTTCTCCAACAATCGAGCCACCACGAATCACACTAATTCCGATTTCGTCATCATCTCTTGGCGTATGGCGTTCATGTCTATCATAAACAGGATAAGACTCTTGTTTGATTTCTTTAATCGCATCATATAATTTCACGAGAGTGCCACTTGGTGCATCGACTTTTTTACGGTGATGCTTTTCTGTTAATTCGATATCAAAATTTTCAAGTAATGGTACGCTGTATTTTATAATTTCCGTCAACACGTGGACTCCGTAACTCATATTGGCACTAAAGAAAACTGGTGTTGTGTTGGATACAGCTTCTAATGACGCAATGATGTCTTCTTTTTGTCCAGTTGTTGCCACAACTAACGGGATTCCAGTATTTTTTTTAATCATCGGTAAACTTAAGTTTGGATGAGAAAAATCAATCATAACATCTGCTTTAGGTAACTCATCTGTCACTTGAAACACTGGATAAGGATACTCTCCTTCAACAGGCGTCACAATACCCACTACACGATGTCCTCTCTCACTCGCTAAATGAGCCACTCGTTGATTCATTGCACCATAGCCAACTAATATAATATTCATAGATTACTCTCCTTTAAATGCATGATATGCTTGTTCGATTGGCGCACGTGCATCGTCTTCTAGTTCGACCAATGGCAAACGAACTTTATCTTCAGCATAACCTAAATGATTAACTAAAGCTTTAATTGGCATTGGATTGATATCAACACTTAAACTTTTAATAAGTGGTAAAATTTGTTCAAATAATTTTTTAGCCTCAGCTGGATTTTCCTGGAATGTCGTATAAATTTCTTGAAATTCTTTTGGTGTAGCGTTAGCTAAAACAGAAATCACACCGTCTCCTCCACCTTCAAAAAACGGGATAATCGCATCATCATTACCACTATAAATAGCAAAATCACTAGGTAATAATTCTTTACATTGACGTAAATATTCCATATCTCCTGTTGCATCTTTCAATGCTACAATATGAGGATTTTTTGCTAATTCAACTAACGTTTCAGGTTCAATCGTCATATTAGTTCGAGAAGGTACATTGTACAAGACAACTGGTAACCCTACCGCATCTGCTATCAATGTGAAATGTTTGATTAAACCACGTTGACTTGTTTTATTGTAATAAGGTGTAATTAACATAATCGCATCAGCACCGGCTTCTTTTGCTTTTAAAGAATGTGATAATGAGGCTCTTGTATCATTTGTCCCTGTATTTGCGATAATTGGTACTCGTCCGTTTGATACTTTAAGAGCTAAACGAATTAAGTTAAGTCGTTCTTCTTCTGTTAATGTCGATCCTTCGCCAGTTGTCCCATTAACAAATAACGCTTGAAGTCCTTCCTCGATTAAAAAATTTACATGTTTTTCAAATGTCGCATAATCTACCTCGTCATGACTAAATGGAGTGGTAATTGCAACAGCTGCACCTTTAAATAATGGGGTCATCATTCATTCTCCTCTCTTTTATAACCCAAACGCTTCACATAATTTTTCAACTGCTAACACACCATTTGTCTGATCCACGACATAAGAAATACTAATTTCAGAGGTGGTTACTTGATAAAATTCAATATCATTTTCTAACAATGTCATAAATACTTTACTTGCAACACCAGACATATCTCGCATGCCTGAACCAATCACGGATACTTTAACATAGTCTGATTTCACCACGTAATTTAATTCAGTAAATTCTTTGTGTAACGTATCAAATATATGTTTTAATTCGACCGTATCTGTGTCTTTCATCGTAAACGACAATTGCAACCCGTCTTCATTGACAATTTGAGAAATCATATCTATATTAATTTCTTCTTTTTCTAATAAAATAAACAATTGTTTCAATAAAGTGGCATCATTTTCTGGATAGCTAAATGTGACATAATGCATGTCTTTATCAAGTGCAACACCTGTTACTGCTTTTTTCTCTAATTTTTTCTCTAATATATCTTTTTGTGGCATAATCCAAGTCCCTCTTTCATCTGATAATGTTTGTCCTAAATAAATGGGTACATGATAATTTTTAGCAATTTCAACACTTCTTGTTTCAAGTACGCCAGCGCCTAATGCGCTCATTTCCATCATTTCTTCAAAACTCACAACATCTATTCGTTTTGCTGGATATATTCGTGGGTCCGTGCCATACACTCCTGCAACATCTGTATAAATTTCGCAAGATGTTTCTAAAGATGATGCAATGGCAACAGCTGTTGTGTCACTTCCTCCACGACCAAGCGTTGTTAACTCGCCATCTGCATTCATCCCTTGAAAACCCGCTACAACAACCACCTTATTTGAACAGAACGCTTTCTTAAAAGCTTCATTATCGACTTCTAGTATCTTACTCTTCATGTAATGCCCTTTTGTTTTTATCCCTGCTTGAAATCCTGTCATCGCTTTTGCCTTGACATCAAGCTCTTTTAGCGCAATAGCTAAGTAAGAAATCGTTTGTTGTTCTCCAGTAGTTAGAAGTAGGGCTAAATCATATTGGTCTGGTTCCTTGGATAACAAATCAACATTTTTTAACAACTCATCTGTCGTTTTCCCCATCGCAGAAACAACGACAACTAATTCCTCACCATTATTGGCACGATTTGCTAGATATTTTGCAATGTTTTTAATTTTTGAAAAATCTCCGACCGATGTTCCACCAAATTTAATGACACTTCTTTTTGTCATTTTATTTTTCCTCCTATATCGGCATCGAAAAATAAAAAAGACAAGTTCACAGGCATGAACTTGTCTTAACTATCTACAAGCGATGCACCCCATTATTTTTGAAAATAATGACAGACTTATAGCTATTAACTACAAATCCAACGCATATGCTACTGCAATAACATATACATTTCGGCATATCACCCTTTCAATAAGGTATCTTGCAGATTCCAAACCTTATCTAATAATGATCAATGCGCCTCATCTCTAACTTTTATTTAATTATTGTTTATGATTATAGCAAATCAATTCTCTTATGACAAGTATAATGATAAAAATTGTCTGAGAAAAAATGAGAAGATAAAATTTAAATGTTATTTCATCAACAAAATGTTTTTTTATAGTATAATAAACCAAAAAGGATGTGTGACTGATTATTCGAAAATTTTTTAAACTAAAAGTTCATATATGGGCTATTTTTTGCTTTGTAGCACTACTACTTGGAACGTGGGTTATTGGATTAATGTCAGGTAATGGTTCGATTTGGCATACCAAATCGAAAACATCTGAAATACAAGTTGTCAATGCCATGACTAAACGCAGTCAAGTGGCGATACTAGGACTGAGCGTGACAGATATTTACGATAAAAGTCAGGTGAAAACATTTTTAGGAATGGACGTTCCTTTTAGTGAAAAAACAACATATGTCAAAGGAACTTTTGAAGCAAAATTAGGACTTGATGGCAATGACGTGACGATACAAAAAGCACCCGGTTTACAAAACACATACAACATCGCCATTCCAGAATTTATCGTGGTGGGGATTAGTAACCCAAGTTTTGAAGTAGTCAACAGTAAGAATGACATTCTCAGTTTCATTACTGAAGACATCGACACTCACGAGTTATCAAACAACGCGATGAGTGATGATACATTAGTTAAATACATTGATATGAATAAAGAATGGTTAAAAGATCAAGCAACAGATTATTATCAAAGATTATTAACCAGTATCGATCCAGAAGCCACACTATCTGTGACATTTTCAGAATAGGTATAAAAGAGAGTCAGAACTAAAATGAACTGGTTGCGACTCTCTTTTTATTTTAGTTTTTATGATTTTCGTTTTATCAATATAACAGTCATAAGTAATGACACTACAGCTATTAACTGTAATCCAACATTCGATTGTTTTTCACCTGTTTTTGGTAAATTGGATGAGCTATTTTTTGTGTCAGATTTGGGTGTTATTTTAACTTCTTGTGTCTGTTTAACACTGCTTGAACTTGAGTTAGTACTGCTTGTTGTATCTGTTGATTTATTCACTGTAGCTTCAATTTCTGCCCACAAATTATCTAACTCTTCGATTGTTGTACTTTTATCAATTTTTTCAATGAATTGATCTGCTTGTTTTTGTGTCAGTTTGCATGCTTTAACTAATAAGCCTAATTGATATTTTGTATTATAAACTTTTTCATCAAAACTACTTTGATATAAGTCTTTATTTAATTTTGCTAAATCAAGCGCGTCAGAATAAACTAAAGTTACTTCTTCTATTGTTGTTGCTTTCTCTATACGTGCTTGGAAATCTTCGTATTGAAACTGTGATAATTTGCCTTCATTTACCATATCGCTGATTAATAACGAAATATCTGATTTTGTGATAGCAAGACCATCTGGAATTGCTTCACTTGTCGACTCTGTTGTCGTTTCAGTCGAATTAGTCGTCACTTGACTAATTGACTCACTTTCTTTTGTTGCTGTTGATGAATCAGCTGCTTGACTAATATTACCAACCATTAACGTACTTATTAAAATACTACTCCAAATTAACTTTTTCATGTCAATTACCTCCTTAACAACAAAACATTACAACGTTGTTACTCCTTTGTAACATTATTGTAACATTCATTTGATAGTTCGGCAATAATAAACATCCATTTTAAAGTCTGTTAATCAATGATAATATCTTGAACTGGATTAGCCCAATGATTCGTTGGACCATGTCCATGCCCAACAAATATCTCTTGTTCTATCGCACCTTGAATAAAACTTTTCGCAATTTGTATCGCTTCTTTAACCGACTTACCTTTTGCTATTTCAGCAGCTATGCATGATGAAAATGTATCACCCGTCCCATGTGTTTTAATCGTTTCAATGCGTTTTGAACTCATCAAAAATGTCTCGCCATTTTCTAGTAAGACAAAGTCTTTTGCCAAAATATCGGTTGAATGACCTCCTTTTATTATCACATTTTTAACACCCATTTCTTGTAAAACGTGTGCTGCTTGAATCATATCTTCGCTTGTTTTTATCTCTTGCTGAATTAATTCTTCTGCTTCTGGAATATTTGGGGTTAACACCGAAGCTAGTGGGAGTAACTCTTCTTTAATGCAATCTACCGCTTCTTTTTGTAATAGCGAATGCCCTCCTTTAGCAATCATCACAGGATCTACAATCAGTGGGCCAAAATCCACTTCTTTTAGTTTTTGAACAACAATTTGAACATGTTCTTTATCGGCAAGCATCCCTGTTTTACATGCTCGAATATGAAAGTCAGCTGCGAGAGAATCAAATTGTTCTGCAACAAAGTCACATGGTATCGGCAAACTACTTTGTACACCTAATGTGTTTTGTGCAGTCAAGGCAACGACAATGCTCATCCCAAAAACATCTCGTGCTTGAAACGTTTTTAAGTCTGCTTGAATTCCTGCTCCACCACCTGAATCACTCCCGGCAATGGTTACTACTTGTGGGGTTTGGTTAACGGTCATGATGATTTTTCTCCTTTATATCGACAATTTGTTGCTTTAATACTTGTGTTTTTTTGGTAATATCGTTTGCTTGCATAATCTCACTCACAATCGCAACACCTGAAATATCTGTATCACGTAATGCCGCCATATTCTCTTCTTTAATCCCGCCAATCGCGACAACTGGTAATTGTGCTGCGTGAATGATATCTTGCAAAACTGAGATATCCGTTGTTGGAGCATTTTCTTTCGTCGTTGTTGGAAACATGGCCCCGACACCTAAATGGTCTGCTCCTTGTTCTTTGGCTTCAAGTGCTCGCTCAACGGTTTTAGCTGAGACACCTAACGATTTATCAGGACCAATCAAACGACGTGTCATGTCCACCGGCAACTCATCATCCCCAATGTGCACGCCTGCTGCATCAACTGCCAAACACACATCGACTCGGTCATTGATAATAAGAGGTATGCCATATTTATCCGTGATACCTTTAATTGCTAATGCTTTTTGATAAAATTCTCGTGTGCTAGCTTTTTTTTCTCTTAATTGGACAAGTGTCACACCATTTTTACATGCTTCCTCTACTCTTGTAAAAAAGACGTCATCAGATAACCCATCTGAATTTGTCACTAAATACAATGTTAATGCCTCATCAATCATAACCAATCTCCTTTTATCCCGTTTTGCCATGACTCATTTTGTTTTAATAATGATAATTGATTCAATGTTTCTTCACGGATACTCGCAATTTTCGCGTCATTTTGAACTATTTCTAATGCTTCTTCACCACACAAATTAAAATAGCTTACTGCCTGTAAAACACTTGGCAATACATCCACCCCACTACCTAAAAGTGTTGCAATTAATGCCCCAACGACGTCCCCCGTTCCTGTGAATTGATCCAGCGCTTCAATGCCATTTTGTAGTAGTACAATTTGTGATTGATACACAACTAAATCACTTGGTCCTGTCGCTAGAAAACACGTATTTGGATGGATTTTAGCTAGTGCTAATAGTCCTTCTTCTAATTCTTTCATCGCTAACAAATCTTGGTCTTCTTCTGCTGCATCAACACCTTTTCCATGACTGGCTAAATTGCACAACGTTCGCATTTCTGACACATTGCCTTTGACAACAGTTGGTTCAAGAGACAATAACCTATGGGCTACTTCTTTTCGTATTCTTGAACTAGAGACGCCGACATTGTCTACAACGATAGGGACGTTACGTTTATGAGCCTCTTCCATAGCTAGTACTATAGCGGTTTCTTTTTCTTCTGATAAATGGCCAATATTGATTAACACACCACCTACCTGTTCATATAAATCTGAAAAATCTCGCGTATCTTCTGTCATAATTGGCTTTCCTCCAATGTATAACACACTATTTGCGACCGTTTCACATGTCACTGAGTTCGTAATACAATGCACTAAAGGAGAAGGTGTTAGAGGAAAGGGTGTTTGAAATTGATTAACTTGTAACATGTTGCTCGTCACCTACTTTCACATAAAAAAACATCGCTTGAATTCGTTGAAACGTTGGAACATTCGCTAATTTTTTCATCACGATAAAAGCCACAAGCGAACCAATCACCGCGCCACCAATAAATCTTGGTGTATAGAAAAACCAGTACATACCATTACGACTTCCTGTAAACCAAGCCATCACAGGATAGGATAATAATGATCCAATAATTCCTGTTCCTAGAAACTCACCAAACATCGCACTGTAAATTGTTGGATAAAGTTTGTAAAATATTCCAGCAAGTAATGCACCAAAAACAGCACCTGTTAAGGCTAGTGGTGGAATACCTAGAAGCATCATTCGTAATACGCCACAGACAAGTGCCATAATCGTGCCGTAAAAAGGTCCCATTATCATCACACCAATCACATTCATTACACTAGACATTGGTGCCATTCCCTCGATGCGAAAGAGTGGTGATAATACCACATCCATCGCAACCATTAGAGATAAAATCAGTAGTTTTTTTAAATTAGTAGTTTGAGACGGCATCTTTTTCTCCTTCCGGCCATTTTTGATGTGTGTATGCCATTTCCCAAAATAGGTATTCCATTTGAGCACTCACATAAAAGGCCTCAATCATTTTTTCTTGTTCTTCCTTATCGCTTTCTTCATACAGTCGATTCAGTAAAGCACATTTATGAGCGACTTCTTCTTTTGATTCTTCACCAGAGTATGTTTCAATCCATCGTTGATACAACTGATGAGGAGAACCTGTCTTTATTAATTCAGTCCCAATTTCTTGATACAACCACGCACATGGTAGTAACCCTGCGACTGCACTATTTGGCGTCCCATCAATTAATTGGCGATACATATGTGACACATAATGATAAGCAGTCGGAGCAATGTCAGTGCTAGCAACTTCTTCATCTGTAATGCCTAACTCAGTAAAGAAATCCTCTCTAATACTCATCTCACCTTCTTTTAAGTGATCTGCTCCTGTTAGTAACATCTCTTTTACTTCTTCATCTTCTACTTGTTCTGCTATCAAACGGTGAAGTTTGCTAAAATGGTCTAAGTAGTACCCATCTTGAATCAAATAATAGCGAAACGCTTCATCAGATAACGTTCCTTCTTGAAGTCCTGCAACAAATGAATGAGTAAAACTTCCTTCCCAATAAGGTGCTGATTTCTCTCGTGCAATTTTTGTAAACATCTTTCTTCCTCCTAAGTAATGATTAATATAAATTGTGATATAACCGTTAATATACCTAATATAACTAAACTTTTAGGACACACTTTATATTGTGTATAATGCGTCCTTTCGCCTTCTTCATCAAATCCTCTTGAAAACATGGCTTCTGTGTAACTATCCCGCCAATGGTTGGCGACAAAAATAACTTTTAAATACATCAATGGCGAATAAAAATATAATTTTTTTCCACGAAATAAACTGGCTTCTCTTAGTGCCACAATCTCTCGTTGAATCACAGGCATCGCATGTAACACAACTAAAATGCCATAAACAAATGGCGCTGGTAATTTTTTTTGCTCTAAAATTAATAGTAATTCTTCTAAGTCGACCCCAAACGCAAACACCATGCCAATCGCAGCAAAAGCAAAGGTTCGACTCACTAGAACAAGACCATAATCAGGATTATTTCCATATAGATAAACTGACCAATACGTTCCTAACGCTGGAATTAATGGAAAAAAAACTAAACCAAACAACCCAAACCATTTTTTCATACTAAGAAGATACAAAGCACTGACTAACATAACAAACCAGTTTAACGTCACAGATGAGGTAAATGATAATTCAATAGTCAAAAGTAGTAGTAGTCCGCTTAGCACTAAAGCAGAACTTTTCGTCACTGACATCCTTTATCTCCTCCTCTACCGAATAATCTTGTTGCCATAATTGTTTCTTATCTAAATGCACATGATGCTGACTAACCCCATCAAGCGGTGCCAACCGATGCGAAATAATCATCATATCTTGTCTGTTTGCTTGTCTTTTAAACCAATTAGCAAAATAGTTGGCAGCACGTTCATCTAAACCTGAAAATGGCTCGTCTAATAATAAAAACGGCACATCTAAACTCAACATCATCAATAATTGAATACTTTTCTTCTGTCCTTCACTTAGATGAAATACGCTTCGATTAAGTAGTGGTGCCAATCCTAAAAACTCAATTGCTTCTTGTCTTTGACGTTTAGCGTCCTCCCACTGATACTCACTATAAGTAAATTCTTCAGCTGGTGTGAGTGTCACAAATTGTTTTTCTGCTTCTTGAGTAACTAAGGACAATGTCTGGTATAGCGTACGGTTTTTTTTAAGCTTTTTATCGTATAAAAACATCTTGCCTTTATAACGATGACATTGTGCTATCGAACGAAACAACGTTGATTTTCCTGTTCCATTATCTCCTGTCAGTGTCGTGATTCCTTTAAAAAAATGAAAAGAATCTTGACTCAGTAGCTCGCGTTTATTTTGCTTGTATCTGACATCCTCTAATCTTAAAATGGCATCCATAGGCGCTCTATGATCAGTCAATAGTACATTTGTCTGCTCTTGCTTTAAAAGAGCTACTGGAACGTTTTGTAATACTTGATTATCTAGTGTCACCCATGTATCAACCGCATCAGCATAATCATTAAAATCATGGTCGCAAATAATAATCGTTTTACCTTGATTTTTTAATTGATGTAACTGTTGAATTAGTAATTTTCTTGTTTTAGGATCAATGCTGGCAAACGGCTCATCTAGTAATAAAAATGGACTTCTCATCGCTAAAAGAACGGTTAATGCCGCACGTTGTTTTTCCCCACCTGACAAAGTAGATAGCTGCCTATCTAATAATTCTGTCGTATCTGCTAATAGTACGGCTTCTTGCATTTGTTCCGTAATATCACTAGGTTTTGTTTGCAAATTTTCTAACACAAAAATGATTTCACGACGTAACGTTTTCATCGTAAATTGTTGCCCTGGATTTTGAAACATCATGCCTATCTGTCTAGCTTTATCAGACATATTCGCTTGTGTTAGACTCTTTCCATCAACGGCGATTGTTCCCGAATATGGCACATCAGCGAATCCAGCAATGGCTTTTAATAATGTTGATTTACCACTACCACTGGCACCAGATAGCAAAATAAATTCATGAGGAGAAAAAACAAAGTCAACCTGACGTAACACCTCTTTATCGCCACGTTTAATCGTCAACTCACTTAATCCAATCCCTCTCATTCGTTTACTACCGAAAGCTCTTGTGAACGGTTATAAAGCCTCATGACCATTGACACCACAACAACGCCAAAGAACGTCACCGATAAAAACCGCACAGCAAGAAGTGATAAAATCATCCCAATTGAATACGTTCCATAACCAAATTTAAAAAATTCATACACAAAACTTAAGACTGTTGTACCAATTGCCCCGTAGAATAATGGCACGATGTCGTAGCGTTTATATCGTGTTACCATAAACCCTAGTTCTGTCCCTAACCCTTGGAAAAAACCTGAAATAAGAACACCTGGTCCAAAATATGTTCCATACAACATCTCTGCTAATGCAGCCAACATTTCTCCTAAAATTGAACTTCCTTTTCTAGGAATTAATACCCCTGCCATTGGTGCAGCCATTGTCCATAAACCAAATAATATTTCATTAGCAAAAGGACTTAACCCAAGGGGCGTTAATATAGCTGATAATCCAGCATATAAAAACCCTGCTCCCATAAATACACCACCAAATAAAAAGGCTAATAATGCTAACAAAACAACCTGACGTAACGTCCACTTTTCCTTCATTTTACCCATCTCCCTAATTCTATTTACCTTTATGTCCCTCGAAATATACTAAATAAGTGTTAATTTTAAATATAAAAAACCTCCTTTTTCTCTATGATAAGAAACAAAGGAGAGTTGCTTTTGATGATTCATCTTGATAAAAATTGACACTTTTCCAATAAAAAAGCCCGTCCAAATAAATTGGATGGGCGTAAATAGACCTAGGTTCAATGTTTTCATCATAAATGATACATTTCTCTTCGCCAGTACTAACTGGAGCAGATTCCATGGGTATAATCTCAGCTTTACGCACCCCAAATGTTTCTAGTATTTAATTCTACTCAAATATAACACGCTTTCATAAAAATAGCCAATCAATCTCCAAAATCTTTATAAATAGAGGTGATTATATATTATTACTATATAAAAGACCTGTTTTCTTTACTCACATCATGTGAATAAAGAAAAACAGGTCGTTTTAATTTTCAGGTATATCAGTAATAAAATCTATTTTTTCAAGTTTAAATAGCTCTGTTAACAATTCATTGACTACTTTAAATAATTCCGTGTCAGTTGTATAACTTGGTTTTACGTGCTTAATTAATTGACCATTTTCAAAACGTAATCCTTGATAAGATTCAAAAATATTTACGATATTCAATGTGTTTTCAAATACATCGTAATCCCCAGCTACATCATATTCCTGACGCTCTTTGTAACCATGCTCTCTTAAAATTGGACGTAACAAGGAAACAACATCAAGATTAGGAATGGCGGTTGTTTTTCCAGCTATCTCTACATCATAAGTCGGTGTTGCAGTTGTTGGACAAACATTACATCCACCATGAACAATTTCTGTGGTACAATGAATGACAATTTTTTCCATTTTATCTCACCTTTGCTTTTTCTATGATTAATTTGTTTATATTATAACATAGTAATCTAATCTTCTAACGAAAAGCATATGTGATTTCTGTAATACCAAACATCATAAAGTAAAATCCTACTAAAAAGCTTAAGGTTAAAGCGGACGATACCGGATTCACTAATAACATAAACCCAACAATCACACCTAAAATATTAATAACAATAGAAAACCAATAATAACCTGTACTACTCTTTTTTAAGGCCCCTGAGCTAAACAAACCAACAAAAGAATCTAATAAAAACCAAATAGCAAAAACAAAAGGTAACGCAATGACACCTGCTGAGATATTAAACAATAAAAAAATTCCAACAATTACATCAAACACTCCAATAATAATTGGCATTGTGGAAGATATTCCCGTAAACTCTCTGACTTTTTTTCTTAAAAATAATTCAAAAATCCCCTTTATAATAGCAAACATTCCAAACACAACCACAATAGCCACTAAATTTCCTGTTGGGTCTTGAAAAGACGTAAGTGAAGCAAAAATAAATAAAATCCCTAGTAAAAATGAAAACCAATCAAAACCATTTCGTTCATTTGACATAATCCTCTTCCTCTCTTAACTTCTATGTTTATTATCATACTATTCTTTTGTAACTAAATTCGCAAGAAATTATACTTACACTCTAAAAAAATAACATACGCATCATTATTCAGTCACTAATAGCCACCAATCTTATTTCTCGTACATTTGTATACATTGATAACTCCTCGATAACATCTGCATACGTTAGCGACTTTGGTAAATCAATTGTATACACATTTTTATAATACTTTTCACCATCTATAATTTGTACTTCAAACGTCACATCATCTATTTCAATATGATGAGCATCAAAATAATGATTTATAAAATCTTTCGTTTCCTTTCGATGCACATATTGAATTTCTAAATTGTTAACTTTGGACACTGTGATAATCCTTTTAACCAAAGAAAGGGAAAACATAATTGAAAGAAATCCTAGTATCGTAACCAAATAAAAGCCCATTCCTAATCCTATACCAATTGCAGCACATGACCATAGTGAAGCTGCTGTCGTCAATCCCGTGATACGTTGTCGTGTCACAATGATCGTTCCTGCACCTAGAAAACCTATACCACTTACTACTTGTGAAATTAATCTCGACTGATCAAATTTGACAATGTGAGCAATATCAGGATTTGATCTTACTAAACGAATTGCTTCTTGAGCTATTTCTTGCTGAACTAATGCAATAATTGTCGCACCTAGACATACCAATATATGCGTCTTCATTCCTGCTGGCCGATTTTTTTGTTCTCGCTCATAGCCAATTGTCCCTCCCATGACAATCGACAACCCTAATCTTAAAACAGTTTGAAATAATGCCAATAAAGTCATTACAACTCCTCCTTTTTTCTGATAACTTTATTATACCATTGGCACATTTTTATCTTCACTGTATACCATACCAATAACAATGACCTTACATTCGCTCTTTTACACCAGTTTTTATAAGAAACCAATTCATTGGATATGCTGTACAAAAACCTACTAACATAGCAATCTGCATCATAAACCAAAAAACTGGACTTGTTGGGGGAATCGCTCCTCCAAAATAATGAGGAAACACAACTAATTGACATAATGATACCGTAATATACATTCCAATTTGCCAACAAGATAAAGATAATGTATCAGCTTTTATAGCTGCTACAATCCCCTCTTTTCTAGATAAATGTTTCATAGGAACAATGGCAAAATATTGAAACATAATACCGATACAAAGTGCAAGAATAAAGGCTAAAACAAATCCCGAGAATAATTTCTGAGAGAAAATAATAGGATAGCCACCAAAAATATAGAGTGTTGGAAAAAAATATAAAAGCCATTCTATCATTAAGTCAGCTAAACTACATCCAGCTCCACAATGACATGTTCCAATAAAAACAGACACAGCCATAGGTTTTGGGTTCATTGATTTTTCCATAGTCATTGAACCATCCATTACCATCTCATGTGATGAGTTATTTTCACCCCACTTTTTGTAAGCTATAACCCATATAATTGAACCAAATAAAGCTGTTAACGGCCAAACAAGAGTCATTATTTTCATTTGTTGTGGATGTTTGATGATATCACATACAATATAAATAAAACAGAGACTTGCAAGTATGATACTAACCCACGATAAAGCTGTTAACCAATAGGGTATATTTAACATAATGATACCTCCTTCTAATGAATTATGTTCAGTATAGAGACTTACATCGAAAAAAATGTGATCTTCCAATGACTTTAATCTTAAAAATGACAACATCTTATTTTTAAGTGCTCTGATTTGTTTTATAATAAATCTTAGTCATTTTACTGACATAAAGGAGAGAATATGAAAAAGATATTAAAAATAATAGTTGGAGTTATGGTGAGTTCGTTAATCATTATATTGTTATTTATTGGTTATCTCACTGTAAATGAATACAAACCAAAAAAAACGGAAAATTTAACCGTCACGAATGGAAAAGAAGAGTTGATGAAACACCATGATATTTCATTGTTAACACTAAATATTGGTTATGGGGGCTTATCTAGCTCCGAAGATTTTTTTATGGATGGTGGAGAAACAGTTCAACCAAAATCCAGTGAGTTTATAAAACAAAACTTAACTGGTATTATAAACATGTTAAAAGAGCATTCTTCTGATATCTATCTTTTACAAGAAGTCGATATTAATTCAAAACGCTCATATTATATAAATCAAAAAAGTATATTATCAACATCACTTCATGTGCCTAGTGTTTTTGCTTACAATTTCAATGTTCCCTATGTTCCCTTTCCTTTACCTCCAATTGGCAAAGTAGAAAGTGGTATAGCGACTATGACTAACTTAAATATGAATGAAGCCAAACGTATTGCATTACCAAATCCTTTTCCATGGCCAATCAGGCTAGCTAATTTAAAACGTGCATTGCTTGAAACAAGATTTCCTATCAAGGATAGCAAAAAAGAATTAGTTGTTTTTAATTTACATTTGGATGCCTATGATGACGGACAAGGGAAGATCGAACAAAGTAAATTACTAAAAAAAATACTTGAAACAGAATATAACAAAGGTAATTATGTCATTGCCGGGGGAGATTTTAATCAAGTCTTTGATGGAAGTAATCCCTTTCCAAACACAGGACAGAATGGATGGAAACCTGGGAGTATTAGTTCAACTGATATCCCTAACCATTTCTCTTTTTCATATGATGATACCCATCCATCAGTCAGAGTATTAAACCATGCTTTTACTGGTAATTATGAATCCTCTCAAGTCTATGTGATTGATGGCTTTATCGTTTCAGATAATATCAAAGTTAAACGAACGAATAGTTTTGACTACAACTTCAAATACACTGATCATCACCCTGTACAAACCATTATTCAATTACAAGAATAGTGTTACTAAGCCGATTATAAAATTAGCTAGACAACTAAAAAATCATTTGTAATACACTCAAGTTATATTTCGAACCAAAGAAAACAAGGAGAGTGATCACAAATGACTGATACTCGTCTACTACAAATAGACTTATTTAAAAAAATATTTAAATCAATGATGCGATATCTTATTATAGAAAGATAGATTACCTAAAAAATGGAGTTACTATTGACACTGTTATTATAGTAAGTACTTTTTTGTTATTCGTTTTTATATCTCCTTTTATGAAAAACTTCTTACAACTTTAATCATTAAAAACATTCTTATCAAATTCATCTAATTTATTGCTAACAATAATGGATGAATACACATTCCCCATCACATTTAATGGAGCGCGTGTTAATGAGTAAAAATAATCTAATCCCGCAAAAACTGCTACTCCCTCAACTGGTATTCCAATCATTTGGAACACAATGGCCATTGAGACAATCCCACCGCCAGGAACACCTGGATTACCAAATGATGCGACGATGGCAAATACACCTAGTAAAATTAATTTTGATGTAGTAAATTCTATATCAAAAATAGATGCACAGGCAACTGCTGATAAAATATTGGAAATTGGGGCACCATTTGTATTCAAAGCATTTCCAAGTGGCAGCACAAAATCAGAAATTCTTTCCTTAACGCCCATTTTATTTGGTACTTCATTCAAAGCAACTGGCAAAGTGACTGCTGAGGATGTTGTCGTAAATGCCATTAATATAATGCTTGAACTATTTTTTAATAATTGGACAATATTTAATTTATACCTCACTGACATATATAATGTGTATACTGCAAAAAAGATAATATCTACAATACTCACTAATAATAGTATCTGCCCTAGTGAAGTAAGAGCACTAACACCACTCGTTCCAATAACCCCTGCAATCATAGCCGAAATACCAATTGGAGCATAAATCATAACGATGGTCACGATTTGCATAATAACTTTTCTTAATCCTAATGTAAATTCATACACACTATTAACTGCTGGGTTATTCTCTTTCAATATATTAACTGAAATTCCAAACAATGCGGCAAATATAATAATTTGAACAATCGTACCATTTGCTAGAGCTGCAACTGCATTATCTGGGATAAAATTTACCAGTGTTTCTTGAATACTCTCACTTACTGCTGCACCTTCATAAGCACCTTTTCCAGGAACAGTAATATTTAATACTGGTGGGAAAAATTTTGCGACAATAACTGATAAAACAGCTGATAGTGATGTACTCACGAAAAATACACCTAATGTTTTAAAGCCAACTGATTTTAATTCTTGCAAAGGCAACGAGGCACTTGCTTCTACTATTGAACAAAAAATAAGAAGTGGCACGCACATCTTCACTGAACGTAAGAAAATATCACCTAAAAACTGGATATCGGCCGTGCTCTCACCAAAAGCAAAACCAATGAATATCCCAATAATCGATCCAACGACAATACGCATAGATAGGCTTGAATTTTTTATTTTTTCTAACATCTTTTCGTTACTCCCCTTCTTTACCAACAAAATAATTAACTAATGGTTGTGGCGGTTGATTGAATTTTCTTATCTTACTTTGAGATAATCCACTTTCAACAAATAAAATGGCTAATTTAACAGATACAGCGACCGGATCAATTACTAGTATATTAAATTTGTCACTCAACATTTGAGCATACGGTGCAAATCTCGCCCCGCCTAATACGACAACTTCTGCACCATCTTCATGAATTAATTTATCAACGGTATATTCAAGAGACGCTTTCGTCGTGTCTGTTGTTTCAATAATATCTGTATTCATTTCAATTCCACGGACAGAAGCTAAACGAGACTCTATCCCAAACAAACGAGTTAAATCTTCTTGATAAGGGATATTTTGATTGAATACTGTCAAAACAGAGTAACGATGCCCAAGCATTGGGGCAATCATTTGTGACGCCTCAGCTATTGGAATAACTGGAATAGACAACGCTTCTTTTAGTGCAAACATGCCAAAATTCCCAAATCCTGCCAACACGACAGCATCTGGTTTAACCTCATCAATTTCTTTTAATATTTCGCGAACAAATGACCATACTGATTGATAATCTCCAAAAACTGAATCAATATGTTTTGACCCTAAAGGATTGGTAAATGGAATGAGTTCAACAGATGAATCTCTGATATCTCGTCGTGCTGATTCCATCAATACATCTGTTAATTCTTTGTTACTATTTGGATTAGCTACCATTATTTTCATAATATCTACATACCTCCTTGTTTTTTTATTGCTTCAAAAGGTTTGTTATCAACCAACTGGTTATAAGAAATGGGTTCATCAATTAAATCTCCTAACACTAAATCGGCTTGCCATGTTTCTAATTCACGTTCTTCAATTTTAATGCTAGGGGTCCACATGCCTTGTTTGATAAATGTATCAATCGTGTTAACCCCTTCATCAACAGACATATGTGGCCAAAACCTTTCAATAATCGGACGACATACTTCCCCACCATTTTCCAATAAATAGGTCGTTCCCTTTTGCAATCCCGCAACAAATCGATTGAATTTATCTTGGTCTTTTGCAATCGTTTCAGGTAATGTGTAGTAAACACTCCAAGGAATTTTTTCATCTTTTTCCGTCAAGTTTTTATAGAAATATCCTTTACCTCTTGCAATCATTGAGTGTGCAACATCAGGTTGTAAGACGATAAAATCACCAAATCCCCCTTCAAATAACTCACATAACATAGAGGTGGAAAAATCATGCACAAAACGAATGGTTTCTACATTCGCCCTACCTTTTTTAGCACTTCCTAATGCTGCGACATAATGACTCGCACCATCACCACCAGATACTAATACGCGTTTATTTTCCATAGCCGTCCATGAAAAAGAGTCAACTTTTTCTCTCGATACGATAAACAATGGGCATTTTGATGCAATCTTTGCGACAGAGACATAATTTTTTATATGGTTGTGATACATAATAGGAACCCAAATACCACCTAAAAGAACATCAGCCTCTGCTTTGTTAATATCATCTAATCCATCTACCCAAGGAGTTGGAGTGTAACTTGTTACATCTACACCCTCCTCTTTAAAAAAACCACATTCTTGCGCTAAATACTGTGGCATATAGTTCATTGAGACACCCGTTGCCGCGATTTTAAACTCGTTCATTGCCTTATCCCTCTTTCAAAAATCACAAACCTCTTCGTGATAGCGTTTTCCAAATTATAATCCTTCCAGTAACAAAATACTATGTGCAAAACAATCATTTATCATACCTTTTTTGTTCAAACTAACTGATTGACTTATCCCCTAATCATACATAGATAGATTAACAAGTTTAGTTTTATTCATTATTTGTACTTGATCCGTCTACCATGGTATATTTAACAAAACAAATTGAATGGAGATTAATTCTTATGATTATATGGATAAACGGGGCATTTGGCGCAGGTAAAACAACAGTGGCGACTGAATTAGTTAAACAGATTCAGCCTTCTTTTTTGTATGATCCAGAAAATATTGGTGATCTTTTTCGTTCAAATTTGCCTATTAGTATGCAAAAAAGTGATTTTCAGTATTATCCGGAATGGCGCCAGTGGAATGTTTATCTACTTAAAAAAATTTATCAAGAATACGAGGGGGACATCATTGTGCCCATGACGATTTACAAAACAGAAGCTGTTTCTGAAATTCTTGGAAAGTTACGTGAAGAAAATATACCAGTCTGTCATATTCACCTTGATGTATCAAAAGAAACCATTATTTCAAGACTCCAAGAACGCCCTAAAGCACTAATTGAATGGGGTGAGAGTAAAGTTGATGAGATACTTGAAGCGTTTAAGTCTGTGCCACAACATGAAAAGATTAACAATGATGGTACGTCACTCGATACAGTTATTAAGGAAATAATTGAAAAGACAATTTATCTAAAAAATAACCTATAGCGACTATTCACTGTAGGTTATTCTTGTACATACTCCATTCTTTTTAAAAACTGTTTCACTTCTTTTTTACTAGTTAGTGTGACTAATACTTGTGATTTATTCAGCTGATTCATTTGTTCTTCTATCAATGGCTCGTGGTTTTTAGGGAAGTGCCATATCCATTTTATAAATTCTATATCTATTTTTTCAGGACAATCCTCTTGCATATCAGGTCTAGTTGTCCCACGATATTTAATCACTCGCTTCAAAACTTGATACAAACAAACTAATCTTGCTTTCTTCAAATAAATAATAGTATCTGCCTGTTTCATTCTGATGTCTAACGTACTACTATAGTTTCCATCAATAATCCAAGAATCTTTCTCCACGATATCTGATAGAATAGTTTGTTGCTCATGCTTTGTACTCATCTCCCAATGAGGTTTCCAAAACAATTTATCTAAGTGATATAGCTTAATTGATAATTTATCTTCTAATTGGCGACCAAGTGTACTTTTACCGGTACCAGGTGAGCCGATAATCATTATTTTTTTCATGAAAAACCTCCTTGGTAGTGTCATATTGTGATTGACTGATACAGCTGTTTCTAATTATAGTAAAAGTTAATCAATTGTCTACGTTCCTTAAAATAAATACTAATACTCTTTTAAGTAATCCAAAAGAACTTGTTCCAAATTTTTAGTTAAACATTCCTCTGTTAAACAATGAAAATAAATATAGGCTAAAATATTTTTAAATGTTGCTAATCGGTAAAAATCGGCATTTATTTCTAATGGAAAATTAAATTGATGTATCCAACTTATCATGAGTTCATTTGATATTTTATGATGTTTAATTCCTACAAAGATAGCATGAGCTATACGTTTTTCCTCTTCATCTAAAAATGGTTTTTCCATATTATCTAGTACATAACTTACTGTCTCTAAGACCTCTTTAAATAAACATTCTTCAAATAAGTAATGCTGTACTACTTTACTAAGATAATCCCCACCATGAGCAAAAGCATGTACCCATCCATATATTTCTGAATAGCCAGTCTTATCTATTTCCTTTTGCCAAAGTATTAAACACGATATCATCACGAATACTAGCATCTGTATTTCCGATATTATCCATTAACCAATATATCTCTTCATCCGCATACACATCGTTTTCTGACGGAATTTTTGTTAATAATTTCTCTTTCATTTATGGTCTACCTCTTTATTTCGAAATGATATATCCTAGTATTGTTCATTTTAGTTTACCTACTTAATTTTGTAAATCATAGTCATTAATATAGTACTTTTTTTGAAAATACATTATAATACATACTAGTGGATAAATTGAGTTCTATGTTTCAAATACATTGTTTTTACATTATATATAAAACATAAAAAAAGAAAGTGAGATTACATGAATTTAGGAAATATTATTACAAGTAAACGTATTGAGAAACAGTTAACGCAAGAACAATTAGCGAAACAAATGGGTGTTGAAAAAGATACCATTGCTGAGTGGGAAGATGATAAAGAGTATCCTGATATGGATTCTTTAATTGTCTTAGCAAAATTATTAGGTATTTCTCTTGATTCACTCTTTTTAACTAATAATTCTACTTTATTGACTGCTATTATGAAAAAATCAAATCGAAAAACGCTCCAACTTGCTACTCTTATCAGTCTAATAACACTAAGTATCTTACTAGCTATTTTGCTTTTCTCACTATTAAAGGATGAATCTAAATTGATTGTGTCCATTTTGATTGTCATCGGTGAATTAGTAAACCTTAGTGCATTGGCTCATTATATAAAAAAATTATCTTAGATTACTAACCACTGAATGGAATACTATTTGGTGGTTTAACTATAGGAGGAAATATCTTGGAAGAACTTTTTACTATCTATAATGCCCAACAACAACCTACTAAAAAAACTGGTGTCAGAGGTATCCCTTTAAAAAAAGGAGAGTATCGTATGGTTGTAACGGTATTATTATTCAACCATCAAAATGAATTATTAATTCAACAACGTTCTTCTAACAAAAATTCATTCCCTAACTTATGGGATTTTTCTGCAAGTGGACAAGTCCTAGCAGATGAGCCTATTTTTAAAGGAGCTGAGCGAGAATTACATGAAGAATTAGGTATATCAATCAATTTAGCAGATACACCTTCAAGATTTGTTTGTTCTTTTGAAGAAGGATGGGACCATTATTTTTTTGTTCAACAAGATATAGACATGTCACAACTTAAATTACAAAAAGAAGAAGTTCAACACGTTGCCTTCGTTACTCAATCTGAGTTTGATCAGCTAGTAGAATCAGGAGACTTTATTCCTTATCTTTTTAACCCTATGATTTTTGATTTATTTTATCAAACAAGTGAACATAAAAAACATTAAAAATGATCACTCATCCCTAATGTTTTTCATTGATTGTATTAACGCAACAGCTGTAATCGTCGAAGTGAGTAACAACACCACAAACTTCAGCCAGATATTATCCTCTCTTAGTAAACCTTGTACTTGTAATGGTAAGCTCAATGCATACATAATAATCCATAAAACATTCCAAAACTTTTTCATCACCCACTCCTTTCATAAACCTAGCGTTAGAAATAAATACTTCCCTAATATTATACTTTAAATAAATTAAAAAACATAGATTTTTCAGATTACATAACAACTGTCATATTTTTTGAATCAGTACTAAACAGGGGTTCCATTCGTCCCAGAGAGTAGGAAAAACTTCTAATTCACAAAATCCCACCGATTCATAAAAGTTACTAGTCGCATCATACTGAGGATAGTGTCCTTTTGCAACAGTCTTCACTTGTAAATAGTCATATTGCTCACAACAAGCCTCTTTTATTTTCTCTATCAACATTCGACCTATCCCCTGATGATGGTATTCTTTTTTTACTCCCATACAATAAATTTCGACTGTTTTCAAACTCGTTTCTTTTAAACTGATAAACCCAACTACCTCGCTATTTTTTGATGCGACATATAACGGATATTCCATACCAAAATCAACGTATTCTTGTATTGCTTCAGGCATTCCAAACCATTCAGGTAGATCGTTTAAAATATCTTTTATAACCAATTTTTTCTTAACTTGATTTGATTCTGAATAAATATTAACCATCTAACTCTTTTGGCTCCTTTATTAGATATTTAGTACCATTTGATTTATATACTCTATTCTCATTTATCTTCATTTTTTCTAAATGTATTGAATGCTCCAGAAACTTCGCCATAAAGTAATAAAAATTCTGTTTCAACATTTGTAACGTTAAAACCATTCTTTACTTTATTTTCATATACTCTTTTTTGATACTGTCTCATTATTTCTCCATCTTTGCCAAAATAATACTCAATCTCGGGTATTTCTCATTCCACTTTTTCGTTTTTTGTCGTTTATTATATAATTTGATTCTTTCCTTATCACTCATAGTATATGGAGTTGGAGAAACAACAAAATTCTCTATGTCCTCTAATCCATATGGGCAAAATACGTCAATCTCTCCTTTGTTAATTCGAAGTGCAATAGACGTGCATTTTTCTGGATACTGATACACTGCATCTCTACTACTCTTATAAACTGATGTATTTGAATTATGAATGTGCATATAAACTTGATTCTTCACTTCCCAGTTAAAGTCTGGGTGTTTCTTCATTAATTCATCTTGTATCTCTTGATTTTTTTCATACGGAATATCCTTATCGTAGAAAGCCACATCAATATCCGTCGTAACATCTAACTCGTTTGATTTTGATAAAACATTCCAGAGATAATTTCTTACAGTACCTGCGACTATCCAAGCGTCTTGTAATGATAAATCATCAATTATTTTAAGTAACCTCATAAAATCAGGTTGTTCTTTAACTAACTTTTTTACCTTTTCACGCGTCAGTTTGGCTCTATCTATTTTTTCAAAAACATATGATTTAGCTGTTTCTGAATAAACTGTCTCACCTATCTTTGCAAATCCTAATTTTTCATAAAAAGCGTGATTTTTCAAAGAATAATCAGGTGTCTCAACCACCCACTCATTTGATCCATACATCTGCTCAATTATTTTCCACACACATGTACCGATTCCTTGTTGATGATACTCTGACACGATACAAAAATAGGCCACTTCCCTTCTATAGAAATCTATACTGATACACCCTATCTTTTTTTCGTCCTGACAAATCATAAAACTAGTTAAATTCTCTGCTTTAATGATTTTTCGTGCTAATAATCCATCATCATATCCTGGTGGGCCACCTACTGCGTTTTCACCAAAATAATATTGTGTGTCTGAATCAAAAGACCTAATCAATATCTCTGTAATGACCTTTTCATCCTTTTCTGTCACTTGTTCAAGTTGTACATCCATCTCTTTTCTCCTTTACCCACCAAAAAAGCGAGTAAATGTCTCCACTTACTCGCTAATCATTAAATACCGTGTGCTTTTTCATAAGCCAAAATTTGATCTTTATAAGCCATTGTTTCATCAATTTCATCTAAACCGCTAATTAATTTATCACGCCATTTTTTATCAATGTCAAAGTGAATCGATTCATCTTCTACTTTGATTAATTGATTGTCCAACTCAATTTTAATTGTATCAGTTGCTTTTACTTTTGCAATTTTTTCTCGTTCTTCTTTTGGTAAGATAATTGGTAGTAGTCCATTGTTAATAGAATTCATGTAGAAAATATCACTGTATCCACCCGCAATAATCACACGAAATCCGTAATCATCTAAGGCCCATACCGCGTGTTCACGAGATGATCCACACCCAAAATTGTCACCAGTTAATAAAATCGTTGCATTTTTATACTCTTCATTATTTAGAATAAAGTCAGGGTTTTCATCACGATTATCTAAATAACGCCATTCATCAAATAAAAACTGACCAAAACCTGTTTTTTCGATTCGTTTTAAAAAGTTTTTCGGAATAATTTGGTCTGTATCAATATTATCATTTAATATTGGCACAACATATCCTTCATAATGATTGATTGCTTCCATTATGCCATCTCCTCTCTAATATCAACAAAATGACCATTGATTGCAGCTATAGCCGCCATTGCTGGACTGCAAAGATGTGTTCTCGCACCTTTCCCTTGTCGTCCTTCAAAATTTCTGTTAGATGTTGAAGCACAATGCACACCGGTTGGAACTTGGTCAGGATTCATTCCCAAACACATAGAACATCCCGGTTCACGCCACTCAAATCCAGCTTCTTCAAATATTTTATCCAAACCCATTTTTTCGGCTGCTTTTTTCACTGGACGTGAGCCTGGAACGACAATCCCAGTAATCCCATCATGAATTTTTTTACCTTTGACAATTTTTGCCGCTTCCTCCAAATCAGACAAGCGACCATTTGTACATGAGCCGATAAACACATAACCAAGCTCGATATCTTTAGCATAGCCACCTGGTTTTAGGTCCATATAATCGTAGGCTCTTGTGTCATTTTCATCTTTGATTTCCGGGAAAGATTCGTCAACAGATACACACATACCTGGATTAGTTCCCCAACTTACTTGAGGGGCAATGTCTTTGGCATCAATTTCAATAATTCTGTCAAAACATGAATCATCATCTGTTTTTAATGTCCGCCATTCTTCAACAGCTTGATCCCAATTTTTTGGTGCAAACTCACGACCCTTTAAATAGTCCAATGTTGTATCATCAGGCGCGACCATTCCCATTTTCGCACCACCTTCAATGGACATGTTACAAATACTCATACGTTCTTCCATTGTTAATCCTTCAATCGTTGAACCATAATATTCCACTGCGTATCCAGTACCAAAGTCTACCCCGTATTTTGAAATCAAATACAAAATAATATCTTTGGCATAAACACCTTTTTGCAAATCACCAGTAATTTTAACACCCATATTTTTAGGTTTTGTTTGCCATAATGTTTGTGTCGCAAATACATGCTCTACTTCACTTGTCCCAATACCAAACGCAATCGCACCAAATGCTCCGTGAGTCGCTGTATGAGAGTCCCCACAAACAATGGTTTTACCAGGTTGTGTCACACCAATTTCTGGTCCAATCATGTGAACAATCCCTTGTTTGTCATGTCCATTACCGAATAATGACACATTAAACTCTGCACAATTTTTTTCAAGTGCTTCAATTTGTTTTTTCGCAACTAAATCAGAAATATTGTAAATGTCTTTTGTCGGAACATTATGATCCATTGTTCCAAATGTTAAATCTGGACGTCTAAGTGGACGATTAGCAAGTCTCAATCCTTCAAAGGCTTGAGGTGACGTCACTTCATGAATCAAGTGAAGGTCAATGTATAATAATTGAGGTTCACCAGGGTTTCCTGCAACGACATGCTTGTTCCATACTTTATCAAATAGTGTTGTTTTCATATGTTTAACCTCCTATAATTTCCATTAATTCCTGACGAATGTGTCGAGTGACATCAGTTGTTGAATAACTTCCACCTAAATCTTTTGTCATAATATCTTTTTTCATCACTTGTCTAACTGCTTCATCCACCATGTCAGCTAATTTATATTGTTTAAAGCTATCTCGTAACATCATCGACACGGAATAAATCATCGATAATGGGTTAGCCACGTTTTGACCCGCAATATCTGGTGCTGATCCATGAATTGGCTCAAATAAATGAATACCTGTTTTAGATAAACTAGAACTAGCTAATACTCCTAAACTTCCAGTTAACACAGAAGCTTCATCACTTAAAATATCGCCAAACATATTTTCAGTCACGATAACATCAAATTCTTTTGGTTTAGTAATCATCACCATCGCACAAGAATCCACTAATTGATGTTCTAGTGTCACATCTGGATAATCTTTACTCACCTCAATTGCCACTTGACGCCATAATTTGCTTGTTGCTAGTACATTTGATTTATCCACCGATGTGACTTTTTTTCGTCTTGTTTGAGCTAATTCAAATGCTGCACGCATGATACGCTCAATCTCTTCTTTTGTATAAATGCATGTATCTAACGCATTTTCTTCATTTAATTCGCGTGGTTCACCAAAATAAATACCTCCAGTCAACTCACGAACAATCACAAAATCCGTACCAGTAATTCTATCTTCTTTAATAGGTGATAAATGAACGAGTTCTTCTGAAACTTGAATTGGACGAATATTAGCATACAACGATAATTGTTTTCTAAGTGCTAAAAGTCCGGCTTCTGGTCGTTCTTTACAATGGTCCCACTTTGGTCCACCAATAGCTCCTAGTAAAATCGCATCTGATGACTGACAACTTTCAACTGTTTTTTCAGGAAGTGGTTTCCCAACTGCATCAATCGCAGCTCCACCAACTAATTCCTCAGATACTTCATAATCAAACAAGCCATTTTCTTTAAACACTGATAAAATATCTAGTCCTGCATCCATAATTTCCGGACCAATACCATCACCTTTTAATACTGTAATTTTAGTCACGTTTCTCACCTTCTCTTAGTTTACTAAATGCATTGAGATATGCTTTAGCTGAAGCTGTTAAAATATCAAAATCAATGCCCACTCCATGAACGGATTCCTGTGTTTCAGGGTCAGATACTTCTACATGAACTTCTGCTTGCGCATCTTTTCCACTTGTTAGCGACTCTATTCTAAACGTATCTAATTGAACATCTTTATCCATGATTCGATTAATCGTATTATAAATTGCTTGGATACTTCCAAGTCCTGTTGCTGAATCTGATAATTGGTCATTTTCAGCCGTTTCAATTTCAATCACAGCAGCTTGTTGACCATTTGAAGTAAATTGCAATTGTAAATTCTTTAATTCTAAACTTTGACTTGTGGAAATAGTATTACCAGCAACTAATGCATGAATGTCTCTGTCCAAAATGTTCTTCTTTTTATCTGCCAATACTTTAAACTCATCAAATAAAATTTGTTGTTCCTCTGGAGTTAAGTTCGTATAGCCTAACTCAATTAATTTCTGACCAAATGCATGGCTACCTGATAATTTCCCAAGAGGCAAATGATTCGTTTTTAGTCCAATTAATTGTGGTGTCATAATTTCATAGGTATCAGGATGTTTCAATACCCCATCTTGATGAATGCCTGATTCATGAGCAAATGCATTGCCACCAATAATCGGTTTGGTTTTATGAATTGGGATACCTGACAATCGGCTAATCAAGTCACTCGTCATTTTCGTTTTTTCTAAAATGATATTTGTTTTTGCTTGATAAAAATCTTGTCTAATATGAAGAGCTAGTGCGACTTCTTCAATCGCTGTATTTCCCGCTCGCTCACCAATCCCGTTGATTGTTCCCTCAACTCGTCCCGCACCATTTTCAATGGCCGCTAAAGCATTTGCTGTTGCCATCCCCAAATCATTATGACAATGACAAGAAAAAATCACGTTATCAATATTCTGACAATTTGAGGTAATATATTGAAATAATTCACCATACTCTGTTGGATTTGAATAGCCGACCGTATCTGGAACATTAATAATTGTTGCACCCGCATCAACTGCTGTTTGAATGGCTTTAACTAAAAACTCTTTTTCAGTACGTGTAGCATCTTCCGGAGAAAATTGTACGTTTTCAAACAGTGATTTAGCGTACGCGACGTGCTCTTTAATCGAAGCTAGTACTTCTTCTTCACTCATATGGAGTTTGTATTTCATATGAATCTCACTTGTCGCTAAAAAAACATGGATTTGTGGATGATTCGCGTGTTTTAATGCCTCATATGCAGCATCAATGTCTTTTTTACGACAACGAGCTAATCCAACAACAGTCATCTTATCCACAGCTTTGGCAATTTCTGAAACAGCTTCGAAATCTCCTGGTGATGTGATTGGAAATCCTGCTTCTAATGCATCAATCCCATAACTTTCTAATTGTTTAGCGATTCTTACTTTTTCAGCTGTATTAAAATTAACACCTGGTGTTTGTTCACCATCTCTTAGTGATGTATCAAAAAATTGAATAGTTTTCATCATTATCTCCCCTTTAACAAATTAAAAAGACTCCTCACGTAGAAACATGAGAAGTCTTTCAGTCAAGAATCCCATGTCAGACAAAGTCGAATAGGACCCATAGTGTACTATCTACACTGGGCCCTGCATTAATAATAATCGATAAATGCTTGTCGTTGACTTTGTCATAACACTCTCTCCTTTAGACTAGTAATGTATACAATGATTCATTTTCTTGTAGATTAATATAATTTGGATCAAAAATTGTGAGTCGCTCAATTAACGAAGCGTAGTCAGCATGATCTTGGAGTAAAATACCAATCACAACTGGGCCACTTCCTCGATTAATTTTTTTCGTATACTCAAATTTAGTGATATCATCGTGTGGACCTAAAACGTCTGATACAAACTCTTTTAACGCCCCTGCTCTTTGCGGGAAATTAACCACAAAGTAATGTTTTAATCCTTCATAAATCAGTGAACGTTCTTCAATTTCAGGCATACGCTGAATATCATTATTTCCACCACTGATAATACACACAACGGTTTTACCTTTGATATCATCTTTATAATCATCTAATGCCGTTACTGATAAGGCTCCTGCTGGCTCAACAACGATGGCTTGTTTCGTATAAAGCTCTAAAATCGTGCTACATACTTTTCCAATAGGTACTTCACACACGTCATCTACCAATTCTTGACTGTGTAAAAAAGTCATTGCTCCTACTTCTTGCACAGCTGCCCCATCAACAAACTTATCTAGATGAGATAAGGGTGTCACTTTTTTCTCCTTTAATGACAATGACATAGAGGCTGCTCCAACCGGCTCGACTCCAATAATTTTTGTTGTTGGACTTTTATCTTTGAAATAGGCACTGATGCCACTGATTAATCCTCCACCACCAATAGGGGTAAAGACGTAATCAGCAGGTGACGCTTCTTTTTTATTTAATTGGTCAACAATTTCAAGAGCCACAGTTCCCTGTCCTGCAATAATGTTTTCATCGTCAAATGGGTTGATAAACGTTAATCCATGTTCTTCACCATAATGAATGGCCATATCTTTCGATTGATCAAACGTATCTCCAGCAAGTTTGATTGTCACTTGATCTCCACCAAATGCTTCTACTTGGTTAACTTTTTGTTTTGGTGTCGTCACTGGCATAAAAATCGTAGCAGGAACTCCCATTTTAAAACATGTATAGGCAACTCCTTGTGCATGATTTCCAGCACTGGCACACACCACCCCTTTAGCCAACTTTTCTTTTGATAATTGACTGATAGCATAATATGCTCCGCGTAATTTAAACGACCGAACTATTTGTAAGTCTTCACGTTTTAAATATACATCAGCATCGTATTTTTTTGATAAGTAATCATCGTATTGGAGTAGTGTTTTAGTTACCACCGGCTCCAATATATGATTGGCTTTTTCAACTTGTTCACTTGTCACCAACGTCCCCATAGAAACGCCTCCTATTTGTTATTAACAAATGGCATCATGTCTCGCAATTCTTTACCAACTGCTTCGATTTGGTGTCCTTGTTGTTCTTTTCTTAATCCATAGAATTTTTCAAATCCATTTTTGTTATCTTCGATAAATCCTTTAGCAAAAGTTCCATCTTGAATATCAGTTAATACATCTTTCATGCGTGCTTTTGTTTCAGCTGTTACAACACGTGGTCCAGAAACATAATCTCCATATTCAGCAGTATTAGAAATTGAATCACGCATTTTTTCCATACCACCTTCATACATTAAATCAACGATTAATTTTAATTCATGTAATACTTCAAAGTAAGCAATTTCTGGTTGGTATCCAGCTTCTACTAATGTTTCGAATCCTGCTTGAACTAATGCAGTTGTTCCACCACATAATACGGCTTGTTCACCAAATAAATCCGTTTCTGTTTCTTCTTTAAATGTTGTTTCTAAAACCCCAACACGTGTCGCGCCAATTCCTTTAGTGTAAGCTAGAGCGATGTCACGAGCGTTTCCTGTTGCATCTTGTTGTACCGCAAATAATGATGGCACAGCAAATCCTTCTTCAAATGTACGACGAACTAAATGTCCTGGTCCTTTTGGTGCAACCAAGAATACATCCACATCAGCTGGTGGTTGGATTACATCAAAGTGAATATTGAATCCATGCCCAAACGCTAAGGCATTTCCTGCTTCTAAGTATGGAGCAATTTCATTTTTGTATAAATCTCCTTGGATTTCGTCTGGTGCTAAAATCATAATAACGTCAGCTTTTTTTACTGCTTCACTTACTGGGAATACATCAAAGCCAGCTTCTCTTGCAGCATCTGCTGATTTCCCTTCACGGATACCAATAATCACATCATAACCTGTGTCACGTAAGTTTTGTGAGTGGGCATGACCTTGTGAACCATAACCGATGATTGCGATTTTTTTTCCTTCTAACTGATCTCCTTGAACTGAATCTTCATAATATACTTTTGCCATAATTAATTCCTCCGATAAATTTTATTATTTTATAGAACTTCTAAGTAACCCTGTAATTCCGGTTCTTGCAAGCTCTTGAATCCCGTATACTTTTAATACATCTACTAATGCATCAATTTTTTCACTGCTTCCAGCTATTTGGATGATAATAGATTGACTACTCACATCAATGACACTTGCTCTGAATGGCTCAATCATCGACATAATTTCTTGTCGATTGATACTAGTTGTTGCAACTTTTATCAGTGCCAGTTCTCTCTCTAAATGAGAGTCTGCACTCATATCGATGACTTTTATGACATCAATTTGTTTATTTAGTTGTTTAATCAATTGCTCCATTTGAAAATCCAAGTCAACACTTACAACTATGGTAATTCTTGACACATCAGGGTTTTCTGTGACACCTACAGAAATACTTTCAATATTAAACTGACGTCTGGTGAGTACTCCTGAAATACGATTTAATACACCTGATGTGTTTCTAACTTTCGCTGAAATTATTCGTCTCATCTTTTCACCACCCCAATCATTTCATTATTAGGTTTTCCTGGTGGCACCATTGGCAACACGTGCTCTGTTGGTGAGCAATTAATTTCAATTACCATTGGCTCTTTTTCTTTAAACGCTTGAATCAACTCTTCTTCCAACGTTTCAGCATTATCTAGTCTGACAGATTTTAAATGATACGCTTCTGCCATTTTTTGAAAATCTGGTTGATTATCAAATACCGATTCAGAACGTCTTTCGTTAAAGAAACTCTCTTGCCACTGACGAACCATACCAAGTGAATGGTTGTTTATCAAAATGACTTTCGGTGCAAGATGATACTGCTCTATGATAGCTAGCTCTTGGTTGGTCATTTGAAAGCCACCATCGCCAACAATAATCACCACTTGTTTATCTGGTTTGGCTAATTGTGCGCCAACACCAGCTGGAATACCGTATCCCATCGTGCCTAAACCACCACTAGTAATCAGTTGATTTTGATATTTAAATGGATAAAATTGGGCTGCCCACATTTGATGTTGACCAACATCTGTGGCGACGATTGCTTCCCCATTAGTAATTTTCCCAATAAGTTCAATCGCTCGTTGTGGTTTGATTTCTTCCACAGTTTCTTCATAAGTAAATGGTGCTTCTGTTTGATAATTTTTAACTGTGTCACGCCAATCATCATAGTTTTCTGTATTAAATGTTTCTTTATTTAATAATCGAATGACTTCTTTGGCATCCCCTACAATCGGAATATCTGTTGGAATAATTTTCCCAATTTCAGCTGGATCAATATCCATATGAATAATGGTTTTGTCTTTTGCTAAACTTTCTGGGCAACTAGCTAATCGATCATCAAAGCGAGATCCGATATTGATTAACAAATCTGCTTCCATCAATGCTTGATTGGCTGCATAGGAACCATGCATACCACCCATGCCTAAAAATAAATCATTATCTGTTGGTACAATTCCTAAGCCAAGGAGAGTCGATACAACTGGAATTTTTGAATTTTCTAATAATTCTCTAAATTCGGTCGTCCCATCACTGTGATGAATGCCCGCACCAATTAAGAAAACTGGTTTACTTGCTTGATTTATCGCAGTCACGACTTTCTTTATTTGATTAGGATGTGGCATATAATTTGGTTGATAGCTTGGTATATGCACATCGGCTATTTTTTTGACCGGTGTTTCATCTAACGTGATATCTTTTGGTAAATCGATCACCACTGGTCCTTTTCTTCCTGTTGTCGCAATGTGAAAAGCTTCTTTAATCACTTTAGGTAAGTCTTCTACTTTTCTCACTTGATAGTTATATTTCGTGATAGGAATAGTTAATCCTAAAATATCGGCTTCTTGAAAAGCATCTTTCCCGATACCACTACTGGCTACTTGACCTGTAAAGACAATTAATGGTACCGAATCACTCATCGCATCGGCTATTCCCGTAATCACATTAGTGGCTCCAGGGCCGCTTGTTACTAAAACAACTCCTGGTTTGCCACTGGCTTTAGCATATCCTTCTGCTGCATGTACCGCTCCTTGTTCATGTCGCGTCAAAATATGCGGAATTTTTTTGTCATACAAGCTATCGTAAAGTGGCAAAACCGCTCCACCTGGATAACCAAATATCATCTCAACATCTTCATCCAATAAGGAATCAATGAATAGCTCTGTTCCTTTTTTATTCATATGACTTGCCCCCTTACTCACCCATCAAATTATCTGGTATTCTCATAATAGCCCCTGTATGTGCTGAGGTTACTAAAGCTGTATATCGTGCTAGATATCCTTTTGTTACTTTTGCTTTAAATGGTTTTTTCTTCGCTTTTCTCTCATCTAATTCATCATAAGATACAGCTAAATTGATTGTACGATTCACTAAATCAATTTCAATTTCATCGCCATCTTCAACCAATCCAATTGGTCCACCTTCAGCTGCTTCTGGTGAAATATGTCCTACTGCAATTCCACGTGTCGCACCAGAAAAACGTCCATCAGTAATTAAAGCAACATCTTTTCCTAATCCGCGTCCAACAATACTTGATGTTGGTGCTAGCATCTCTGGCATTCCTGGGCCACCTTTTGGTCCTTCATAACGAATCACCACAACATGTCCTTTTTGTACTGTATGATTATCAATCGCGGCAACAGCTTCATCATGTGAGTCAAAGCAAATCGCTTTTCCTTTAAATACTGAAATAGACGGATCAACCCCTCCAACTTTAATGACACAACCTTCTGGTGCAATATTTCCATAAAGAATTGATAAGCCACCAACAGGACTGTATGCATTCTCTTTTGGTCGAATCACTTCTTCATTGTTAATCAAAGCATTTTGAACGTTTTCTCTAATTGTTTTTCCAGTAACTGTGATACGATCTGGATGAATGGCTCCTTCGATACTAGTTAATTCATTCATGATAGCTGGCACGCCACCTGCTTCATGTACATCATGCATTGAATAAGAAGATGATGGCGCAATTTTTGATAAATAAGGCACACGTTTAGCAATCTCATTAACATCAGATAAGTCATACTCAATTTCTGCTTCATTGGCAATAGCTAATGTATGCAACACCGTATTAGTTGAGCCGCCCATTGCCATATCTAAGGCAAACGCATCATCAATTGCTTCTTTTGTAATAATATCTCGTGGCTTTATTTGTTTTTCTACAAGGTCCATTAAATGAACGGCTGATTGTTTTATTAATTCACGACGCTCATCAGAGACTGCCAACGCTGTTCCATTATAAGGTACAGCCATTCCTAAAACTTCCATTAAACAATTCATTGAATTTGCTGTAAACATTCCTGCACAAGAGCCACATGTTGGGCAAGCATTTTGTTCCATGAATAAGAATTCTTCTTTTGTCATGCCACCTTCTTTAAATGCTCCAACTGCTTCAAACATAGATGATAAGGTTGCAGCCTTACCGGTTGGATCAATCCCTGCTTTCATTGGCCCCCCTGAACAAAAGATGCTTGGTACATTTGTTCTTACAGCTGCCATTAACATGCCTGGTGTGATTTTGTCACAGTTTGGAATATAAAATACCCCATCAAACCAATGGGCATTGATCACCGTTTCAGCTGCATCCGCAATGATTTCACGACTAGGTAGAGAGTAACGCATGCCAATATGTCCCATCGCAATCCCATCGTCAACGCCAATTGTATTAAACTCAAATGGAATGCCGCCAGCTTCACGAATCGCTTCTTTTGCGATATCTGCTAATTCTCTTAAATGCACATGTCCTGGTACAATATCAATGTATGAATTACAAATAGCAATAAATGGTTTGTTCATGTCTTTGGCATTTTTCACTTGTCCTGTTGCATACAACAAACTTCTTGCTGGTGCTGCGTCGACACCTTTTTTGATTTTGTCACTTCTCATTATAATTTCCTCCTCTAAAAATAAAAGAAAAAGCATTCCATTTAAGTATGACACTCAATGGAATGCTTTAAGGCAAGAATCCCATTATCTTACAACAAATAGGAACTCGACCTGTAGATGTTTTTTCACCCAACGTGTCCTAGTTCCTAACCTGTAATAAAATAATGACTAAATTATTCTTGCTCTCTCTCATGATAATGTTCCCCTTTAATTGGAATTTGATTAAAATATTATTAAAGTAAATATAGACTTATCTTGTAAAACTGTCAACAGTTTTTTTGATTTTTTTATTTTTAGGTCTTTTTAATCTATTTGTTTTTATGATACAATTTTATTTAATATATTATAAATAGTAACACATTTCTTTTTTATTAACCATCATTTTTTGAAAATAGTTAAAGTTTTTATATAGGAGGAATAATCTATGAAATTATATGAACAATACAGAGATACCAAGTCTTATGATGATGATTTTTTAAGATGGTTACTAATCAGAAAACTAAATTTAAAACAACAATTAGCTATTATTTTTGTGCTTTGGATGGTGTGGATTATTTTAGCTCCTAATCTTGTTTTTTGGGTAACTTTTTTCAAATACGCTATTATTATTTCGCTTATAACTGCTTTAATCGTCTTTATTAAAAAAAGATTAAAACTGTTATCTTGAATAGATATCATTAGCCTTCTCATAAAAAATCAGGATAATATAACTATACTGTTATCAATCCTAAAGTATGAGGAGGTTTCTCTTGTTGAAAAAATATAGTTGGAAAGTTCTTTCTGTGGTCATTTTATTATTAAATGCTTGGTGGATTTTCCAAACATTTCAATACGACCACTACCAAGAACCACTTGGTAAAATAACTAAAGTTAAAATAGTAGAAAAAAACGACACCATTGATGAACATCAAAACAAAGATATTATCTCTACCCAACAAATCCATCTAACTCTTTTATCTACAAAAAATAAAGGAAAAGAGCTAACTATTTTAAATAAATTTAGCCAATCACGAATCAAAGATCAAGAGTATAAAACAGGTGATTTAGTCTTTTTGTCTATTAAAGACAACGATTTTTCACAAGCAACTATCATTGACAGTAAACGTGATACTGGACTAGCAATATTGATGTTAGGATTTGTTTTACTACTGATTGTAATTGGGCGAAAAAGTGGTGTAGCATCATTGATTGGATTACTTATCAATACGGGACTATTTTACTTACTTTTGGTTCTGTATGAACATGTCTCGAGTCAATCACTCATTTGGCTTTCTTTATTATTTTTCCCGATTATTGTCGCCAGTACATTAATTGTCTCAAATGGCTGGAACCAAAAAACAAAAATTTCTATACTTACAACTTTATGTAGCACCCTTATTACCTTTGTTCTTGGTGTCAGTATCATTACTTTACTAAAGCATAAAGGACTACGATATGAGGAGATGGAGTTAATAACTAGACCACAACATGTCTTATTTATCTCAAGTTTATTAATTGGGACAATGGGTGCTTCCATGGACATTTCGATTACATTAAGCACTGCCATGAATGAAATCTCTCAAAGGCATAAACAATTAACACCTCAATCATTGTATCAATCAGGGATTCAAGTTGGTTCTGAGGTCATTGGGCCAATGATTAATACCATGTTTTTTTCTTATTTGAGTGGATCGATTCCTTTAATTTTGATTTTTTTAAGAAACGATATGTCGTTTAACTATACGTTTCCTATCTCTCTCTCTCTTGAAATGACACGTGCGTTAATTGGTAGCATTGGGATCGTCTTGACTATTCCCATCACCAGTTACATCGCCAGTATCTTTCTAACAAGGGGGAATCAGTATGAGCGTTAACTTAGTATTATTTATGGTTCTGATTTTTTTATTATGGTATTTTCAACAACGTAAAGGTGTCCTTACTCTTATCACACTAGCTATTAATTTAGCGATGTTATTTGTCATGATTTTGTGTATTAATATAGGATTTTCACCAATTTTTTTAACGATTTTAACGTCGATTTTAATTAGCGCAAATAATTTATTTAATATCAATGGGTACAATGACTCAACTAAATCTGCTTTTATTAGCAGTACTTTTGTCATCTTTTTAATGGTCCTACCGATACTTTTTGTTACCTCAACGTTACATCTTCAAGGAATTCCTCTTGAAGGCCTAATGGAGATGGATATGTATTCCTTACATATTGGAGTATCTTTCGTTGATTTAAGTGTCGCTGTATTATTGATGACCGTCGTTGCAGCGATTAATGATATCGCTATTTCGATTACATCTTCTATGATAGAAATCAAAGAGAAATTACCTGATTTGTCATTATCTGAATGGAAAAAATCCGGTCTAACTGTTGGAAAAGATGTCTTAGGGCCAACGATTAATACATTAATTTTTGCAGCGATTGGTAGCCAATTTGCCTTATTGATTTGGGTATTTGATTTAAAATATAGTCTGACACAGCTAGTGAATAGTAAATTAATTGTGACAGAGTGGGTGGCGATTATTTTTAGTGGTATTAGTATTGCCATCACCATCCCTATCACTATTTTTCTACTCACAAAACAAGTTAATGATTGACAATTCGTTATATTCTGTTAAAATAAAACACGATAAATGAATTTTGTTAGGTGAGGCTCCTATGCAAACACAGGCTATTGCCCAAAAACGTCGAGAGACACCAATGGGTAGAACAGGAATTGTCGTGAAGGCTTTTCATAAGATAGCTAAGATTTTTCTTTACGTTGTATAGTGCTAAAGCTCAACATATTACTTAAAATATGTTCGTTCTTTTAAGTCCTAACCTCTTTATTTGGTTAGGGCTATTTTTAATTTTAGGAGGTGGATGATTATGATAATAGTTATTGCCATTGCCATTGTTGTTGCACATATTATAGGTCACAATGCTACAGAAATAGTGACAAACGTACCAGCACTATCTGAAGATTTTGACCCTCATCCCACCCTAGTTGGGTGTCGTCAATTTAACTAAGCCTTCCTAACAATTATTTATCGAACAAAAATATCTGCGAAGAAAACAGAAGCTAAAAATGGCTTTTGTTTTTCTGTTTCTTTATATAAAATATAACTTAAGCAAATACGTATTTTAAAAATGTAATCGCTTGCATTTTATTTAGAAATGAGTTAATATGAACTCATAAGGAACTACAATTCCCACAATTAGTTAACAAGATATTTAAATTTTATCAGCTTTATAAGAAAGGTAATATTTAAAAGATTTGTATCTGATTGACATGTAAACAGAAACACATGTAAGTGAATTAGAAGTTTAAACAATATAGAAAGGCGTGGGAATTTGAAATCTTCCTTATTAACAAAATAAGACCTAACAGGTGTTTAAGATTTATTGGAGAAACAAAAGGCACTCCAATGTGAAACGTACGACAAAAAACACAAAATCCTGTTAGGTCTATTTTTTATCAAAAAATAACTAAATCCTATTATAAAAAAAGAATGATGAGTCATCTCATCATTCTTTTAATCTTTCAGGCATCATAAATTCAAGAAATTCAGTCAACCCATCTTGAATAAACAATTCTTCTCTGTCATACATAGATAAAGACGTTCTAATAAGAGGTTCTCTATTATCCAATATTTTTTGTGCCCAATGAGGATCAATAATCATAGAACGACCAACTGCTACAAAATCAGCATTCTCTAGAACATTTTTGACATCTTTTGAAGTTCTCACATCACCTATTCCAATTAAAGGGACTCTATTATTTATTTTTTGATAAACATATTCAAGCATCGATTTATCCTGATAAGAAGGAGAAACAGATTTACGATTATAATCATTTAAAGAAATATGAAGATAATCCAATCCTTTATTAGATAATTTATCGATTAAGAACAACGTATCTTCAAATTTAATACCAGGATTTTCAAACTCCTCTGGTGAGAATCGATACCCAATAATAAAATTTTCTACCTCTGATTGATCAACTGTATCAATTATTTCATCGACAATAGTATCAATAAAATGGTATCTTTTTTCTAATGTGCCACCCCATTCATCTTTTCGTCGATTAGAATGTGGTGAGAAAAATTGTTGAATAACATAAGTATTTGCTCCATGTATTTCAACTCCATCAAATCCTGCCTTGATCGCACGAATTGTCGCTTTCTTGAAGCTATCGATTAAATGTAAAATATCACTTTCAGTCATTTCACGTGGTATTTCCGCATCTGGTCTTTCTGCGGCTATACTACTGGCTGAAATTGGTTGAGTACCACGCAAAATCTGAGAATCTGTCATTCTTCCAGCATGAAAAATTTGTAGAATAGCTTTAGTGCCATTTTTTTTAATACTACTTGCAAGGCTACTCAAACCAGGAATCTGTCTATCGTCATAAACTCCCAACTCGCCTTCCCAACCTTTACCATCTTCTTGAACGTTAGCCGCAGCTGTGATTACTGCTCCCACACCACCTGAGCGCAACCCATAATAATTTGCTTCATCCGTTGTAATAACGCCATCGTAAAAAGACATCTTAGTTGTCATTGGGGCCATAAACAATCTATTTTTTAATGTTAATCCTCGCTTAAATGTTACACTATCAGTAAAATTCTTCAACATGATCCTCACCTTTTAGGGAATTTTTATATAAATGCATGCGCACGCATTTTATGGATAGTATGTTATAATAAAAAAAGTCTATGAGCAAGCATAATGACTTAATCATAAACGTTCATTTAGGATAATTTCTATATATCTCTCAGCTTCAATCAACATATTTTTTCCTTTTTTTGTTAGATGGATATATATACCACGTTTGTCATCTAGACACGTCGTTCTTTCTATCATACCATAATCTTCACTTTCCATTCTAACCATCATTCTAGACATCGCACTTTGACTTAAATTAAAATATTTACTTATATCAATCAATTTAATACAGTAGCTAGGTGTCTTTCCCAAATAATATAAAACATAATATTCATTTAATGATAAATTCACTTTTCTTTTTAGTGTATTTTCTAATTTTTTTTCTAGCTTATTATGTTGATTGGTATAATCTAACCATCTCTCCATTAAATTATTTTCCATACTCACATTCCTCACCGTATTATGTATCACATCTACACTATACATCATTTAAGTAACTAATAATATTAATAATATTTTAATGTATTAGCCTATTATTATCTAATGTCTATTGTAATAATAGTAACTTTAACAACTATTTATAATTATTACACTATTTGTTAACAAAAAATTCACAAATTATAGATATTATATAAATGTACCAACAAAACAACCCTAACAAACTTTTTCATTTTATTTACTCCTCCAAAGTAAATAAAAACAACTCCTTCCTTGAATGGTTAATTCATTCAAGGTTTTTTTATGTTCTTTTCTTAAAAATACCACTATCTTTATGACTATTTCCGGTAACAACACGCTAACCATTAATACTATGATTAAAAATTTTGTGGATGAATAGATTTCTTTGGCTAAGAAGTTTTTTCCAATAAACCATTGAGCAAAAAATAATGTAACTGCTGATACACCATAAATCAAGATATAAGGTGAGCTGGCAGTATCCGTTTTTTTATCTAGATCAGGAACGAGCAAAGTCTGGCCTTTGCTAATAAAATTAGCATGTCCTGTTTGGTTTGTGTTCAAACGATTGAACTCACTACTTTTGATATTAGCATTTTGTGAAAACTTCTTTTGTTGCTCTCTATCACTCAAGCCAATCCCTCCATTATTTTATTTATTCAGCCGTCTTTTTTGATCAACGTAATACAAAATAGATACACCCATTAATATAAACACTAACACAACGACCAATTCAACATTTCCTACTGTCAATAAAAATAATCTACCAAATAAGAGGGAAATAAAAATAACATCAGGTAAATCAATCATTTTTTTCATCTGTCTCAGCTCCTATTTATGTTGTTCTATCATGAGTACAGATTATCATAAAAATGTCCTTTATTTATAAAAATACCCTAAATGACACTTATCATTGCTCAAACGTTAATTAGTGATACCCGTTCGTCTAAAACAATCAACCACATGATCATCAACAAGCCCGACTGACTGCATGAAAGCATAAACGGTTGTCGTACCTAAAAATTTGAATCCTCTTGATTTTAAGTCTTTACTAATTTTATCGGAGAGTTCGGTAGATGAAGGAACTGACTTAATTGTTTCCCAACTGTTTATAATTGGCTTAAAATCAACAAATGACCAAATGTAATCACTAAAGCTTCCATATTCATTTTGTATAAGTTTAAAAGATTGTGCGTTACTAATTGTTGCTTGGATTTTTAAGCGATGACGAATCACACCCTCATCATTCATCAATAACTCCACTTTATCTGTCGTATACTGACTAATTTTATCCACGTCAAACCCATCATAGGCTTTTCTTAACGTGTCTCTTTTCTTTAATATCGTTGACCAACTTAATCCTGCTTGCATACTTTCTAAAATGAGTGATTCAAATAATGTAGCATCATCATAACTTGGTGTGCCCCACTCATTATCATGGTATTGTTCTTCTAAATCATTGCTGTTTGCCCATTCACATCGTTTAATGATAACCATCTCCTATCATTTCAATAGTTTTACTTTTCTAGCCGACGCCATTCATCTCTTGACCTAAATCAATATCTAAGAAATAAAGTCCTCGCACATCTCTATGCTCATCTACATACTGTAATAAATCATTAGGACTATCTGTTGATAGAACAATTTCCATGTCATAGTCTTCAATCATTACATATTTTTTGATGATATCTTCTAAACGGTGTCGTTGTATCGCGTCGTCTTCGCAAATAAATATGGGGACCATCTTTTTACCTCCTGAGTTGATGATTATTTTTTGGATAAAGTGTTTGTCTGTCATAGATGTTTCTAACATGAGGTGTTTTTCTCGTTTACTCAATTCTCTTAAATTTGATAAACCAAGTCCTCTATTGTCATCTTTAGTTGAAAATCCTTCGACTTCTAATTGATGCAGAGATAGGGTGTTATCCCTAATCGGATTTTTTATGACAAATAAATAATTATCATCTAATGAAAACAAACCAACTTCTATTTTTCCATCTGGTATATGAACGACTTCCTCTATACTATTATCAAATAGTATGCCTATCATCCTTATGAGTACCACAAAATCCACTGGCAAATTATCTGATATGACATCTGGCACTTCCATTTGAACTAATACACCTTGGTCTTTTGCTAACAACATTTTGATTGCCAGAATACTTTTTAATTCATCAGACTTTATATTTGAGAGTTCTTTAAAGTTAAAAGAGTTTGTGTCTAGTAGTTCCTGTGTTGGTCTAATAACCTCTTGATAGCAGTGAGATAGTTTGTCCATATCTTTTAACTGAATAAAGTAATCCAATGAAGATAGAATATTAACATAGTCATGTTTAAATTTTCTGATTTCATTGTACTGTCTTGTTGTTTCTTTGGCGTATTCGTTCATATACTTCATTTCTAATGTTTGCTTTACGACTTCTAGCCTAAGTTCTTGGCTATTTGATATAGATTGCATAGACGTATAAATCAATACAGCAAAAGCCATAATAATGATGATACTCACGAGAACTGGTACCTCTGTCCCAACATAATATCTGTATATTCATATGACTCTGACTCTGCATAAAGCAATTAATAAACAACCGACTGTTACTTTTTCTTTTTTTCTAGATTGAATAAACGGTATAACTTTATCTCTTACTAGCACACTTACCACATAGATAAGAAGGTACAAAAATAGTTCTGAAATTATCAGTCCTATATCCATACTCCATCCAAAATAGCGAAACAAGCGAACGATTTTTATGGTTAAATCTGATAAAACTATGGGAATTAAAAACGATATATTTAATAGCGTTGATATTTGAAGAAAATAAACCATGATTATCGCCTCACTGGCCAGTTGTTTAGTTTGATTACTTTTATTTTATCACATGTTTCCTACAAAAAAGAAAAAAGCCAAGAGTAGTTGCTCCTAGCTTTTAGTTTCTAAATTGTGCGTCATATAATTTTTTATATGCTCCTTGTTTTTGCATTAACTCTTCATGTGAGCCACTTTCAACGATACCTGTTGTATCAACGACAACAATACGAGTTGCATCCTTAATTGTCGCTAAACGGTGTGCGATGATGAGAGTCGTGCGTCCTTTAGCCAGTGCACCTAGTGACTCTTGAATCACTTGTTCTGTTTCTGTATCAAGAGCTGATGTGGCTTCATCTAAAATTAAAATTGGTGGATTCTTTAAAAACATACGAGCAATCGCCACACGTTGTTTCTGTCCGCCTGATAATCTCACACCACGTTCGCCGATGACTGTGTCTAACCCATCAGGCAAGCCGTCTATAACTTGTTCTAAGTGAGCGAGTTTCACGGCCTCTAACACATCTTCTTCTGTTGCATCTAATTTTCCATATAAAATATTTTCCTTAATCGTTCCTGGAAATAAAAAGACATCTTGTTGGACTAATCCAATTTGTTCACGCAATGATTTTAATGTAACGTCTTGAATGTTTTGACCATCAATCAAAATATCACCACTATCAATATCATAAAAGCGTGGTAATAAATGGCATAAGGTTGTTTTCCCTGCCCCACTTGGCCCAACAAAAGCCACTGTTTCCCCTAATTTTATATCTAAAGATAAGTTATCAAATACTTGCGTGCCATCACTGTAGCTAAATGAAACATCTCTGTATTCAATGTTTCCTGTCACTGGTTTTAAGTCAACTGCCGTGTCACTATCTTGGATAGAGGGCTCTTTGTCAATCTCTTCAACAAATCGCTTGAATCCGGCAAACCCTTTTGGATAACTCTCAATCATAGTATTGATTTTCTCAATTGGTCTAGCAAACACATTTGATAACAAGATAAACCCAACGAAATTCCCATTGGTTATGTCCCCACGTATCGTGTAATAAGACCCAAATAATAAAGCAAATAAATTAATCAACCGAATCATCAAATAGTTATATGATGAACTCACTGCCATCGTTTTATAAAAAGCTAGTTTTGATTGACGATATAATTCGTTTAGTCCGGCAAACCGAGTGACCTCATGTTCTTCATTGGCAAAAGCTTGCGTCACACGAATCCCACTCACACTGGCTTCAATTCCTGCGTTAAATTCGCCAAGATTTTCATAAATCGTTGTATTGACTTTTGTCATTTTTTTATTGAAAAAGACTAATGCAATCGTAATAAAAGGCACCATCACAGCTGTCGCAAAAGCTAGTTGAGGATGAATTTGAAACATTAATAGAAATGACCCAACAAGTGTCATAATCGTGATAAACACATCTTCTGGTCCATGATGAGCCAGTTCTGAAATTTCAAATAAATCACTCGTTAAACGTGTCATCAGCTTTCCTGTTTTTTGGTTGTCATAATAGTCGTAAGGTTGTTTTTGCAAGTGTGTAAATAACTCATTACGCATATCCGTTTCGATATTAACCCCTAACTTATGTCCAAAATAAACCACGACATACTGTAATGTGGTATTGATGACGTAAAATCCAAACAATGCCACACTGACTAATAAAATCAAGCGAATATTTTTTAACGGCATAATTTTATCAATCACTTGATTGACAATAACCGGAAATGATAATTCAAGTAATGCTGCGATAATTGCACATGTAAAATCGACAATGAATAATGCTTTATACGGTCGATAATACGAAAAGAATCGTTTTACCATCTAACTCCTCCTAAATAAATACTGTAAAATAAACTATATCATACAAAAAGAAAAACATGAAAGAGTGACCTTTCATGTTAATCCTCATCACCAATGGCTAAAATATGTTTAATATCATCCATCGTCATTGATGACAATTCTGGTGCATCTTCTGAATGAAGGACTTTTTGGAACAGGGCTTTTTTTTCTAATTGAAGTTGATTCATTCGCTCTTCAATGGTGCCTTCAGCTAATAATCGCCATACTTCTACTTTTTTTGTTTGACCTATACGATGAGCTCGACCTGTTGCTTGTTCCTCAACTGCTGGATTCCACCACAAATCATATAAAATGACCGTATCTGCTCCTGTAAGGTTTAATCCTGTTCCACCAGCTTTAAGTGAAATCAAGAAAACATCTTTTTCGCCACGATTAAATCTCTCAACCAATTCTTGACGCTCTTTAACCGGTGTGCTACCACGCAAGTAAAATGTACCGACGTCTCTTTTTGCTAACTCATCTTCTAAAATGCTTAGCATTCCAGTAAATTGAGAAAATAATAATACGCGTCGACCATTACTTTTGGCTTGTTCAATTAAATCAAGTGCTTGATCCATTTTTCCAGAACCACCTGTGTACCCGTCAATGAATAATCCTGGATGGCAACAAATCTGACGCAGCCGAGTAATACCAGCTAAAATTGACATACGCTGTTTGTTAAAATCTTTTTCATTAAGCTGTGACATAGATTCTTGAATTTGTTTTAAATAAGCCACGTACACGGTTTTTTGTTCCCCAGTTAATTGAGAATATCGATCTGTTTCCACTTTATCTGGTAAATCTTGCAAGACTTCTTTTTTCACTCGACGTAATACAAAAGGCTTAATCATTGTGGCGACTTCAGTTGTTTCAAGCTGCTTAAACCGACGTTTTGGTGGGAAAAATCCCGGCATCAATAATTTAAATAATGACCATAATTCTTCTAATCTATTTTCAATTGGCGTCCCACTTAAAGCAAATACGCGATCTGATTTTAATCCAGATATTGATTGGAACGTTTTTGTTGTCGAATTTTTCACCATTTGTGCTTCATCTAAAATCACACTGTGACAATCAATTTTTCTAAATTCTGTACTATCTTGACGTAACGTTGAATAAGAAATAATCGCCACATCAACATCATCAAGTGACGCAATTTGTTCGTTTCTTTCTTCTTTTCCACCGATAATCAATTTAGATTTTAAACTTGGTGCAAATTTTTCTAACTCAAGTTGCCAATTATACAACAAACTAGCTGGAGCTACGATGACACTTGGTTTTGTCAACTCGCCATCTTCTTTTTCTGACAGTAAATACGCAATAGTCTGAATGGTTTTACCTAACCCCATATCATCAGCCAAAATTCCGCCAAAGTGATATTTGCTAAGTGTTTTAAACCACTTAAAGCCTGTTAACTGATAGTCACGTAACGTGGCATTTAATTTATTCGGTAAAGAAACTTCAACCTTTTCAGGATGGGTCAACTCGTCAACCATCGTTTCAAAATAATCACTCGTCTCGACATCTGATAACTGTGTCATAGCTTCACTCAATACTAAACTACGATAAGTTGGGACTTCTAAACGATTACCATCTAAACGAATATCTTCACGCAATAAGCGTAGCATTTGATTGGTTTCTTTATATGCCTCATCATCAAGCATCAACACCTGACCATTGCGTAGCTGATGATACTCTTTATTTTGCATTAAACTACTTAATACGTCATTGACTTCTGTTTCATCAACAGATGAAATATCAAATTGGATATCAAACCATGACCCATTTTCAATAATACGAGCTTTTGGTTGATGCTCATCTGCTGTTAAATACAAAGCTTTAATATCATCTGAAAGATGCACAGTCGTGTATTTTTCAAACGTTGGAATTTCTCTTGTGAAGAAGTAAAAACGTTCCAAATCATTTGGAAAATTTTTGCTATATTTTTGTGCATAAGTTCCGTACCCATAATGACGTAATAGTGTCAGTAGCCGTTCCTCTTGTACTTTATCACGTAACACGACACCTTCTTCACCGATGGACGTGCTATATTTCGGTTCATTTGAAAAGACATAATCCCCGTAACAAAAATCAACACGAACTACTAATGATGCCTCTTCTTTGTGGAAGTACAACTTAATATCTAATGGATATCGTAATACCTCATCATCTAATGATTCGGGCAATTCAAAGTCACACAACAATGCTAGTTGAGGTAAAACATACGAAAAGAGTGAACTCACCTGATCTTTGGTATAGTAAATTGTTGGCTTATCAAGTCGTTTCAGCATTTGGGTTAATACTTGATAACTAGATGCTTGCTCTTCTGTTAATTCGTAAAAGCCATCTGTTCCAACTAACCATTGGTATTCTTCTAAAAACACAATAAACGGATCAATAATTGTCAATTCGTAATCCGTTAAACCCACTGGTGATAAAGTTACTGTCAGCGGAATCTTCCCTTGATGAATCACCGCACGTTTAATCTGAGTATCAAAACCTTTTATAACAAATGACTTGTCATGTTTAAAGTGATCAAATAACTCACGTGCTTCTTGCTTACTTAATATCATATAGCGTCTATCAATCACAGATTTAGCTTGTGAGCGACTATTAACGACTAATGTTTGTTGTTCTTTCATAGCCAACATACTACGAATCAATGCATTATCTTCTGAATTAAATGCAGTTGCTCCGACTTTCCAATTAATCGTGCTAATCCGAATTTCCCTATCTTGTTTATATGCTTCTAAAAATTCATCCATATTTTTTACAACATACGTTTTATTTGGTGTATCTCGTCTTCCGATTCTTAAATGGAGTCCCAAAACGGATTGTTCATCATGATACTCAGACGTTGGGACAATGTCTATTCCATATGTTAAAAACAAATCATCTGTTTGTCTAATCAGTTTTCTAAGTTCTGCTTCTTGCAGTCGTTCAAATCCTTTTGTAAAAACAACAGCTGGAGAAATAACTTTTGGTGCATCTGTTTCTTTTAATTCCGTACGAGGAATAAATCGTGATACCCCTTGTTCACGCATTGCAAGTTCTACTGCTACTGTGTGCTTGCAATAACCATGTTGTTCCCAATACATACACTGGCATACATCATCTTCTTTAGCTGTTCCGTCTAGTTCAACATAAAGCATGTCACTTCCGATGACTTCAGCGTACCATACACGTCTTTCTAGATTTTTAGACCAAGAGACAACCCTGCCTTCTTTGGCACACTCTCGTCCTTCTTCTATTACTTTTTCCGGTATGGACCACTTCATTTTACCACTCCTTACGTGAATTCTAGCTGTGGTGTCGCATGACTTCGATTGTCTTTAGACACGGATATTTTTAATTGTTGCGGGATTCTTTCTTTTAATTCATTAACATGAGAAATAATGCCAATCAATCGATTACTCTCACCCATTGTTTCAAGCGCACGAATCGCTGTTTCAAGTGCCTCCTCATCTAGCGAGCCAAACCCTTCGTCAACAAACATCGCATCAATTTTCACACCGCCTGCTTCACTTTGAATCACTTCAGCTAGTGCCAATGCTAATGTAAGAGACGCAATAAAACTCTCGCCACCTGACAGAGTATTGACTCCTCTTAGTTGCCCTACATTGTCATCAAAAATATCAATTTCTAAACCTGTTTTTTTCTTCGAGGATTGTTTAGCATCTCTTAATGCAAAGGTATATCGACCTCGTGTGAGTTTTTTCAATGTGTGGTTTGCAACGGCCAAAATTTTACGCAGATAGCTTTGCAACACATATCGCTCAATGCTTAATTTATTGTCACTATCTCCATTTAACACATCTGATAACACACTCAGCTCATGTAATACTCGCATATCTTCTTTGATATCTGTCATCAATGTCTGAATCGTTTGAATTGTTTTATTGTTATTCTCCAATTTAATTTCTTGTTGACGTTTATCATCTACCACTTGTTCATACTTTTGGTTTGCTACTTGGTATAGTTTCTCTAATTTTGTTAAATCTGGTTTGTCTGCTTCTTTCGTTTTATCTTTCAAGCTCGATAACGTTTCTTTTAATGAGTAAATTTCTTTTTCAAATTGAGCAATGGTTTCTTCATACCTTACTTTATTTTCTTTATCGGCTAAGATAGTTTGAAGCATCTCTTCATCCCACTGATAATCAAATAAAAAGGCTGTTTTACTTTTTTCAAGTTCGGTTAATTCGTTTTGTAGGACTTGTTTATTATGTTCTAATTCCTCTAGCCTTGTTTGTAATTTCGTTTTATCAGTCATCATCTCAGATAATGATTTGTCACATTGTTTGCTTTCTTCATACCAAGTATCAATTTGTTGCTTGATTGTTTGTTGTTCTTTTTTTGCTTCTTCAAAAGAAGTAACATCTGTTCCTATACGTTTTTTCAACTCATCATTACTATGTTGACACAATCGTTTTTCTTCTTTGATTTGTTGGATAGTAGTCTGACTTTCACTTCGTTTTTTATCAAGCTGACCTAACTCAGCTTTAAATTGTTCCAACTCTGTTTGTTTGGCTTCAAGTTCTGTTAGCTGTTTTGTATAATCACTCACTTGTTGAGTGGTTATTTTAACTTGTTTAGTCACTGTTTCTAACCAATGTGTCTTATCTATCTCTACCATATTAGTTGATATTTTCTCTGATAAACTGGTTTGTTTGGATACTAAACTAGTTACCTTATCTTGTGTCGCATCTTTTTGTGCTTGTAGATGACTGATATCTTGAACTAACTGCTCTTCTTTTGTTGTAAGACATTCTATTTCCTGTTCTAAGACATCAAATTCTTCTTTGGATAGTTGTGTTACATGAGCAGGTTCTGGATGGTCAATCGCGCCACAAACTGGACAAGGTTCACCGTCTATCAAATCTAAACTCAATCTAGCAATTTGACCTCGTGCCCACGAATCTTTTTTCTCTGCTAATTTAAGCTTTAAGTCCCCTAATTCTTTTTGTCGTAACAACAGTGTCTCTTCATGTTTTTCATACTCTTTTTTTAAAGACTCTTCTTCACCAAGATAAGTTTGAAAAGATGTCACATCGTCTAATAATGCTGTTTCTTTCACTTGTTTTTCTTTTAAGTTAGTCAGTTCCTTGTATAAAGAAGGAATAGTATCTACTGCTTGTTGCAACTCATCTTGGTTTTGTTTTGCGTTTTCAACATGTGTTTCAAGCTCTTTTAATTCAACTGCTTGTTTTTCTTCTTCTGTGACTAACTCTGCTAGTTTTTTAGCTAACTGTGCTTCTTCTTCAAATAATGGCAGACGTTCTTCTAATTTCACCAAATAAGTTTCAAGCTCTTTTATCGTTGTTTCTTGATTATCTAGTGCTTTTTTCTTATCAACTAATTCCAAGTGATGTTTTTCTACCTCGTGAAGTTCTGTTTTGGTTATCGTTTGTTGTTGCACTTGTTCATCTAGCTTTGTCTGAGAAGTGCTGATATCAATCAGTACTTTTTCTAATGGTTCTAATTGAGAAAAACGTGTCATACGTTGTTTCAAGTCATTGATTTTCTCTGTTTCAAGCAATCGTTTCTCTAGCATTTTTTCGGTTTCATCTTTTTCGACAAATAATTTTTCTAACGCTCGAGCTACTTCTAATCCAGCAAGTTGGTCATCCCGTTCTTTCTTAACTAACGTCACGTTATCATTTAAATCAGCAATGTGTTGCTCTTTTTTTTGTTTTTGTTCATCATATAACGCTAATTTTTCTTCGATTGTCCTATCACCTGACACAGTTTCTAGGAACTCTTCATCCCATTCGACTTGTTCAAAGAGCGTTTGTAATTTTTGTTGTTCTTTCTTTAACTCATTAGAATGCTCTTTTTTCTTATCTTTAAGCTTTCTAGCGATTTCTTGATACTTAGAAGTATCAAATAACTGGCGTAAGACAGCTTCTTTATTGTCACTATCAGATTGTAGAAACCGTTGAAAATCACCTTGTGGCAACATCACGATTTGCGAAAATTGTTTTGCACTAAGTTGTAATAACTCTTGGATATGAATGTTAACATCCATTTGTTTGGTATACTGTGCTTCTTCTTTCCCATCTTCATCAAAAATTGTCAAAACTGATTTGGCTTTTTCTAATTTTTCTCCCTCACCACGTAACCTTCTACGTAATTGCTCCGGCTCACGAACGATATGATACGTTTTTTTGTCATGTTCAAACACAAATGTTACGCGTGTCACATCATCAATCGTCGAAAAATTTGACCGCATTTCTTTTGCTTCACGAGAATCACCTGATGTGTTTCCATATAATGCATAACTCATCGCATCAAAAAGTGTTGTCTTCCCAGAACCTGTTTTACCTGAAATTAAAAACAATGATTGTGCGTAAAAAGAAGAAAAATCAATCGTCTCATCTTCATATGGTCCAAAATATTCTAACGTTAATGTTAAAGGCTTCATGATTTCCCTCCTATTTTTCTTTCTCTACATCAATCAATGCTTCTTCTAACCATTCATGTTGCTTTGTGGTTAGAGCTTCATCGGTCACGTCTTCAAAGTAGTTTGCGATGACTTCTTTTGGGGAGACTTTTTTTATCTCGATATCGTCATAGCGCTCATCCGTGATATCTTTTTGTTCGCTGATACGTTCTAAACTAATCATTCGTGGATAAATTTGTCTAAGTTCTGATAAAGCATTTGGCACACTTGTTTTATCAGTTAACTCAACTGCAATATAATTTTCACGATTTACGTCTTGATAGAACTCATAATCTGTTAATTCTGAAAATTCGCCGCGTAAAAGGACAACATCTCGTAAAGAGGCTATTGGAATAAACTGACTTTCTACGCCATCATCTTTTAGTGTCACTACACGGACACCTTTATCCTGATTTCTCTCAGATAATGAGTATTTCAATAATGACCCACTGTATTTAATCGATGCTTGATTATTCAATGCATTTTTATCATGCAAATGCCCTAATGCCACATAGTCAAACAGATTAAACATATCAGCTGGCACACTAGAAAGCCCTCCTACTTCAAGTGGTGTCTCAGATTCACTTTTACACGCGCCAGTCACAAAAAAGTGGCTAACTAGCACATGGTATTTATCTGGTAAAAAGAATGATTTTGCTTCTGTCATAAGACGTTCCATAACAAGTGGAATAGTTACTAGCGTATTATCATTAAAATACAATCTTGCATGAACTGGCTCAATGTAAGGCAGTAAAAAGAACTGTGTATCACCTACCACAATAGGAGAGAAAAATTGTTCCAACTGTGTGTATAAATAAAATTGTTCTTTTTCTAGCCAAGGAGATCCTGTTGATAATCTTGTCGCACTGTCATGATTGCCTGAAATGGCTAAGACAGGAAATTTATGCACCAGATTCATCTCAATCATCATCGTATTTAACAACTCAACTGCCTCAACAGACGGCATCGAGCGATCGTATAAATCTCCTGCGACAACAATCGCATCAACATCTTGTTCTGTCGCAACCTGTAGCATTTTTTCAAATGCATCTCGTTGTTCTTCTAGTAGACTGAATCCATTTAATTTACGTCCTATATGCCAATCAGCTGTATGTAAAAATTTCATCGTATTCCTCCAAAAAGGTCTTCTCTCCATTATAACAAACTTTAATCAGTTTGTTTAATGGATTCCTTATCTTGACCTACTTACTTTTTTAACGAAAAATTTTTCTCACATTTCATAAATTCTACAGACTTTTTTAAGCTAAATTTAAGAGGATCACGTTAAACTATGTTTATAGTTAATTAATACAACTTAATTATGTTGTGGGTGAACGAGGTGTTTTGACTCATTGAGATTTAACAGACAGTTCATTCTCTATCCTTTGAGGTGTAGGTTCGAATCCTACCATCCACGTTATTTCTTTTCCCCCAAAAAGAAATAAATAGCTAAATAACTTTTTTATTTTTTCCTTCCTTCTCTCATCATTTTATGGTGAGAGTTTTTTATTTTTTACGATCATATTAGTCTTATTTTAGTATTTCTGTTAACTTCTTTGTATACAGATTTTTGAACAAAACTACTATGACCTTACAAATAATAACCTATTAGTTAAGAACACAACCTCTAATTTTTATTCATTTAATATTTAAATATGCCCATCAAACGTGATGTTGCATTAACTACATGTCAACAATAAAAAATAAAAACCCTTAGAATAATTTCTAAGAGTCTATTTTTTCTTTTTTAACTGGTGGCACATAAACGAAATCTGGATTGACTTGATAATCTAATTGATTAAATGCTTCTTGCATACGTCTTTCCACTTCTGCAATGCCATCTTTGTCCATTTTTTTAATATCTGAGATATCAATTGGCGTTCCATACGCAACTGTCACACGACGTTTTGTAAACAATCCACCGAATGTCAATGGTCCTTGGTACACAGCTGGAATAATATCAACTTTCCCCATTTTTGCGATAAGTGCCGCACCACCTTTTAGTTCTTCAGAGTAACGACTGCCACTAGGAAAGACCATGACGCTTAAATCAGTGTTTTTCAACGTTTTAACTGGTGTTTTAATCACACTAGGGCCAGGATTATCACGATCCACAGGAAAAGCATGACATTTTTTCAAAATATAAGATAAGATCGGATTTTTAAATAATTCTTTTTTTGCCATAAAAGCAAATTTTTTCGGCCAAGCTCCCATAGCAAAGTACAATGGTTCAAACCATGTTCTATGTGGGCTGACTAGGACATAATTTCTATCTTTTGGTAGATTGTCTTTACCAACAAATCTTGAGTTGGTATTGATGACAAACGTTAAAAATCGAACAACCGCTAAAAGTACTCGATACATTTTTTTCATCCTTTACATTAAATTCCCTATCAGTATGCCGAATTAAATCAAAACTTGCAAGTTTTTCTTATTCTATTTTTATGTAACTTTGATATAATGTACAAATGATATCAAAGGATGTGACTTAATTGATGACAAAACTCAATCCAGGTGAACGCATTGACCAACTGCTATCACAAGACATACAAATCATTCAAAGCTCTGATGTGTTTTCATTCTCGCTAGATGCTGTATTATTAGCTCATTTTGCCTCGATTCCTAAAAGAGGGGCTATCGTCGACTTTTGCGCTGGAAATGGTGCTATCGGCTTATTTATGCACCCTAGAACACACGCAACAATTACTGGCGTTGAACTACAAGAAAAGCTCTATGATATGGCGAAACGCAGTATCGAATTAAACCAGTTTAACGACTCAATGACCATGATTCATGCTGATGTTAAAAACATCACGCAATTTATAAAACCCGATTCAGTGGATTTTATCACATGCAATCCACCTTACTTTAAAGAAGCGCCAAATAGTAAAAAAAACCCTAATCCTTATTTAGCGATTGCTCGTCATGAAATTCATTTAGGAATTGATGATGTGTTTCAACAAGCCTCTAAGCTATTAAAAATGAATGGAAAAATTGCGATGGTACACAGACCTGATCGTTTGATTGATATTTTACATAGTATGGAAAAAAATCGTATTGCGCCAAAACGAATCCAATTTGTCTATCCCAAAACGAATAAAGAAGCCAATACATTACTCATTGAAGGAATTAAAGATGGGAAAACAGATGGATTAAGAATTCTTCCTCCTCTTTATGTTTATGGTGAGGATAATGAGTATTTACCAGAGATTAAGGAGATGCTTCATGGCACAAGTTAAACATCACTATTTTTACGTATTATTATGTGCTGACAATACTTTTTATGCTGGTTATACCACAAACTTAGAAAGACGACTAGCTGAGCATAACTCTGGTAAAGGCGCAAAATATACTAGACTAAAAAAAAGACGACCAGCAAAAATGATTCATCATGAAGTATTTGAAACAAAAAGTGAAGCCATGCAAAAAGAATATGCCTTTAAACAATTAACACGTCTTAAAAAAGAAACCTATTTAGCCGATAATTAATCGAATTTTATTCAAACAATTGCACACATGTCTTCATATTTATTTCATAGATAAGAGTTATTATTCTTTGTGTAGTAACAAACAACCCTACAATTTTTTTACTTTATTTACTCCCCCAAAGTAAATAAAACAACTCCTTTTTTCTACCAGTCATGTGGCTGGTAGTTTTTTTGTTTTATGGTAATAAAAAAGAGTACCACTTTATGTGATACTCTACCTATTATTGGTTTGCAACGATATAATCAACTGCTGCGCCAACTGTTTCAATTTTTTCTGCATCTTCATCAGAAATTTCTGCATCAAAGACATCTTCTAATTCTAAAACAAATTCCATAATGCTAATTGAATCTGCATCTAAATCTTCTTTGATATTTGTTGTTTCAGTCACTTTATCTTCATCTACTTCAAAGTGTTCAACGATAATTGATTGGATTTTACCAAATACTTCATCTCTAGACATGTAAGTTCCTCCTTTTATTAAGCCACTCACTCTACTTAGTATTTTACTTGTAAATGCTTTTTTTGTCTATGCTTGATGCTCATCAAAATAAGCAACTAAATTATTTACTACATCTTTTTCAAGCATCGTATGGATTTGTCTAATTGTGTGTCTCACCGCATCTGGTCCTGTTGAGCCATGTGTTTTAACAACAGGTGCTTTGACACCAAACAAGACAGCTCCGCCATGATTTGAGTAGTCCATTTTTTGTTTTAATTCTTTTAAGCTATCTTTTAATAGCAATGCGCCCATTTTGCCTTTTAATCCACTATCTAAAATTGATGATTTTAAATTACTCATAATGGCTTGAGCTGTTCCTTCAATGGATTTTAACACGGCATTTCCAGTAAACCCATCTGTCACAACCACATCTGCGACACCATTAAATAAATCTCTTGCTTCAACATTTCCAACAAAATTTAAACTTGGTTCTTCTTTTAATAATTCAAATGCTTTTTTCGTTAGCTCGCTTCCTTTAGTATCTTCCGTCCCATTGTTTAAAAGACCGACACGAGGATTTTTCACGCCACGAACTTGACTAGCATAATAAGAAGCTAAGATACCATATGTTAACAAATGTTCCGGCTTATTATCAGCGTTTGCTCCCATATCAATAAAATCAAATCCAGCCCCTTTTTCACCTGTAAAAACTGGCATCGTTGTCATCAGTCCAGGGCGTTCAACTTGTTTGATACGTCCCACAACAAATAACCCAGCTGCTAAAAGAGCACCTGTATTACCTGCAGAAAACAACGCGTCTGCTTGTTTTTCTTTAACAGCTTGAGCAGCTAAGACCATTGAGGATTGTTTTTTTCGTCGAATCGCTTTAACTGGCTCATCATCGCTTTCGATTTTTTCATCTGTGTGAATAATCGTAATATTTTTATCGTCTGTCACATATTCTTTAATCGCTGATTCTTTTCCAAATAATAAAAATTCAATATCTGGAAAATCTTTTTTGGCTAACATCACACCTTCAACAATGGCTTTTGGTGCGTTGTCTCCGCCCATAGCATCTACGGCTATTTTCATGATAAGATTCCTCACTTTTTTACAATTTAGGTTTATTATAGCATGTTAATCTAAATGATTTAATTGATATGTCGTGCTCTTGATACTATTAGCTAACGGTGCAAACGATTTATCATGTATCCACTCAGGCGTTTTCCAAAGACTGATGGCTTCTTCCCTTGCTGTTTCCAACATAATAAAATCAGCTACCATATCCCCCACTTTAAATTCAGGTAGACCAGATTGTTTGGCGCCGAAAAAGTCTCCAGGACCTCGCATTTCCAAATCTTTTTGACTCAATACAAAACCATCTGTCGTTTCAGTCATGATTTTCATTCGCTCTTTACCTTGTTCACTCTTTGGATTAGCTATCAACACACAATAAGACGCTTTTTGCCCACGTCCAACACGTCCACGCAACTGATGAAGCTGGGCTAAACCAAAACGGTCTGCATCAATAATAACCATCATGGTAGCATTCGGGACATTTACTCCAACTTCAATAACAGTTGTTGAAACCAATACTTGTGTGTCGTTGTCTTTGAACTTTTGCATGATGGCGTCTTTTTCATCAGCCTTCATCTTGCCATGTAATAAATCAACATGATACGTCGGAGAGAAAAAGGCAGATAAGTGCTCGTAAATTTCCGTTGCATTTTTCACATCTAACATCTCTGACTCTTCAATCAACGGACAAATCACATATGCTTGTTGCCCTTGTTTTAGTAACTCACGCATAGTTTCTAAAATACTATCCAATTGTTTTGGCAAGGCCCAACGTGTTTCGATGGGTTTTCGTCCGGCTGGTAACTCATCAATAATCGAAACATCCATTTCGCCATAAGTTGTGATGGCCAACGTTCTAGGAATTGGTGTCGCTGTCATAAACAACACATCTGGATGATTGCCTTTTTCTCGTAATATTTTTCGCTGATTCACACCAAAACGATGTTGCTCATCTGTGATGACAAGACCTAAATTTTTGAATTGAACTTCTTCTTGGATTAAGGCATGTGTCCCAACTAAAATATCAATTTCACCTTCTGCTAGTTCAGCTAATATTTGACGACGTGCTTTCGCTTTTGTCGAACCAGTTAATAACGCTACTCTAACTGGTGTATTTTCAAACAATTCACTTAGACTTTCCATATGTTGTTCTGCTAAAATTTCTGTTGGCACCATTAATGCTCCTTGATAGGATGCCGTGTAAGCGGCAAATAAAGCAAGTGCTGCTACCATTGTTTTTCCACTCCCTACATCTCCTTGCAGTAAGCGATGCATGTGATAGGGACTTCTCATGTCAGCACAAATTTCGTTGACAACTCGTTTTTGAGCATTCGTTAATTCAAACGGTAACGTCTTAATAAACTGTTTCAATTCATCCACATCATATAAAATAGGATTACTATGTTCTTTGGCTGTTTCTTCTTCTTTTAGTTGAATCATCTTTAATTGGAATAAGAAAAATTCTTCAAAAGCTAATCGCCTTTTTGCTAAACGATTTTCTTCAATTGATTCTGGAAAATGCATGGCTCTAACAGCTTGTTGTTTAGGCATCAGCTTATATTTGTCCAATAAATAATCTGGTAAGTTTTCTTCAACCAACTCACCGTACCCTTCAAACCCCTGTTTAATCAGTTGAACCAGTGTTTGTTGTTTGATATGTTTATTCACACTATATATGGGAGTAAACTCTTCTTCTTGCTGCTGTGTCGCCATTATTTTTAGACCTGTTAACGACTTTCTCTTTGCGTCCCATTTACCAAAAACTGCAATTTCCTCTGACGAACGAATTTTATTTTTTAAAAAGGGTTGATTGAAAAACGTCACAGTTATAACAGCCTGCTCCACCATCATTCGAAAAACTAAACGGCTTTTTTTATGCCCATAGTAATTGACTACCCCATCAGAAATGGCAATACCTTTTAAGACTACTTTTTCTTGATCACTAATTTCTTCTAACTTTTTTTCTTGGATATCGTCATAGCGAAACGGATAATGTGTCAGTAAATCATTAATCGTTTCTATGTGTAATGTTTTGAGTGTCTCCACACGCTTTGGGCCAACACCACTAAGTGTCGCGACACTATCACTTAACTGTTTCACTTTGACTCCTCCTTTTTAACTGTAAAAAAAGTCAAACCAATGTTTGACTTTTTTATCTTATTCAGCTGCAAATAGATATGGATAAACTGGTTGATCTCCTTGATGAATCTCAACTTCTAAATCACTATCCATTTCAAGCAACGCTTCTTCTAATAATGATGCTTCTTCACTTGTTCCATCTTCACCAATTAAGATTGTCACAATTTCAGTGTCATCATCAATCATTTGTTTTAATGTTTCTAAACTTGCATCAAAACGACTTGGCATTGATACCACAATTTTTCCTTCAACCATTCCCAAGTTATCGTCTTTTTTAATTTCAACGCCATCAATGCTTGTGTCACGAACAGCCGTTGTGACTTGACCGCTTGTTACACCTTCAAGCATTTCTAACATATTTTTTTGGTTTTCTTCAAGTGATACTTGATCATTAAATCCTAATAGTGCCGTCATTCCTTGAGAAATTGTTTTCGATGGAATCACGATCGTTGGCACATCACTCACTTCAGCGGCTTGATCAGCTGCCATGAAGATATTTTTATTATTAGGTAAGATAATCACGTTCTCAGCGTTCACTGATTGGATTGCTAACATAATATCTTCTGTGCTTGGATTCATTGTTTGTCCACCACTAATCACGTGATTAACACCCATGCTACTAAACAAGTCTTGAACCCCTTTACCAGCAGCAATTGAAATAATACCATAAGGTACTTTTTCTTTTGGTTCTTCTACAGCTGGTACACTTGGAGTATCAAGTAATGATTCATGTTGCAAGCGCATATTATCCACTTTAATTTTGATTAATGAACCGAATTTTTGACCATAATTCATGACTTCACCAGGTTGCTCTGTATGAACATGAACTTTGATGATTTCATCATCGGCTACAACTAATAATGAATCACCAATTTCATTTAAGTAATTTCTAAATGTGTCATAATCAAACGTACTATCAACTGTTGGTCCTTCACCAATTTTTACCATGATTTCTGTACAGTAACCAAATTTAATGTCTTCAGTTGACATATGGCTTTGAACACTGCGATGATGTTCAGCATTAACCATCTCTTCCATTTGAGCTGGTGATGGTTGATAAATTTCACTTTCAACTACTTTGCCAGATAAAGACTCAACGAAACCTTCATAGATAAAAACAAGTCCTTGTCCACCACTATCGACAACGCCAACTTCTTTTAAGACAGGCAACATTTCAGGTGTTTTAGCTAACGCTTTTTTAGCACCTTTAAGAGCAGCTTCCATGACTTCTAATGCATCATCACTCTCTTTTGCTTTTTTCTCAGCGGCAATCGCAGCACCTCTAGAGACAGTTAAAATTGTTCCTTCAACAGGTTTCATCACTGCTTTATACGCAACTTCTACACCATTTTTAAACGCATCTGCTAAGTCTTGTGCGTTTAATTCTTCTTTATCTTCAATTTTTTTTGAGAATCCTCTAAATAATTGTGACAAGATAACGCCAGAATTTCCACGAGCACCCATTAAAAGGCCTTTAGATAAGATTGCGGCTAATTCTCCAACATGTTCCGTTGTTGCCTCTCTAACAGCTTTTGCTCCACTAGTCATCGATAAATCCATATTTGTTCCCGTATCACCATCTGGTACAGGGAAAACATTTAAAGAATTGACAAATTCTGCGTTTTGGTTCAGTCTGTTGGCGCCGACTTGTACCATTGCTTGAAATTGCCCTCCGTTGATTGCTTTTAGTTCCACTAAAATGTTCCTCCTCATATGTTTAACACTTAATAGCACATGATTTTATTCAGGTTGCACACGCACGCCTTGAATAAAAACATTTACTGAATTTGCAACAACGCCAAGCATTGTTTCAAGATTGTATTTGACTTTTTCTTGCACATTACGACTTACTTCAGAAATTTTTGTCCCGTAGCTTACCATAATGTACACATCTACTGCTACACCGTTTTCTTCTTGGCGTACTACTACCCCACGAGAATAGTTTTCTTTACCTAAAATATCATTTAAATTGTCTTTAATTTGATTTTTGCTTGCCATACCAACGATCCCGTAAATATCTGTGGCAGCACCACCGACAACTGTTGCTATAACATCATTTGAAATTTCAATGGTTCCAGCTTGTGTTTTAATTTTTACAGCCATTTTACTACCTCCTCAAAGTCAGTATTACCCATTATCATTCTTTAGTTTATCATAAAGACGATTTTTATTAAAGAATAATTATCTTTAAACGCTTATAACATCACTCTTATTGTAACTTTATCATATTTTTTATTGCTTTTTGTTTCTTTTTATGATAAATTATTTTAGTATGATTAATAGAATCGTAAAAATGCCAGCAAAGCAAAGGAGGGAATATCATGGCAAAACAATGTTATATAACTGGTCGTAAAGCAAGAACTGGTAACAACCGTTCTCACGCAATGAACGCATCTAAACGTACTTGGGGAGCTAATCTTCAAAAAGTTCGTATTTTAGTTGACGGTAAACCAAAAAAAGTTTGGGTTTCTGCTCGTGCTTTGAAATCTGGTAAAGTTGAACGCGTTTAATAAAATAGATATTAAAAAAGCAACCTAACTAGAGGCTGCTTTTTTTATTTGTCTTTAGATTGAATGACACACATGATGCCACTTGAAAATGAAAACCTTGTTGTTTTACCAACGAATTCATTACTTGCATAGGAAGTTGGTTGCATCACATCAACAGCATCTAAACGATACTTCGCATCATATAAAGATAAATGTGTCATAGGTGTTAAACAAACATATGCTAAATATTTTTTATCTGGCTCTTTTTCAATCGTATAATCTCCTGGCAGAAAATAAGAAATCGTATTTTGATTGTCTTTTATCACAAGCCTTGTAGTGACTGATTTAAAGCGATCTTGCAATGGCAACCATAGATTAGCTAGAAAATGATCTATTCGCCCACCAGTGCCACCTATTAGGATGATTTTAGCGTCTTCTGATAGTTCACTAGCGACAGAAATACCAATTTCAGTATCCGTTTCATCTTTTTCAGCTGGGTATTGTGTCACTTTTTCTACATGTTCTTTAACATAAGAAAGTTCTTCAGAACTTAGTGAGTCAAAATCACCTACCGCCACATCAACAGATAAGCCATGACGAACACCTTCGTAAGCTCCCCTATCAACCCCAATAATATGACTTGCTTCATCAAATATATCCATGCTTGGCCATAATGATTTATCACTACCGGCCAACACAATAACCGACTTTTTCATTACTTACCTGCTTCTTTTAATTTTTTAATCGGCTCAGCGACATCATCATATTTATAAACATATGATCCGGCCACTAACACATCTGCTCCTGCTTTGACACATTCTTTTGCAGTCTTATCATCCACGCCACCGTCAACTTCAATTTCATAAGTGTATCCATTAGCTTGTCGTAACTCTGCTAGTTCACTTACTTTATCTAAACATTCTAAGATGAATTTTTGACCACCAAATCCTGGATTAACTGTCATCACTAAGACTAAATCAACCATTGATAAAACAGGTTTAATCACTTCAACTGGTGTTCCTGGATTAATGACAACTCCAGCTTTTACGCCACTCGCTTTAATTTGTTGAATGATACGGTGTAAATGAGTCGTACTTTCAGCATGAACTGTAATAATATCAGAACCCGCTTTTACAAACTCATCAATAAAACGTTCCGGATTTACTATCATCAAGTGAACATCAAAAATTAAATCAGTCACAGGGCGAATAGATGAAATAAGTGCTGGACCGAACGTAATATTTGGAACAAATTGTCCATCCATTACATCAATGTGAATATAATCTGCTCCAGCTTTATCAACACGTTTAACATCTTCTCCCAATTTTGAAAAATCTGCGCTTAATATTGATGGTGCTATCTTTACCATAGTTTTTTCCTCACTTTTATTTATTTTTTTTATATACTGGTTTTCGGTTATTAATCTCATCATAAAATTGTAAATAGTGATCATATCGACTAGCTAATATTTCACCAGTTTCAACTCTTCTCTTCACTTCACATTTTGGTTCATGACGATGTTTGCATTCTCTAAATTTACAGTAAACTGACGCTTCAACAAATTCTGGAAAACGTTTCGGCAATTCATCTAATGTCATTTCTAAGAAATCAATCGAACTAAAACCAGGAGTATCTGCTACTAATCCGTCAAATAAATCAATCAGTTCAACATGTCTCGTTGTATGGCGACCTCGTCCCAAACTTTCGGAAATCTCTCCTACTTTTAATGATAAATCTGGTGATAATTGATTTAACAAAGTTGACTTACCTGCCCCTGATTGTCCCATAAACACCGTTAACTTATCTTTAAAAAAATCTGTTAAATCTTCTAAAGATTCTTTCTCTGCAAGTAAAACAGGGTAACCAATCTGTTCATAGTCTTTCTGGATTTCTATCATCTTTTGCTTCACATCATCACTAGCTAAGTCCATCTTCGTAACATAAATAATAGGCGCAATATCTTTTTCAGATAACGTAACCAAAAATCGATCCAATAGATTAGTAGAAAAATTAGGTTCCACACAGCTCGATACAACGACACCTTGATCAATGTTAGCAACAGGTGGTCTAACTAAATCATTTTTTCGTTCATAAACATCTAAAATATAGCCATCTGTTTCATTTGTACTTTCAAATTCTACCCAATCACCAACAAGTGGTGTAATATTTCGATTTCTAAAATTCCCTCGTGCTCGTGTTTGATAACGCTTGCCTTTATAGTCAATGTAATAAAAACCACTTAACGCTTTACAGATTTGTCCTTTAGGCATTTACTTCCTCCTTTGATAATCACATTTTTCTATGTGTTATTGTACCATATTTTTATACCCTTTTTCTTTTTTTATACAGACTTATATAGACAGAACGTACATTACACAAATACAAAAAAAGCAATTATCGACATCATTACTACGATATCAATAATCACTTTTTAATCATTCTAAATATCTATTCTTTTTTTTCTTTTGGTTCACTTTGACTTGGCTTGGTATTTCCATTATTTTGATTTTGTTGATTATTATTTTGGTTTCCTTGATTTTGATTAGTTTGATTTCCGTCTCCAGAATGGTGTGTCGTTTCAGTAGAATCTGTTGTGTCGCTTGAATGTTCTGTTGAACTACTACTTGGTTCAGCTTTCACAGGTTCAGGTCCTAATGAATAAACTACTGTAATATAATCACCTTTTTTAACCGGTGTTCCTCCAGCGGGTGTTGTGTATAGAACTTGTCCTTGTGGAACAGAGGAACTATAATCCTGTCCTTCACTTCGTAATAACAATCCTTCACTATCAATATATCTAGCTACTTGGTCTCGTGTGTATCCTGTCAAATAAGCAAGCGAAAAGCTATCCGGACCTTTACTAATAGTTAATGTAATTTTTTCATTTTCAGGAACAATTTCTGTTCCAGGTTGAATACTTTGTGACATAACATTATCTTTTTCCACATCACTAGAAGCTTCCTGTTTTTCACTAATGTTATTTTCTTTAAATCCAAATTTTATTAGCGCTTGTTTTGCTTCATTTTTTGACATTCCCTCAACATCCATCATCGAGACAGATTTTTTACCCGAACTGATATACAGAACAATTTCTCCCTTTTGCTTGATTTTAGATCCAATAGGTGGTTGTGTTTTAACAACACGTCCTTCTTCTATTTTATCATCAGAAATTGTCTCTATTTTAGGATTAACTTTAATTTTCTTTGCTTCTAATGCCTTAATCGCTTCAGACTGTGGCATGTTTTCTATATTAGGAATAGTCACCTCATCTTGCTTAGTTCCTAATGCGAATAATCCAATACCTATCACAACTAGTATACCAAGAATAGCAGCAATTGCCTTTCCTCTTTTTTTCGATCGAGGTTTGTCATTTGATGTTTCATCATTTTGACTATGTAAATCCAAATCAGATTCTTCTAATGGCATTTTTGATACGACTGGTTCAGGTTCTTTAACAGGAGTTAACATGATTGTCTCATCTGTCATAGAACTTGGTGCGTAAACTGGTTCATTTGCTCTTTCAGGGCTTAGAGAAGTACTCAAATCTGAATACATGTCATTGACTGTTTTGTATCGATCAGACACTTCTTTCGCTGTTGCATGAAGCACAACATTTTCTAATGCCTGAGGAATACTTGGATTATATTGACGGACTGATGGCACATCTTTTTGGAAGTGTTTCAATGCGATTGAAACAGCTGATTCTCCTTCAAAGGGCACCTGTCCTGTTAACAACTCATAGAGAATAATCCCTAAAGCATAAATATCTGATTGCCTAGTCGACATACCACCTCTTGCTTGTTCTGGTGATAAATAATGAACAGAACCAAGCAGTGTATTAGTTTGAGTTAAAGATGTCTCAGATAACGCGATTGCAATACCAAAATCAGTAATTTTCACATTGCCTTGTTCATCAACTAAAATATTTTGCGGCTTCAAATCTCGGTGAATAATGCCATGTTCATGGGCAAGTGAAACAGCTGACAAAATTTGTTCCATCATATAAACAACCGTATCTAATGGGATTGGGGAATAGTTACGAATATAGTGTTTTAAATCTGTTCCTCGAACATATTCCATGACAATATACTGCATGCCATTTTCTTCACCAACATCATAAACACTCACAATATTGGGATGAACCATTTCTGTCGCTGCTAGTGCTTCACGTTGAAAACGTCGAATTGCATTTTGGTCATCTTGAAAATCAAAACGCAATACTTTAATTGCAACTTCACGATTCAAAATCAGATCTCGAGCCAAATAAACATTTGCCATACCACCGCTACCAATATTACCAATTATTTCATAGCGTCCCCCTATTTTTGTTCCTATGTTTATCATGGTGTATCCTCCTGTAAGTCATCGTCAAAATCGATTATTAACACCGTAATGTTATCTGTTCCACCTGCTATATTAGCCAGTTCTATCAATTTTTCCACTCGATTTTTTAATAGTGAATCCGTCAACATAACTTCTTTAATTTCGTCATCGGTTAACATATTTGTCAATCCATCAGAGCATAGTAAAATCATGTCCTGTGGCTTAAATGAGATAAGAGAAATATCTACTTCCACTTCACCTGGTACGCCGATTGAACGAACCAAAATATTTTTCTTAGGATGATTTTGTGCCATTTCTGCTGAAATTTCACCTGTTTTTATCAATTCATTCACTAATGAATGATCATCTGTTAATTGCTTAATTTCCTCATCACGAACAATATAAGCCCGGCTATCGCCCACATGCGCTAAAATTAATTCATCTTCTAAAATAACCGTGGAAACGATGGTTGTCCCCATACCAAACATCTCTGGATTTATACTTCCTTGATCAAAAATGCGTGCATTTTCTTCTTGTATATGATCGACTAACCAATCACAGACATCATCTTTTTGAGTTAACATGGTTTCTTCCCAAACTTCGCCTAATCCAGTAACAGCAAGATAACTTGCTGTGTCTCCAGCTTGATGTCCACCCATCCCGTCAGCTACAATAGCTAACGTAATATTTTTTTTATTTTTATAGACACCAACAGTATCTTGATTATTTTTTCTCTTACGTCCTACACTCGTTTGGAATTCAATTTGCATGTTTACACTCCCTTAATCTATGTTTTTCGTTTGAAACAACTGATGAAAAATCCATCTGTATGGTAATGATGTGGGTATAATTGTAACTGTTTCTGGTGATAACTTTTTTCTAGTTCCTCTGCTCCAGAGACATCTATCAATTCAAATTCAGGATGTTTGTTTAAAAACTTCTCTACCACATCTTTATTTTCTTCATGAGTTAACGTACATGTACTATACGTAATTATACCGCATTGTGATACTTTTGACACAATACTTTCTAAAATTTCTAATTGAATCCGTTGCAAGTTCATAAAATCTTCAGGAGTTTTATGATATTTAATATCTGGTTTTCGACGTAATAATCCTAAACCTGAACACGGTGCATCAATTAGCACTCGGTCAAAACAATCATCTGGAAAGTTATTTTTCACTTCTCTTGCATCTAGTAATATCGCCTCAACAACATCTTCAACATGTAATCTTTCTGCATTTAACTCGATCAATTTTATTTTATGTTGATGGATGTCTAATGAAATCACTTTACCACCTTTATCCGCTTCTAAGAAAGTGGCGATGTGTGTTGTTTTCCCACCAGGTGCTGCACAGGCATCTAGCACAGTATCATTTACATTGATTTGCATACTTGGTGCCACTAACATAGAACTTTCATCTTGAATGGTCATTTTTCCTTCTTTAAACAATGAGCTACTTGCTAAAAATCCTTTTTCAGCAACCACTCCATAAGGTGAAATCTGACTTTCCTCTACTTCTAATCCTTCCTCACGCAACACGTTAATCGCTTCATCTCTTGCAATGACTCGTGTATCTATTCGTGCACTCACATGGCTTGGTGTCAAAAGTGATTCTCCTAGTTGTTTTGTCTCTTCAAATCCAATATCGTCTATCAAACGTTTGGTTAACCATAAAGGCATACTAATTTCCATTGATAAACGTTCTACATCATCTTTAATATCATCTATAGAAGGCACTCCATGACGTTGAATGTTACGCAATACGCCGTTAACAAATTTTCCAATACCAGGATTTCCTTTTGCTTTAGCAATTGTCACAGCGTCATTAAAAATACCATACTCAGGAACTTTATCCAGATAAAGCATTTGATACATTGATAGGTATAATAATTGTTTTACCCACATATCGATTTTTTTAGCTTTTTTAATAAAAGGAGCTAAATAGTACTCTAATGTCAATTGACGACTGATTGTGCCATAGACAATTTCTGTCATCAAACGGGCATCTTTATCAGATAGCTGATGGCGTTTGATTGCTTCATTGATTAAAACATTTGAATAAGCTTGGTTATTGGCAATTTTCGTTAGTAAATCTAACGCTGTATAACGAGCTGTATGTTTAATGTGTTTTGGTACTTGTTTTTGTTTACTCAAGAACGTCTCCTACTTCCACTGTTTTTCCGATTCCATTTAGAAAATCTGTCACACTTAATTGGCCTTTTCCTGCTGGTTGGATAGTATTTAATTGTAAAATACTTTCCTTGCCACAAGCTATTTGCAAGCTATGTTTATCTTTAAAAATAATCGTCCCTGGAGATTTATCTGTGGTTTTATCTTGTACTGGTTGCACGTCCCACAATTTCCACCTTTTGTCTTGATACATCGCGTAAGCTACCGGCCATGGACGCATTCCTCTAACTTGGCAGTCGATTTCTTGGGCTGTTTTATTCCAATTAATTCTTTCTTCTTCCCGTGAAATATTTGGAGAAAAACTAACGAGTGATTCATCTTGCGGCGTTGGTATCATCTTGTTAGCTAATAAATCTGGCAATATTTTTAACAACAATTCTTTCCCTAATAAGCTTAATTTTTCAAACATTGTTCCAACATCATCTGTATCTAATATAGGAATGGCTTCTTGGGCTAAAATATCTCCTGCATCCATTTTTTTAATCATTTCCATAATTGTGACACCCGTTTCTTTGTCACCATTGATGATTGAATAGTGAACAGGTGCTCCTCCACGATACTTTGGTAATAATGATGCGTGGACATTAATCGCACCAAATTTAGGAGCCTTTAACAAGCGTTCAGGTAAAAATTGACCGAATGCTGCCGTGACGATTAAATCTGGATTAAGAGCGATAATCTCTTCTAATTCAGTTGATTGACTGATTTTTTCTGGTTGATATACTGGTAATTTTAAATCAAGAGCTGCTTGTTTTACTGGAGGCGGAGTTAACACACGTTTTCTTCCGACTGGTCTATCTGGTTGAGTTACAACACCAACCACATCATACCCTTCACTCACTAATCCTTCTAAAATTGGCACTGAAAAGGCCGGTGTTCCCATAAATACTATTTTAGTCATAACCATGTTCCTCCATGTAATCAATTAATTCATCTGGTGATAGTCTTTCTATTATTTTATCAATAAATAGCCCACCATCCAAATGTTCTATCTCATGCTGCATCACACGCGATAAATAATCTGAGGCCTCAACCTCAACTTCATATCCTTCTCTGTCAACAAATCTCACTGTAATATCATCAAATCTCTCCACTGTTCCATAAACTTCCGGAAAGCTTAAACACCCTTCGACATCGATGGTTTTTCCTGATTTTTTTATAATTTCTGGATTAATCATCTCAAAGATACCTGATTCGTCATCTATATGGACAATAGCCACTCGAGATGACACGCCAACTTGGTTAGCTGCAAGTCCTATTCCATCCTTTTCAAGCATAATGGCATGCATTTCATCTAATAAATCTATCAACTCATCATCAATTTCTGTCACTTTTTTTGTCGGGGTAGTTAATACAGTGTTAGGATATTTTATTATGTCTCTCATGTCAAACTCCTTTATTTTAAGCACTAAATAAAATGCTGTGGTTCCATATCGATACTAACGCGCAAGCCGCTTCTAATATCTTTTTGACTCTCTTGTAATATTTCTTCTAGTACTCGCCCTAAATTTTCTTCAAATCGATATTTTATCACCGTTTGATAAAAGTAACGACGATTCATCCTTGCCATTGGTTTTGGTGTTGGCCCTAAAATGACGGCTTGTGGGGTTAAGGCTTGTTTGATTTTATTTGCTATCTCGTGCATTTTTTTTGCTGCTTGAAGCTCTTCTTCATGGCTCACCACAAGTTGTACGGTGTAATAGTAAGGTGGGTATTTCCCTTGTCTTCGCAAATTCATCTCATGCTGATAAAATGCTTCGTAATGCTGATTTTTTGCGAAAGTAATCGCGTAATGTTCTGGGTTAAAGGTTTGAATAATCACTTTACCTAGTTTTTCTCCACGTCCGGCACGACCACTTACTTGTGTTAATAATTGAAACGTCCGCTCACTTGAACGAAAATCGGGTAGATTTAATGCTGTATCTGCATTTAACACACCAACTAACGTCACATTCGGAAAATCTAGTCCTTTTGCTATCATTTGTGTGCCAAGCAAAATATCTGCTTCTTTGGCTTCAAATTTTTGTAATAGCCGTTCGTGACTCTCTTTTCTACGTGTTGTATCAACATCCATGCGTAAAATTCTAGCATCAGGTAATAATTGTTGCAGTTCTTCTTCGACTTTTTGTGTCCCTGTCCCATAATAACGAATTTTTTTACTATCACAAATTGGACAACATTGTGGAATACCTTCTTCATGGCCACAATAATGACACTTCATTGATTTTGTATCCATGTGAAGCGTTAATGAGATATCACAGTTTGGACAAGGCAACACATAACCACAATCTCGACACATCATAAAGGAAGAATACCCACGACGATTTAACATCAAAACCGACTGCTCTTTTTTCTCTAGACGCTCAGTCAATTCAGTTAATAAAGGTGCTGAAAAACTACCTGTGACACCTTGTTTCAACTCACGTCGCATGTCTACCACTGATACAGTTGGTAAAGTAGCATTGTCCGAAGCTCGTTTGGTTAACTGCAACAAGTGATACACATTTTTTTGTGCCCTTGCTCGTGATTCTAAAGATGGGGTCGCACTTCCAAGTAACACTGGACAATGATGATACTCCCCACGCCAAATTGCTAAGTTTCTAGCATGATATCTCGGTGATTCATCTTGCTTGTAACTTGTTTCATGTTCCTCATCAATAATAATTAACCCGATATTTTCTAAAGGAGCAAATACTGCCGATCTTGCTCCAACAACAACTTGAGCTTCTTTACGTTCTATTTTACGCCATTCATCGTATTTTTCACCTTGAGATAAGCCACTATGTAACACTGCGACTTTATCACCAAAGCGTCGTTTAAATCGCGTCACGGTTTGAGGCGTTAAAGAAATTTCAGGAACTAACATAATGGCTGTCTTTCCTTCGTCTAAAACATTTGAGATTGCTTGAAGATAGACTTCTGTTTTCCCACTACCAGTGATCCCTTCTAATAAAAACACCTCATTTTTATTTTCAGACGTAGCTTCTGTCACTCTATCTAGCGCAACTTGTTGCTCATCATTTAAAACTAGTGCTTCATCTTGCTGAAATACTCTATTTTTATAAGGGTCGCGGTACACTTCTCGTTCTTCTTCCAACAGCCAACCTAATTCAACTGCTTCCTTAATAACTTGTCGTGATAAATCATGCTCTTCAACTAATTCTTTCACTGAAAACTCACCTTCTTGAGCGTCAATAAAAAAATTAAGTAATCGATGCTTTTGATGTGCATTTTTTCTAGTATTTACTTGAATATCTAATAGCATTTCTCTAGGTAAATTGGCTTGCACGACTTTCATTGTTTTAACTTTATTTTTAGTCGTCACTTCATAGCGAACATCGACACAACCTGCTTGTCTTAACCGGTGTAATTCTGACAAATAGGATGATTCCTTGATTTCTTCCCAATCTCGTTCTCCAAGTCCTAAAAAAACCTCTTCTTCTATGTGTTGTGGCACATCTTTTATCGCTACTAACCACTTTTTGTATGTCGAACGCATCACACTTGGTAACATCGTTTGCAAGCACGTAATTTTAAATGCAAAGGTGGTTTTTGCCATTTCATCTGCTAGTTGAAGTAATTCGTCATTAACAACTGGATGCAAATCTAAAACACCTACTAAAGGTTTTAATTGATCACTATCTCCTGTTTGATTATTTAAGAAATCAACTCCTACAACAAACCCTTGTATGTGGCGATTTCCATTTCCGAACGGTACTTCAACGCGCACACCAACTTCAACTGCCTCATCAATTTCTTGCGGCACAAGGTAGGTAAATGGCTGATCTGTTTGCATGGTTGGAACATCAACTATCACGTGTGCTATCTTTGACATTTTTTCACCTTCTATCGAATAAAAAAACCCAAGAGGTCTATCTCTTAGGTTTTTTATTTACATTTTTTTCTCAAATTGGATACGTGCTTCAAGTTCTTGATGTTCACGGCGTTTTAATGCTTTTTTTTCTTCTTCTTGTCTTCTAAGTAATTCTCTTTTTAGCTCTGGGTTTGGGTCAATAACCACATCTCCCACAGCGATTTCTTCTAACGCACGGCCAACATTTTTAACTGAAACAAATTTATCTGGTTCAATCATTGGTTGAGCACCTTCGTCTAGTTCATGTGCTCTTTTACTTGCTAAAATAACCAATGAATATTTTGAATCGACTTGCTCTAATAATGAATCTATTGATGGATATAACATAGTTTATAACTCCTTTAACATATTTTCATAACGATCAATCACATGGTTCACACGGTAATGCTCGCTTTCAATAATTTTTTTAATCCGTTGCACTGCTAATTCAACCTCATCGTTGACTACCGCATAATCATAATGACGCATCATTTCGATTTCTTCTTTTGCTTTAGTCATTCGTTTTTCAATAACTGCTAACTCATCTGTTCCACGATTAACGATTCGTGCTTTTAATTCACTAAAATCTGGAGGGGTTAAAAAAATAAAGACACCATCTGGCATTTTTTCTTTGACTTTCATGGCTCCTTGCACTTCAATCTCTAAAAAGACATCTTTACCTTCGTCTAGTGTCTTATTCACATAATCAAGTGGTGTACCATAATAATTTCCAACATACTCAGCATATTCTAACATTTTACCTTCAGAAATTAACTGCTCAAACTCTTCTTTTGATCGAAAGAAATAATCCACACCTTCGACTTCACCTTCGCGTTTATTGCGTGTTGTCATTGAAATAGAATACTCAAATTGATTGTCATCTTTTTCAAATAACGCTTTTCTGACAGTCCCTTTTCCTACGCCGGATGGACCGGATAATACAATTAATAACCCTCGTTCTGGCATCGTGTCGTCCTCTCACTTACAATTTTCTTAGTTTACCTTCTATAATGCACCCTAAACTTTGTTTTTGCAAGTATCTATGAGAATTTTTATCAATTATTCAATATTCTGAACTTGTTCTCTAATCTGTTCAATCAACGTTTTCAATTGAATCACACTAGATTTAACATCTAAATTAGTTGACTTTGATCCAATTGTATTGACTTCACGATTCATCTCTTGGATTAAAAAATCTAGTTCTTTCCCAACTGGTCCTTCTTTTTTTAGTAATTGTGCCATAGAATTCAAATGCACATTCAATCGATCCAATTCTTCAGAAATATCACCCTTATCCACTAAAATAGCCACTTCACTTAATAACCTAGACTCATCAATAGGAGTATCGGTCATCAAGTCCATCATTTTTTGTTTCAGTTTATCGTAATATTCTTGTTTTATGGTCTCTATTTTTCTTGATATCCTTGATATCTCTTGCTTAATTAAATCAATGTATTCATAAAAAAACGATTGAAGGCCCTCACCTTCAATTTGTCTACTTACATTTAGTGCTTCTAGCGCTTGCTTAAATACGGCTAATAAATCTACTTCAATATCATTTATCACATCATTTTTTTCTACTACCTCAACTAATGATGGATGTAATATCCCACCTTCTAAAAAGCGTTCTGCAGAAAAAGGTTGTTCTTTGTAGCGATGAAATTCAGCCTCACTTAAATCTTTTACTAGTCTATCTAATACTTTCCAGTTAATCGTTAACTCTTGAGATGATGAGCTTTCCCTTGTTAACGTGACGAAGCATTCTACTCTTCCTCTAGATAATTGATTTTTTAATACTTTTTTCATCTCCATTTCAAGATGATTATACTCTCTTGGTAAACGAACTTGTGTATCTAAAAAACGATGGTTGACTGATTTTATCTCAACTACTATCTGATAATCTTCTCTTTGACATTCTCCATGCCCATAGCCTGTCATACTCTTCATATTTTACCCCTACATGTTAGTTAGAGTTTCTTTTAATACAGCAAACTCTTCGTTAGTTAACGTTATGCCTTTTCCCATTTTTTCATGATTGGGTGCCCAATCACGTAAATCAAATTTTGCTGGTCGATTATTCCAGCTAATAAGATTTAATTCTTTTGTCCATCCTTTATTATTTTCAGATAATACGGCAATTTCTTCCAAAATTTCATAAGAAAATTCTTGACTCATATTTTTCTCTCCTTTAAAAAATGAATAAATAACGCTTGTAAGACTGGTTTCCAACTAATATCAAATAGCCTACCAATTATTTCTACTTTTGTTTCAATCAAATGATAATTATATGTCAAAACAGTTTTTTCAGACAGTGGGACAGTTTGTTTCACATAATCTGCTAACCATTCACTAAGTGATAAAAGCATTTGATCGTTGACGTCATCATTTTTCTCATTAAATACTGTGACAATTTCATCTGATAATTCATCTATAGCATATACTCTTGAAGGATCTACCGATAATATACGGGCAGTCTCTTCTAACAAATAAATGCTAAATAATTCTGGTTGAACATGATGTTGAACCATCCATCGAGGAGTTACTTTCTTACCTAACTGTTTAATAGCTTCTTGTGATTTAAGATACATTAAAAAATGTTTAGTTAATTTCACTGCTTCTTTTTTATAGTTATTTGGTTCTAGAGCATACCAATTTCCCTCATATCGGTGGAAAGTTCTCATTGTATCCAAATAGCCTAGTTGCATATTCCAGATAGCTCGTTCTTTATCAAATAATAACACCGTGCCTAATCCCCACTTACTACTAATCGTAATCTCGCAAATATCACGAGGGGTTTTTACAGGTTTAATAACACCCGGCCCTTTCACATCAATTACAATTAATTCTTTTGCTCCATGATTAAGCAAGATATCTTTAGGTATATTATTACGATAACCACCATCTACATAATACTGTCCATTGATTTCACATGCCCTCATCGCAGGGTAAAATGACGATGTAGCTAATAGCCATTTACTTAATTCATCCTTTGGTACATCTTTTAATGACTTCACTGTCTCTTCCATTTTTGGTGCATGAGTTGTCACAAAATAAAAATCAATTGGTTTTTTATTTGGATCAAACATTCGGTCTTCATCAATCATCATTTCAATCATATGGTACAAAGGTGTGCTATCAGCGCCGTTTTCTTTTAGTGCGGATAAAGTAAGATTTTTGACACCTTGAATCAAGTTTTCTCTTGTTTTATTTTCTTTATCACCAAGCGATAAGTTTAATATTTTATTTGTCGCAATATCACGCCACATATCTTCAGCGTCATGTAAATTACCTTGTACCATAAACGCTCCATTTAATGCACCTACTGATGTTCCACTGATCATACTATAGGTAACACCTAACTCTTTTAACGCGCGCCATGCACCTATTTGATAAGATCCCCTAGCACCACCACCACCTAAAACAATTCCAGTATGATAGTTTACGTGATAATAATACCCTGGTTTGGGATGATTTTTTCTAACAAAACCTAAATCTAACAATTTATTTTTGACCAATGAAACATCCGAAAAATCAGGTAAATACACTTCTGATAAAAGACGACTCTTGGCAATCTCATCAAGCAACATCATACATTCACTAAATCCAAATAAGTAGGACGTACTCACAATATTTGTTACACAAAAAATATTATCCTTAATTTCACCATCACACACAGCCAATAATTGATTTCCTTTATACCATCCAACTACTAGATAATCATCTCGCAATGAAAGACTATTTTTATAAAGTGCTTTTAATGCTTTTTTATGACTATTTTGAAATGGTAACCACTCTTTAGTTTGATAACGACTTAATTTATATAAATCTGATGGAAGCCACTCTTTTAACATTCTTTCATCACCTTTTCACGTTTTTTCACAAATATTCCATTGTTTTCACTACTATTATTTGTTTGACTAACCTATCTCTGCTCCGTATAATAAAAGAAAGAAAGACTTAAAAGGAGAATGACTGATGATAAAAAAGCAACCGTCTACAAAGCCTAATAAAGAAAATCATGTCAAAAAGTTTACTCGTTTTATCTCCCGTTCATCACAGAGATTTATTTCTTCTTTTTTAGATGATGAGTCAGAAAAGGAAAAGCATTTAGCTCTTATCCAGCAACAAATCAGTAAAGCCATACTTCAAAAGAGTCTGGTGGTTCTTCAATATCAAGAGCCATCACAAGCTAGTTATGAAACACTTGTTGGCAGAATTTATCAACATGCGATTAATCGCAATGCCTTAGTCATTAAATTACAAAAATCGAATGAAATCCGTATGATTTCAGCTAACTATATAAGGAAAATATCCATCATCCACCCTAATCATTCTCAAAATTTATCAATTAGTAAATAAACGAAACGACAACAGTTGTTTCGTTTATTTTATTTTTCTAAAATAATCTGAGCAAAGGCTACTTTGTCTGTATGAGTAATGGACACATGAACCTTCCCTTCAAATATAGACTGATACACTATTGGTCGACCACTTTCTTCTGATAACACCTCAATATCTTGAAATCCTACTTTTCCAATTCCTGTCCCATACGCTTTTGAGAAAGCTTCTTTACACGCAAAACGCCCCCCTAGAAATTCTGTTTGTCTCTTTATTTTTAACGTTTCAAATATTTCCAACTCATGAGACGTTAGCACACGAGAAATAAATTTTGGATTATTCTTTATAATATCTTCTATGCGATAGAGCTCTACAGCATCTATACCAATTCCTATAATCATAATTGGTGCTCCTTTTTGATGATAATGTTATTATAACGACATTAAAACAAAAAAGCGAATAGAATCATTTTATTACAAATAAAAAATACCAATCTAATCTTATTAGATTGGTATAACTATTATTTGTCGTTGTTACGAATAACAAATCCACGGCCACCATCTTTTTTCTGTGATGGTTTGTTGTTTGATTTGTTGTTATTATTTTTTTTAGGTGCATCAGAATTGTTATAACGTTTTTTCTTGTTATATTGCTCTTTTCCGCGTCCGCCACCTTTATTATTGTTACGACGGCTATAGTTACCACCTTTACCACGACCACCATTTTTATTATTACCACGACGGTTTGGTAATGGGCGTTCTGGTGTAATTTTTACAGGGACTTCAGCTGCATCATCTTTAGAAATTTGTTTAATTAACAACGCCACTAAATCTTCTGCTGTGTAGTCTTCTAATAAATCACTTGCTGCTAATTGATATTTTTCTAAACCATTAGCTGCTAATAAATCTTTAATTTCAGTAATCGCTGCACCAATTTGTCCTTCTACTGCTTCTTTTTTAGAAGGTGGACGAAGTGGTGTCATACGTTTTTTCGTTAAGTCTTCAATGACATGTAGATAACCCATTTCATTAGGTGTAACAAATGTTACTGACATACCTTCTTTACCAGCACGACCTGTACGACCGATACGGTGAACATAACTTTCTGGATCTTGTGGAATATCATAGTTGTAAACATGACTCACACCAGAAATATCTAATCCACGAGCTGCCACGTCTGTTGCAACTAAGATATCTAATTCGCCATTTTTAAAGGCCTTTAAAATACTCATACGTTTGTGCTGTGGTAAGTCTCCATGGATACCTTCTGCTTTATAACCACGCATTTCAAGTCCACGAGCCAATTCGTCGACGCGACGTTTTGTACGACCAAAAACAATTGTCAACTCAGGTGATTGTACATCAAACAAACGAGTCATAATATCAAATTTCTCAAATTCTTTACAACGAACGTAATATTGATCAATTAGGTTAGCTGTCATTTCTTTTGCTTTGATACGAACATGTTCAGGGTCTTGCATGAATTTAACCCCAATACGTTTGATTGAATCTGGCATTGTTGCTGAGAATAATAATGTTTGGCGTTCTGCTGGAACTTTTGAGATGATGGCTTCGATATCATCTAAGAATCCCATGTTTAACATTTCATCAGCTTCATCTAATACAAGTGTTTCCACTGTATCTAGTTTCAACGTACGACGGTTAATATGGTCTAATAAACGGCCAGGAGTTCCCACAACAATATGTGGTTTGTTTTTTAACGCACGAATTTGTCGACCAATATCTGCTCCACCATAAACTGATTGAACTTTAATTTTTTTCTCTTTACCTAAACGGTATAATTCTTCTTGTGTTTGAATAGCTAATTCACGTGTTGGTGCAATAACTAATCCTTGTAACTCAGGTCTATTAGGGTCAATTTTATTTAACATCGGTAACCCAAAAGCGGCTGTTTTACCAGTACCTGTCTGTGCTTGACCAATAACGTCTTTTCCTTCTAAAGCTAATGGAATTGTGGCACTTTGTACGGGCGTTGCTTCTTCAAACCCAATATTTTCGATTGCTTGTAATAAGCTTTTTTCTAACTGTAATTCACTAAATTTCAAATGATATCCTCCTAGTTTGTTGCTATATCGACTGCTTTTCTTTTTATATAATGAAAAAAAATGAAAATAGGCATTCGTATAATACTATCATATTATCCAATAATTAACAATAAAACCTTGTCTATTCGTGACTTTTTAATAAAAATTCTACCACTTCACTCAGTCCCATTCCATTGCTTGCTTTCAGAAAAACAGTATCTTTTGGCTGCATTTTTTCCGATAAATGTGTCATCATTTCTTTTTTTTCTGTTTTTCGGTAAAAATGAATAGACCCTTGTGGCATTCTCTCATGTAACAAATTGTAAAGTGATTCCATTTGTTCACCATACAAATATACTTGATCAATTTTTTTAGGGGAAATATGTTCTGCGACACTTTCATGCATTTGATTTGAAAGCTCACCCAACTCTAACATATCTCCTAATACAATGAATTTTCTACCTTCTAATTTCAAAGCTGAAAATGTATCCAATACTAATTTCATTGCAGTTGGATTAGCATTATACACGTCACTTAAAATATCAATGCCGTCATTTGTTTTTAACCACTCTGTTCTGTTTTTAGTTAAATCAAATGTTGCCAGCCCATTTTTCATTTTTGAAACTGGCACATTGAAAAAGTGGCCAATCAATAATGCAATTAAAGCATTTTTTACGTTATATCCACCTAAAACAGGAATTGAAAATACTTCTCCTTCAAATAGATTGGTTTCAAACTGTGTGTCAACTTTCGTTTCTGAGAGGATAGATGCAGATAAAGTCGCTTCTGTTCCAACACCAAAAGTGTCAACCGTTTGTGGTATATCGATAATCATTCGTTTTAACAATGGCTCATCATTTGGGATAATCAAAACGCCATCCTCTTTAAGTCCTGCCGTAATCTCCATTTTTGCTTCCGCAATACCCGCTCTAGAACCTAAATACTCAATATGAGATTCGCCAATCAATGTAATCGCAGCGATATCTGGTTTTGAGATATTAGATAGCACTTCGATTTCTCCTTTATGATCCATTCCCATCTCTAAAACAAGCATGTCTGTGTCTTCTGGCATCGATAAAATCGTGTAAGGCAAGCCAATATGATTATTATAATTTCCTTGTGTTTTATATGTTTTATAGTGTTGCGACAATACTGCTTCTGTCATATCTTTTGTTGTCGTTTTTCCATTACTTCCTGTTATACCGATTACCTTTGGATGAACTTTTTCTAAAAAGTATTGAGCTAATTTTTGTAACGCCACTAATGTATCTTCCACTTTGATGTAGGATACACCCTCTGACAATTCTCTTTCTGATAATACTAAAGACGCACCACTTTCAATGGCTTGTGGAATAAAATCATGACCATCTCTTGCTCCTTTAAGAGGAACAAACAAACTATTTTCAATCACTTTTCTAGTATCAAATTCTACCGACTCAACACATTGGTCCTCATGTTGTATTGCATGATTTACCCCATTAACTGCTGCAACAATCTCACGTACTGATAAATTCATGGTCTTCCTTCTTTCTATCATCAACAAAAAAAGTTGAACATGTGTCCAACTTTACAACTGTTCAACTTCAATTTGTTGTTTTTTTTCAAAACGTAATTTAGCTAGTTGGATTAATTCCTCTAATAAATCGCCATAATTTAAGCCCATATTTTGCCATAACAAAGGATACATACTAAATGGTGTGAATCCTGGCATTGTATTCACTTCATTTAAAAAGACTTCATTGTTAGCTGTTAAGAAAAAGTCACAACGACTTAGCCCACTGCCGTCTAATGTTTGGTATGCTTTTCTAGCATAGTATTGCAATGTTTCTTGCAACTCACCTGATATATCAGCTGGAATTTGTAACTCCACTTTATTATCCAAGTATTTTGACTCATACGTGTAAAAAGCAACATCTTTAACGATTTCTCCAGCTAAAGTTGTTCGGATTTCATCGTTACCAAGAACCGCTATTTCTAATTCACGAGCTTCGATTCCTTGTTCGACAATGACACGACGATCAAAACGAAACGCTTCATCTATTGCTTGAATTAATTCATCTCGAGATTCTGCTTTACTAATTCCAACACTTGACCCCATATTAGCTGGCTTAACAAACATTGGATAAATCAAACTGCCTTCACATTCGGCTAAAATCTCTGCTTGATGGTCTTTGTAACCATTTTTTGTTACAGCCACATACGGTAACTGCGGAATACCTACTTGTTGGAATAATTGCTTACCGATGATTTTATCCATCGCACACGCGCTAGCTAACACACCTGCTCCTACATAAGGCATATTAAGAACTTCAAATAATCCTTGAATAGTTCCATCTTCTCCATTTGGTCCATGGAGTACTGGGAATATCACAGCATTCCCCTCTTTTAAATCACTTGGCAAAATCGGTTGTGCATTAGCAATCGTTAAACGTAAATCATCTTCATTTAAAGGCGCTTCATTATAAATGCGTCCTTTTAACCAGTTACCATCCTGAGTAATATATACTAATTGCACAGAGTAATAGTTGTAATAAATCGCTTGTAAAATTGAAAATGCTGACAGTATTGAGACATCATGTTCAGCACTTTTTCCACCATATACTAAAAAAATCTTCATGGTCGTCCTCCTCAATTTGCTAGGATTTAATTATACTCTAGAATGTAATAAAATTCTATTCCTTATTTTTCATCTGTTATATAAAAAATCCAACTAAAATACTATTGGGTTCTTTATGTGAGTAAAATGCCACGTCATCTTTTGATGTTTATAAGTTAGCACACCTACTTTTTCTTCCATAAACAATTGATTGCTCTCGATTTTTCGTAAATTATCTTCAACAACATGTACTGGAATTCTATACTCACCCTCATCTAGACCAACCTGAGAAAACTCAAATACCGTGCCTTCTTGCATAAGGCTTTTTAGTTCTTTTACTATATCATATGGTAGAGGATTAATAGTTGTACATCGTTTTGAAAATATCGACCGGTTGGCATTCAATTGATACAATACCTTGTCCGTAATTTTCTTAGCTAACGATTGATAAAACTCATCAATATTTCGATAATATACTTTCATAACCTCTTGCTCTGTTTCGAAGAATGCATAATTATTCTGCAATTTATAAAAAAACGGCGAACGCAATTGCATTTTCATATGAGATAAATACAATATTTCCGCAATTTCATTAGCTGTTAATCGCTTTAAAGTATCATATTCCTCAAAATCAAGCCACTTTATTTCCTGACGATTATTATAATTTAGATTACTAAAATAACGATCCACTTGTTCTTGTCCACGAATGACCCTAAAACCTGTATGTGCTTCATACTCCCCTTCAATTTCACTAGCACCAAGCAACAACAAATTTTTAGGGCGATGAACAGTATAACGATCAAAGTCCTGATGACCTAGTCCTTTTGTTAAAACAGAGTTACTAATGCCATCTAAATGAACATATATATTTTGTCGCAACACTTTCACCTAACTTTCTTTTACTTGTCTATTTCACTAATATAACTATACCATTTTCCTACAACAAAATGAACAGATAACCACCTGTAGTTTAATTACGTTTAGGTTACAAAAAGCACTTCTTTTTTTTGAAAAACGACATAATAATGTAACATTTTATAATCTTCCTTTCTTTATTTTTTTATTAATTATGGTATGATAATTGTTAGAATTATAAAAAAAGGAGGCTACTCTTATATCTAAAAAACAAGACACAACACAAAATAGACGATCAACCAAACATAAAAAATCTCAAAAAACAATAGGACAAAAAATTAAAAACTTCTTTTTTAATCTCATTATGGTGATTCTATTTCTTTTAGGCGTTGCATTAATTTTTAATAACCAAATTAAAAACTTTTTAGTAAAAGAAAATACTGCTCAATATAAAGTTAATAAAATTACACGAGAAGATGTCGTCAAAAATGAAAAGAAAGATGCAACATTTGATTTTGACCAAGTTGAGTCTTTAGACTTTAACACGGTAACAAAGTCTCGTGGCCGTGATGTAGGAGATGTTATTGGCGGAATCGCTATCCCTAGCGTGGATTTAAATTTACCAATTTTAAAAGGTGTGTCTAATTACGTCATTTCAGTCGGTGCCGGAACAATGAAACCTGACCAAACAATGGGTAATGGAAATTATGCTCTAGCAAGTCATTATATGTATGATCCAACCCTTTTATTCGCACCACTAGTTCGAGTAGAATTAGGATCCTCTATTTATTTAACCGACTTAGAATATATTTACGAATATAAAGTCACAACGAAAGAGTACGTTGAACCAACTCGTGTCGACGTCATCGAAGACGTTCCGGGAAAACGACAAGTCACATTAGTCACATGTGATACTTCAGGTGAGCACCGCCTCATTTTACAAGGTGAGCTAGTTAAGAAAGTTAATGGTAAAAAGGCACCTAAAGATATGCATGATGCCTTTGAATTAGCTCAAAATAATTATTATTAAGACAAAATAAAAACTTTTCAGCGTAGAACTAACCACGCTGAAAAGTTTTTTATATATTCGGCAAGTAAAAGTTACGATTATCTAATCCAAAAATACGTTCAGTATACTCACCTGGATTAATTTGTTTTAAAGAACCTAGCATCATCTGAATTGACGCATCTAGATTATCTAAATGATGTAGGACTTCTGCTTCCATAATTTTCGGTCTAACAGGAGAACCATATTCTAACAGACCATGATGAGCTAATACCACATGTTTTAAAGCTAATACTTCCTCATCTAATTCAGGTATGTTTAATTCAATACATGCTGTTGTAATTTCCTCATCAATCATGACAATATGTCCCAATAAATTACCAGCTAATGTATACTCTGTTGCAACTGGCCCTGACAGTTCATGGACTTTCCCTAAATCATGCAACATCACCCCCGCATATAATAAAGATGGATTCAGCTCAGAGTATTCATTTGTCACTGATTTTGCCAATCGTAACATCGTTAATGTATGAAAAGCAAGACCTCCGGCAAACGCATGATGATTACGTTTTGCAGCCGGATACTCAAAGAATTCTTTTTGATATTTACTAAAAATATGACGGACAATTCGATGCCATTTTGCTTGCGTAATATCTAACAAATAATCATTGAATTCTTGCTTCATCTCATCAATATCAATCGGTGCTTTTTCCATGTATAATGATGGATCTGTTGGCTCACCTTCTTTAGCCAAACGAAGATGCATAATTTTCACTTGGGGCATATTTTGATAAAGTTCACGCTTTCCGTTTAACAACACAACATTTCCTGTAGTAAATGTCGCAATGTCTTCATCTGACGCACCCCAATACTTGCCATCTATTGTGCCTGAGTTATCTTGAAAAGTAAACGCGATAAACTTTTTACCATTTCTAGCGACTCGAACATCTGCTGTTTTGAGCAAAACAAATGTTTCAAACGTTTCATCTACTACTAAATCTCTCAATTTTTTCATGCTGTTTCTTCCTTTCCAATAACCAATACAGACTTATCTTTTGTTTCAAAATAATCCCTCATGGTTGTATCAGACGTTAAACAGATTACTTGGTTATCTTTACCTAACATATCTAATAACTTAAACAGTGTTACTTTACGTGTGTCATCAAAGTGCAACCAACCATCATCAATAATAATCGGTGAGCCATAATCTTCACTATGCAAGTGAATAAAGGCTAAACGAAAGGCCATATACAACTGGTCTTTTGTCCCTGTTGATAATTGGTCGATTTTCCACTGCCTTTGATGATTGTCTACAATAATTAGTTGACCATCTTCAACTAGAACTTTGTGATACGTTTTATTAGTTAGTAAATTGAAGTAACCTGTGACAGTACCTAAAAGCGTTGGAAGCTGTTGATCTGATAAATATTGGAATAATCGTTGCACTAATTCTTCAGAAAAACGTAGCGTTAACCATTGTTCCGTCATTTCTTCAATCTTAGATAATTGAGTTGCTCTCTCTTGGCGTAAATCATCCAATGACCCATTTTTTTCCATTTGTTTCATATCATAATCAATCTGTTGCCACTCGGTTTGATAAGCCTTTTCTTGATCTTTATGCTCATCTTGTTCCGCTTTTAATTTCATTAAACTTTTATTAATTGACAATAAGTTATAATTCTTAGACAAATCAAACACATTTTCTAATTGACGTTCTAACTCGTCAATACGATTAGCATTTTGACCTAACTGTTCTTGACGATTTAACCATTCTTTTGCTACATCAATTGGTGTTGATTCATGCTGATTGGTTAATTCATTAATCAATGTTTGGCAAGCTGATTTTTGATGTCTAATAGAAGCTAATTCACTTTGGATATTATTTGTTTCGCTACCTTCCAAACGGTTGATGGCTTCTTTTTGTGTATCAGCAAATTGTTTAACTTCTTTAAAGCTCTCACGTATGTTTTTACCTTCTAAAGGAATCCAATCTTTGGCAAATGAAAGAGACTCTTTATATGACGTAATGGCTTTATCAATTGTTGCAAGTTGTAATGTCATCTCTTGCTCATTTTTTTGGATATCGCGTAATTGACTAAAAACTGGTAAAGTCGTTAACCACATTGATACTGTTTCATCCATAGGGAAACCATAAGCTGTCACCCATTGTTCTTTTTGTTTATTTACTAACGCTTCTTGTTCATTGAAAATTGCTAAGTTTTTTTCTAAATCATTTAACTCATCAGCCAATTGATCGGCTTCATTTAGTTGCTGTTTATATATAGACTTCGCTTCTTCAGGTGTTACAGGATGATATTTGGGTACTTTATTTGCTTTAATAAACCCAAACACACCTAAACCGACAAATACCGCTACAATAACGTACAACCATGACAATCCTAAAACAATGGCCAACAATAACATCATGACTGCAATCGCAAGTGACAAACCAGAAAACATTTTGATTGTAAATGAATCAAAGAATGGTGCCTCATCTATCTCACCATCTTCTGAGTGACTCATTGATGGAATAGATAACTGATTTTCTGATTTAGATAATTCTTTATCTAGATTTCGTTGTCTAATTGACAAGCGACTTTTTTCATTAGATAAAATGACTTGTTTTCTAAGTAACTCTTCCTCTGCTTCAGCTAGCTCTTTTAACGACTCTTCTTCTTTATCTTCAATCACCACATCAAGTAAGGCATTTGACAAACGATACTTATCGTACAACTCTTTTTTACTAGATGTGTAAGCATCCAACTGTTGTTGCAACACTTCTTGACGCTCACTGATAGATTGAACACTTAATTGATCATCTAACAATTGGTCAAATAATTCTTGATTTTCAAGATAAAATTGAACAGCTGGCGTGATGTCTTTAATGATATCACTTTGATTTTCTAATAATTCCGTTTCTTTTTTCGTTAAGAATTTATATTCTTGCAACGCTTCAGACACACTTTTAACTGTCGTTTTTGGTGCTTGTTCTGTGCTACTTCCACCTGTTTCTTGATTTAGCGTCTGCCATTCAGTATAAAGTGGGAAATATTTTTGTTGCTCCAGTAATGTTTTTTCAAGAGACATACTATCTTCAAGCTCTTTTTTCTCTTTTTCTAATAGTTTTTCTAACTCAAGTCGTCGATTCCATTTAGCACGATAAGTATTTTCCTGTTCCTCAACCAATCTAATGCTTTGTTCTAAGCGATTAAATTCTTTCAATTGTTGATTTAATAAAGGAATTCTACCTGATGGCTTATAAATTTGTTGTCTATCCTTTAAAAAATCATTTGAAATAGCTGTCAGCCTTTCACTGCCTGTCAAGCCAACCGTTAGGAGCAAACGCTGTAATCTCACTTCATTCAACTCATTTAGATCAATCAGTTGTTCTTGTTGAAAACTAAATACTTCATCAAATACTTCTTTCGTTAGTGGCGTTATCAACGACATCAATAAGTGCTCATCACCTACTCGACCATCCTCTAATCTAACATATGCTTGACCTTTATTCTTTTCTTTGAAACGTTCGATATATAACTCTCCATGAATAGGATGATCCACAATAATATGACCACCATACGTTGCACCTTCTACTGGAGTGAAATCACGTACCATGTCTCTTTTCTTAGGAAACCCAAATAAAATCGCGCGAATGAAATGATAAAGCGTAGATTTTCCAGATTCATTGTCACCAAAAATGAGCTGATTATCTTCCTTAAGATTGAAGACTTGATTATTAAATTTTCCAAACCCATTTATATATAATCGTCTTATTTTCATTGGCCTACTCCATTTTTAAAAATCATTTTATCTTTTACTAACTGACTACTTTCTTCAACAATCCGCTGAATGTCTTCTTCATCAAATATTATATTAGTCCCCACAATTGGCTGTTGGGTAATGTCCTTAGCGACTGAGAAAAACTCATTTCGTTGTAGAAAATGCTGAGACAAATCATCAATTAAACTCGCTTCAAAGCCCATAATTAATTGATTTGATTTAATTGGTTCAATCACAATATCTACTAACCAAATATAATACGATGTTTTGCGTAGTAGTTGACGTTGTAAGTAGCTTAATATTTCTTCTTTGTGTAATAATAATTCACTAATGCCTTCTTCTGATGATGGGCTTAGCTTCACAACTAATAACGTGACTTCTTTCATGTATCTAGCTGCTATAATTTCTTTTTCTATTTTTGCTAATTGTTCTGCTCTTGTTGTTTCTTTTAATGAGATATCTTGTTGTACCCATGTTGCTTTACTCACATCAATAAAATGTTGAGAAACACTTGATCCACTCACTTCAACAAAACTAACACCTTTAGTGTCTCGTTCTTTTCTTGTATGTCCTTGAGGTGTTCCAGGATAAATTGTTAATGGTTTTTCCATTAATTCTTCACTCTTATGAATATGCCCCAATCCCCAATAATCATATGTTGATTTTAATTGTGATAAAGAAAACGGTGCGTACTTACCTTCTTGTCCAATTTCACCATGATAAAAACCAATATGATAATCCGTTTCAGTACTTCTTTCAGGAAATTCCAACGCCTTTTGGTCAGTAATCCACTGATGTTCATAAGAAAACCCACTAATCGAAACACTTTGACCGTTCTTTAAAGTCAGTACTTTTGTCGTTACTTCTTCTTTGTCAAAAAGTACGACATTTTCTGGCCAGTCAAACCAGTAACGACTCTTAGTATAGTAATCATGATTGCCAAAAGACATCACCACTGTAATGTGATGCTCTTCTAATTTTTTAAACTGGTCCATAATAAATTTTTGTGTATAGATTGATGATGTTGCTTGATGAAACGTATCACCTACCACTAATAAAAAATCCACTGAATTTTTAATACACAAATCAATAATTGCTTCAAATACTTTATAATTTATTTGTTGTATCTCTTTTTGGAACGCTACATCTTCTGTAGTAATCCCAGAAAAAGGTTGATCTATATGTAAATCTGCCATATGAATAAATTTCATGCGCCACACTCCTTTTACTATCATCACATATTAAAGAAAATAATTTCTATAAAAAATATAGGCGGTTAAGCACTTGCTTAACCACCCATTATTGTGTCGATTAATCTAACGTATATAAATCTTGAACTGGTTGCATAATGATGCGGTTTAAGTCATTAACAATCATGCTGAAAGCTTGTTCTTTTTGCATTAAATCTTGGATTAATGCTTCACCTTGAACTTTTTCTGCCATTTCTTGTGCTTTTTGAGCATCTTCGTCAGAAAATTCTTCACCTTGCATTTGTTTTTGTTGTAAGGTCATTTGTAGTTCTTGGAATGCTTTAAATAATTCAAATGCTTCTTGATTAGCTTTTACTGCATCAAAAGCACTACTTAAAGCTAAAAATTCATCCATTTGACGAATTTCGCGTTCGATTTGATTGGCACTATCATAAATATTATTTGACATATGTATGCTCCTTTAATAGAAATTTATTCTCTTAATATTGTAACATGTTTCGCTAAAAAAACCTACTCTTATTGGGTTACTCTGTCCCAAATACCTTGCCAAGCTTCGCCAACTTTATCTAAACCTTTTTTGATACCTTCTCCTACTGTGTCTGCACCTTGTTTGATTTTTCCACCCACATCATTTAATGTATCACCAATTCCGTCTAGTTTTCCATTAGTCGTCGTGTTATTTTCTTGGCTACCAATATATTCTTCAGTTTGTGTGGCGTCTTTTACTGGAAACGGCGTGTTGGGTGAGGCTCCCAGTATACTTTGCATCTCTGTTCTAAACACATTTGAAATGTAACTACTATCATTACCTGGTAAATAATGATCTGGTCCACTCTTATCAAAACCAATCCACGTAGCTACTACCACATCTGGTGTGTACCCAATCATCCACTGATCTTTTGACATACCATCTGCATTTATATTTTCAGTCGTTCCTGTTTTACCGGCTATTTGATAACCGTACGGCTGAGCAGCGGCTCCTGTTCCTGAACTATATACACCTTGAAGCATACTTGTCATCTCTTCAGCCACTTCAGGTGTTGTCACACGTGTTGATTTTGGTTTTTGATTCTCATATATAATCACACCATGTGAGTCTTCAATTTTTGTAATAAAATGTGTTTCTTTTCTAACTCCCTCGTTAGCAAATACCGTATATGCACTTGCCATGTCGATTGGTCTAGCTCCTTTTGTTAGCCCACCTAACGCAAGTCCATAATACTTATCTTCTTGGTCTAGCTTAATACCAAACTGTTCAACTTTTTTATATCCTCTATCAATGCCAATCTCATGCATTAACCAAACTGCTGGAGCATTTAAACTATGTATCAAGGCATTCGTCATAGATGTTTCACCACTATATGTGCGAGAGAAGTTATGCACATCATAATAAGATAACTCTTCATCTTTTAACATATCATCTGGTTTGTATCCTGCTTCTAAAGCTGGCGTATAAACAGATAGAGGTTTCATCGTAGACCCTGGCGATAATTTTGAATCAGTCGCACGATTCCAGCCACGATACGTATACTCACCACGTCCTCCAATAATCCCCATCACACCACCAGAACTAGGATTAATCGCCACAGACGTTCCTTCTACAATGGCACCGTCTGACGCTGCAGGAGGAAACAAACTATCATCTGCAAACGTTTTGTCCATACCTTGTTGATACACTTGATCTAAAGCTGTATATATTTTGTAACCGCCATTCGAAATTTCCGCATCTGTTAAGCCCGTTTTGTCAGTCGCTTCAGAAATGACCGCGTCAAAGTAATAAGGATATTTATACGATTCCTTATCCGGTACATAGGTATCCGTTAAATAAATCGGTTCTTTCATCAAACCATCTGCCGTAGCCTTATCTAATTTTCCATTATCAACCATCACAGATAGCACTGTGTTACGGCGATTGACTGCATAATCCATATGATCAATCGGATTGTATAAACTAGGACCTTTCAACACACCGACAAGTACAGCTGCTTCATCAATTGTTAAATCTTTAGCATCTTTACCAAAATATTTTTTTGATGCATCTTGAATTCCCCAAACCCCACTACCAAAGTACGATTTGTTTAAGTACATTTCTAAAATTTCATCTTTTGAATACTCTTTTTCCAACTCTATTGCTAAAAAGAGTTCTTTTGCTTTACGCGTATATGTTTGTTGTTGGTCTAAAAAGGCATTTTTTGCTAACTGCTGTGTGATAGTACTCCCACCACCACCGCTATTATTTCTTCTAATCACTTTTCTAGCTACGGCTCTTAAAATCCCTTTCACATCGTATCCTTTATGCTGATAAAAGCGGCGGTCCTCTGTAGAAATCAAAGCATCTACCACATACGGTGAGATGTTATCTAACGTTACAAACGTTCCGCCATTTTTTCGAAGCTTACCTGCTTCATCACCGTCTTTATCATAAATCGTCGTGGATTGTTCCAATCCTGCTTTTAACCCAGAAACATTCATACTCTTAGCCAAATAAAACAGATAAATGCTTGTGACTAAGACAACTGTTAAAGCTGTTAATAAAATTATTTTATTGATATGGTATTTCTTCCATATTCTTTTTTGATGTACTCGAAATGTTTGCCAATGAGGTTTTAACCATGCACCAAACCTGATTAGCCAGGATTTTATCACTTCTAAATACTTCTTAACTTGTTCCATGATAATGTCCTTTCTATTAAATTTTATATATTTAGTGTATCATATTATCATAAATAACTGATACGTCTAAAGACTTATCTTCATAAGTCTATTAAAAATACCAAACAAACATTAAATTACTACGTGATATTTTTTAAAAAACGTTTAAATTAGAAAAAGGAGTCTACTTATGCAGCTGTCTATCACTTTACCAGAAGGAACACATGAAAAAACGATTCGTGACCTATTAGAAAACGATTGGCTCATCCCTAGGAAAGTCCGACATTTTTTAAGAACACGAAAAAATGTGTTAAAAAATAACCAACCTGTCATGTTCCATGAAACAGTAATAGCCGGTGATACAGTGACGATGATTTTCGAAGATAGTGATTATACAAAGCCCGAAATTTCCTTAGGGAATAAAGATTCGGTCAATGTCTTATGGGAAGATGATCATCTCATCATTGTCAACAAAGCATACGGTCAAAAAACTCATCCGAATCAACCGCAAGAGTCAGACACCTTACTAAACGACTTGGCTGCTTATTTAGCTCCAAAAAATCAACTTCCTTATGTTGTACATAGGCTTGATAAAGAAACAAGTGGGGCCATCGTTTTTGCAAAACATCCTATCATTTTGCCTATACTTGGCAGATTATTAGAACAAAAGAAAATCAATCGCTATTATGAAGCAGAAGTAAGTGGGATTATCAAAGAAAAACAATTTACTATTGATAAACCTATCGGACGTCATCGTCACGATAGACGAAAACGCGTAGTTGATACAAAAAAGGGAGCACATGCTAGAACCCATGTGTCGGTAGTTGAGGTTTTGAAAAATACAACCCATATCGAATGCAAACTGGATACCGGACGAACTCACCAAATTCGTGTGCATTTAGAGAACATCCAACACCCTATCGTTGGTGATCCTTTATATAATCCGTCATCCACCTCTCCTAGACTACAGCTTCATGCAATATCGCTTCACTTAGTACATCCTTTTACTAATGAAGACATTGTTGTTCAAGCAACCCCTAGCTTATTTGAAATAAAATAATAGAAAGGACTGTTTATTTTGGCTAAAACACTTTATCTAATGCGACATGGACAAACTCTTTTTAATCAACTTGGAAAAATTCAAGGTTTTTGTGATTCACCTTTGACAGATGAGGGGGTTCGACAAGCTCATATTGCAAAAAGATACTTTGAAGATAACCATATCGAGATTGACGCTTTTTATTCATCAACGCAGGAACGTGCATGTGACACGTTAGAAATCGTTGCTGGACACGATAACTACAAACGTTTAAAAGGATTAAAAGAATGGCATTTTGGACTATTTGAAGGTGAGAGTGAAAGTTTAAACCCTAAAATCAAACCAAATGAAACATCATACGGTGATGCTTTTGTTCCTTATGGCGGGGAATCAGCCGATGATGTCCAAAAACGTATGATCGATACGTTAACTAAAGTAATGAAAGAAGATAACTCTGATACAATTTTAGCAGTTAGTCATGGTGGTGCTATGTACTTATTTATTCAAGCTTGGTTAGATTTTAAAACAGTCTCTACTATTAGTTTTTCAAATTGCTCAATCCTAAAATTTTCATTTGATAAAGATACTTTCACTTTTATCGAATCCATCAATCATGAATTTTAAAAAGTAAAAAAGGCTGATCTAAAAGTATTAGCTGTGCAGTAAATCGTATTGATGGGCAATATATTGATAAAAAAGTCTCAAAAATGAAATAGAATTAAGTGGAGTGAAGGAAGAAATTCTCTTACTTTTTTGTTTAACGCCGGTTGTAAAATTAAGCTAGACAACTAAAAAAATCATTTGCGATACACTCAAATTATTTTTCCAACCAAAGAAAACAGGGAAAGTGATTAAGCGTAATACCTATGTTATGAGAAGTTTTTATAATTTTAGGCTACGACTATAAATTCAATTTGCTTAAAATAATCTGTCTTTAAATCACCAAAAAAGATCTAGAAAACCAAACGCTTTCTAGATCTTAAATACTAACGTATTAATCCTTAACAACAGTAGTTGACAAAGAGCCAAAACAAATAAATAAGCAACAAAAGCCAATCGGCTTTCGTTGCTTAAGTACACTTAATTTTATTCATCCACATCATTTGACATAGAGCATATAGTATACAACCATTTGCTTTTTACTTGTCAACTTAAATGCAGCTAACTTGATTATACAATTAATCAATAAAAATAGATTCTTAGCTGTTTAGTTTATTTATTCCGTTTCAATTTCCACCCTAGCAATCCTCCTGCTAACGTTAATAATAATAGTCCTGTACTTAACAATGATTTATTATCATATTCACCCGTAGATGGTAATTTTTGTTTACCCACTGACTCTTTTCCAATCACGTTATTACCCTTATCCTTGATCGTGATCTCATCGCCACCAACACCTTTTCCGGATACTACTTGCTCTCCTTCTGTTGGTTGGTTGACGGTTGGTTTATGGGCATCTTTATCGAATGGTTTTTCAGCCACCGTTGTGGTCCCTGGGGTCCCTTCTTTTCCATCGGTCGTTGGGATAACGGTTAATTCTTCCCCTTTTTCTAACGGACGATCGGTTTTAACAGTAAACGTACCATCTTCCGCTACTGTCCCTGTTCCAATCACGTTATTATTTTTATCTTTGATCGTGATTTTATCGCCACCAACACCTTTGCCGGATACTACTTGCTCTCCTTCTGTTGGTTGGT
>NZ_QRJY01000020.1:0-13501 GCF_003471765.1 Vagococcus sp. AM17-17
TGGTCTGTTGATATGTCTTTTGTTGTTGATTCATTTGTCTCTTTAGGAGTAGACGTTTCTGAATCTTTTAATGTTTCTTTTGAGCTAGATTCAGTTGTTTCACTCTCTAAATTACCTTCTTTCTCTTTAGTGGATGTTGTCATTGTTGAATACTCAACAGAAGAAGAATTGGTATCTTCTTCTGCGAGTACTATCTGACTATTTAATAACAAAACAACACCTATAAAAGAGGAAAGTATGAATCTGTGCATTTTCATACTGATTCCTCCAAATTCTTAAAATAAATTTTTAACTATTTTTTAAAGAAACCTTTTTTTTCAGTTCGATAAGCGAATTTTCCAATTCTAAAATATAATGATTAACCCGTGGTGCTAGTTAAATTTAATATCCTAAAGAATATTTCAAAGTTCCTTCAAAACGTCGTTGTGCTCGACTTAATAGAACACTGTAAGCCAATAATATGCTTTCAAATCTACTCTCTAGCCCTTTAACAGAACGTGAGTTGAAATTTTGACAACCTAATTTTTCTAAGGAAGAAAAAACAGTCTCAACTGTTTTTCTTTGTTTTCCAAGTAAGCTGTGGTCTAGTTTTTCTGATTTATTCATGTTTTTACGTGGCGGAACGGATATAGTAATGCCCTTAAGGGCAAGCTTTTCATGGATTTTATGGCTAATATATCCTTTGTCCCCTAGGATATTGGGAAGATTTGCTTCTTCCGATAATGTCTCTAATACTTTCACGTCATGGACACCTGGATTCGTGATTGAGTAAGTAATAGGAAAGCCAGTCTTAGTAACGATCATATGAATTTTAAGACCATAAAAATAAGATTTTTTTGTTGATTTACCAACTTGTTTAGACATTTTCCTCTAGGAAAAAATTAACTAGCACCACGGGTAATGATTAGTATTTTTATTCAACAATTTGATCTCTTTAATATAATCTTCTGCCACATTAATAACTTCTTCATTAAACATATTAATATAAATTTTTTCTTGCCAAACTAATTCTTTATTCGATAATTTACTCATTTTCTCTATAGCAGATAAGATAAATTAAATTTATTATCTGTTTTTATCTCACTAATTTTTAAAGTGTTCTTATTATCATAACAAAACCCTATCCAAGAATTAAAACTTTCTATATCACTAACACAAAGACTTAATTCTTCATCTATTTCTAAAGCCATATGAACTAAATTTATAATCCATTGATAGATTGATGTTGACAGAGTTTCAAGTTGTTTTTCTAAAAAAAATCCATATTCTTTCTTATTAATTAATATTTCGTTTGTCAAATTAAGCTAGACAAAATATCATTATCAAAAATATTATATTTTAAAATGAACATACATGCCTCCATAATTTATTTCATCATATTTCTGAGTTCTTTCACAGAATACTTATAATTTTCATCAACTGTACCCAAAGAGCTATCTTTTAAATTGTAATTAAAATTGTGACTTAATATTTTCCCATATATTTTTTAATGATTGACCTTCTACTCTTATATCTATTAATAATTCTTTTATTGAAGAAAAAGTTTGAGTATTCTTATTAGCTATATCTGTAAAATAATACCTATCATTCGCTTGACTAATCCAATATTCTTTATCATTATAATAAAATTTATATTCTTCACCATACTCTAAACTATTTATAAAATTTTGAAAATCCACTTATTTCACCTCATTTTCTTGTTGGATTTCCTTTTGAATCATATGTCCAAAAATGTTCATGTGGATATTCTGGGTGATTTTTTGCATTACCATGATTTGTCATATCAACATCACGAATTGCTCGCCCTTTTGAATCATAAAACCTTCTAGTAACAAGATTTCCTTTTGCATCCAAAATATCAACACTACTATTAGGCTTGCCATTGAATGGACCAGGATTCTTATTTACACTAGAATGTGTTTTTGATATTGTAATATCAATCTCATTACCCATATTATTTTTAATAATATTTTTATTACTTTGTGGATTAGGTTTAGCATTACTAATATTTTTTGATGGTATTGTAGTTTTTACACCATTTACTACTCCTACTACTCCTACTACTCCAAATATTCCTTCTACTACTCGTTCGCCTGTACCCAATTCTCTTTGCGATACCCAATCCTTACCTGTAACTGCGTTTTGAAGACTTCCTACAGTTAACCCGGCTCCTATGGATAGCCCTACTATTTGACCTCCGGGTATAAACATAGAACCTATAGCTACACCTGAAAGAGTTCCTTTCACAATCGTTTCTTTATGTTTACCCCAGAAATCCTTAGTTCCTTGCCAAGCTGTTTTAGCTGTTTGACAAACTTTATTAACTACTTTTTCTCTGATTTCTCTAGTTTTGGCGGAAACTTCTTTCTTTTTCTGCTTAAACCATTTTTTTCCATCGTTAACTGCTGTCCTAATAGATTTTTTCGTTTTACTCCATTTTTCCTTAGCTTTTGTTAGTAATCCTGATTTTCTCTTAACTTTAACAACTTTTCTAGATTTATTAACTTTCGCATTTCTATTAATTGCAGCTACTTTTTTAGGACTGTTTCGTCTAATTTGTTTCTTAGCTGGTTTATAAGATTTACTAGCTACATATCTTCTAACTGGTGCTCGGTACACTGGACGTTTTGGTACATAACGTCTAACTGGTGCTCGATACCTTGTTCTCGGATAGTACCTTCTCGGTGCTGGTCTTGGATAATATCGTCTTGGCGCTGGGCGATAAGGTCGTCTTGGCGGAATGTATCTTCTCACTGCTCTAACCACTGGACGAAAGACTCTTCTCACAAATCCTCTAAAACCACCTCGTCGTTTATTACCACTTTCATCAGAATAACCTAGTGGGTTATTGCCCACGTAAGCATATTTATTCTGGGTCCCTGGCTCATCTAAATCTCCCATTTCACTATCTTCTTGGAAGAAACGTCCCATAGACATATCATAATTTCTTGCTCGTAAGTTTTGTGAATCTTGACTATCATGCCACTCACCACGATAACCTAATTGATTCGTCATTGGTAACTCACTAGAACCAAAAGAATCATACAATTCATTGGTTTCTAAAGACTCATCTGATAAAGAAACCCTACTGGCAATACTTTGAAGACCATCTTCATGATAAGACTCTTCACGTGTTCCGATTGCTTGATCATCTTCACCATAAATAAATTGAGACTCTTGATTAGTTGTTTTCTTACCAACTTGTTTCTCCTGTGTTACTTGAGCCACTCGGGGATAACTTTGATTCAAGTCATTCACATAATTAACCTTCTCCACATAAGAAGAACCACGACGTGAACTTAATTGATCTGTTAGTTTATTTCGCCAAGAAGCAGAACCCTCTTTCTTTTTCTTAAAAGCATCCGGATTCTCTTTAGCTAAAGCTAAACTTTCAGATAATAGAACATCCGTTGATTCGGATTTTAGTTCTTGTTGTCGATCAATCGTTGTTATCCACTTAACTAAATCTTCTTGACCTTCTTTGTTCTTATCATGTGTTAACTCACTTGTTACACGATTGCCTAAGGCATCGTATTGATAAGTAGTCACGTCTCCTAAACTAGTTGTTTTTTGAATCAATTGATTCGCATCGTTATAAAGATAATCAATGGTTGTACCATCTAGTAATAGTTTTTGGCTCACATTACCCGTTTTATCATAAGTAAGTGTAGCGCCATCACCTTCGTCTAATTGAAGCTGACTCACTTCATTGGCTGTGTATTTAGCATACTCAGCTGACGCACCATTTACTTCTTTTCGATAAGCAATTCGATTACCTAATTCATCATACAAATAAGTAATAACTGTTTCTTGCTTATTTTCTTTAGTAGATACTTTTATTAATTGGTCATCTTCATCATACTCATACGTTTTTTCTTGTTTAACTTTTGGTAAGATGGTTATCTCAGAAATAATATTATCATTTTCATCATATTTATACGTATATTCACTAATTAACTCATCTTTTTTATTAACTGTTTTAACCGTTTCAACATAAAAGTCATGAGAATAAGTATACGTCGTTTGATTACCATTAAGGTAAGTAATATTAGTCACACGTCCTAAAGCATCATAAGTATAATCAGTTTGACCTTCTGGTTGTGTCACGTGTTTCATTCGATTTTGTTCGTCATATTGATACGTTACTTTTGTGTTGTCTGGGTAAATAGTTGCTGTTTTTCTACCTAAAGAGTCATACTCATAAGATAAAACAGTACCAGTCACATCGGTACTCTTCACAATGTCCCCAAACTCATTCATATCAAATTGATGCGTTCCAGTCTCGTTTTTTGCTTTCGTTAACTGACCTTCTTCATTATAAACAAATTCCTGTTTCTTAGAACCTGTTTTTTGTTGAACCATACGGTTCAATTCATCATATTTGTAAGTTGTTTTAACACCATTACTTTGTTTAGATTGTTCCATTTCACCATCTAAACGATAGGAATAAGATTCTACTCGCCCATCTGGTAAAGAAACTTTCTCTAATTCATCTGATTCATTGTAATTAAATCGTGTTTGATTACCTGCTGGATCAGTGATTTCTTTTAAATTATCATTTGTATCATAAGCATATCGTGTCACATGACCACTTCTTGTTTTCACACGAGTTAACTGCTCACCTGCATTATATTGATACTCTGTCTTCTTACCTTTATGATCTGTTTCTTGAATCAACTGACCTAAAGCGTCATATTGATACGTTTTTTCTCGTTTTTTAGAATCAATTTCTTTTGTAACCTGACCTAAAGCATCATGTTCATAATGAACGGTTTGATTTAAGGCATCTGTTTCCTCAATCACATCACCCACTTTATTATAAACATACTGCGTTTTGTCCCCAAGTGGACCTTCTTCTTTTTTCAAATTACCTAAAACATCATACGTATAGCTATAAACTTGATTATCTGCTTCTTTTACTTGAGTCATTTGTCCTAAAGCATCATACGTATAACTTGTTTTATTGCCTCGCTCATCAGTTAACTCAGTTAACTGGTCTAACGTATTATAAGTATAAGAAACTTTCGTTTTGTCTGGATAACTAGTCGTTTTAACGCGGTCAACTGAATCATACTCATAAACAGTGGCTTGATCTAGACCATCAACTTCTTTCACTAAACGATCATATTGGTCGTATTCATAACGAACAAGTGGTTTTTCTTTTACATTATCTTTAATCGCTTTTAGATTAGAGTATTTATCATATTGATAAATTTGTTGGTAACCTTTTGAATTAGTTTCAGATGTTAATTTGTCCTCTTCATCGTAGTCATACGTTGTTTTTCCACCATTAGGCTCAATCATGGAAATCATATTACCACGCTTATCATAGGTATAACGTGTTTTTTCTTTTTGAGCATCAATCATCGTTTTTAAACGATCATTTGAATCATACTCATATTGAATAGAATGACCTAATGAATTAACTTCCTTCACTAAGCGGTCTGCTTTGTCATAATGATACGTTTGTTTATTACCTAAGGCATCTGTTTCTGAAACAAGACGATTATTCGCATCATACTGTTCTTTTGTAATTCTGCCTTCGGCATCCTTAACTTCAACCACATTGCCATAACTATCATATTTGTAAGTTGTTTTATTGCCTGCGGCATCAATTTCTTCAACCACATCACTATTCTCATCGTAAACAGTTTTTTCAACTGAACCATCTGGACGAGTCACACTCACTCGTTCACCGTTATTATTATAAGCATAAGTGGTGACTTGTTTGTGAGGATCAATTTCTTTAACTAATTGCCCTTCTGAATCATACTCATACTGATAAGTTCCACCATTAGGTAATGTTTCAGAAACCACATTTCCTAATAAGTCATAACTTAATTCAGAAGTGGTTTGTTGTGGATACGTTGTTTTAGTTAATTGACCTGCTTTGTCATAAGTATAAGTTGTCTGATTTCCTCTGATATCAATCTCTTGAATCACTTCATCATACTCATTGTAAGCTGTCGTTGTTTGACGACCTTTAACATCTTTAATCTGAGTCATTCGTCCCTTTAAGTCGTAAGTATACGATTCTGACTGACCAGATTCATCACTCATTTCAATTAATTGGCCTAAGGCATCATAAGTATAAGTGTAAGTTAAGCCATCTAACTCCGTTTTTTGAATCAATTGTTGTTTTGTATTATAAGTATATGTTTCTGAGCGTTTTAAAGGATCTGTCTTCTTAATTATATTACCGTATACATCATACTCATAAGTCGTTTCTTGATCCAACGCATCAATTTCTTTTCTCAACTGATTTTCTGCATCATAGTCATAACGTGTTTTCTTACCATAAGGATCGATAGATTCTATCATATTTCCTTCGCCGTCATAAACATATTGTAGAATATCTCCTGTCGGAGCCTCTTCTGCAATGACTAATCCTAAGGCATTATAAGCATATTTTCTAATATTACCTTCACCATCAGTTTCAGTTAAAACATTACCTTCACCATCATAGGTATAACTAACAGATTTCCCTAAGGAATTGGTTACTTTTATAACATTTCCTTCACCATCATGTTCATAAATGGTTTTATTTCCTGAGGCATCGATTTTTTCTTTCATGAAACCAGCGGTATCATAAGTATATCCAGTCGTTCGATTTAATGAATCTGTCTCTTTCGACACATTGCCAAATGTATCATAAGCTACTTTTTGAATACGATCGCCTTGTTTTTCAATAATGGGTCTACCTGCTTTATTGTATTCATAAGTCGTTTTTGTTCCTAAGGAATCGGTCACTTCCATTAGTTGATTTAACTCATTATAGGTATAACGAGTGATTCCGCCTAACGCATCTGTTTCCTTTACTACTTGATCATTTAAATCATACTCATAGTGAGTAGCGTTACCTTCTGCATCAATTGATTTAATTAATTGATTCTGACTATTGTACGTATTTTTCTCTATTACTTGTTTACCAATCTTTGTTTCAATCTGATTACCTAAAGCATCATATCGATATGTTGTTTCAATCCCAGTTGGAGAAATTTCTTTGATAAGTTGATCGACTTTATCGTATTCATAATGTGTCTTGTTACCATTAAAATCTGTTTCGGCAATAACATTTCCCATACCGTCATACTCAAATGTTTTGATCGCTCCAAGTGGATTGGTTTGTTTAATCACCTGTCCAATCGCATCATACTCATTTTTTGTCACATAACCATTGAAATCTGTTTCAGTTAAGATATGTCCTTCATCATCATAAGTCTTACTTGAAGTGTGACCTGTACTATTAGTTTCTGATAGAACTTCACCTCGTCTATTTCGTTTATAAGTCGTTTTATTTCCTGAGGCATCAACTTCAGCTAATAGTTGGCCATTAGCATCATATTCATATCTTTCAACTAATTGACCCCCTCGATAGACAGAAGTCACTAATCCTTGAGTATATTGATATTCTTCAATGACATTATCAGATGTCTTTTTCTTAATCAATTGACCAACTGAATCATAGTAAAATTCTTCTGTTTGATTCATTGGATGAGTCACTTTAGAAACCAATCCCTGTGGATTGTACTCATAAGTCGTTACTTGATTTGAGGTATTCGTTTCTTTAATTAGCTGGTTATCGGAATTATAGTCAAAATATTCTTTTGTCCCATTTGGATAACTGACTTCTATTGTATTTCCAAAATTGTCATAACTATAATAAGTAGCTTTACCTGAACGGTCAATTACTTTGGTACGTTGGTTATCTTGGTTATAACTGTACTCTTCTGCCTTTCCATCACCAAATACATGCTTAGTTGTTTGATAGCGATCATCATAAGTAATTGTTTCTGTTACACCATTGGCATTAGTTGTCGTTGTTGTATTCTTATCATAACTAATCTTTGTTAAGTTACCTTCACCATCTGCTTGTTTGATCACTCGGCCTATATCATCATAAGCATTTGCATAAAGAACCTTGCCATTGTTATCTGTGTATTGAGTTAAACGATGATTTTTGTCATACTCATAGCGAATACTTTTTCCTATTTGATCAATTACTTCAATCAAATGTCCATCAGAGTCATATCTATACTGTGTCGATGTTTGATTAGGATAAGTCACATTAGAAATATGTGCCATATCATCCCAACTAAATGATACCTTTTTTCCATCAAACAACGTAATATCTGATAATAAATCATCTTTATTATAGTTATAGGTTCTAATTTGATTAGCATTATTCTTAACGGTTTGAATTTGACCTGTCGAATTAAATGTATAAACAAATTGATTGCTTAAGTCTGTTAATTCAAAGACACGTTTATCTTTAACGACTTTCTTAGTTAAATCATATAGATGATCGCCTTCAACTTTATAAGTGGTATCCGATTGACGATCAAAAAATACTTTTCCACCATCAGCTAGTGTTAACATCATACTTAAATCTTCTAACTGATTTAATTGCATCGTTAAATTAGTTGTCCAATTAAGACCGAATGGTCCATCTATCGCATCTGACATTGAATTAAATGTTCTTGTAATGGTTTCTTCTTGTCCCGCATCTATCCACTGTCCATCTACCATATCGTATAAGTAATTCCCACTACCTAAGTTAATTGGTTCAAAACCAAAGGTACAATTTTTACCTCTACCTAATGCTAATGCATCTATGCGCATCTTATCAGGAGTGGTCAAAGCGGTCGTTTTATAAGCTTTACCTTTGTTTTTCTTAGGATTACGAATAAATAATAAATTACCTTGTGTTAACAAGTCATCTTTCATATTATTATCTTTCATGAATTGATCTTTTTGTTCTGTTAAACCATAAAAAGATAACACTCTAGATAATAAATCTTGGGAAGTCACACGGTATAGTTGGAATTCATCATAAGTATTAGTAACTGAATCTTTACCAAAACTAATGATTGCTTTCGTTTTATATAAACGATTTTCTTTAAAGACGTCCGTTAGAAGGGTATCTGTTTGCCAGTTACTTTCTAATACTTTGTATTCTTGAGTATTTGGGAATATATCAGGATATTGTGGGAAAATATAGTCTCTTCCAATAGCCGCATCTTGTCCTTCAAATACGATTGGTTTTTTTTCTTTCTCATCAATAATCTGATAATTGACTTGTGCCCCAGGTCGGCCCACACCATCTAATCCAAGTGCATTGAATTGTATTAATCCATCATTATCTGAACTGACAAAAGGACGTAACTTCATAGTTGTTTCTTTAAGGGGCATCTTTTCATCTATTGGTGGTCGAACACGGTGCTTTAATACAATATAAGGTGATTCATCTGTTACGCCACCAATAGGAGAAGCAAATATATCTGCTTGAGAATAGGGTAGATTATTTTTCCCCATCTTTTCTGGTTTAAATATTAAACCGTTATTTTTTGCACCAGCAATCCATTCATTCGCTAAATCTGTAATATCAAATTGATAACGGCGACTATTAGGTTTAATTTGTCCGACTTTTGTTTTCGCTTTACCAGTTTTATTAGCTAATTGACCAATCGGAAAACCTAAATCACTAAATTTTTTATACGTTAGACTATTTATACTACCAACATCTTTAGTTAACCCTCGAACCTCATAGGTACGATCAATAATTTTCCCACTTTTGTCTTTAGCACGATCTCCCCAATAACCTGGAGTTCCCATACGGTAAAGAGATAGATAGGCTTCATCTATTTCTCTGTCATTCCCAATTTTTTTAATCTCAGAATCAGGCACTTTAACGATTCCGTATGAATTAAAATGAGCTGCACCTAAAGTCCCTGAACTAAAACCATCATCGTATCCGACATACATGTAAGGCTGAAATGAATAAGATAATGTATCTAAATACTGTCTAATACTTGTGGATTCAATTCCCTTTTTTATAGTTGTATTAACAATATTACTTCTTACTTTATAAAGCGATGTTTCATCTAAGTCTTTTTTAGGTGCTGAAACTGTTAATAATGCTTTATTAGGTGTTTCTTTTTTTAATTCATAAGATAAAGCTTCGATTGGGTTTCCTTCTTGGTCCTCTAAAAATGGCTGTGTTAAAACTGCCTGTAATTCCTTATCCTTGGTCACCTCATATAATTGTGATGACTCATTAAATGTAAAAGTCGCTTCTTTTGGTACTTCTATTTCATACACTAAATCATTAAATTTAGTGTTATGATTGACATACTGCGTTAGTTCAGTTCCAAATTGTTCACTTTTAATTGATAAGCCTTCATCTTTGTTATTTCCAGCAAGTAATACACTGTCCTCAATAACTTCAACCGCTTCATAATCACCAGTTGTTGGAGCTATTTTAACAGATGATTTTTCATCTAATGTGACTTGAATTTCTTTTTCATTAAACGTATTAGGGACAATTATCGAATTGAAAGGTGCTAAACTTCTTACTTCATCTTTATCAGGAATCATTTCACCTTTTAAATCTTTCCACTCCCCTTTACGCTCATAGTGAATCGCTTCTGGAAAAAGCAATGTCTCACCTTCACCTGATTCTTCGTTAATAAAGGTTTTACTTCTTTCCGTCCTCTCATCTACCTTTTCAATGAAACCATGTTTTTCTTGTTGTTCGACAATATCTTCCACAATAAATGTTCCTGCTTGACGCTCAAAATCATCTTTTATGTCATTAGACACGTCAGATAATGTTTTATTATTATCTTCAATAGAGGGTTTAAAACTATCGTCTTTATCCTCGTTGTCTAATTGATTTTGCACCTCATTTGGTAGACTTTCTTTAGTTACTTTTTCGCCTAAATCTTCAACTTTGGATTGATTTGTTACTTCAGTTTCTAGTTCACTGGCCCACACAATGACTAAATCAATAGGAAAATTAGTAAATAATAATAAACTAACTAAAAATGAAACAATCCCTTTCCTTACTTTTTTTCTCATTTAGTTTCTCCTTTTTTGAAACTCTCCTCTTTTTTTTGAATTTTTTCATATTTTTTATTTGCTGGTTCAAATTTATTTTTTGAGATGCTTTTTGACAGGTCCTCTATATCTTTTGCCAACGCACCATAGAATTGATAGAGTTGTTTGTCTTTCTTTGTGAGAACGTGTTGATTTTTTTTCTTTTCAGTCTCTTTTGAAATAGTTCTAAAAGTTTTTGCTACGTCATCCATATCAGTTGTATATTCTTTTTCTTCAATTAAGCCTTTGGCTTGTAAATTACTCCATTTTAAGTAATTTTTTTTAAACTCTGTTTCAAAATCATAAATTGAGTTCTCTGGTTTTGAAACATTTTTAGAGTTACTTGATAAAGATGAAGAATTACTCGTTCTTTTTCTTTTAGAAGGTTCAGTTGATTTTCCCTTTGGACTAGGTGTAGAAACTTCTGAGTCATTATTTGAATTATCGAAAGTAACAACTTCTTTATTATTATTATTTCTTTCTTTTTTAACAGAATTTTTCTTATCTTTCTTTTTGTTTTGTGATCCTTCTTTAGCTGTATCTGTTGTTGTAATTCTGTCCTCCGATTTACTAGAATTGCTTTTGTTCTTTTTCTGACAGCTACTAATTGAGAATATAAGTAGCATAATTAAGACTATAGAAATAACGATAATTATAATTTTCCTTCTATCATTCACTATTATCCCCCCTTTCTTATACATGATTTTATCATATTAGTTATTAAATAATAAGTAACGCTCTAATAAATCCATAATGATTCCATAATGATTCCTTCTATTTTTATATTTTTGTGTTAATCGCTCCGACCTCCTCCACCGCTCTTTCCCCAAGTCGTTTGTGCCAAACGACCAAGACCGTCAGTCGCTGCTTCGCAACGTCTGACCTAAAAGACAAAAGAAAAAGAATCCGTTGGAGGCCAACGCATTCTTTAAAAACCTTTTTTCGCTCCAATCACTCATACTTTTCCCAAAGACTACCAACTTATCTGAAGAAATAAGACGTCCTTTGAAGTGTTGTGTGTGTCAGTTACTGATGAGCTAACCTATCATATCCAGTCGAAAGAACAAGGGTATATAAACGAGGCAAGCTCGCCCTTGTGCTTTCTTTGTGTCTATGATGTCTTCGCTTCACAGCAACCGACCGACACACACTGACACAAATGGACTCATTTTAATTTATTCAGAAAGGAGGATAGTGTTTATCTTTGAAGCATGAGTGATTGAAGCGACAGCTTCCCTCACTCACTTCTAACCCAAATGATTTTTCAAAAAAATAAAAAACAAAAGAGTGATAATCCTATTAAAACAACACAAAAAGAGAAGTCATTTGCTCGAACAAATGACTTCCCTACTTACGATGCACATAAAACCGTAATTAAATTGTATCGTAAGTAACCCCTTTTGACAACCTAAATAAACAAATTTAAGGAGTGTTACACCTATGACAAATACAAATATTGGCACAATACAAGCATTAAAAGATTGTTTAACAAACTATGATAAATCACTACCAGTCGCTATCTTCGATAGCAGAAACGGATATATGAGTGTTGCGTTCAAAAAAGAACAACACCAAACAGAAGTCGGTGTCTTTCAATGGCTCACGTTTTATGCTCACGACACCATCCCAATGTACACGATTGACACGTTGCTAGGTTACCTTGAAAAATTACCACCACAAGCTACTATCACGAAAAAAACGGAGCTTGATGAATATAGCCCACTGTTTCTATCTATTGACGGTATGACAGATAAAGGCAAAACGTACCAATGGCTTGTAATAAGTGATTGTGTTGAATATGAAAAGTTTTTCGAGCCACAAGAAATTAGTTATACCACGCAAGCACTAGACAAATTGCTAAAAGAAATGGAAACGAACACGTCAGAACAGATTGAACGTGTTCACCAATGGCTTTGTAAACAAACCAATCAAGAACTATTTAAAGGCATTTTGACAGACGGTAAAAGCATTAAGGGAGCGTTAGACTATTGTTCAAAAAAGGCACAAGAACACGCAAAGAACGAGCAATTTGCCATGATTGAAGACGATACGGTGTATCAATGGATAACAGACTATTTCATTACCTATGAGTTACCGAAAAAGAAACCAAGTAAAAAGAAACCAACCAAAAAAGCAGAGAAAAAACCAGTTAACAATGTGACGAAAAAAGAAACAACTACACAAAAAACAGAGAAAGGAGCGAGCGAACAACAAATAGATTTGTTCGCCACAATCTAATGACAACGACATTATCTAAACAAATTGGTAAAACACTCACACCACCTAAAGCCTTTTTCAAGTGGTGTGAGAGCCAACTCCCTATTTATAAATGGCAAAACAAGAAACAAACGATACTTTCTAGCGAACGTGACACAGGTACTATTATTGAGAAACGTTTGACTAAAACATCTCGATTAGATTTTCCAGAAAAATTCTATCCGTTTGGTATCATTCTAGTCAGTAAAACACGAATTGAAATTCAATCATATGGCTATTGGTTAGACATCAAAGGTGGAAAAGAAAAACTGGAATATCGACTAACCAACTTTGAACGCTTTTCAAATAATAAACATATCAAAGCCTACAATGGATATGATAACTGGTATAACGGACTAGTCGCAAA
>NZ_QRJY01000021.1:0-11159 GCF_003471765.1 Vagococcus sp. AM17-17
TTCACAAAGTGGGTGCCTCGATGTGTTGGTAGATGTGGTACTTCGTAAAATGGAGATTATGTCTACCACGAGGTTAAATAACTAGTCTTCGAAACTTTAGTTACTTCTATAGCTATACATTCAATTAATAAAATATATGTGCTTAATAAATTACGCATCAGCACCAGTCTTTGTGATAGTGATAGAAACTTTCCAACCTCTTTCCATGTTACTTCCTCCCTTCGTCTTTTAAATTTTTTAGTTGATAATGTTAGTTTACCTTTTAAAATCCTTATAAACCAAAAATGTCGCAAACGACATTTTTGGTCGTTTACGACATTTTCAATCTATAAGTATTAAAAAATAACTCTATTTCTTTTCCATATGATTCCATACCTAAATCATTCAATCTATCTATAGATTCAATTGATTTTTTTAGGTAGCATTCTTTAGGATTTAGTCTAAAATTTATTAAATTACGAAAAAAAATACTCATATTCTGATAAAAAAAATTTTCTGGTGTAGTTCGAATCGAATCTAAAAACGGAAAATATTCCAATGCAATTTCATCATCATTCTCTTCAATACAAGTCCCTATAAAATTTATAAGTATAACTTCTATTATATTTTTCTCTTTTGTAGAATAAATATTACTACTTTTAATTATAGAATTAATCAAGAAAATATTACTTTCCATCGGATATAGTGACAAAACATTAGCATATAAAGATAATTTAAACTCATCCCATTCTTCCATTCTAAATAATTCATCCTGTAAAATTTGTTTTGTATTATTGCTAATTAGTGACATATCATTATTTAATGTTGCCAGTGTAATATCTATTATAGACATAATAAATTTTTTGTTTTGATAAGTATTTGGAATCTTTATCCTGGCATATTCTTTTAACTTAATCATTTTTTTTTCGTCATTTTCAAAATATGCTTCAGTTATTTTAGGCATAATTTTTTCAAGATATTCAATATTTATTTTTGTTTTTTTTAATCGATTAAAAAAGTATGTTCGCTGAATATCGTTATTATCTAAAATTAAAATTAAGTCTTCTGCCCCTACTCTATGAATTCCTTTTTCAACTTTTGAATAGTAAGAAACTGAAAGTACTCCACGACTCATTTCTTTTTGAGTTAAGTTTTTTTCAAGTCTTATCTTTTTCAACAATTCTCCAACTTCCATTTAATAACCCACTTTCCCTATAAATAATGTCGTTTACGACAACTTTAACAAAAGAATTCTAAAAAAGATATAGTTAAATTACAAAATACATAGCAAAGGAGAAATAATTATGACTATCCTCTTTAAGAACTCTAAATTCGCAAAGCTTACTATTGGAAACACACTGTCAATCATGGGAGACTCTATATTTTATCTAGCTTTGGTAACATATGCTAGTAGATTAGATAATTTTCCTTTAGCTATTTCTTTAATAGCTATATCAGAGACTTTACCAACTTTATTTGAAAGTTATTTTGGATATCTCGCTGATAAAACAAAAAATAAAACAATTCATTTGCCTAATCTCGCGTTTATAAGAGCTATTCTATATTTGTCGGTTGGACTGATATTTTCTACTAATATGAATGCTTGGAATATAGTTTTTTTTACAATCATTATAAATTTTTTTTCTGACTTGTTCGGGATATATAGTAGCAGTTTAAAAATTCCTATTGTAAAAAATATCTGTAATGAAAAGAATTTAGATCAAGCATTAGGTATTACGAATAGCATTAATTATATTGTTAAACTCATAGCACAATTTACAGGTGCTGGAATAATCGTATTCCTTTCTTTTTCACAACTCGCATATCTAAATGCAATAATGTTTCTTTTGTCTGGAATAACATTTTTTTTACTATATAGAGAAATAAATAAAGAAGATGAAGCTGTACAAACATCTAAGAACTTTATTAATGACAAAAATTTCATTGAAACATTTAAATATGCATTAAATCAAATAAAATCTGAAAAAAAAATGTTCTCTACTATTTTTAAAATCGCCTTTATTAATGGAATCATAGCTTGTATTCCCCCTTTATTTGAAATTCTTGTTGCAAGTTACAACTATTTTATTATAGGAACATACAGTATTACTATTGCGATTATGGGAATATGTATATCTATATCTATTACTTTAGGTGGTCTTCTAGGAATTAAAATTTTCAAAAAAACCTCTTTAGATAATTTAATCTTATATTTCACCTTATTTTCTTTGTTGTTTTTATTTAGTACTTTTTATCATTCTATAATTTTTTTATTAATAAACTTCTCAGCAATGGCCTTTCTATGTGGTATCTGTTCACCAAAATTATCTGCATGGTTAATGAATAGCGTAGACCCACATATAATTTCATCTTCTGTAGGGATTATAAATACAATTTTAATGGTTTCTTCACCTTTAATGGTGATTATATTTACTTCATTTGTTAATATTTTTTCACTAAGAATTGCGATTATTTTTTTAACTTTTCTAATCTTAATTACTTTTATTTTTTCTATTATTAATTTCATTAAAGATAACAAGAAAGGAGGATATAGATATGGAAAAAGAATTTTTGGATATACTAAAAAATATAGAAGGTAATTTATCTAATAATGATATTTTACAAGAAATAGCTACAACATTAAACAACATTGAAGCTACTCTTACGAGTATTGAAATTGATATTTCTAACATTGATTCAACAATCAATACATAAATAAGTCATTTTAAATAAAGTATCCTATTTTTGATTTTAGCTATACCAGTTTGAAATCACAAAGTCAGTGCTTTGAGCCCAATGATATCAGCTACTTTGTATAATGGGATTTATGTTAACTATTATAAATTTGACTCCTTGTATACATTTGTAATACAATAAGAATGTAAAACAAATGTACACAAGGAGGTCTTTTATATGAGTACTGTTACATTTAGAGTTACGGATGAGGAAAAATCATTTATTCAATCTATGGCTGATTTAAATGGATTAAGTTTATCAGAATTGGCTAGGACTAAATTATTAGAGGGGCTGGAAGATCAAATTGATATGGCTTTATATGAAAAAGCAATGAAAGCTCATGAATTAAGTGACGAAAGTATCTCACATAAAGATATGCTTCTAGAATTAGGATTATGATGGATAAAAAATACACCGTTCGGTATGAAAAAAATGCTCAAAAATCACTAAAAAAGATGGATAAACATCAAGCTAGACTTATATTATCTTGGATTTCTAAGAACTTAGAAGGAACTGATTCTCCTCGAGCTCACGGAAAAGGATTAGTAGGTAATAAAAGTGGGCAATGGCGATATAGAATAGGCGATTATCGTTTGTTGGCAAACATAGATGATGATACTATAACGATTCTAGTTTTAGAAATCGGTCATCGTAGAGACATATATAAATAAAAGACCTCATAATTGTTGAGGTCTTTTTACTTCGTATAATATTTGATTATGTCTACCATGAGGTTAAATAACTAATTACTGTTTTTTTGATACTCTAATATATCTCCTGGTTGACATTCTAAAGCTTCACAAATAGATTCTAGTGTGTTAAAACGAATTGCTTTAGCTTTCCCTGTTTTTAAAACAGATAAATTAGCTGGAGTTATTCCTACTAATTTAGCTAATTCATTAGACGACATATTTTTTTTTGCCATCATTACGTTTAAATTTATTTTAATCATATCTTTTTCCTCCAATGGCTATTCTATATAGTTAATTCATTTTCTTCTTGTAATTTAATGCCTTGAGAGAAAAATAAACCAATTGTTAAAATTAAAATGCCAGGTGTTAAATCAAATAGATACCGTAAGGGATTTTATTCTTTATTTAAAACTTTGCAACAGAACCATTATCTTTATTATTTATTGTCACTTCCGTTGCACGCATAAAACCAACAAGATTTTTATTAATTTTTTTATATTGCATCATTCGGCGAAATCCTTGAGCCATATCTGACAAACTCTTATTTAATTCTTCGCCATCATAAACATTTTTAACTGTTAATGTGAGAAACAACCAACGAACTGTTGGCTTTTGTTTAATAACTTCAGCAACAACCTTTTGTGACTGAATGCCATGTTTCATTGCTCTCCTCCAGTTGCACATTGGACAAAGCCTGGATTTACAAAACCACACTCGATACAACTTTCTTTCGCCTGTTTCACGATTTTGTTTATACTCTAATATTTCAGCACAATCTTTTACTCTTTCAGCCTTTTTAAATTCAAGAATATGCAGAAGTTCAAAGTAATCAACATTAGCGATTTTCTTTTCTCTCCATGGTCTCACTTTTCCACTTTTTGTCTTGTCCACTAAAACCCTTGATTTTTCATCTGAATAAATGCTACTATTAGGACACATAATATTAAAAGAAACCCCCATCTATTTAGTTATTTGTTTGGTCACTTATAACTTTAACAGATGGGGTTTTTCTGTGCAACCAATTTTAAGGATTTTCAATACTTTAAAACACATACATACCAACACTTCAACGCACCTTTCAGCAACTAAAATAAAAATGACGTTATTTCTATATGTATCAAGATAAGAAAGAACAAGTTCAAAACCATCAAAAAAAGACACCTTTTCAGGTGCTTTTTTTATTTTATAAACTCATTCCCTGATCTCGACTTCGTTCTTTTTTTACCTCTCGGTTATGAGTTAGTTCAAATTCGTTCTTTTTAGGTTCTAAATCGTGTTTTTCTTGGAATTGTGCTGTTTTATCCTTTACCTTGTCTACAAACCCCTTAAAAACGTTTTTAAAGGCTTTTAAGCCGTCTGTACGTTCCTTAAGGAATTCCTTAGTGCTTTCATAGATTAAACTCACATCACGCTTTAAATCGCTTATTTTAGACTTTAAAGACTTGTTTTCTTCAAGCAACTCATTATAATCATTTACATTTTCATTAAATCGCTCTACAAGACCACTATATTTTTCTTTAACTTGCCCATGTTCTTTACTTAATTTTTTATATTCTCTCGCCATATCAGTACTCATGAGATTTCTAACATGCTGTTTTAACCTATCGTTATCTCTCGCAGCAGTCACTAAGTTTTTATAATCACGCTCCGATATAACAACATTTTTGGTTGGTTTCTTTTCTGTTTTCATTATTTCTTTTCCCAAACCAAACATGGACTTTTCACCCGTTGGCACTTCAACACTTTTCATGTGTCGTTTCGCTGGTACTTCTAAATCTGATTTAACTTTATCGCTATAAGCAGTCCATTCATCTTTTTTAACTGCTAAATTTTTTTCTAGAAAATCAATCTCTTTTTCCAAAGTTTGTTTTTTAAATTTAGCTGTCTCAATATGTTTACGGTCAGAGCCACGTTCACCACGCTTCAACTCAAAACCCTGTTTTTTCATATGCTCGGGGAATTTATCTTGTAGCCATAACAGTTCTTGACGATTAAACACATTTTTTCCTTGCAGTTTTCCATCACGCATAGGCACAACACCTAAATGCATGTGAGGGGTTTGCTCATCATTATGAACTGTTGCATAAGCAATATTTTGCTTGCCATATCGTTCGGAAAATAATTTATAACTTTCCTCAAAAAATCGTTTTTGTTCTCCTGGATCCAGTTGCTCAAAAAAATCTCGGTCAGATGTTACTAGCAACTCATTTACAAGAACAGCATCTTTCCTCGTTTTTCTTGTACCTGTTTTTTGTGATTCAATAATTTCTTTGACACGTTCGTTGTAATCAATATTTTTATCATTTTTCAAATCATAATTTTCACGTGTTCGCTCATGGTCAATATCATCATTCGTTCTACTTTTTCGCTCTCTTTGATTATGAAATTGCATGCCTTTTAGTCCAGCTGATTTCACTTTTTGCATTCTACAAACTGCATAACTCATATGTAAATCGCTCCTTTTTAGGTGGCACAAATGTGAGGCATTTTCGCTCTTTCCGGCAACCACTTCCAAGTAAAGTATAACACACTAGACTTATTTACTACGTTTCATAAGTCATTAATGCGCGTGCTCTGCGAGGCTAGTTTTTGTGCAAGCACAAAAAATGGACTGAATAAATCAGTCCATAAGTTCAAAACCAAATTCAAAATCAAAACAAAAGCAACCAAAAATGTGGTTGCTAATAAAATTAATTCTCATAATTATTACGAATAAAATTCTCAATATTTTTTTCGTAATTTGGATAGTTATAATTTCCTAAACAACTTACTTTATTTGAATAATATTTAAATAATTCACAACAAAGCTTAAAAGATTGGTATGTCTTTCTATATCCATTCATCTCAAAAGTAGCTAAAAGCATATTGAATTCTTTATCAGTTAAATATTTGTTTATAAACTTATAATTCTTTCCTAAACTAAAATCAAAACCCCTATTAAAGCCAATATACCAAGAAATCATTCTTAATAATTCAGGACGTAAAATATTATTGAAATGATCTAAAGCAAATAATATTTCTCTTCTAAAAACACCCTTTGCTACATACGTTGAGACACTCCAAAACTCATTACAGCAATCATAAAATTCTCGTTCTGTTGGTTTTTTTAACCAATAATTTGAGTCATCTGGAACAATTTCTTGAGTTACTAAATTATCTTTATCAACTAAAATTTTTACAAGACCATCAGAATCACTAAAATAACGATTTAAATCTTTTAAATTAATTAATGTAATATCCATTTTTATGCCATCTTTAAAATACATTATATAACTGTAACCATAATCTAAATCAGGTGGGAATAATTCCATATCTTCTGGTTTCTGTATAAACAATAATTCTCCAAATAAACTTAACCAACTTTCTTCATGTGTGAAATACTCAATATCTGATACGAAAAAAGCAAAATCATAATCTTGAAACTTATCTTTTTTTATATTTTCATTAGTTCTTGAACCCTCGAGAGCAATAATTTTTACATTGCTTCGTTGATAAGCAAATTCAGAAACTAAATTTAAAATTTCTTTTTCAGTCCTCATTGTTTTTTCACTCCCAAAATCTAAATTCACGATGCCAAAAATCAATCTGCTTTTGCAATTGTTTTTCGTTTTCTCGTAAAGTCAATTTCATTATTTCAGTTAAATCAATTGGAGATATTTCTTTGATTATTTTTTTATATTTATATTTAGTTCTCTTATTCAATTCTCCCCATTTGCCTTCTTCATGAATTAACATGTAAACCATTGCTTGTTCATTTAATTTTTCTGGCGAAGTCCAATCTGGTTTCAAGATATGTAAATCATTAAAACAATCATTCCAATAATCCACCATATCTCTTTTAAGTTCAATTTCTACACGCCATAAGTGTTCAGACATAACTTCAACATCTGCATTGTCTTTACGTTCTTGCTTTTTATTGTAAATTCTAATAAATCTATTGCTATCTCTCACACCAAAATACTTTGTTTCTGGTTTACCATTGCGACCGTAAAAAATAGTTTTCTTAACTGCTTTATCAGTCATTGCATAGTAATCACTCAAATCATCTTCAAAATCAAAAGCTAAATCTAATCTTGTAAAACCGTCATCTTCCATGTAGTCGATGATGTTCTGTTTTAACCAAATCATTTCTTCATGTGTAAGTTTATTTGGATTAAATTCAACACGCATATTACGTCTGTCCCAAGTATCTGCTTTCACTTTGTCATATTCGATATAAACTTTTTCTTGCAGTGCTTTAGCTTTAAATTTCGTTTGTAGTATATCCCAAAGTCTTATTTGAGGTTCAATACTCATAAATGACGATAGCTTTTGAGCGTTGTCACGACTGAGATTTCCAACTATTGTCATAGCGTCAAAACTTAATTTAGGATTTTGTGGGTGCACAGAATGCACTCCTAACCGGCTATTACCGGCTATTAGAGACGGCCGGTTTTTTTTGTGAGATTTCTGCAGCTAATTTTTCATCAATTTTCTTCATTTTTTATCGCTCCTAAAATAATTTTTGGAACGAAAAAAGGACAAATGGAATTACAAAAAAATTTGCTTTATCCATTCGTCCTTTTTTATTTTGTATTCAAGAGAAAAAATTGATATACTAAGTTTCGAATGAATAACAAGTGCGATTTGTTATTCCGGACGAGAACGTTGGTAGCGTTGCTCGTCTTTTTTTATGTCTTTTTTTCGTTAAATCTATTTTAAAACTAAATATATCTTAAAGCAAATAAATCTAAGGGGCTAAAAGCGCCCCTTAAAAACCCCTTACCTCTGAAAAGTTATGTGTTTCCTTTTCGTCGTTCAGCAAAGCTAATTTACTCAAAAAATAATGGCAAGGGTAAATACACTCGCTATGCTCGCCCTTGCAATATTTTATTTCGCAAATTTTAACGCATTTGCCGACGAAAAGATAAAACACATAAAAATATACGCAGATATATTTAAAACGTCTTAAAACGCAAATATGAGCTTCTAAGAGTGATTTAAATTCCAAAACTTATATCAAAAAAATTAAGTTCGTGTAACAGCAAGCACAGTCAAGGTATATCCCTTTGACAAAAAATAGCACATTCTCTATCGAAAATTTTTGCTTATTTTTTAAATTATTTTGGGAAATTTTCCCAATCCCTTTTTCTAACTCAAAAAATATAATCACTCAAAATTTAAAAGGGCGCACTTATACACCACTTTTCAAGTCGTATTATTTTCTTCGAAAAGCGTGCGCAAAAAACCCCCTTCGTCATTTTTGACAGGGGGCTTTTTGATGTAAAAATTTCTATCGAAATTTAAAAATTCGCTTCACTCATGTTATAAAGACTTAAAATAAAATAACTCTTAAAATCTTTAGGTAGTTGTTGCTTCAGTGTTTCTTCATTCGGTGTATCTTCCAAGTAAAGTATAACACACTATACTTTATATTCATAAAGTGTGTGCTCTGCGAGGCTGTCGGCAGTGCCGACCAAAACCATAAAACCTTTAAGACCTTTCTTTTTTTTACGAGAAAAAAGAAACAAAAAAACCTGCCCTCTGCCACCTCAGCAAAGGGGGGTTTTGCTCTCGTGCTCGTTTAAAAATCAGCAAGGGACAGGTAGTATTTTTTGAGAAGATCACTCAAAAAATCTCCACCTTTAAACCCTTGCCAATTTTTATTTTGTCCGTTTTGTCTAGCTTACCGAAAGCCAGACTCAGCAAGAATAAAATTTTTATTGTCTTTCGGTTTTCTAGTGTAACGGACAAAACCACTCAAAATAAAAAAGATACAAGAGAGGTCTCTCGTATCTTTTATTCAGCAATCGCGCCCTTTAATGGAACAAAAAGATTTGAATTCCTGTTATAAAAAAAAGGATTAATTTTGAACTCTCTCCCAAAGTTGATCCCTTAACGATTTAGAAATCCCTTTGAGAATGTTTATATACATTCAAGGTAACCAGCCAACTAATGACAATGATTCCTGAAAAAAGTAATAACAAATTACTATACAGATAAGTTGACTGATCAACTTCCATAGGTAACAACCTTTGATCAAGTAAGGGTATGGATAATAAACCACCTACAATTGCAATACCTGTTCCCTCTGATAAAAAGCTGGTAAAGTTAAGCAAACTCATTCCAGCACCAGCTTCCTGCTGTTTCAAGCTACTTGAAACAATTGTTGATATAACTGTTTTGGTGAACGAAAGCCCACCTAAAACAAATACGATTATAATTGTCATGAACCATGATGTTGTTTCTAAAAGAAAGGAAGCAGTTAAAAAGCTAACAGAAAGAAATGTAACTCCGATGTTTAACACGTATAAAGGACCTCTTCTATCAACAAGTATCCCACCAATGTAGCCGAAAATAATGACACTCATTGTTCCAGGGAAAATAATTACACTTCCGATTTCGGCAGTACTTAGCTGGTGAACATCTTTCATCATATAAGGAACCATAGAGACAAACCCTGCTACTGTTCCAAATATAATTCCCCCACAAAGAACTCCAATCATAAAAGGTATATTTTTCCCTAATCCGGGATCAACAAAAGGATCTGTTACTTTCCTGATATGTTTTACAAATATCAGGAATGACAGCACGCTAACGATAAGAAAAGAAATGCTATATGATGTTGTAAACAACATAAAAAATACAATGCCTACAGACATTAGTATAATTCCTTTGATATCAAAATGACCTTTTATCCTTACTTCTTTCTTTAATAATTTCATAAGAAACGGAACAGTGATAATTGTTATCATAGGAATGAGTAGAAGATAGGACCAATGAATATAATGGGCTATCATTCCACCAATCGCTGGACCGACTCCTTCTCCCATGGCTACTATCGATCCAATAAGACCAAATGCTTTACCCCTATTTTCCTTTGGAATATAACGCGCAACTACAACCATTACGAGTGCTGGAAATGCAGCTGCACCAGCCCCTTGAATAAAACGAGCCATAATAAGTAAGGAAAAGAAAGAATGGCCAACAAACCCAATTACCGACCCGAAACAATTTATTATAATTCCAAATAGGAGTAACCTTTTGATGCCTAATTGATCAGATAGCTTTCCATATACAGCTGTTCCAATGGAAAAGGTTAACATAAAGGCTGTGTTCACCCAGTTTGTACTCGCAGGTGGTTTATTAAAATCATTTGCAATATCAGGTAATGAGACGTTCAAAACCATTTCATTTAATACGCTAAAAAAAGATAAAATGCAAAGCCAAATTAAAATTTGGTTGTGTCGTAAATTCGATTGTGAATAGGATGTATTCACATTTCACCCTCCAATAATGAGGGCAGACGTAGTTAATAGGGTTAATGATACGCTTCCCTCTTTTAATTGAACCCTGTTACATTCATTACACTTCATAATTAATTCCTCCTAAACTTGATTAAAACATTTTACCACATATAAACTAAGTTTTAAATTCAGTATTTCATCACTTATACAACAATACGGCCCGTTTGTTGAACTACTCTTTAATAAAATAATTTTTCCGTTCCCAATTCCACATTGCAATAATAGAAAATCCATCTTCATCGGCTTTTTCGTCATCATCTGTATGAATCAAATCGCCTTCTTCTGTGTCATCAAGGTTTAATTTTTTATGTATTTCTTTTAACAAACCACCATAGGAGATTAACCTTTTACGGTGTAAACCTTCCTCCAAATCAGACAAACGTTTCAAATTCTTTTCTTGGTTCTGTTGCAAAGTTTTAAATAAAGAATAAAATCCCTTACGGTATCTATGATTTAAGCTGGGATT
>NZ_QRJY01000022.1:0-9996 GCF_003471765.1 Vagococcus sp. AM17-17
TTGTTTTCTAGATCCTAAATTCTAACGTTTTAACTCTTACCAACAGTAGTTGATAAAGAGGCCTTTTTTTAGTTAAATGGATTAGTACGTGTACTTTGTTCAGTTTGTTGTTGATCTTGTGCTTTTTTCTGTTGTTCTTGTAATTTGCTAGAGTCTGTAGTTAAGTTGACAGTTGTTTTTGCTTCTTTGCCACTGCGGTAATAAGTTAGTTCCATTTTATCACCAATTTTTTTAGCGTATAAAATAGATTGTAATTCAGCAGTACTTGAAATGTCTTTACCATCAACTTGTGTAATAACGTCATATTGTTTTAATCCAGCTTCTTCAGCAGGAGTATCTTTTTCAACTGAAGCCACCACAACACCATTAGTGATTTTATCATCTAGTTTTAAAACATTTTTCTTGTCTTCAGCATTTAATAGGTTTAAGTTGACCATCTTGATTCCTAACATAGGACGAGCGACAGATTTACCTTGCTCAAGTTGATTAATGATATTAACAACTTCATTACTTGGAATAGCAAATCCCATACCTTCAGCACTCACACCAGAAGCTGCTTGAGCAATTTTACTTGAATTGATTCCAATAACTTGTCCAGCAGTATTGATCAAAGCACCACCAGAGTTACCTGGGTTAATCGCCGCATCTGTTTGAATAGCTTTACTGTTAATAATCGCACCATCAGATGTTTGATTAGTAATCATACGATCTTTAGCTGAGATAATCCCTTGAGAGACAGAGTTTGCAAAAGTTGAACCAAGGGGAGACCCAATTGCTAAAACAGTTTCTCCAACTTTGATGTTGTTTGAGTTACCAAATTCAGCAATAGTTGTCACATCTTTATCAGAAATTTCCAACACAGCTAAGTCACTATATGTATCTGTTCCAACGATTTTCGCATCCGCTTTTTTACCATTATTTAACATGATACTAACTGCATCCGCGCCAGCAACAACGTGATTATTTGTTACAATATATGCTTTACCGTTGTCTTTACGATAGATAACGCCACTACCTTCTCCAGCTTCTTGTAATTCTCCTTCAGTATTTTCAGTATTTGATGAGCGACCAAATATTTTTTCTATTTCAGATAGTTGAGAATCACTTTTTTGTAATGTTGTGACAGATACAACAGCATTTTCAACTTTTTCAACTGCTTTTGTTACTTCAGATTCAACATTGACCTTAACGTTACTAACTGTTGTTTTTCCTTTTTCAACAGTTGTTGTATTATTAGTTGCAGGGGTAGAACTAGTATTGTTTTGACCGTTAATATAAGTGTAACCACCAACAACCAGTAATCCTCCTAGTGCACCAGCAGCTAAAGAAATACCAAATCGTTTAAAAACTGATTGTTTTTGAGTAGATTGGTTATTATTTTTATGTACAGATTCTCTTTTTTGTTCTTCGTTTGGTGTGACGTCTTTTCTCATAGATGTCATCCTCCTTTTAGTTTATGTTTAACTTGAACTTATTATAAGATAAGATTGAGTCATTAGTCTAATTTTAATGACCATAATTGAACAATACTTGAAAATCTTAAGATATTTTTTTAAACTATGAAGAAATGATGAATTTAAGGAAAAAGTATGAAGTTGTGCATAAGTAGGAAGTTATCAACAAGACTTATGCACCACTAAGTGGATAAGTGGACAAAATGACCAAAATATTATTTTTCTTATGTGAGTAACAATGTGGATAAGTGTGGATAACTTTTTAGATGACTAAATGACAAGAATGGATGGTAAAAAATGAAAATAAAAATAATTACAGTAGGAAAACTAAAAGAGAAATATTTAAAACAAGGGATAGATGAATATAGTAAACGTTTGAGTAGATATTGCAAATTAGAGATGATTGAAGTACCAGATGAAAAAGCGCCAGAAACGTTGAGTCAAGTGGAAATGGATCAGGTTAAAGAGAAGGAAGGACAACGCATTTTAAATAAAGTCAGTGATCAAGATTATGTCTTCGCTCTGGCCATTGAAGGAAAACAATTATCATCAGAAGAATTCGCTAGTGAACTAGATAAATTAACAACACGTGGAAAAAGTCAATTTGTGTTTATTATAGGTGGTTCATTAGGGTTATCCACAGAAGTGATGCAACGAAGTGATGAAAAAATCTCTTTTGGTCGCTTGACTTATCCACATCAACTGATGAAATTAGTGTTGACTGAACAAATCTATCGAACTTTTCGAATTAATAATGGAGAACCGTATCATAAATGATGCGGTTTTTTTGTGTATCAATTAATTATAAAATAGGTTACCTTTGTTCCACAATTGATATGGACATTTGTGTTATTGAACGTTTTTAGTTGGGGTGATAATATGAGATTACAGAAGAATGTTAGCTAACAGAGGGGTATATAATCATGAACGAAAGACAACAATCTATATTAAGTATACTAGTTAATAGTAATGATTTTTTTCCAGCTTCTTATTTTTTCCGTTTGTCAAATTAAGCTAGACAAAATATCATTGTCTACATAACTCAAAAATACTTCCAATGGTGTTTTATAGTTTAATGATTTTCTAGGAATATTATTTCTTTTAGATGCAATAGATTAGATAAAAGATTCTTCAACTTTGTTGAAATCCATTTTTTTAGGTAAGCCATCTTTACGTAATAAACCATTAGATTTTTCATTTAAGACTCGTTATGAGGGTGTTCCTGAATCGGCAAAATAGATATCAATATCATTTAGATTGCTGCTTGATTTCCAATTAGAAAATTCTTTACCACAATCGAATGTGATTGATTGAAATAGATGACGTGGAAACTTTTTAAGCTAATTATTTAAACTATTTTCGATATCTATTGCTCGTCTGCCTATTGGTTTTAACGTAATAATCACTTTAGATAGTCTTTCAACGAGTGTGATAACAGCACTTTTATGATCTTTTCCAACAATTGTGTCGCCTTCAAGATGACACAATTCATTATTAAAGAGTTGATAATCCTTATGACGTTGACGGATGGTTCTTTTAAAGACTTGTTTGCCTCTTTTTTCTTTATAACCATTTGCTTTCCTTTTACCTTTCATAGGTAATGAAGTCAAATCAAACAGTCCTTGCTTAAATAACCTATAAAGAGTACTGATGGAACATGAGATAGGAAACTCAGCACGACCAATAATGACATCTGGAGTCCATCCTTGAACAACCTTCTTTTGAATGTATTCTGTTTCATCATCAGATAAAGAAATAGGACGTCTGCCACAATTCTTTTTATTATTTTTGTATCTTTTATAATAATCTAGTGCAGATAGTCCCTCGTCAAAAGCTTTGTAAACATTATAGATAGTCTGTTTTGCTCGTTTCAATTGTTTCGCAACGTATGTTCCTTTTTTATTTTGATGGTAATAAGATTCTATCAAAACTAGCTCGTCTGTAGTCAGATGTGCATAGGTCATTTGTGGTCCCTCTCCTTGTTTTCTTTGGTTGGAAAGACAATTTGAGTGTATCACAAATGATTTTTTTAGTTGTCTAGCTTAATTTTATAATCGGCGAATTATTTCCTCTATATTAAAACTAACCATTAATTTTAGGCAATTACTATTCTTCCATATATCTAAAAATGCTATATTTTTGTTTTCTCATGATCTAAAAATACAGGTAAACTACAGATTAAAACTATTTGAACTACAAATCTCTTTGGTATTCTTTGTTTATAAATTTTAAGGAGAGTGTTAATGATGAGAATTAAAAAAATGAGCGTTTTATTATTATGTACAGGTTTATTTTTAGTAGGTTGTAGTAAAAATGGTGAGAAGCAGGATAGTGAGACGGTAAAAGAAGTCAATTTAGATGATATTAAGTCAAAAGGGAAAAAACAAACTAAAACAGTTGATGGTAAAGAAGTTGAAGAATATATTATGGAAGATGGAACGACTATTCAGATGGACCCGGAAATGCAAAATCAAGACGCACAATCAGAGTAATATCGTTTAGGAGAGACGTATGAAGCGAATAAAAAAAAATAAATGGAAGACAATATTTATGAGTACGTTAGTTGTCTTAATAGTATCTTATGGTGGATATCGCTACTATAAAGGGCATAAACCAGATAGTAGCAACTCCCCTTTTGAGATAAGAACAGTTGAAGAGATGACAGAATCATATACTAAACCTAATTTGACTTTATCTGGAGAGGTTATAGCTAAAAATAGCCAAAGGATAAAAATTGATTCAACGAAAGGGCAAGTTAAAGATATTAAAGTTAGGGAAGGAGATACAATTAAAAATGGTCAAGAATTATTTTCTTATGCAACAGAACAACAACTAAAAACGAAAGAAGCAACATACTCTAAAGAAGAAAAAGAACGTCAATTACAAGCAGCTCGAACAACTGCTTCTTTAAAATGGGAATCATATAATAAAAAAGCTACAGAGTTAGAAGAATTAAAAACTAAAAGAAATAACTCAACTGACGAAGAAGAAAAAAAAGCATTGTCACAAGAAATAAAAACGTTAGAAAATGACATAGAGATGAAATATTCTGAAGCCTTATCAGGAGATAATGACATAGTAACAGCGGAAGCTGAATTAAAAAAATTAACAGAATTTGAAAAAGTAGAACAGGAACGCCTGTCTTACGATGTGGTGACATCAGACGGTGAGGGCAAAGTGACATACATCAATCAAGAATTACCAAAATTATCTCAAGAAAAAAAACAAGAAGAAACGTTTATGGAAATTGTTGATCAAACGGAATTGTACGTGACAGGAAAAGTAAACGAATTTGACAGAGAAAAAGTCGAGTTAAATAAACAAGTCGAATTGGTGGATAGAAAAAATCCTTCCATTCGTTGGAAAGGTAAAGTAGTACAAATAGCTAATTTAGGCTCAGATGGCGACAACAAAAAACAAGAGGATAATCCAAATGTCACGAAATATCCTTATAAAATATTACTTGAAAAATCAGATAAAATGCCAATTATAGGGACACATGTTTATGCTAGCTTTTTATCTAATGATGAAGACGCAGGGAAAATGATCGTGGAAAAAAAGTTTTTATTTGATATCAAAGGAAAAACAGCGTCTGTTTGGAAGGTTACGCATGGTAAAGCAACAAAAGAAGTGATTGAGTTCAAGGAAAAAAATAATGATGCAGTGGAAGTTACAAAAAATATGACCATGGCAGATAGGTTGGTTAATCCAACGTCTGAAGTAAAGGAAGGGGTTGAGATTAAGTAACATGTTGACATTAAAAAATATCCAGAAAAGTTATTTTCAAGGCGAAAATGAACAAAAAGTACTAAAGGGAATAGACCTTGAAGTGTTAGATGGAGAATTTATCGCTATTATGGGGCCGTCTGGATCAGGAAAGTCTACTTTGATGAATATTATTGGCTGTCTAGATAAACCTAGTCGAGGTGAGTACTTTATTGAAGAAGAAAAAGTCAGTAATTTCAGTGATGATGACCTTGCTGATTTGCGTAATCAAAAGATAGGCTTTGTTTTTCAAAATTTTAATCTTCTTCCAAAACTATCCATTCTTGATAATGTTTGTCTGCCACTCATTTATTCAGGTGTATCAAAAAATGAACGCAAAAAAAGAGCTTATAAATTATTAGAATTAGTCGGTCTAAAAGATCATGTTAATTATTTCCCAAACGAACTTTCAGGCGGTCAAAAACAACGTGTCGCGATTGCTAGAGCATTGGTTAGTAAACCAAGTTTTATTTTAGCAGACGAACCTACAGGAGCATTGGATACAAAAAATAGTATTCAGATTATGTCCCTATTTAGAGAATTAAATAATCAAGGGACTACGATAGTTTTAATTACGCATGAGCCTGAAGTAGCTGATTTATGTGATAAAACGATTGTGTTAAGAGATGGTCTTTTGTTAGAGCAGGCAGTCATTGGTGGAGGTGAGTAGATGGAGGAAGTATCTTCTGCACTGCAGTCAATTCTTGCTCATAAGATGAGAACTATTTTGACAATGTTAGGTGTGATAATTGGTATAACTTCTATCATAGCGATTTTTAGCATCATTGAAGGAAACACAGCAAAAATGAAGACCGAGTTAATTGGTGGAAATAATAATATCACTGAAATAGAGTACAATAAAAAATCTGTTTTTGATTCGACTATCGCAGATAAAAAGAATCCTGTCACACCAAATTATATTCCAAAAATTAGTGGAGAGATGATGGATAATATCAAAAAACAAGAAGGTGTAAAAGATATCCTGCAAAGCTATGTACAACAAAATGATCTATTTAATGGCAATATAAAAACAAATGCTACAATATATGTAAGTACCAATAAACTACTCGATTTTAAACTATTTGATATAATTAAAGGCAATAAAAAAAGTGATCAAGGATTTGTAAATCAGGTTACTTATTTGCATGAATTAACGTATAATAAACTATATCCAGAAGATGATGGGCTTGGACGATATGTTGAAATAAATGGCACTCCATTCAAAGTGATTGGTGTCTACCGTAATAAGGATGAAAAATCTCGTAAATATGGAACAGAAAATTCCGCGATTATCCCACTATCAGAAAAGTCAAAAGTATTTGAAGAAATTGATGTAGCACCAACTTTTTTATTGCAAACAGAAAAAACAGACCAACTAAAAACATCAGGACAAAAGGTCGCAAGTATGCTAAATGAAACCTTACCTAAATCTGATTATACCTATGGAATTCGCAATTTTAAACAATTTGAGCAACAGTTGGAACAATTCAATCGCTCTAATTTTATTTTGTTGGCTGGTATTGCCAGTATTTCTTTAATAGTTGGTGGGATTGGGGTGATGAATATCATGCTTGTATCTGTCACTGAGAGAACCAGAGAAATAGGTGTGAAAAGAGCTTTAGGAGCTCGTCGGATTGTCATCTTGAGACAGTTTTTAGTAGAGGCTATTTTAATGACAGTTTTAGGAGGTATACTGGGAATTATGCTAGGATTGATTTCAGGATATCTCATCACACAATATCTCAATTATCCATATATTGTATCGTATTTGGCCGTTGGTATAAGCTTAGTGTTTTGTACGGTTATTGGTGTTGTATTTGGCTTGTTGCCTGCTATGAAGGCATCTAAGTTAGATCCTATTGAAGCATTAAGATTTGAGTAGTAAGGAGGAGAGTATATGCATGTTTTAGTAGTGGAAGATGATGAAGTCATTAATCAAGTCGTGACAGAATTTTTGAAGGAAAATAATTATGATGTCACGTCTGTTATCTCTGGATCAGAAGCACTGCAGTCGTTTATTCAAGGTACGTTCGACTTAGTGTTACTAGATATTATGATACCTGAAATAGATGGGTTAACAGTATTAAAAAAAATACGTGAAGAATCAGATGTTCCTATTATCATGCTGACAGCTCTTGATGATGATGTCACACAACTGGCAAGTTTTAATCATGTCATTAGTGATTATGTCGTCAAGCCATTCTCTCCATTGGTTTTGATGAAAAGAATTGAAAATGCGTTAAGAAATAATAAAAATGAAGAAAAAACCGTTCGCGTTACATCGGATATTCTAATTAAAAAAGAATCATTTGAGGTTTTGTACCGAAATGAAGTAATCGAGTTTACAGGAAAAGAATTCGGTATTCTATTAGAATTATCAGAGCATATTGGTAGAGTCGTAACTAGAGAACAACTATTAGTGAAAGTATGGGGATATGATTATTTTTCGGATGACCGAATACTCGATAATCATATTAAAAATATTCGAAAAAAATTGCCATCTCTTCCACTTAAGACAATAAAAGGTAGAGGTTTCAGATTAGAGGCGCCACTATGAAGTTATTTACGAAAAACTTTTTATACACTGTGTCTATTATTTTTCTTGTAGCGACATTATTGTTAGGTACTTTGTATATTGTCATGCCTAGATATTATTTGTATACGAAGGAAAAAGAAGCGACTAAAGAATTTAGCGATGTTGTAAAAAGTATTAAAGACAAATCAATTGAAGACATTCAATCGACACTAGCCTATTCTCAGAGAAGTCGAGACGGCCTGAACATTTCTGTCTTTTCTGATAAAGAAAAACAAACAATTTACCCGACAATTGATGTGAGTCGGATAGATTTGGAAATTAATTTATCTGAACCCATACAAACTACGACTAACAAAGTGATGAAAGAATCAATTGTTGATGCAAACAAAAAAGCATTGACGGTTTATGGCGAGTATTCAATTCAACCAATATCAGAAGCACGACAAGTCTTAATTAAATTATATCCCCTACTATTAGTAACGTCGTTAGTTTTAGGAGGAATAGCAGCATTTTTTTATAGTCGTTATTCGACAAAACGTATTTTAAAAATGTTGGAAACAACGACGAATATGATGAGTCTAAATCCAGATGTTGCGTGTGATATGTCTGGTAAAGATGAAATCACACAGTTAGCGACGAATATTAATCGTTTATATGACACTCATCTGCGAACCATTTCAGCACTAAAAAAAGAGGTAGACAAAGTCGAACAAGTTGAAAAATCCAAATCTGAGTTTATGAGAATGGCATCACATGAATTAAAGACCCCTTTGGCCGGAATGATGGGCATTGTTGAAGGGATGATTTACAATGTTGGTAAGTTTCAAGACCACGATACGTATCTAAAAATGTGTCGTGAATTATTAATCAATCAATCTAACTTGGTTCAAAATATTTTATCTATTTCCTCTCTAGATAACATAAAACAATTAGAAGATAATGTTGAAACGATATCGCTAAAAGAAATTGTGAATGAGCAATTAGAATCTTATTTATTGTTATCAGAATTGGGAAATTATCAAGTAACGAAAGAGTTTTCTGGAAATTCTAATGTTTTGGGAAATCGTTTAATGATAGAACGTGTTATTTCTAATATTTTAAGTAATGCATTTCGGTATAGTACGATTCAGACCACTATTCAAGTTATTTTAGAGGACAATGTATTTTGTGTTAAAAATCTGTGTTCAAATATTGAATTAGATAACCCTATGCAGCTATTCGAACCGTTTTATCGTTCCGATTATAGTAGAAATAAACAAGATGGTGGATCAGGCTTAGGATTGTTTATCGTTAAGCAACTTGCTGATAAAAACAATTGGAAAGTTGATATAACTATCGATGAACAACAGCTATTTGTTGTGACAGTTGTATTTTAATAGGACAGTTAAACGCAAAGAATTAGATACCAGTGTATATTTATGGTACTTCACGATATATAGAATTTTGTTATATGTGTGTGTTATTTATTATTTGGTGGTTAACTTAATTTTACAACAAGTAAAATATTTAATGAAATAAATCTTGTTTATCAAGGTGAGTTTAGAGTATTACAAATAAGAATAAGATTTTCAAAGGGCAATCCATTTAGATTAAGAATGGAACTGACCCCAGAAGGCAAGACAAATCTAAAAATACCCTCGTTGAATTCATGTAAAATGAAATTAACGGAGGTGTTTTTTTTGGCTCTATGTCAAATCGTGTTGATGGACAATAATATTGATGAAAAAGTCTCAAAAATGAAATAGAATTAATTGAAGTGAGGGAAGAAATTCTCTCGCTTTTTTATTGGCTCTTTGTCAACTACTGTTGGTAAGAGTTAAAACGTTAGAATTTAGGATCTAGAAAACAACATGTTTTCTAGATCTTTTTTGGTGTCTTGAATACAGATTTTTTTAAACAAATTGCTATTCGTAATTTGAAATTATAAAAACTTCTCATGCCATAGGCATTACGGTTAATGACTTTAATATGATTGTTCATACATTCTAAAGGACCGCTTGAATACGATGTTTCAAAAGTATTTTTTATTTCTTCTTGATACTTTCTAAATGTTTTAAAAACAGGTATATACTCTTGAAAAAGAGTTTTTTGATTGATTAAATCTACAAATAAAGAATAATCTTTTGTTTGAAAAGCTCTTAAAATCTATTGATAAATATTATAAGCATCTGTAAGTTCAGCATTGTAAGTAAGTAAGTAGGCGTTCAAGTAATTCTTTTTCAGAAAGATACGTTTTAAATG
>NZ_QRJY01000023.1:0-9938 GCF_003471765.1 Vagococcus sp. AM17-17
AAAGCTCTACCAATGTGTTGAACTAGATGAAATTTATCTAAAACGACTTTAGCATTAGGAAAAAGTCTCTTAGTTAAGATGATATAGGGTTGATAAATATCAGAAACAACATACTTTACTTGTTCTCTGCTAGATAAAGAGAATCCGTTAAAGTATTTCTCGATCTTAGGTAATCTTCGATCAGGTAAAATATCAATTAACTCCTTAGTGTCACCATCTATCATAATAAAACTCATAGATCCAGCTACTTTTTTGACAGATTTAAACTCATCAAAACAAAGGACAGCTGGTAAGGAATAACTATATTTCTGAATGGGTTGATACCATTCTTTAAGTACCCGATAAACAGTTGAAGTAGAAACGTTTGCTTGTTTTGAAATGTCACTCATAGATTGTTTAGAAGTTAGTTTTTTAGCAACAAGACGTTTTAAATTGTTAGAAATAGAATTGTTTCTAGAAACAAAAGGCGTATCTAAAACAAATGTCGATTTACAATCTTTGCACAAGAAACGACGTTTCTTTAATTGAACATATGTAGCATATTCAGAAATAGCAGGAACTTTAATTAAACTAGCAGTATATCCTCACTTTGTGTGTATCCTTTTCTTCGCAACGAGGACAACATTCTGATGTTTCATCTAAAAAACCTTCAAATACTCTAGAGAAAACTCCCTTTATTTTCCTAGTAGACAAACAATTTTCATTAAAAATAATATGTAGGTCCAGTATATTTAAGATATCTTTGATAGTCTGTGAGTATGACATGTGGTATCCTCCTTAGATTGTTGTTTCCCAATTTCATTCTAACGGATAACACATGTTTTTGTGTACTAAAAACTGCTGGTAACTTTCGTTACCAACAGTAGAAATTATAGAGCCAAAAAATTCGACTGATACTTCAGCCGAATTTTTTATTTAGATAGTAGCCGTAAAACCTAAGTCTTCAATTTTATTAACTAAGTCATTAATCGCTACTTTAGATTCGTCAAATGCAACGTTAGCTTCTTTGTTTTCTAATGACACATCCACATTACTCACGCCATCAATTTCTGACAATCCTTTTTCAATACGAGCAGAACAATGACCACAGTTCATGCCTTCAATTGCTATTTTTTGTTTCATGTTACTCACCTCTTCTAATTAGTTAGTGTAAGAGTATGGCTTTTTTTATCGGCTGTCAAATAAAAAAGCCCCTTTAAAAGGAGGCTTGTTTTATTTTATGGGTAAATACGGTGTAATAAACGTGGGAATGGACTTGCTTCACGAACGTGTTCAATTCCACATACCCATGTTACAGTTCTTTCTAATCCTAGACCAAAGCCAGAATGAGGAACAGCACCATATTTTTGTAAATCTAAATACCATTCATAGTCTTTACGATCTAAACCATCTTTTTCGATTTCAGATAATAAATACTCATAACCAATGGCACGTTCACTACCACCAATAATTTCACCATATCCTTCTGGAGCGATTAAGTCGGCACGAATCACAACGTCATCTCTTGTTGGATGTGGTTTCATGTAGAATGGACTCATTGATTTTGGATAGTTCAAGATGAATACTGGTTTTTCAAAATGGTTAGCGATAAATGTTTCATGTGGTGAGCCAAAGTCATCACCCCAAGTAATATCTTCAAATCCATTTTGTTGTAATAATTCCACTGCTTCATCATAAGAAATACGTGGAAATGGTAATTCTGTGTATTTTCTTAATAAGTCTTTATCACGTTTTAAAACGTCTAAAGCATAGTCACAGTTTTCTAATACTTTTTCAATCATAAATGCCACATATTGCTCTTGAATTTCTAAACTTCCTTCTTGGTCAACAAAAGCCATTTCAGGTTCCATCATCCAAAATTCAGTTAAATGACGACGGGTTTTTGATTTTTCAGCACGGAATGTTGGTCCAAAAGAAAATACTTTTCCAAAAGCCATTGCTGCTGCTTCAAGATATAATTGACCTGTTTGTGACAAGTATGCTGGAGAACCAAAATAGTCTGTTTCAAATAATTCAGTTGTTCCTTCTGGCGCGCTACTTGTTAAGATTGGTGGGTCAATTTTAATAAAGTTACGATCATTGAAGAATTCGTATGTTGCACGAATTAATTCATTTCTTACTTGCATAATGGCATGTTGTTTTGATGAACGTAACCATAAATGACGATGATCCATTAAAAAGTCTGTTCCATGTTCTTTTGGTGTGATTGGGTAATCATGACTTTCTCCGACTACTTCAATACCTTGTATACCAATTTCATACCCAAATTTTGAACGTGTATCTTCTCTAATTTCACCCGTTACAATAACTGATGTTTCTTGGTTTAAACTTTTTGCTAATTCAAAGACTTCTTCGCCTACTTCATTTTTTACCACAACACCTTGGAAGTATGCTGAACCATCTCTTAATTGTAAGAAAGCTATTTTTCCGCTTGAGCGTTTATTGGCAACCCATGCACCAATTTTAACAACTTCCCCAACATGTTTTTTTGAATCAATAATGTTTATTGTCTCCACTTTTGCACCCCACTAATTTTTATATTAAATTCGTTTACTATCAATGAATTCGTTTATTTGTCTAATGGCTTGAGTTAATGTATCCATATCTGTTGCATAACTCATTCTGACATGATGACTTGTTCCAAACGCTTCACCAGTGACAACTGCAACATGTGCTTCTTCAAGTAAGTCATTCACCCAATTCGTTACATTATCATACCCACACATATCAAGTGTTTCTTTGATATCTAAATATAGATAAAAAGCCCCTTGAGGTTTTTCTACACGAACCCCTGGTATTTCTTGAACTATTGGGAAAATGTCATTTAATCGTGTTTCAAATGTTTGTCTCATTTCCTCCACGATAGCTTGACTTCCACTTAATGCTTCAATTGCTGCATATTGACTAACAGCTGCAGGATTTCCTGTTGATTGTGACATCACTTTAGACACTTGAGACACAATCTCTGGTTGACATAGAGCGTATCCAATACGCCAACCTGTCATAGAATAGGTTTTAGATACCCCATTAACCACAATTGTTTGCTGCTTAATTTCATCAGACAAACTCACAATTGATGTAAATACATTACCATTATAAACTAGTTTCGCATAAATATCATCGGCAATTATATAAATGTTATTTGAAACTGCCCACTCCCCGATTTTTTTCAACTCTTCTGCTGTATAAATCGATCCAGTCGGGTTTGATGGTGAATTAAGAATGATTGCTTGTGTTTTGAGTGTTCTAGCTTGTTCTAATTCTTCTACTGTCACACGGTAATGGTTATCCTGTGTTGTCTCGACAAATACTGGTGTTCCATCTGCTAATTCCACTTGGGCACTATAACTCACCCAATATGGTGTAGGAATAATCACTTCATCCCCTGGATTTAATAACGTTTGAAATAACGCATAAAGAACAAACTTTGCACCGGATCCGACAAATACTTCATTCATCTGATAAGTAACACCATAATCTTCACGTGTTCTATCTATGATAGCTTGTTTTAATTCAGGTAAACCTGTTGCTGGCGTATAAAAACTTGATGCCCCATTATCAATTGCTTTTATCGCTGCGTTTTGTATTGATTTGGGTGTTGAAAAATCTGGTTCCCCTATCGATAAATTAAGAACTTTTACACCTTGGTCTTTTAGTGCTTTGGCCTTTGCTGCTGCTTGCAATGTTGCTGATTCTTTTAGACTACTTACTTTTTTTGAAAACCCCATTTTTTCATCCCCTTAAATTTTTAATGCTCCTTCTTCAATCTTTCCAGAATAGAAATCAACTAAGTAATAAACCAAATGGTTATCTTTACTTTCAGCTGTAATTTCCCATACAGGTTCATCTTTAAACAATCCTAAAGATACTTTTTTTATTTTCTTTGTCTCCTTAGTATCAAGAACCGCTTGGATAGCATCATCTTGGTTAATCCCTTTATTAGCATAAACAACAAGAGCCTCCTTACCATTTTCAGGAATCATGACTATTTTTTCTTCGTTCTTGTCGTCTTTACCAACTACACTATATGTATTTTCCTGTCTAGTAAACCAATAAAACTCGTCAACTTTATTGATATGACCTAAATTTTTGGCAATCTCTACTGCTTGGCGCTTAGTTGAACGGTATGTTGCAGTTGACTGATACATTATTACACTTATAATGACAATAATCGCAATTAACGTTATCGTCAAATATTTTATGACTCTGTTTTCACGCATGCTTCTATCTCCCATTTGTTGTTTTAAGTCAAACTCTTTTTTCTAAAAACAATTTACTTTCTTTCAATAACTCTGGCAATGTTACCGTTTGAATTGATAATGCTTGCGGCAAATAAGAACAGAGAATGTCGCTGTAACGGCTATTGACCAAACGATCATCTAATAAAACTAAAATCCCTCGATCTTCTGGACTGCGCAACAATCTTCCAATTCCTTGTCTTAGTTTAATCCCTGCTTGAGGCAATGCATCCTCATAAAACGGATTTCCTCCTTGTTGTTCAATGTATTGATACCTTGCTTGAACAATCGGACGATTTGGTGGATCAAATGGCAGCTTCGTCATCACAACAATATCGATCGACTGATGACTAAAATCCATGCCTTCCCAAAAACTATTTGCCCCTAAAATAATACACTTATTTCCTTGATTAATCTTTTTCAGTATTTTTTCTTTTGTTCCTGATATCCCTTGAGCTAATACTAACACATCTCGTTGATTAAAATAATCTGTTAACTGCTTATGTACTGCTTCAAGTAATTGATGAGATGTAAATAAAACTAGCATCGTTTGTTCATGCGTTTCAAATAATTTTTTAACCGACTGACTAATTCGTATTGAGAAATCATTTGTCGATTTAATCGAATGATAGTTTACATCATTTAATAAAAACAAACAGGCTTGATTTTTATAGTCAAATACTGATGGCAATGTTTTCTTCTGCACATCTTCTAAGCCAAGTTTACGCTCTAAAAAGTTCGAGTCATTATCTAATTGAAGACTACCACTTGTGTAAATGATTTTTTTAGCTTGGGTGTACCAATTATATTGATTAATAGATAAATCCGAGAAATTAATCATAGATAATATCACATGCTTTTTTTTCGCACTAATCCATTTGACTAATGTTTCATCATAATCATAAAAGAATGATTTAAATAGTTGATACATCTCAATCACATGTTCCACTGTATGAAAGAATTCTTTTTCATTTAGTGATAACTCTTTCTTTTTCTCTAGTTTCAAGTTTTGTGATAACTCACTAAGCTCTCGTAACATCACATTAATCTGTTGGATATATCGTTTAACAACTGGAACTTGCTTAAAAAAAGCCTGTACATCAACCAGCTGCTCCTCTTTTTTATGAAACAAATCAAAATACGTCACCATGCTTTCTTCAAGCCAATCAATTGATTCCCTTAACTCCTTGCAGATGTCACTCATCATCAAGGTATTTTTTTGATGTTTATCATGTGTCTCTCCAATCATCATTGAGACTTCAATCAAGTGATTCAATTCAAATTCAAAAGAAGATAACGACAGTTGTTTAGTTGATATCGTTTCAATTAAATTAGGGAGTTGATGTGCTTCATCTATGACAACCGTCTCGAAATCTGGTAAAAAACGTTTCTTCTTCTGACTGTCAGAAAATAAAAACGAATGATTGACGATAATAAAATCAGCAAATTGACATCTATCTGTTAAGTAATGATAAAAGTCTTCTTCAAAAAAGATAGAGGATTCAACTAATTCTTTTTGCCCAGTATGTTGAACTTGTTGGTAAAACACATTGTTCTTAATGACATTGACTTCATCCAAATCTCCTGTATTTGTCTCTAACAGCCAAACTAATATAGCCATCTGACAGATTGCATAACTTTTTTGTCCTAATGGTAAATCCAATGTTTGCCTAAAGGCATGTAAACTTAAATAATGAGAGGTACTTTTTACCACGACACCTTGTTTTGAAGTCTTAACTAAATCATTTAATAAAGGAATATCCTGATATTCTATCTGATTTTGCAATAAAATCGTGGAGGTCGAGATAAGCTTTTGTTCAGGTTTCGTCTCAAATGTTAAAGGATATAAATAACCCATTGTTTTTCCAGTGCCTGTTTCAGCTTCTATAAACAAGTTTTTGCTTTTATTATCTTTAGTCAAAAACTGGTGGATATCCTCAGCCATTTCTCTTTGCGTATTCCTTAAAATATTCAGTTTACTTGAAAATGATTGCGCTACTTCTCTATCCTGATAGCGATATGCTCTATCTTTTTTCTTAATAGCAATGCCATCTAAAACAACGATTCCTTCTAAGTCATTCTGTTTAGTCTCATAAGCTTCGTTTAAGACCATACTAAAAATAGCTTGATTATTAACCCCTAAACTAACTGACAACAATTGAAGTGTCTCCTTCGTTACTAAAGGTAACGTTCTTAATTTATCAAGCATCTTAATAAAACCTTGTGCTGTGACATAAGCATCACTTAATGCTTGATGAGGATTAGTATGTTCTATAGACATTTCTGACGCCATATCGCTCACTCTAAAGCCATTAGAAGTTGGAAATAACACTTGAAACAACTCCACTGTATCAATACAGGGACTAGTAAGTGGTGAGACTCCAGCACGAACTAGCTCACTATTCAAAAAATTAAAATCGAAAAAGACATTGTGTGCCACAAATACACAGCCATCAAGTAATTGTTTAATCGTAAAGGCAACATCTTCAAAGTATGGTGAATTTGCCACATCTTTATTTGAAATACCTGTTAATTCCGTTATATGCTTAGGTATTGAGCGTAGTGGATTAATATCAATCGACAGTTGATTTACAATTTGCTGATTCTCGATAATTACACAGGCAAATTGAATAATTTTATCTGTTTGTTGATTCGTGCCAGTTGTTTCAATATCAACAATGGCAAATAAATTGGTTGATTCCATTACCCCAATTCCTTTCCTTTTTTACTTACCTATGTATTATACTATATTCTATTAATAAGTCATCAGATAAAAACACTATAAAAAATTATCGGTTTCGTCAATAATTTTTTATAAATGGAAAATCTATTCTATCATTTTAAGTTAAAGCATTGATTCTAACGTATATTGAATTTACTTAAATCCTTTATGAAATCTACCTATAAATTTTTGGTTATATTCATTGGACTGATAAACTAGGAATCTTTTCAGAGATTCCTCATTAGGGACTTGTTCTTTTCTCTTTTTATATTTTTTTAATTTCTTATTAAATATCTCAATTAACTTAGTTGAGTAGATAGTTTTTCTTATTGAAGAAGGAAAGTTATAAAAAATTAATATAGTAGGGGTAATGAATAATGTAATGACTCGTGTATACTGTTTTTTTCCATTTATCTGTTATAAAAGTTACTTGTTTAATTTCTTTTTCTTTTGATACAGTTTATCTCTTCAAAGGAAGATGAGTATCGTCCATAAAGATGACTGAATATTTAGCTTCTAACGATCTTTATTCCAAGGCTAAAACATTTATTTTATTAATGTTGTAAATGTTTTGTGATGTGTAATAATGACCATACATTTTTTCAATTAGATCAGAGATTTCAGACATCGTTATTCCTTTTTGATACAGTTGAATAATAGTCATTTTCAAGGAATCATCCATTCTTTTATAGGCTGGTAGTGTTTGTTGAGAAAATTCACCATTTCTATGTCTAGGGATGATTAAATTTAATTCCCCATACTCTGTTTTAAAAGAGCATAAGTAATTCCCATTACGGGAATTACCTGAATTAAAACCAGCACGATCATATTTTTCATAATCAAGAAAAGCAGTCAGCTCTACACGACGAAATAAATCCTCCAAATCCTCTTTATTGATTAGTGTTTCCATCATTTCTGTAGTAAAATTATTCAGGAGAAAAACCTCCTATAAAATTTCTGTGTCGTAACCTTAATTTTACAGAATGGACTTTCTTTTTTTCTACCTTAAATTTTTGTTTACACAAAATATTTTATGCTATCAAATTATCAGATAGGTTTGTTTTAAACATCAAACTATGGTTAAATATAATTATGTTAGTTTATCACTTTGTATATAGAAAGGTATCTAAGGCATATGAAGCATTTGAAAACAATTGGATTTAGTATTATTGTAATTTGGATTATTGCATTATTTATAACCTATACACCTAGCTTCTTTTGGTTTGCCTATCTTTTTATTTCAGCGCTAGCAATGCTCTTAGCGTGTACTCTTATTATCTACTTAAATCCAGATATTTATTATGACATTACAAAGTTTTTTTCAAATATATTTCGTCAATCAGTTACTGATTATATCAATGACAATGATGATGATAACGAAGATGACTATTACATTGTTCCTAGTAAAAGAAAAAAAAGAAAAAAACGTAAAAAGAAAAAACATTATGATGTTACCTCTTTAAGGCAAAGAAAAGATACGCATTCCGATTTTATGATTATTAATACATCTTCTGCCAATATCAGACACAAAGAATATTTACATACAACTATTCCAGAGATAATAAAGCCAGAAAAGCAACAAATACTATTTGAAACAATTTTAAAATTAAAAGAAGATCGATTCTTCTCTAGCTTATATGCTGGACTAACAGAAGATGATTTAATCAATAACTATAATGAGTACCGTTATCGTAAAATTTATGAGCTTTACGATAACATTATTCCTAATACTTATGCCAAGATGCTCTATGATCCAAAATCACATACTAATAGACTGAGCATATTTATCCCGAATAAAACAAATCAAGACTCTGATTTTAATTTAGGTTTTATTTCAATTGAGGACAGCTATAAATCAGATATTTTAATCAATAAATACACAAATATTCAAGTTATTCCTACTATTTTAGGTGGAACTTACAAAGAAGTATATAAAGATGATGAGAATAATATTCGTGTAAAAACAGACTTTACACCATACGAACTCACCGTATCACTAGCTTTCTATAATATTTAACGGTTCAAAAAACTAGAAAAGACCTATCTTACATGTTAGTATTAAGATAATCTATTAGAAAAGGATGGATGAATATTATGAAAATGGCTCATACATGTGTAAGAGTAAAAGATTTAGATGCTTCCTTGGATTTCTATAAAAAAGCATTTAACTTTGAAGAATCTCGCAGAAGGGACTTTCCAGAAAATAAATTTACATTAGTTTACTTAACATTGCCAGGAGATAGTTATGAATTAGAATTAACTTATAATTATGACTCTGAAGCATATGATTTAGGAAATGGCTATGGACATATTGCTATTTCAACCGATGACTTAGAAGGATTACATGCTCAGCATAAATCTGAAGGATTTAATGTTACTGAATTAAAACATTTACCTAATGTTCCACCTTCTTACTACTTTATTATTGATCCAGATGGATACAAAATAGAAGTTATTCGCGAAAAATAAAAGCTCTTTGTCAACTACTGTGGGTAATGGTTAATACCTTAGAATTGAAGATTTAGAAATCATTTAGTTGTTTTGACTTTATATCAAATTGTGTCAAGGAATAATATTATTGATAAAAAAATCTCGAAAATGACATAGACTTATTGGCTATTTACCAGGACTGATGAATTAAATTGGTAAGATGATGATTGTGAGATGACTCTCACAATCATCTTTTTATTATATGTATTGAAAACCACCCGCTATGCGGGTGGTTTTCAATACATATAATAAATAAGCAACAAAAGCCAATAGACTTTCGTTGCTTAAGTAAACTTAATTTTATTAATCCACATCATTTGACGTAAAGTCTTTTTATGACTAAAACAAAAATCACATTGATAGAATTTAAACTATCAACACGATTTAGTGTACAATCAAAAAAATATCTAGTATAAAAATACTAGATATTTTCAGCTCCGGCAGTAGGACTCGAACCTACGACATCATGATTAACAGTCATGCGCTAC
>NZ_QRJY01000024.1:0-8018 GCF_003471765.1 Vagococcus sp. AM17-17
TGGTCTGTTGATATGTCTTTTGTTGTTGATTCATTTGTCTCTTTAGGAGTAGATGTTTCTGAGTTTTTCACTTTTTCTTTTGAGCTAGATTCAGTCACTTCACTCTCTAAAGTACCTTCTTTCTCTTTAGTGCATATTGTCATTGTTGAATACTCAACAGAAGAAGAATTTGTATCTTCTTCTGCGAGTACTATCGAACTATTAAATACTAAAACAACACCTATAAAAGAGGAAAGGATGAATCTGTGTATTTTCATACTGATTCCTCCAAAAATAATTTTATTTATAAATAATTGTATAAATAAACTCTTCTCCATTTTGTTCATGATAATGATCAATATAATTTTTTGAAATCTGAATTGATTTATCAAAATCTGACTCGTTTATATACCAGTTATCATACGTAAGAGTATATCCATTTCCATTTTTTTTATAGACATCACCACCTAAGATAGTATGGTAATTATTTTTTAGATAATCAATTACTTCAAGCGCATTTAAATATGTCCAGCCAATATCGTTAGTACCAAATTTCTGCAATGAAATTCCTTTTTTTTGTATTTCTTGTGGTATATTCTCATTCATTTATTTATATCTCCCTTTAATTTGCTCTAAAGTATCTATGGTTTACTGTTTTCCCATCTGCTTCTATTATGTATTCAAAGACACCCTCTTTTCCCATATAACTACCTGGGATTTCAACTTTAGTTCTTGATATTTTGTCCCCACCAATTATTGAAGACACTTTACTATCTCCACCAAAAGCACTAACACTTTCTGGAAATCCGTGATGATCAGCTTGTTTCATCTGTAATTTAACTTTATCTGTGTATTGAATATTTTCTAAAGGATTTTTATTTGTTGTTTTCTCAGCAAACAGATGTAAGTCCATTTTTAGTCCACCAGAACTTGAACTAGTCGGTGCTGGTGTTGGTACAGGTTTAGGTGTTGGTTTAACACTATTAGCTACATTCTTCGTCGCATTTTTTGTACCTGCCGTTGTTGCTTTAACAACTGAATTACTGCCTTTAAGTGAGAAGCCAGCGATTTTTTCTAGATACTTTAGCCCATGGAAATATAGTAAATTGAGTATATCGAATCTAATTCATTTTAACGCCTTTAATTTGAACTATAGAATGGCTATTTCATACTTTTCTAATACTTTAAATAAATTATCACTATTTATATCATCTTTATAAAAAATGGAACATAAATCTCCTTCTATAAGATTTAACTCAATTAGTACAGAACTATCAACTTTTTTTTCTGTATCTTCCAACGAAGGTATAAATTTACTTTCTGACAAAGTTATAGCAACACTTATTTCCCAAACAGTTCTACACTGCTTTAATACTTTAAGTAATTCATCAAGGTGAATTATCAAACCATGTTCGTCCCTTACCTGATTATTAAAATTAAAAACTTCTTCACTAAACATACCTTTTTCTTCGTAGAATATTTTTTGATCATTTGGCACTGCATCAATTGTTCCTACCGTTACCTTTTCAAGGCCAGTACACTGCCTCATACATACTAATAATTCAATTAAAATATCTGCATTATTATTTGGATTATTAAAAGTAAAATCAATTTTTTTTAACATAATATTCTCCTATTTTTTATATGGTGGATTAGTGTCAAACTTATGATCTGTTTTTTTCCCTAGGGGATATTTTTCATTATAAGTATATTCATGCCAATGTGGAGCGCTGTGTGCATCTGGTCTACCATGATCTGTATAATCTACCCAACCTTTTTCTCTTCCATATTGATCATAATATTTCGTTTGTTTCAAATTACCTAAATCATCAAATTTATCTAACGATTTAGTTCCTGGTTCTACATTCTTTGGAAGTCTATTATTTTTATAAAATTCTTCAGGTAAGAACGGCTCTGTAGCAAAATCTTTTTTGGCTGAATTTGCTGTAGAGGTTTTAGCCCCTTTACCAGAAGTAATTGTAAATCCTTCTGTCTCTGAAACTATGTTTGGCTTAGGCGATGGTTTAGGTGTTGGTTTAACACTATTAGTCACATTCTTCGTCGCATTTTTTTTACCTGCTGTTGTTGCTTTAACAACTGAATTACTCCCCTAAAGTGTTTGTTTTTTTAGCTAAGGAAACCGTTTTTTGCGTTACTTTTTTAGCTGCCTTCTTAACGGACTTGAGAGTTTCTTTAACGGCTTTTTTAGCTTTTGTTTATTTGATGTATGAGGAGAGTCGTTAACAATAACCAGACACCTATAAAAGAGGAAAGTATGAATATTTGTATTTTTATACTGTTTCCTCCATAATATTTTTCTATATTTAACCGTTCTATTTCGATACATTTTTATTATATTTTAAATACTAACATATCTTCATCTTCACTAGGTTCATATCCAAATATTATATTTGAATAATGAATTATAAATTTAATTTCATTAATTTTTAATAAAATATCTTCTGAAAAATCATTTACAAAATTTTCTGTTTCTTCAAAATTTATTGTTAAATCACCTTTATTGTTATCAAATGAAATTATTATTATCCCCTCATCTATTTTTGTACCTATATCAATATTTTCAATTAATATTTGACCTGTATTAACTTTATTGAAATAAGCTTCAATATTTGATAATTCTTGATAAGTTATATCTTTTCCATCTTCAAAAAAATGAGAGCTTTTAATATTTTCTTCTTTAAATAGAAACCATTTAAAAATTTTTTTTATATCAGAGGCATAGATATCCTTAAAAATTATTTCTATATTCTCCATAAATGCCACCTCATTTTATACTTACTTGTCTATGAACCCTTTGAAGCTACCATCCATATTCTGTCTAATACTTATTAGATTAATAATATGGTTGTACAGTTATTTTTTTATTTTTCTTATAAAACCATTCGCCGGAAAATCTGGGTATTTAACTTCTAAAATTGCATTACATTTTAAACATTTATACCACTTGTCAGCATACCATTCTATAGTTTGAGACGTTCCTTTTACTATATAATAAGGCTGATCGACAACAATCTCTTTAAATACATTTTCTGAAACTTTTAAAGAAAAGTATTCCTTCCAATTATTTAAATCTGATAATGATTTTATTTCTATTTCTTCATCTAATAAGTCACATGCACATTCTATTTTCCGAACCATTTTGCATCAACCTCCGGTATATATACTTGATTGCCACCACCTGGTAATGTCCCAATCATATTACCCATGTTATCAGTTAAAGTTTGTGCCTCAGCTGTCCCTTCATATATCACAGTCCCTTTTGTTACTGTAACTTTAGATAAATTAGTTGCCGTATTTCCCCATGAGGTCATTGTGAAACTTTAATAAATTATCTTTTTCCTTCTATTTTTTGAATTACCCCAATTTCAGATATAACTTTAAATTTCGCTCTACCAATACCCTCTACTACTATTTTTTGGCTACACTCTTTATAGATTTTCAATTTCATGTCCTCTAAACAGTCATACAATAGTAATTCTACATTTGAAATCTCAAAAAAATCTAATTGAATTATGGGATATTTGAAAGAATTTACCCTCCACTTTGGAGGGATATAATCTAAACTTTCTTCTAATACAAATGATATTGATAGTTTTTTTCCATTATCAGATAATCGAAAATCAAAAATATTAATGCAATCTATATCTGGAATATCTATATATAATTGTTTTAAAAACTCTGTTTGTTCTAAATTTTCATACCACATAAAAAAACTCCTTTATTTATTAAATGGATAATGCGGTAAGGTACCTTCTACTGTACCATTTCTTGGTTTATCAATAGGACGAACAATAAAATGTGCTCCCTGTCCACTTAAAGCATGTCCCGCACTATGATCTTGGATAATTATTTTTTCGCCATTTATATTTGTATAATTGTATTCTCTTGTCATTATTACTTTACCGCTTGAATCCTTTAAGACTCCTCCACCCATAAAATCAGGTTTTGTCATAGGTTTCTTTATTACCGAATCTGGATGCTGCCCTTTTGGGATATTAGCATCCCTTTTTGCTTGATTTAAAGCACCTTTTCTACTAGCTAAAACAGGTTTATCCACCAGTTTCTCAGTAAACAGTTGTAAGTCCATATTTAGTCCACCAGAACTTGAGCTAGTCGGAGCTGGTGTTGGTCCAGGTTTAGGATTTGTTTTAACACTATTAGCTAGATTCCTCGTCGCATTTTTTGACCCTGTTGTTGTTGCTTTAACAAAGTCATTACTACCCTTAAGTGAGAAACCTGTCACTTTTCCTGCTACTTTTGTCACTGGAATAGCTGTTACGACGTTTAAAATACGCTCTCCAGGAGACAGTTTTCTTTGTGTTAACCAATCTTTCCCTGTTGCGGCACTGGCCACATCCAAAATAGTCATACCATACAGTAATCCCGCTCCAGCTCCTTGCAATCCTGGAACGAACATCATGCCAATACCTGCTACTACCATAGTTGTCTTAATAATGACTTCTTTATTCTTATTATAAAACTTCTTAGTCCCATTCCAGGTCGTCTTAGCTGTCTGACATATTTTATTAACAACTTTTTTCCTAAAAGTGTTTGTTTTTTTAGCTAAGGAAACCGTTTTTCTGCGTTACTTTTTTAGCTTTTGTTTATTTGATGTATGAGGCGAGTCGTTAACAATAACCAAACACCTATAAAAGAGGAAAGTATGAATCTTTGTATTTTCATAGTAATTCCTTCATTACATATTCAATTCTAATTCCATTTATCATCACCCATAATTCTATCTATTAGTGATTTTGTTCCCCAAACTGTAGCTGATTCTAAATTTTCACACTCCTCTTTTGTTGAAGGAAAGAATTCTCCTTTATAATAAATGGAATATGATTTCGAAATCATATCATACACACTTCTTTTAGGAGGCCAAGATTCTTCCTCATTTTCGAAGGGTATGTTTGTTATAAAATTCCATTCGCTCTCTTTAAACACATAATCAAATACACTTATTATAAACATATACTCTTCTATACTTGGTAAATCATCTATACTATTTCCTATTTCTTTATAGACAGCTAATCCTGATTCTCTCATCACTCTACCAAAAGCATACTTTCCATTTGGTAACTCTATTGCGTATACATCACCAATGTTTTTTCTTTTTTTCATCGATTAAACTCCTTATCTGCCTCATTTAAATAAAAATCTTTATTTTTGTTATCAGGTCCAATTCCATTTATTGCATTACCTGAACTTCCTCCTTGTGACTTAGCTCCACCATTTGCTTCTATTAATTGTTGTTATCTACCTCGATTCGCATCTTTATTCGAAGATGATTTATCTAAAGTTGCAGTGTCAAAACCTTTATCATGCATATGGTGAGCAGAATCTCTTTTGGCTACATTATCAATTGGACTAGCAGTTCCACTCGTTCTTCCTGAGTATACTTCACCTGTATCAGGATTTACTTTAGTATATGTTTGAGCCCTTTTACCAGAAGTAATTGTAAATCCTTCTGTCTCTGAAACTATGTTTGGCTAGGCGATGGTTTAGGTGTTGGTTTAACACTATTAGTCACATTCTTCGTCGCATTTTTTGTATCTGCTGTTGTTGCTTTAACAACTGAATTACTTCCTTTAAGTGAGAAGCCTGTCATTTTTCCTGCGATTTTCGTAACTGGGATAGCTGTTACTACATTTAAAACACGCTCTCCTGGAGATAGTTTTCTTTGCGTTAACCAATCTTTACCAGTTGCCGCACTTGTCACATCTAATATTGTCATACCATACAGTAATCCAGCTCCTTGTAAACTTGGAACCGCCATCATTCCAATACCTGCTGCTACGATAGTCGTTTTAATAATGACTTCCTTATTCTCATTATAAAACTTCTTAGTCCCAATCCAAACCGTTTTAGTTGTGTGACACACTTTGTTAACAACTTTAAATACTTTTCTAGCCGTGTAACGTTTTACTGGCACTCAGTATATTTTTTGGGTAGTATCTTCTTGACACTAGAAGATACGGTTTTCTCAGTTTGGTGTATCTTCTCACGTACCTAACTACTCGACGGAATTTTTTTCTCACAGATCCTCTAAAGCCACCTCATAGCATTTAAGTTTCTATCCATTTTTTTAATTCTTTTAAAATTTGAACTAATTTAGTAGTATCTCCGTATCCCATAAATATATTATTTTCAACATTACATTGGATCCAATCAGATTCACCATTATCAAAATTAATTGCTTTAAAGGGAGTATTCTGTTTGTTAGTTCCAGATATATCAATTGTTACAGCCCAACCAGGATTATCAAGGGTATCTATAGTGATACCATATAAATGTTCCCAGTCATCATCACATTGTTTTTTATACCAATTTTGTAACCATATAAGAATATCCAATATTTTTCCTCCTCTATTAAAATTTAACTTTCCCAGGAATCTCATTTATTTCATCTGTTACGATAGGTGCTCTTACACCCCCTGGAGCTGATTTTTCATGAACATGGGGAAGTAATTTTTCACCTGTAATTTTATTAAAATGTGCTTTTCCAACTCCATCGTATCCTAAAATCTCATCATATCCAGAAGGGTTTTTGGGATTTGTTTCATATGTTTTATAATTTGTTATTTCTCCACTCACATGATCACGTTTAAACACACTATGTGAACCAGTAGTATTTGTGTCAGGTTTTATTTACATGTCTGGAATCCCCTGCTTTAGTCCCTACATTTTCTGGTCGTAAACTATTACCAACATTATCACCTGCAACTGCTCCATCAGTTAATTTTCTATTAGCTGAGTTTGTTGTAGATGTTTGAGCCCCTTTACCAGAAGTAATCGTAAATCCTTCCCTTTTAATCTATTATCAACAATGACATAACCGTGGTCATTTCCATTTTCTGTAATTTTACAATCATAAGCTACTAGGATACCCTCAGTATCATAAATAGGAATCAGCTATGATACCCTAAATTCTTTATCTGGACTATATCCCTTTGCAAAGTCTAGTGCAATTTTTGCATATGTTTCAGGTTGATCAGCAAGTAAGGTATCTACATTTTCATTTAATTCATTATAAGTAAAATCTTTTTTGACGTAATCAGTTTCTACAATATTACTTTTGTTGTTTTTTTCACTTACATAGTCATCAAAATCACTTGCATCTACATGTGTTACCCCTATTGACACTAAAAATACGCTCGATAAAAATAAACGACCTAAACCTTTCTTCATAAAAACTCCTCATATTTTAATTGAATTTTAATTTTTTTAATTATATAATAATATTATTATTTTTTCAATTTTTTTTAGGAGGATATATGAAAAAAAAAATTACGACACTTATAATATTTTTATTCATTTTAGGAGGATGTATGACAAGTAATCAGTTAAATAATATGCGAGGTGACGAAGACGGGTACTTAAAAGACCTTTCAACGATTGTTAAGAAAAAAGATAATAATAGTATTTTAGCTGAAGTTATTCCTTCTATTGACGGTGAAAATGAGTATCGAGATGGAACTCAGATTACAGTTAACATAAACTCTAATGATGCACTAGATGAATTAGAGATTGACGATGAAATTATAATGCAATATTTACTTATTGAAAAAGATACAAATAATGATTTATCTGTAGAAATGAAAAGTCCAAATAATATTATAAAGAATGGAAGAAAGTTAATCCAATATTGACAATTTGGTTTTATCTTACTTGAAGTTGTCTTGCAAAGAAAAAAATAAGCAAATACATACGACTTTTTATTCTGTATCTCATAACCTAGATTGCTGGTACTAACTCTTGTATAATCGAAAATTGCTATATATTTACAAATCTTTTTGAACATAAGTATTTGACATCTGAAAACCTCAACTATATCAACAGATTTTCAGTACCTCAAATACTTTTGAGTTTTTGAACCATGATAAAAAGTTTAAACTTAATCAAAAAAGACTGCTAGAATATTAACATATCTAACAGTCTTTTGATTTCCTTATTTTGTTCAGTTTAGTGAACTGTAATATGAATAATTTATCTTTTAATTAAACAGTAGACACAACAAA
>NZ_QRJY01000025.1:0-412 GCF_003471765.1 Vagococcus sp. AM17-17
ACAAAAGGATCTAGTTTTATAATTCTTAAAGTTATCTTCTTTTTGCTATTCCTATTCGTGTTGCAAGCTTAGACAATGGATAGCCTTTGTCTATATTTGACACACCATCCACCTAAAACGAGAGTGGATGGTGTGTCAATGTCTGGGGTGTTCCCCAATCCCCCTGAAAGAAAAAGTCAGTCGCTCAAATCGTCCCTGAGAGCTCGTTTAAGGTCTTAAGATGGAGTGGGAGACGTCTCACAACATCATGGACGAGAGACCCTCTCAGACATGAAAATGGGCAAGATGCTAGCATGTTGCTTCGCTTGCAAAAGGTCATCCCTCCCAAAACGTCACTGTAAAGAAAAAGTCGAAGTCTGATAAAGTATGGACTAACTTCGACTGACAAGTGAGTTAACTGAATCGGAGAAAA
>NZ_QRJY01000025.1:422-818 GCF_003471765.1 Vagococcus sp. AM17-17
AATCAGAGAAAAGAGGGCATGTCTGATTAAGAAAAACCGTTTTTGAGTTGCGACAAGATTTCTTGTTTCCATGAATCGTCGTCAGAGATAGTTGCTGATTGAGCATGGAAGTCTGTCTCATGCGTTCCTCGAGGGTACCCCAAGACTTTATCTTTTGCGAGCCACTTTTCTTTTTGAGTAAGCTCCGAGTTGTGGTCGATGTTGAATAATTTTTGTCGTAAGTCTTCGTGTGTCCCCTTAGAAAAGTCATCCGCATTCTTTGCCTCTGGTTTAAACGCAAACTGATACCCAACGACAGGTTTCCCTCGACCCTTACCATATTTCTTTCGAATGGTCAGACCACGAAACAAGGGAGTTAATTCTTCTTTGATAGGTTTTAAAATATTTTTATTAATA
>NZ_QRJY01000025.1:828-5835 GCF_003471765.1 Vagococcus sp. AM17-17
CACGCTCGTTGATATGAGTTTCACGATAGCTTTTAGGAATATCTAATAGCTCATGAAAGTCTTCTTTAGAAAAATAGGCATATCCAGTGGTACGAAATTGTTTTAATAGACGAAACATCGTTTTAGAATAACTACTTTGTAAATCAGTAAATTGTTTAAGAGAATATCTAACCCATTCATCTAAATTATTCAATAAAGGGATAGCTTTTTCATAAATTCGGATATCTACATAAGGATCATCTACATCACCATTTATTTTAAATTCGGTAAACATAACAAACATTTCTATACTTAAACCACTTTTGCTTCTGCGACCAAAACGTAAAGAAAGAATTTTTTCATAAGTTTCGGCTAAATCATCAATAAATCGATTATTTGCGGTTGGTTTATAATCACTTAACTCTTTGAGTTGGTCAAATGAAAATCGGACAGTTTGTTCTCCCTTATCACGCATTCTAGAGACAATAGAAAAAAATAAATTCATTTCAACAGGTGTAAATTTACGAAGAGGAATTGTATTTAATTCATGATGATATTTAACTAATTCATTAGTCATATATAACCTCCTTGTTTTATAGGCACTATTATAAGGCACTGTGTGCCTATAAAACAAGTCTAAACAGACAATTTGTTGCCTATAAACAGACAATTTGTTGCCTATAAACAGACAATTTGTTGCCTATAAACAGACAATTTGTTGCCTAAAAGGCTCTGCATCCCTTGGGGCAGTAAGGCTCAACAGGGGCCTAAAAGAGGTTTAAAAGAGGTTTAAAAGAGGTTATAAAAGAGGGACTCTATTTTTCCCACCTAAAAAAGAGTTCTTTTGATTAAATTGTTCTATGCGTAACATGAAAATATGTAAAAAAAGGAGTGAGAGAAAACCACTCTCACATTTCACTAGCGCAGTCGCTAAAGCTCCTTTGCAAAAGACAAAAACGTAATCAAAAAACTGGGCAAATTCAAATAATAAAATTACCAGGTAAATAATCTTGGTAGACTTAAGTTGTTTAGTTATCTGTATTAATCGTCTTTCAGACGGTCAGGGCAAGCCCTAACAACCCAAAAGCAAATTTAAAAGGATTATGATATATTTATTCATGGCACTTAGCCCATTTCTTTATGAAAGGGGGTGCTAGACATATGTTAGAACAATTCATCTTGTTATTCATCACGACTGTTTTTACTACGGTAATCACAGTTATAACTACAAAGTTATTAAATCGTTGGTTTGACGATGAAGATGATGAGTAAAGGCATGAGTGCCAACAAACTCACACGCTAGAACTTCGCACTAGCGACAAAAAAAGCCACTACCTGTGATGAGGTAGTGGCTTTTGTGCTAGACATACTAGCAATTCATCTTGTTTTCGCATTTTCATTATATCATGACTTACAAAAATAAATCAAAAAGTTAACATAAATCACGTTATAATTAACTAAAAAAATTGTTTTTTTAATTTTTATAATTTATACTAACTTAAGATAAATAAATCAAATAAAAATAAGTGAGTGATCTTCATATGCTTCGGAGTATTTCTAAATAGCACATTTTAATATAGCTGAAAAACAAAGGCTTATTTGGTGTGCTCTTAAAGAAATACTCTCGAACTATAATTAGAAGGTCGTGAACAATAGACTTCTATGGTATTTGCGATGAGTATTTTTGCGAACATAAATCCATAGAAGTCTTTTTTTGATGAAAAAAATTATTAATGTAGGAATTGTCGCTCATGTAGACGCTGGAAAAACATCTTTAACAGAAAGTTTGTATAGTAGAACCCATGAAAATTATAAGCAAGGAAGTATTAAGAAGGGTGATACTATTACTGATACCCTTGATTTAGAGAAAGAAAGAGGCATTACAATAAAAACAGCTTCTGTTTCTTTAGAGTGGTGTCAAACAAAAATAAATTTGGTTGATATGCCTGGACATATTGAATTTTATGGTGAAGTAGTGAGGTCACTAAACGTTATTGATATAGCTGTTTTAGTCGTTTCAAGTTTAGGAGAACTCCCAACTCAAACAAGAAGGATTTTTGATACATTACAAGAAGCCAAGATACCGACTATCTTTTTCTTAAATAAAATAGATATAGAAACAGCAAGACCAGAATATCTGATTTCTGAAATCAAGAATAAATTGACGAGTCATCTTGTTCTAGTAGAATCCTTGTTTAGTCAAGAAAGTAGAGATACTTTAATCGAAAACAGTCCTTATCTACTTGAAAAGTTTATGAATGATGTATTAATAAGTGAAATAGAGCTAAAAAATGAGTTGAACCAACGAACTTTAATGAATGAAAGTTATCCTTTAATTTTAGGTTCGGCTGTGACAGGAGAAGGGATAGATACTTTATTAAATTTATTAGGTAGCTTTGATTTAGTTGATAAAAGTAAGGATAATTTATCTGCATATTTATATAAAATTACTTTTATGAATGGTCAAAAACAAGCTTATTTTAGATTACTATCCGGTGAAATAAGTAAGAACCAAACTTATTTGTTAAATAATCAAGAAGAAAAGAAGCTACCACGTTTTTTAGTATTACAAGACAACCAATTTGTAGAAGCAAATAGTATTCAAACAGGAGATATTTTTATGTTTCCAAAATGTAAAGAATTAAAGATTCAAGATTTCTTAGGAGAACCTTTAACTAATGAGCTATCTTTACCTAGCCCAAGTTTAAAAATCACTTTCCAAGTTGGGGAAGAAGAGAGAATGACGTTACTAGACTTATTAACTGAATTATCAGAAGAAGATCCATTACTTGATTTCTCAATTGATAAAGAAACTTCAGAAATCTCAATGAAAATTTTTGGTCGAGTTCAACGAGAATACTTAGAAGAAACTATACGCAGACGTTACTCTTTTAAGACGCTTAAATTATCATTACCAACAATTGTTTATAAAGAAATTATAGAAGAAATAGGAATAGGCACAATTGATGTAGATGAATCACTTAATCCCTATTGGGCAACGATGACCTTGAAAGTTGAACCGAGTAACCTATCAGGCATTCAATTTGATAGTTTAGTGACAACAGGTTATCTGAAACAGTCATTTCAAAATGCTATTAAAGATAGTGTGTTTAGTTCAACTAAAACAGGTCTTTATGATTTTGAATTAACCAATGTAAAAGTAACGTTGACAGATGCTGAATTTTTTAGTCCAGTCAGTACACCATCTGAATTTAGAAAGTTAACACCATATGCATTGTATAAAGCATTGTTAAATTCTAAAACAGTCATTGTAGAACCAGTAGTAGAGATAGATGTATCTGCAAATAAAGATTATTTAGGGAAGGCTATTAGTGAACTCGGAAAATTAGAGGGAAATGTCTTAAATGTATCAGAGGTAGAAGATGAATTTAATTTAATTGCAAAGTTACCTCAATCTTTATTTTTAATATTTGAAGAAAAGAGTAATGAACTATTTAATGGACAAGCCTATATAAAAAATAAAATTGTATCTTATCAAGAAGTGGTAGATAAAAGTTTATATCAACAAGGAAAAGTTGATAGGATAAAATCTTTATTAATTAAAGGGAAAGAGTGAAGAAATGAATTCTAATTCGTCAAACCATAAATCACAATACAACAAATTATTACTTTGGCTTTGCTTTTTATCTTTCTTTAGTGTACTAAATGAAATGGTTCTAAATGTATCTTTTCCTGATGTAGCGAATTACTTTGGAAAAGCTCCTGCAAGTATAAATTGGATTAATACATCGTTCATGTTAAGTTTTTCTGTAGGAACAGCCATATATGGCAAAGTTTCTGATTATGTTGGTATTAAGAAACTGTTATTAACAGGAATTTTATTAAATTGTATAGGTTCAATTATGGGTTTTATAGGTCATACATCATTTCCTGTATTATTATTATCACGATTCATTCAAGGTACAGGAGCTGCAGCTTTTCCTGCGTTAATTATGGTGGTTGTTGCTAAATATATTCCAAGGGAGAGCCAGGGAAAGGCTTTTGGACTTATTGGTTCCATTGTTGCAATGGGTGAAGCTCTAGGTCCATCTATCGGTGGAATGATAGCTGAATATATTCATTGGTCTTATCTATTGATATTACCTTTAGGAACTTTAATATCAGTTCCTTTTCTTATCAAAATGCTTGATCATGAACCGATTAAAAAGGGAAGTTTTGATTTTATAGGATTAGTATTAATGTCGTTAAGCATAGTAACTTTTATGGTGTTTACCACATCATATAAATTATATTTCTTAGGAATAAGTTTCGTTATTTTCATTATTTTTATTAAGCACATAAAAAAAGTGGATGAGCCGTTTATTGAGCCTAAATTAGGTGAAAACCGATCTTTTATGGTTGGTATTGTTTGTGGAGGTCTTTTTTTTGGAACGGTGGCAGGATTTATTTCAATGGTTCCTTATATGATGAGAGATTTATATCAGTTAAGTACACTTGCCATTGGTAACGGGATTATCTTTCCAGGAGCTGTTAGTGTCATTATTTTTGGTTACTTTGGTGGAATACTAGTAGATAAAAAAGGACCAATATTCGTGTTAACTATAGGAGCTATGTTGTTATCAATTAGTTTTCTATTGGCTGCACTGTTTGTTGAAACGACACCTTTTTTAATTACTATATTAATTATTTTTATATTTGGAGGTCTGTCCTTTACAAAAACGGTTATATCTACAATTGTTTCAAGTAGTTTAACTACAAAAGAAAGTGGTTCAGGAATGAGTTTACTTAATTTTACAAGTTTCTTATCTGAAGGACTAGGAATCGCAGTTGTAGGAGGATTACTGTCTGTAGACATACTAAATAAAAAAATTATTCCTATAAATGTTTCTTCTCAATCATATTTATATAGCAATATGTTACTTATTTTTTCTATAATAATTATTTTTAGTTGGTTAATTACTATCAAAGTGTACTCTGAGCCAAAAATAAAATAGTTATTTAACCTCTTAGTTACCATAATCTCGCTTTAAAGAAGTACCACATCTACCAACACGTCGAGACTCCCAC
>NZ_QRJY01000026.1:0-3754 GCF_003471765.1 Vagococcus sp. AM17-17
CATTGGTGATTCACAAAGTGAGTGCCTCGATGTGTTGGTAAGTGTGGTACTTCGTAAAAGAGAGATTATGTTAAGCAATAGATTAGATAACTGAAAATAGTTCATTCGACATAATATTTTTATTCAATTATAAAAATTCAATTAGAATTAAACTATTTTAGGTTATCACTCGATGATTGAGAGGTTTTCAAATTTTTTTTTTAACTATTCCTTGCATAAATAGCCTTTAAACTACTCATTTTAATTTAATACAAGGAATATTTAAGTTGATATACTAAAGCATATTTAATATTTCTAATGGGAGTGATTAAAAATGTCTATAGTTAAAATTGATAGTATTAATTTAAAAAAAATGAGTTTTTTCGATATTTATGACTTTGAGGATTTTTTTTTAGAAAATGCCTTGATAGAAAATGAGATAATAAGTGATCAATGTATTGAAAAATTATTTATTGAAGATAGTATAATCGAACACTGTGAATTAAGTGGAAATAATTTTGTTAAAGCTGAATTTACTAACTGTATATTTAAAAATTGTGATTTTTCAAATACAGTCTTATCAGAATCGGTATTGTACAAATGTGAATTTATCAATTGTAAAATGTTAGGCTTAGATATTTCCGAAGCCTATATAAATACAAATTTATTTTTAGAAAATAACATGGAAATGGTTAATTTATCAAGTGCTAATTTCAAAGAAGTTTCTTTCTCCGATTGTAATCTAACTAATACTGACTTGATAGATGCAAAGATGGTGAAAACCACATTTGACAGTTGTAAACTAGATAGTATGAATCTCACAGGAACTCTTTTAAAAAAAGTAGACATCAGCACTTGTCATTTTACTCATTTACCATTAAGTATTGAAACAATTTCTGGTAGTATCGTAAATGAACACCAAGCACTAATATTAGCAAGAGACCTTCTGAAAGTTAAAATAAAGTAGCAAACTACTCTTTAGACTAAGTATAACGCGATTTATGTTAACTCTGACAAACTCTAAATAAAATAGATATATTTACCCTAGATTAAGCTAAAGGCTCTCAGAACTAATTCTGAGAGCCTTATTATTCGTATAACAGTTGATTATGTTAACTGATAAGTTAAATAACTTTTAAATCTTTTTTTTCATATTGATTATGACCAGGCTTGCTTTTTTTTAGCTTCCAGCATTTAATTGCATCTTTTAAAGTTAAATCTGGATTTTCTAAAAAGAAATCTCTGATGTAAGTATTATATTCAAACTGTGAATCAATTTTTTCTGTTTTTTTTGATACAATTTCTGGGTAAACTTTTATTGCTTCTGAATATTTTTTACCAGCATTATTTTTTAACCATTTTTGAAATGCCACTTTGAATTTAAACTGTTTTCCTAGTTCACTTTTGAAAAATTCTCTATGTACCTCTGAACATGTAATATTTTCTTCAATGACTGTATTTACTGTTATACTTTTGGGGATATTAGATTTTGTTTTTTTCTTAATATTTTTTACTTCACCAGAACTTATATAGCAATAAATTCTTTCTGTTAAATCTTTTTTGTTTCCTGCTGTGGGAATACCTTCTAATCTACAAAAACTTACTAACTCTTCTTTCAAGTAATAATATTCTCTAAATGTTTCTGGATTCATCCCTCGAACTAATTCAGGTCTCTTCACATCAAAATTCCTCCATTATTTTATTTATTATTATATCATGCTACAAAAAATAGACTTCGTATAATTTGATTTATATTAACTCTGACAAACTTTAAATAATTTTACTATAAAATAAACTAAAGGCTCTCAGAATTGATTCTGAGAGCCTTATTCTTCGTATAATCTTACATTATGTTAACTAAAAAGAGTCTAAATATATAGACTCTTTCGATTAAATATTTTTATTCAGTATTGGCTTTCCATCTTCATCAACTAAAACAGTCATTCCTCCACCTGATGCATATCTAAAATAAAGATACTGTACTCCAGTTTCTTTATCTGTAAGAATTATTGTCTCTGAACCCATCTTACTTTGAATTTTATCTGTAATAAATCTTTCTTTATCCATAATAAAATCTCCTTTATTTTTATTATATCATTGATTAATTGACTCGGTATAATTTGATTTATGTTAACTCAGACAGACTTTAAATAATATCTCCCTAGGGCTCTCAGAATCATTTCTGAGAGCCTTATTCTTCGCATAAAATTGTATTATAGAAACCTAAGGGTTAAATAACTATTATTTATTTAATTTTTTCAATTCTTCTTGTTCTATAAAGAAAGTTACTTCTCCTGTTTCCATATTAACGTTTGCTTTAACTTCTGGATTAGGATTTTTAAAACTTAGGTCCTTATTCAAAATTTTATTTTTTATTCGTAAGGGTGCTGTTGTACCATAAGTCATTGTTTTAAAAATTTTAGTTGTCAATTTAAGTTCCTCCTTAAGTAATTCATCTAAAGTACATCCGAATAGAACACTCATTTTTAATAAATTTGAAATGTCAGGAAGAGTTTTATCACTTTCCCAACTTGAGATGGTTGGTCTAGATATGAGTAATTTTTCTGATAACTCTTCTTGTGTCCATCTTTTTTGAAGTCTTTTCGATTTGAGTATTTTCCCAAATGTCATTCTCTATTCCTCCTGATTTAATCCTAGTAAATAAATTTACTTTATTCAGTTCGATTCTCTTTATATTTTACGGTTGTTAAGTGATTTTTACAAAAAAATACTTAATATAATTTGATTTATGTTAATCAAACAAAATTTAATACGGTTTTTAGACAAGGGAACGTATCTATGTTCTCTTTATTTTGTTTTCAATTTCCGATACAATATTGCATATCACAGTGAAACGGAGTTGAAATGCTTGAGAAATGATGAAACATACAAAACAATGAAAGAAATAGCTTATATTCTAGGCGTTTCTAAGCCCACTTTGTTTAGATTCTTAAAAGCTAACTCGTTTCATGAAACGTTTAAGAAACGCAACACTAACATGTATGATGAAACGACTACAAAAGCTATTATAGAGAGCTTTAAGCAAGAGAAAAGCGAGGAGCGTTTCATTTTATCAAGAAACGATGAAACGACTGATGAAATTCTTATAGAAAGCTTAAAAGAGCAAATATCATTACTAAAAAAGCATGACGAAGAACAAAAAGAACAAATAAATAAACTTCATGCGTTGTTAGACCAGCAACAACAATTACTACTTTACGAGCAACAAAAAAATACCAAACTCCTAGAAGAAAATATAGAAAATAAAAAATGGTGGCAGTGGTGGAAATAAAATAGCTTTTTATTCTTATCATTTGCTACTGATTTTTAATCTAAGGTTGTTAGGGTTTACCCTGACCGTCTGTAAGACGTTTAAATAACTTTAATAAGAGTTTTATATAAGAGAGCTTATAGGGCTCTTTTTTTTGCGTTTTAAAGCCATCCAAGAATCTATTTAAGAATGGTTTTTTCTATTAGCGAAGGAACGTCAGTGACTGCTGCAAGTTTAATGTGAGAGTGGGTTTCTCTCACTCCTTTTTATATCTTTTAGTCTTACGCATAGATCAATTTAATAAAAAGAAGTGATTTTTAGGTGGGAATAATAGGGAGTAATGTTATATAAATGTTTTAAAGATGTTTTAAAAGATGTTTTAGGGTGTCTGTACGCCAATAGCATCAATGGATTGCGAGGTATTAAGGCAATGGATTGGGAGTATTAAGGCAATGGATTGGGAGTATTAAGGCAATGGATTGGGAGTATTAAGGCAATGGATTG
>NZ_QRJY01000026.1:3764-4915 GCF_003471765.1 Vagococcus sp. AM17-17
AAGGCAATGGATTGGGAGTATTAAGGCAATGGATTGAATTTTATTTTCTTAATGTTATAATTTTATTTAAGAGGTGATGTATGTGGTTAATGAAGTAGTTAAATATCAAAACGATTTGAATACTGCGACAATGAGAACATGGACTGAAACTGAAATGAATATCCTTTTTTCTATTGTTGCTAAAATCAGAGATACATCAACATACGAAACTACTTTTACATTTGAACAAATAAAAGAATTATCTAAATTTAAAAAAAACTTAACGAGAAAAGAATTTGTAACTGAACTAGTTAGTGTTTCAAAAAAACTAGGCTCTTTAAATTATTTAGAACGTAGTGAAGATGGATTGGATGCTAAATTATTTATCTTGTTTCAAACTTTTGATATTAAAGGGTCACAAGATATTTTAAAAGTTTGTGTTCATCCTCAATTTGAATATGTCTTTAATAAAATCGGCATGGAGTTTACTCAATTTGAGCTAGATGAATTTATTCATATCCAATCAACTTATGCTAAAACTGCTTATCGTTTATTAAAACAATATCGAACTACTGGGTGGTGGAAAGTCACAATAGAAGATTTCAGATTACTTTTAGATATTCCAAATAGTTATCGACCATCTAATATTGATCAACAAATTTTAAAACCAATTTTAGAACAACTGGGTGGTTCAGATGAAGATGCTATCTTCAGAAATTTAAAAATTACAAAAAATAAAAAAGCTGGTCGAGGACGTGGAGGAGTTTTAACAGGGTACACTTTTACGTTTGAAAAAGAAAAAACTGGCGAGTGGATTGATGGAAAATATATAAAAAAATCTCAACGAAAAGAAACTTTACCCAATTGGACAAACGAAACTATAACTGAAACTAAACTATCCGATGATGAAGAAGAATACTTTAGAAATAAAATCGAAGCTATCAATCAAACAAGTAAATAATTCCTTATACTCGTATTTCTTCTAATTTTTAGATTGAACTAATTTGAGAGTGATAAAAAATAGCGAGTCACAATAGATAACTTCTATGTACTAATGAGGCAAACTTCCATGCGCAATCAAGGTCTGACTCTGATGATGATTTATGGAAACAAGAGATCTTGTCGCAACTCAAAAACGGTTTTTCTTAATCGAACATGCTCTCTTTTCTCCG
>NZ_QRJY01000027.1:0-4118 GCF_003471765.1 Vagococcus sp. AM17-17
AAGGGAAACAGACACCACTAGTCGTGGTGTGTTGATAGTATCAACGTTTCCAGAGATAGCATTTTTTTTCGTGTGGCACACAGTTGGCACACAGAAAAAATGACTTGGTTGATTAAAAATATAACAAAAGGATCTAGTTTTATAATTCTTAAAGTTATCTTCTTTTTGCTATTCCTTTTCTGTTGCAAGTATAGAGTTTGTCCGGACAAACTCATTATTTTAACTCTGCTTATCCAAAAAAGCTTGACTAGTTAGAGTTAATTTTTGGGAGGACCCAATCCCCTTTTTTATTTTTTTAGTGAGTGCTGCTTACTTCAATTTAAAAATTATTTTAGAGAAAGAGGGATTGGGAAACTTCCCAAAAATTGAAAAGAGCCTAACCGATTTTGAGGTTAGCTCGATTCAAAAAACTGGTTTGACCGGTCAGACCATATGCTTGCAAAAGAAAAGTCTAGCCCTCCCTGCCTTAAAAGTAAAAAATTAAAAAGGAGGTTAAGTCACATGGAAAAAAGAGAAAGAAATGTCCAACGTCTCATTCGATTGACACAAAAAGAGAGTGATTATATTCAACAAAAAGTAGCTCTTAGTCGATTAGGAACATTCCAATTATATGCCCAGACGATGTTGATACAAGGTGAGGTAGTCAGTGTCGATTACTCCGAGTTATTGTCTCTTGTTAGAGAAGTCAAACGAATCGGTGTCAACATCAATCAAGTGGTTAAACTTGCCAATGAGTTCTCCGAAATATCAACGCAGGACATTCACCAACTCACTAACCAGCTAACTGAATTAACTCAATTAGTTGATGACACATTAAAACAAGAGACAACCAAACACACCAAACAAACGGAGGTGGATTACTTTGGTGTATACAAAACACTTCCCAATAAAAACATTTAAAAACTTACAACAGGCTGAACGTTATATTCAAGATGCGTTAAAAGTTTCTGTCCCTGAGAACGATAGAGAGAGTATTCATTTAGATAATTTATTTCAGTACATGGTGGCAGATGACAAAACACTAATGAAACAGTTGGTGTCGTCTCATGGTATCGTATGTGTCCAAAATGCGTACGAAGAATTCAAACTGACTAAAATGAGATTTGAATTTTTACATCAAAAAAATTTTACTTTTTCACCTGAGTCAGGTCGTTACCAGCCACCCACTCTAACGGATATTGAAAAAAATGGAAAGGTCTTGGCACGTCATTTCATTCAGTCCTTTTCTCCTGAAGATGATTTAACACCTGAACAAATTCATCAGATTGGACGAGAAACAATGTTAGAGTTTACAGGTGGCGAGTATGAATTTGTGATCGCAACTCATGTCGATAAAGCACATATTCATAATCATATTCTCGTTAACACAACTAATATGAATACGGGAAAGTCGATGAAATGGAAAATCCCTCGACAAAAAAATGGGAAACAAAAAGATGTCTCATTCGCAGAATTTGAAAAAGTCTCTGACAAAATAGCTTCAAAGTATGGGGCAATGATTATCGAAAAGTCCCCACGTAACTCTCACAAAAAATACACGATGTGGCAAACAGAATCCATCTACAAAACGAAAATAAAATCACGATTGGACTTTTTGATGGCTCATAGTTCATCCATAGAAGATTTTAAAGTGAAGGCAGACGCACTTCACCTTGAAGTTGACTTTAGTAAAAAATGGGCGACCTACAAGTTATTAGATGAACCACAAATAAAAGTCACTCGTGGTCGAAGTTTAGTTAAAAGTGATCCTGAAAAATACAATGAAGACCGACTCATTGACATCATTAATCAAAACACTGGAACATTTAGCGTGGAAGACGTCGTCAATCAATATGAAGAGTCGGTGGCGAAAAAAGAAAGTGATTTTGATTATCAAGTATTAGTTGAACCGTGGCAGATATCACATAAGACAGATAGAGGATATTACTTAAATGTTGACTTTGGATTTGATAACCGAGGGAAACTATTTGTGGGAGCATATAAAATAGATGCCTTAGATGATGGAAACTACTTTCTTTACATTAAACGAAACGACCGATTTTATTTCATGAGTGATCAATCCTCCGAACGAAATCGATACATGACTGGTGAAACACTTGTCAAACAACTAAAGCGATACAACGGTCATACTCCGTTGAAAAAAGAACCTGTGATGTCGACTATTAATGAGCTGGTCGATGCGATAAACTTTTTAGCTAAGAACAATGTCACAGAAGGACGTCAACTGTCTTTACTGGAACAAAAATTAGAAGAAGCATTTCATGAAGCAACAGAAACCGTTCAAGAGTTATCTGATAAAATCATTGAATTACAACAGTTAAGTAAGTTGTTGTTGGATGTTGAGTTGTCCGATGATAAGGAAGCGGGACTAAATCGATTAAAAGAACTCATGCCGTTGGCAGATGTCGATGACCTAACTTTTTCTGATGTCGAGGCAGAAGTACAATCTGTTTCAAAAAGTCGAGACTTCCTGAAGGAACGACTCGATACGTTGGTCAAAGAGATTAACCAGGTACATACGATACAAGCTGTCGCAAGTAAAAAAGAAGAACCAGAGAAAGGAATTTCCCTATGATGTTTTTTCCTATGGGGTTAAGATGGGAAGCGATTGAATAATGAGCTTTCCATTGAGTCGCCGACAGCGGTGGTGGCGGTCGGAGCAAGGCGACTCACAGGCGGACACAAAAAGAGACACGTCAAAACCCTTGATGTAGCTAGGTTTTGACGTGTGTTTATGGTATAATAAAAGAGTAGAAAAGTTAATGACGGTAGCTACAACTTATCTGAAAGTGTGGTGGTGCATATGAATGTACAATCAAACTCTAAAGAAAGGAGTAGCATTTTTGTCTGTTGCAGAAGCAATCGGCTTAATGATAAGTTTCGGCTCTTTGGTCGCAACTTTGATTTTTGGCGTATTGAATGTAACGAAAAATGACAAAAAATAGACCGTCATTACTTTAGCCAGTAAACGGTCTATTTAGAAAATTATTGAGCTACTGTCTTTAACAGTTCTACATTAGGGGCGTATTAGTCGTACGTCCCTTACAAATTGATTATACCATAAATAAATGAGATTTGTTAATCAAAACACTGTATAAAAAGGATTTCCTTTTATACAGTGTTTCTTTTTAGCTAATTTTTTTGATGTATTTTTCCCACTGAATGACTGCCTGTGAGATGTTGGTCGGCACTTCTTCTCGGTTACGTTTTCCTTGTATCTGTACAACATGTTGATTAGCATATTCCATAGTGAAATATGGTTTATTTGGTTTATCTTTTTGACGGATAAACACAATCGTTGTCTGACCTTTTGCGTGGCGGTCTAAATGATTTTGATTACCAACGCAATGTCTTAACTTGTTTCCCTCATCAACAATCTCTTGTAGGTCTTTTGGTACAAGAAACACAAACTCATCTATCTCTTTATCATACTTTTTGATTTGTGATAATCGTTTTTCGTAGGTTTGACGTTTGAGTTCTCGTTCTAATTGATTGATGGTATCAACTGCTTTATCATGAGCTTTTTGTAAGTCTTTTGGAAACAACATACTATCATCTAACGGTGTATCTAGCTCCTGCTACATATTAATATAGTCTAAATAGTAACTAATAGAAAAGTTTGAGAACTTTTGTTTTTTTATATAATTTAGAAATTTCGTTCGTTTGATGGCTTTCGGTAATTTTCGCATTTGTTTGTAGTGGACCAAGTGACTGACACCGTCTACCATTTTTCCATGATGTTTTTGTACATCGAGTTGTAACATTATTTCATTGAATGATTTGTCTGAATTTTTTAATAACGACTTATGACGTTTTAACCATTTTTTTGTGATAACTGACATATCAACTGTACTAAAATAGTCATTTCCATAAGGCAACTTACCAGTAAACATGATACTTTTGGATAGAGAATGATTGCCGATTTTTTGTAGGTACTCAATTTCTTCTCGATACTTGTAAATTCTTTCAATATTGTATCGTTGGATAGGTGGCAAATCAAGGTATCTCATGTCTTGGTTTTTTTTGAGTGTTGACTGCCAATCATTCGGATAAAAAAGGGTACGTGTGTATGGACTACTCATATATCCGTAGTTTGCGACTAGTCCGTTATACCAGTT
>NZ_QRJY01000028.1:0-3819 GCF_003471765.1 Vagococcus sp. AM17-17
GGACGAGAGACCCTCTCAGACATGAAAATGGGCAAGATGCTAGCATGTTGCTTCGCTTGCAAAAGGTCATCCCTCCCAAAACGTCACTGTAAAGAAAAAGTCGAAGTCTGATAAAGTATGGACTAACTTCGACTGACAAGTGAGTTAACTGAATCGGAGAAAAGAGAGCATGTTCGATTAAGAAAAACCGTTTTTGAGTTGCGACAAAATTTCTTGTTTCCATGAATCGTATTCAGAGGATGTCGTTGATTGAGCATGGAAGTCTGTCTCATGTGTTCCTCGAGGTAACCCCAAGACTTTATCTTTTGCGAGCCACTTTTCTTTTTGAGTAAGCTCCGAGTTGTGGTCGATGTTGAATAATTTTTGTCGTAAGTCTTCGTGTGTCCCCTTAGAAAAGTCATCCGCATTCTTTGCCTCTGGTTTAAACGCAAACTGATACCCAACGACAGGTTTCCCTCGACCCTTACCATATTTCTTTCGAATGGTCAGACCACGAAACAAGGGAGTTAATTCTTCTTTGATAGGTTTTAAAATATTTTTATTAATATCACTTTGCCTATAACTTTTAGGAATATCTAATAGTTCATGAAAGTCTTCTTTAGAAAAATAAGCATACCCAGTCGTACGAAATTGTTTCAATAATCGAAACATCGTTTTAGAATAACTACTTTGTAATTCATTAAATTGTTTTAGAGAATAGCGAACCCACTCATCAAGTCCGTTAAGTAAAGGAATAGCTTTCTCAAACAATTGAATATCGACATAAGGTTCTTCTGCTTCCCCTACAATCTCAAATTGAGTAAACATGACAAATAAACTTCTGTTTAAACCGCTAGCACTTCTATTTCCAAATCTTAGCGAAAGGATCTTTTCATAAGTACTATATATATCATCAATAAACCGATTATTGGCGGTTGGTTTATAAGCACTCAACTCTTTGAGTTGGTCAAATGAAAATCGGACAGTTTGTTCTCCCTTATCACGCATTCTAGAGACAATTGAAAAAAACAAATTCATTTCTACAGGCGTAAATTTACGAAGAGGAATCGTATTTAATTCTGTATGATACTTTACAACTTCATTTCCCATATATTACTCTCCTTATTTATTATAAAGATATAATATAGGAGCAATACATTCTAGTCAACACCCCCCAAACAGACAAAACCACCCCCATAAACAGACAAAACCACCCCCATAAACAGACAAAACCACCCCCAAACATTCCTGTATCCCTTGGGAGAGTAAGGCTCAACAGGTGTCTAAAAGAGGTTTAAAAGAGGTTTAAAAGAGATTATAAAAGAGGGACTCTATTTTTCCTACCTAAAAAAGAGCTATTTTGATTAAATTGTTCTATGCGTAACATGAAAGGATATAAAAAAGGAGTGAGAGAAACCCACTCTCACATTTTACTTACGCAGTCGCTAAAGCTCCTTTGCAAAAGACAAAATCGTAATCAAAAAAACTGGACAAGTTCAAACAATAAAATTAACAGGCAAATAATCTTGATAGATTTAAATTGTTTAGTTATCTATTTTAATCGTCTTTCAGACGGTCAGGGCAAGCCCTAACAACCCAAAAGCAAATTTAAAAAGATTATGATATATTTAGTCATGGCACTTAGCCCATTTCTTTATGAAAGGGGGTGCTAGATATATGCTTGAACAATTCTCTATGTTTATTGTCACGACAGTTATTACTGCAGTTATAACTGTTCTAATTGAAAGATTAGTAAATCATTGGTTTGATGATAAAGATGACAATTAAAGGCTAATGCCTTCAAACTCACACGCTAGAAATCGCACTAGTGAATAAAAAAAGCCACTACCTCTGCAAAGGTAGTGGCTTTTGTGCTAGATATACTAGCAATTCTCTATGTTATCGCTTCTTTATTATATCATGGTTTTAAATATCATTCAAAATACATAATTGATTAACATAAATCAAATTATACTAAGTAATTTGATTTAAAATATAAGTTGAAATATTTTATAAAAAAATTCTTTCATGCTACTATTTCTTTAGTTACATAATTAAACAAGGAGGAAAAGTAATGATAGCATCTATGAAATTGCGTAATAAAGTTTTGAATAAATAATTAAATAAAATTCAAAATTCTAGGTAAAGCAATTTCAAGGGATAAGTGTATACTTTTCTATCTAAAATAATTAATTGAAATGGCAAGATGTAGGAATGTTCTAGGTCTTTTTTTGATACACTTTTTCCTTTTATCTAGTATAAAGGGGAATACAAAATGGAAAATTTAACAGTAAAACTAAGTAATATTAACAAAAAATATGGAGCAAAAGATATTTTATCTATTGAAAATCTATCAGCTTACAATGGAGATCGTATAGCTATTATTGGGGCAAATGGACAAGGTAAGTCAACTCTATTAGAAATTATTGCTGGAACTGTACAGCAAGATTCTGGGATTGTTCAAAAAGAAATAGAGTTTAAATTGTTTGAACAAATAGCTGAAACTGAAGAGTTAATAGATACAGATAATATAGATTGGAAATTATTAAATAATTTTTCAGTTCCTAAAAACAAAATAGAAACATTGAGTGGTGGAGAAGAAACTAAATATCGTTTAACACAGCTACTATCTAGCTATTCAATGGGATTATTATTGGATGAACCAACAACTCATTTGGATAACAAAAGCGTAAATGTTTTAATCGATGAGTTGAAATATCATTATGGAACACTCATATTTGTTAGTCATAATCGTTTCTTCATAAATCAATTAGCAAATAAGATATGGGAAATTGAAAATGGAACTGTGTATGAATATGGAGGGACATATGATGATTATTTAGAACAAAAACAAATAAAGCTAGTAGAAATTGAAAATAGTAATGAACAGTTTATTAAAGAGAAAAAACGATTAGAAAGTGCAATTAAGAAAAAGAAAGAGCAAGCTGAAAAGAGTAGTAACGTCTCAAACAGTAAGAAAAATAAAAGTATTAGACCTGATCGATTAGCATCATCTAAGCAAAAAGATACTGTTCAAAAAAGACAACAAAAGACTGCTAAAGCAATGGAAAGTCGTTTAAATCAGTTAGGTGGTATGGAAAAAATATATACTCAAAACGAAATCATCTTTCCACCAAGTCAAACAACAGAGTTGCATAATAAATTTCCGATTATGGGTGATAATTTCTATCTTAAAAAAGGTGAAAAGATTCTGTTTGATAAGTGCAATTTTCAATTTTCATTAGGACAAAAAATAGCTATTATTGGGAATAATGGTGTAGGTAAAACTTCTCTTTTAAAGAGTATATTAAGAAAAGAAGAAGGAATAATAGTATCATCTAAAGTAATTTTTTCGACATATCATCAGATGTCTTATAAAGTATTTGATGATGAGTCTGTTCTAAGTTACTTAATGAATCAAACGGAATATCAAGAATCAATAGTCAGAAGTATCCTGAATAATTTAGGTTTTTCTCAATCAGAAGTTTTAAAATCTGTTAAGGACTTGAGTGGAGGAGAATCTACAAGAGTTCAAATAGCAATGCTTTTTACTAAACCATCTAACGTACTAATATTAGATGAGCCTACTAATTTTGTTGATTTAAAAACAATAGAAGCATTAGAGAAATTGATAAAAGCGTATAATGGAACAGTAATATTCACTTCCCATGATCCTTATTTTATAAAAAATGTTGCCGAGGTAACATATAAAATTGAAGACTATATTTTAAAGCAAATCTAAAAAAATAATTATTTAAACATTTGATTAACATAATCTCGCTTTAAAGAAGTACCACACTTACCAACACATCGAGGCACTCACTTTGTGAATCACCAATG
>NZ_QRJY01000029.1:0-3792 GCF_003471765.1 Vagococcus sp. AM17-17
TATATTATCTTATAAGGAGCCAATATATCTTGAAAAAGAAAATAAAACTATTATGGTTGATGGTAAATATGATTATTGTAGGTAATATTCTCTCGTGTATATTTTCTGTAAAAGTTATTGCGAGTAATGGTATGAATTTTTCTATGTCTATGATTATGCCGGATAATCAAATAAATAAAGAAGCTATCTATTATGACTTACTAGTACAACCTTCAACAACACAAGATTTAAAAATGAGAATAACTAATATGAGTGATAAAACAAATAAAATTAAGATTACTCCAGCTAATGCTCAAACAAATGAAAATGGATTGATTAATTATGTTCCATTAAGCAATAATGACGATAAATTGGATAGTCCATCTAACATTTCCTTTACTTCTCTTGTAGAGCCAACTAAAGAAATCACATTTCGTCCATTAGAAACTAAAATTGTTTCTATGAAATTAACTATACCTGAATCAAAATTTGATGGAGAAATACTTGGTAGCTTTATAATCAATTCAAGTATAGAACAAGAGAAAAAAAGTAATAAAAATACATTTAGTAATGAATTTCAAATAAATCAAGGTGTTCTAATCAGGCAAAACTTTAAAAGTATTCCTACACAAATTACAATTAATGATATCAGATCAGGATTATATCAAAATCAATTAGCAATTTTTACTAATATTCAAAATATTAGTCCAAAACTTATAAAAAATGTTACTATTAATAGTAAGATTAGAAAAAAAAATTCTAATAAAGTTATTATAGAACAAGAAAAATCTAATATTGATTTAGCACCTTATTCAGTATTTGAGTATCCTTTTATTTTGGATCATCAAATATTAAAGCCAGGGGATTATAGCATGGATATTAAGATTCATTTCGACAGTGATGTTTTATCGTATGTAAAAGATTTTAATATAGCTAAAAATGATATATATATGAGTAATGCTAAATACAATGAAAGTCAGACATATCACATGCCATTTTTTAAGCTAGGTGCTTTAATTATTTGTCTTTTTATAGTTATAATATTGCTTTATACTGTATGGAAGTACAAAGCAATATTTAACAAATAAACAGAAGTATCCCTATTTTGATTAATGCCCTATGCTGATTTAATTAGTTGTTTGGTTCTGTCTATTGTAACTATAAACTAAATCGTATTGATAGATTAAATTCTATCAATGCGATTTTTTATTTGAGGCATATAAAAAGGGGCATTCTTATTGGTAAAATTAAGTCGTCTATAACTAACATTACAAAGGAGAATGCCCCTATAGATAATAATACAAGAAAATTACTCAATTCAACAGATGATTCTCTTATTTTGAATGAGAATTGGTTGTCTCGTGAAGCGAGAAACAACCGATCATTTAAAATGATTACAGGTCGATTAGTGAATAAAGATAAGCAATGCAAGAAATGTGGAATTTATTAATCCGTTAAAAACGGAACATATTAAATCATTAGTCAATTGCCTGAAGTTGAATGTCGTCCAACTTATCTGACACTTCACAAAGAACGTTACCTTTGTATAAACTGTGGATCAACTTCCAGTGCTTTTACTTCTCGAGTAGATGACTATTATCACATTTCTAAACAATTTAATTACCAAATTGCTTTTGACTTAAAAGAGAATAGATCACGTAAATCGATCGCAGAATTCCATAGAGTCTCTGAAAATACAGTTAAACGTGTGTTACTATCATTTACCAATAGTCAGCAACCGAATGTTAACTTCTTACCTATGGATATTTGTGTAGATGAGTTTAGCTCTACTTCTTATTATCATACTGGAATAAGTTCATTATTACAAAAATAAAAATAGGTATTAATGAACTAGTAAGCACTCTCTTGATAATCGTTAGTTTACCAGTATTCCCAGTTCACGATTATCCTTAAATTAAGGAATTAACATAAATAAAATTATCCAAAGTTAAAAGTAATTAATATGAATGTCATTATTCTAATATAAATAATAATGAAAATAGCTGAATACTTTACGATTTTTTTAAAAGAATATATAATGTTCTCATTCACTAGGAGGTGATTGAGATGATAATATCATCTTTAATTACATTCAAAGTTTCATTCATTTAATGATACTTTGAATAAAATTATCTTTCTTCAAGGTATCTTATACTTAAAGAGAGAAGGAAAAAAAATGATACAACCATATGAATATAACTATATTAAACAACAAATAACTAAATTAATTGATATTTATAAAACAGTTAGTGATAAACAAATTATTAAGACTTCACAGGAAATGACTACTTTCAATATCTTACCTATTTTGGGCGATGAATTACATGAAAAAATTAAAGACAGTTATCTTAATGTGACCTTAACTAATGCAAAAGCTGTTAAAGTTTTTGACACGATTAAAAAAGAAGTCATACCTTATAAAGAATCTAGTAATAAGCAAATTGAAAAATCTTTTAAAAAAGTTAAAAGATTGAAATTTCCTATTATGGAACATTATGATTTAAAAGAAATTAACTATTTATCTTGGGATGATATTAGTTCTCAAAGGAGATATATTAATTTTTATAAAGACGATAAATTATTGGGTTTCTATGGGGTAATGTCTACACAAGTTATAAAAAATGTATGCTCTATTTGTCATCAAATTGATAACGTTTCTATGTTTATGTGTACAACAAAAGTTTCTGGTGATGGAACGTATACTAAAAAAGGGAATTATATTTGTAAAGACAGTAATAAGTGTAATCAACAAATGATTACTTTAGATTATTTATATAATTTTCACCAAACTGTTTCTAAATAATGAACTTAGATTTTTGTACTTGTCGTATCCGTATCAATTTCTATTAATAAATATTTGAAATAATTATTACCATAGTTATTTAACTGCTAGGTAGACATAATCATTCTTATACGAAGAATAAGACTCTCAGAATTATTTCTGAGAGTCTTTAGCTTAATCTAGGGTAAATATATCTATTTTATTTAAAGGTTGTCAGAGTTAACTTAATGTAAGATTATACCTAGTTAAAATATGGTACTATCAGTGTAAAAAAATGGAGAATAAAAAAATATGATAAAGAAATCCTTTTTATGGTTCTGTTGCAAACTTTAAAAGTACAAAGGACGTCTCATATTTTGTCTAATTCCTATGCAGTCATTCCTAGTAATTGATTGATTTCAAAAATCACTGAAAAGCCAAAGAGATTTCCGCCTCTTTGGCTAGTTTTATATAGGGCATGTATAGTTTCAATCCCTTTAATTGTTGAAGAAGCAGTCCTTATGGACTGATAAGATTTGTTTCTTTTCTTTACATGACGATGATCTTGCTCAATAATATTGTTTAAATATTTACTAGTTCGGTGTATAGTATCAATAAATTGCCCTTCAGATTTTAGTCGATTAAATGCACTGCTTAACGAAGGGGCTTTATCCGTTACAAGAACTCTGGGCTCTCCAAATTGTTTGATTAACCGTTTGAAAAAAGCATAAGCTGCCTGTTTATCACGACTTTTTCGTAACCAAATGTCTAGCGTTAAACTCGACGAGTCAATAGCACGATACAGATAATGCCACTTTCCTTTCACTTTTATATACGTTTCATCCATTCTCCAAGAATCATTAACCGATTTATTTCTTTTCTTCCATAAGCAGTAGATAATTCGACTGTACTCTTGTACCCAGCGATAAATAGTCGTATGGCAAACAGCGATTCCACGATCACTCATGATTTCAGACACTTCCCGATAACTCAAGTTATATCTTAAATAGTAGCCAACAGCTACGGTAATAATATCTTTTTTGAATTGTTTC
>NZ_QRJY01000003.1:0-233195 GCF_003471765.1 Vagococcus sp. AM17-17
AATAAGTAATCCTTTTAGGATTCGTGAGTAAATGTGGTGCATAAGGGAAACCGTTTCAGTGAGCCTTTCAGTCTCAGGCCGGTAACAGAGGCTTTCAGCCCAAGAACAAGCCTCCAGTTCTCACTGGAGCTCTTGATTTAAAGAGTTGATAGCCCTTGATGGATGTTTCTTTTAAAGGCTTGTTTGCCTCTTTTTTCTTTATAACAATTCGCTTTCTTTTACCTTGCATAGGTAATACAATCAACTAAAACAGACCTTGCTTAAATAGTATTGATAGAACATGAAATAGGAAACTCAACACTACCAATAATGACATCTGGCGTCCATCCTTTGATAACCTTCTTTTTAATGTATTCTGTTTCATTATCAGATAAAGAAATATAACGTCTGCCACAATTCTTTTTGTATCTTTTATAGTAATCTAGTGCAGATAGCCCCTTAATCAAATTAATTCTATTTCATATTTGAGACTTTCTTATCAATATTATTGTTTATCAACACAATTTGATATAGAGCCAGCCTTCAACGATATGTAAATTAAAACTTGATAAGGAAGTATCTAAAAATGTAGAAAAGTGTATTAAGAGTATTTAAAAAGAAAAAATTAAGCGGCATTATGTAATTATTAAATTAAAAGAAAACTGAATTGATAGGTCTTGATTATTAGATAAGAGTATGACAAAATGAATGCTACCTTGATTATAAGGAGCAATGGATGAGTGATTAAAAAAGTTATAAAACGATTTGTTTTATTTTTAATAATAGGATTATTAGTAGCAAGTGGTTGGTATGTGTGGCAATTAAAACAACATGTCACTCAAACTTTAAAATGGGAACCACTTGTCAAAACGGTACTTGAGGAAGAGAACTTGGCAGAGTATGAGGATCTTGTCCTGGCGATTATATTTACCGAAACGAAAGGCAATAATGTTGATGTTATGCAAAGTAGTGAAAGTAAATATGGTGAACAAAATAAAATAACATCTGAAAAGGAAAGTATTACAAGTGGTGTTAAGCATTTATCAGACGCGATAAAGTACGCACTTGAGAATGAGTGTGACATTTGGACAGGTGTACAGGCTTATAATTTTGGTACTAGTTATGTTGATTATGTGGTGACTCATGGTAATAAAAGTTCTTTGTCCTTAGCAGAGCAGTATTCTAAAGATGTACTAGCACCAATGCTTGGAAACACAAAAGAAGCGACATATCATTATTATGAACCTATGTCATTAATTCATAATGGAGGAAGATTATACCAAAATGGTGGGAATTTCTTTTATGCTGAATTGGTGAAACGAAATATGACAATAATAAAAAAATTGAGGATAACTTAAAAGTCTCTAAGATAAAGAAAGGATCTTTGTCAAATAGAACTGATGAGTTAAATTTACAAGGTGATGAATTTGAGAGTAATCTCATATTTATCATCTTTTTTTGTTATTTAATTTTTATAAGGCCGTTTATCAAGAAAATTCTTATTCTTATATTATTAAATGATTTGAATCCATATGACACTCGTTTAAGTGTTTTTATATGGGTATTTTTAGCTTCAATTTTTCCATACGAAAAATCATAATGAAGGGCATTATGAATATCAGTTTCATAGGCAAGTAAGTTCTCTATTTTGTCTTTAAATAACTTATCTAAGTTATTAAGTAAGTTTTTTAATAGTTCAAAAAATGAGTGACCGTCTTTATTTCTAAAATGATACGTTAGTAGTTGGAAAGTATCTTTAGATTCGCACAGAATGAGAGTAGTCGATCAATCATCATTGATTCCGTTAAAAGAAGGTACTTTAGAGAAGGGGAACTTCTCCAAGCTTTAAATTTTCATTTGTCAAATTATGATAGACAAAATATTATTGTCTACATAACTTAAATAATACTTTAAATTATGTTTTATGGTTTAATTAATGATTTTCTAAGAAAATTATTTCTTTTAAATACGATAGATTGGATAAAAGATTCCTCTTACCTTTCATAGATAATGCGGTCAATTAAAACAGAGCTTGCTTAAATAATTCTATAAAGAGTACTGATAGAACATGAAATAGGAAACTCAGCACGACCAATTATTACATCTGGCGTCCATCATTGAACAACCATCTTTTGAATGTATTCTGTTTCATCATCAGATCAAGAAATAGGATGTCAGTCACGATTCTTTTGATTATTTTTATATCTTTTATAGTAAGCTAGTGCAGATAATCACTCATCAAAAGCTTTCTAAATGTTACAGATAATCTGTTTTGCTCGTTTCAATTGTTTCGCAACATATAAAATATGAACCATGGTTTGAACCATCAATGATGCATAAAGGATTAGAGTTTGTGACAATGGGACCAAAAAGTGTATTCAAAGTGAAACAACTTGTGTTGATTGTTAATGGGGAAAGTAAAGCAGAGATGGTGAAAAAAGTGTTACAAGGACCAGTTGATTTAGCTTATCCAGCTTCTATACTCCAACTTCATCCAAACTTTACAGTGATTTTAGATGAGGATGCAGCAAAATATTTAGACTAAATTTTTATTGACAAAATTAAAAACTGATGATAAAGTTATTGAAAACAAAGAGCAGAAAAAGTAGCTTAATTATATTTGTATAGAGAGCCTTTGGTTGGTGGAAAAAGGTCAAAGTATTAAGTGAAACACATCTGGGAGTTAACTTTTCGAAAATCATCAGTAGAAAAGTTCGTTTGAGACACGTTATGACACTCGAAGTTATAAACTTCATGAGGTTATTGTTGTGAGACAATAACAAATAAAGGTGGAACCACGATTATATCGTCCTTTGGCTTAAAGAGCCAAAGGGCTTTTTTTATTATAAAAAATCAATGACTAGACAAGTAATGGATGATTATTTTTTTACAGAGAGTTTCCTATAAGCTGAGAAGGAAACAAAAACCCATTCATGAACACAACTAGATAGATGTATATCTGAACTTAAGTAAGATATAACGTTTGTCCGCGTTAAGGATGTGTGTTTAATGATTGAATTAAACAACATGAGGTTACCATTGTGAGATGGTAATAAATTGAGGTGGAATCACGGCTTATCGTCCTCTTGGTATGTTACCAAGAGGCTTTTTTATATCTAATATAAAAATTAACGAATAATTTTTGAACAAAAAACGGAGGAACAGCTATGGAATATATTTTAAAAATCTTACCATCTTTATTAGATGGTGCAACGATGACGTTAAAAGTGTTTTTCTTTACCCTTTTAGGATCAATCCCTTTAGGATTATTAGTCGCATTTGGTTTACGGACAAAATTTAAACCACTAACCTTTTTACTAAATATCTATATTTGGCTAATGCGAGGTACACCGTTATTATTACAACTTATTTTTATTTTCTTTGGGTTACCAGCTATAGGCATTGTATTTGAGCGATATGATGCTGTAATGATTGCCTTTATTTTAAACTATGGAGCATATTTTGCCGAGATATTTAGAGGTGGTTTACAAGCAATACCAAAAGGCCAGATAGAGAGTGCTCAAGTTTTAGGATTAAGTCCATTTCAAACAGCTTATAAAATTATCTTGCCACAAGTAATTAAAATCATTTTACCTTCAATCGGAAATGAAGTGATTAATTTAGTGAAAGATACCTCATTAATGTATGTACTTGGATTGGGTGATTTACTTAGAGCTGGAAAAATTGCCACCAACCGAGATGTTACACTTGTCCCTCTTGTTATTGTCGGGATCATTTATTTGTTCTTTACAGCAATTCTCACAGGTTTAATTAAGTACTTAGAAAAACGATTCAGTTATTATAAATAAGGAGTGAATGACTATGCTTGAAATTAAAAATGTTTCAAAAAGTTTTGGCGATAAAAAAATATTAGATAATGTGTCTCACTCATTTCCAATGGGAAAAATCACCGTTATATTAGGCCCATCTGGTGGAGGGAAAACAACGTTACTTCGCTGCATTAGTGGATTGGAATCATTTGATAAGGGTCAGTTACTGTTAGATGGGGAAGATTTAACGAATAAGTCACATCAAGCAAATAGTGGGAAAATTGGAGTGGTATTTCAAGATTTCCAGTTATTTCCTCATTTAAATGTTTTAGAAAACATTATCTTAGCGCCAACAATGGTATTGAAAAAAAGTAAGGAAGAAGCAACAGAAAAAGCACGTTCTATGTTAGGTCTATTAGGGTTATCAGATAAGCAAGAGGCTTATCCATTTGAATTATCAGGTGGACAAAAGCAGCGAGTAGCAATTGCTAGAGCTTTAGCAATGGAACCAAGAGTGTTATGTTATGATGAACCGACAAGTGCGTTAGATCCTGGTTTGAGTGGGGACGTGGCTGAAGTTATTTTAAATTTAAAATCACCAAACGTCACTCAAATTGTCGTGACGCATGATCCGATATTTGCTGAAAAGATTGCAGATAAAACGATTCGAGTTGAACCAATAAAATAAAAAGGATGGGATGAAGATGAAAAAAAGAACATGGACGATGGTTATGTTAGGAGCTTTACTATTAGTCGTGGGGGCTTGTGGTAAAGGTGGAGAAAGTGGAAATGGTTCAGATAAAGATAAATGGAGCGAGATTGAAAAAAATAAAAAAATCGTCATCGGTCTAGATGATACATTTGTTCCAATGGGTTTTCGCGATGAATCAGATAATATTGTCGGATTTGATATTGATTTAGCTAAAGAAGTCTTTAAAGAATACGGCATTAAACCTGAATTTCAATCAATTGATTGGTCTATGAAAGAAAATGAACTAAATAATGGCACAATTGATTTGATTTGGAACGGTTATAATATTACAGATGAACGAAAAGAAAAAGTAGCATTTAGTGAACCATATATTAGTAGTAAACAGCAACTTGTTGTGATGAAAGAAAGCGGAATAAAATCTTATACAGAGATGAAAGACAAAGTATTAGGAGCTCAAAATGCTTCTACAGGCCAGGATATGATAGAAAAAAATCCTGAAGTATTTCTTGATATAATCAATGATAATGAGACAGTGTTGTTTGATACATTCAACGAAGCATTTATTGATTTAAAAGCAAAACGAATTGACGGTTTGATTGTGGATAACGTGTACGCAAATTATTATATTGCGCAACAAAAAAATCCAAAAGATTATGCAGTATTAGATACACCGTTTGATAGTGCAGATTTTGCAGTAGGTATTAGAAAAAGCGATAAAGAATTGAAAACAAAAATCGATGAGGCATTTAAGAAGTTAAAAGATAATGGAAAAATGAAAGAAATCAGCGAAAAATGGTTTGGAAATGATAATGCAATAAAGTAATAGTATCTGAGTCAATTGAAAATAAAAATGTCCCAAAATGGCTCTTTGTCAAATAGGACTGATGAGTTAAATTTACAAGATGATGAATTTGAGAATAATCTCTTATTTATCATCTTTTTATATGTATTGAAAACCACCTGCTATGCGGGTGGTTCTAAAGAGCTTCTAGTGTGGTATTAAAAAATCCTCTGAAAACACTATTCAATGAAATGAAGAAAGTTTTAAGGAGATTTAGATGAATATATGTGGGTAAAAGCTGCGAAAATATTGGGTTACGAAAATGAAGATGCAGTGAAAACAGATATCAAGGAATAGGGACTAGAAAAGATTACCAATGCAATGGCTGAAAATGATGAACCAAGACAGTTTGAAACGTATGATACGGTAAGAAAGAGAATGCAAAAAGAAGTGACGAAAATTGCAGAAGAAACAAGCGAAGAAGGTGTCGGTAATGTGTTAATCGTATCTCACGGTATGGCGATTACAGTATTGTTATCAGATTGGACTGAAGAAGACACGGATCGTCCTCTATCAAACGCAAGCATTTTAAAAGTTATTCATAAAGATGGAAAATTTACAGTAGAGAGTGTAGGAGATACATCTTTTATTGAAAAATAGCTGACAAACGTTATTTTCTGAAGAAACATAGTAAATTAATAAGGATGTATGTTGCTTTTCCTATTTAGTATGATAAAATATAGCATATTTTAAAATTATCATACGTTAATTTTGGGTATGATGTAACTCAAAGATTAACCTAAAAAAGGGGAGCAGTATGCCAAATAAAGATGAGATTGTATTAGAAGAAAACAATCAATTAAAAAGAACAATGACATTCTTCCCAGCTTTATCAACCGTTATGGGAACCGTAATAGGTGGAGGAGTGTTTTTCAAAGCAGCTAGTGTGACGCAATCAACTGGATCAGCTAGTCTAACGCTAATATCATGGTTTTTAGGTGGTATTATTAGTATTTGTGCAGGACTAACCGCAGCAGAACTCTCAGCAGCTATTCCTGAAACGGGTGGAATGGTGAGATATATTGAACGGGCGTATGGTAAGTTATGGAGCTTTTTATTAGGATGGGCATTAATCATTATTTATTTTCCAGCCAACGTCGCAGCTCTTTCTATTATATTCGGTACCCAGTTTAAAAACTTATTTGGTTTATCCAACTCAGTGATTGTACCAATAGCTATTTTAGTCGGTGGTTCCATTATGTTGATTAATTTTTTAGGAGCAAGAGCTAGTGGGATTTTTCAATCAATCACATTGGTTTGTAAGTTAATACCACTTGCCTTAATTGTTATTTTTGGTCTATTAAGACAAGGTGAAGTTGACGTTAGTCTTTTTCCTGTAACTGCAGGACCACAAGTATCCGGCTTTTTTCCAGCTTTAGGAGCAGGGCTTCTTGCTACTATGTTTGCATATGATGGTTGGATTCATGTGGGAAATATTTCAGGGGAGTTAAAAAGTCCTGAGCGAGATTTACCAAGATCAATAGCCGGCGGATTGTTTGGTGTTATGCTGATTTATTTATTAGTTAACTTTGTTTATTTAAAAAGTTTACCCATCGAATCATTAGCAGGGAATGAAAATGCTGCGATGGATGTATCAAAACAAATATTTGGTGACTTTGGTGGAAAAATTGTTACAATCGGAATCCTAATTTCTGTATACGGTGCAATTAATGGTTACACAATGACTGGTATGAGAATCCCTTATACGATGGGATTAGATAAACAATTACCATACTCAAATCAATTAGCAAAATTAAATCGTAATAAAGTGCCTTTTATTGCAGGACTTTTTGAGTTAGCAGTAGCAGTTGTCATGATGTTATTAGGTGGATTTGATATTTTAACAGATATGTTGGTTTTTGTTATCTGGATTTTTTATACGTTAGTTTTTTTTGCTGTCATTAAACTAAGAAAAACAGAACCAGATTTACCAAGACCATACAAAGTTCCTTTGTATCCATTTGTCCCAATCGTGTCAATAATCGGTGGAATCTTTATTCTATCTATGACGCTAGTTAACCAACTATCACTTGTGATTATAGGATTAGGTTTAACAGCATTAGGAATTCCATTTTATTTATATGCTAATAAAAAATTTAAACACTAGAAAGGGAATCTTTTCTAGTGTTTTATTCGTCAAATAGTAAAATAACATGATATTACTAATCAGATTTGGTAGAATGGGATTAGTATTTTTTAAGGAGGATTAACTCATGCCAACAATGAATGATGTGGCAAAATTAGCTGGCGTATCAAGAGGAACAGTGTCAAATTATGTCAATGGAGTGCGAGTCAAAGAAGCCTCTCAAAAAAAATTCAAGAAGTAATAGATGAGTTAGGATATGTTCCGAATAATACAGCGAGAGAATTAAAGATGAATCGTTCTAACTTGATTATCTTTATTGTTCCTACAACACAGACACCTTTTTTTGCTGAGTTAACTTATCAGATGCAACGATCATTAAAAAAAGCTGCTGGAATTATTACGATTTCATATAGTGATTTTTCGGAAAATCTAATAAATGATCTCCCTATTGTATCAATTGAAAAACAGATATCAGAAACCATTCCGTGTGTCTCCTCAGATAATTATATGGGAGGGCGATTAGCAGCTAGAAAACTTGTTGATAGTGGAGCTAGTTGTTTGCTAATTATCACTAGAACGACAGATAAAACAATTACAAATTATGGTGAACGGACAAGAGGATTTGTTGATTACTGTAATGAGAATAATATATCCTATAAAGAGTTTAATTCGAAAACACATGAAGATAAATTTTTTGGTGAGTTATCAACTTTTTTAAAGAAAGAATATCATCATAATAAACCTTTTGATGGTCTTTTTGCAGTAGCAGATCAATATGCTGATTTTTCTTTGGATGTTTTAAAACAATGTGGTTATCATAGTCCAGAAGATATCCAAATTATAGGATTCGATGGCGGAAAAATGTATGAATATCAAAATAATCCTCTTTCTTCTATAAGGCAACCTATACCTAAAATGGTAACAACTTGTGTTGATATCTTAGAAGGTATTTTAGAAGGACACGCAAGCTACACTGATAAAAAGATAGTACTTCCTGTTGAATTTATTCAAGGGAAAACGACAAAAAGAAATTCATGAAATCGTTTTCATAAATTTCTTTTTGTCGTTTATTTGTTAAAAATGGAACGTTCCAACAGGAGGGACCCAAGAAGAAATTTGTTGTAGCAACCCATGAAAAAATGGCACAAGGTGTTAAAGGTACTCTTGAATTATTTACTGGAAGTGATTCAGATATTACATACATGTGTGCTTATGTAGAAGGAATGGAAACCATAGATGATCAAATTAATCATTTTTTTAATAATTTAAAAGATGAGGATCAGGCAGTGATTTTTACTGATATGTTTGGTGGAAGTGTGAATCAAAAAATGACGCTTGCTGCTGAAGGAAAAGAAAATGTTTTTATCGTAGCGGGATTTAATTTACCGGTCATGATAGAAATTATTTATGGGGCAGATGTTTACACAGATGAGTTAATTGAAAGTTTTATAAAAAATGGACGTGAGGCTATACAACTTGTTCAAAACAAGTCTCGTCATGTAGATAAAAAAGAAACTAAAGCAGTTGAAAAAGAAGTTAAAGAAGAGAAAAAAATAATTGAGATTAAGACCTCATCAGGAATTATCCCCACAACTTTAATAGTAGATGAGAGTTTGATTCATGGTCAAATTGCCATGATATGGTCAAAAGAGTTGAGTTTGCAAGGAATTATCGTTGCCAATAATGAAGTTGTTAACAATGAAACACAGCAAATGGCTTTGAAAATGGCAGTTCCATCAGGTATCAATGCTTTGATTAGATCTGTAGATGATGTTGCTCATATTTTATCAGATCCTCTAGCAAGTAGTAAGCGAATTCTTGTGTTAGTAAGAACGGTAGAAGATGCTTTGCGTTTAGCAAAACAAGTACCCAACATGAGCCGTATAAATATTGGTAATGTAGGGAAATCGGTTGAGGGTGAGAAAAAAACATTAACTCAATTTGTGATGCTTACACCTAATGAGTTAGATGCTTTAAAAGAATTAACGACGATATATTCAGAAACAGCATTACAAAATGTTCCATCTGATAAAAAAGAATTAGCAAATAAATTTGTAGGTTAAAGGAGAAAGAAAGATGTTATTTGAAGCATTTATTGTTGCGTTAGTAGTGTTTATAACAGTTGGTAGTCAAGAGTTACTTGGGTTTACAATGATTGGTAGACCGATTGTTATTGGACCGTTATTAGGTTTACTTTTAGGAGATATACCAACAGGATTACTTATTGGGGCAGCACTAGAAACTATTTTTATTGGAGTTGTCAATATTGGTGGAGCAAGTTCAGCTGAACCAGGACTTGCAACAGCATTAGCAACAGCGTTTGCTATTAACATGGGATCAGGTGCTGAGGTTGTAATTCCTATTGCGATTCCACTAGGGATTATTGGATTACAAATAAAAATATTATTATATGTTGGGGTAGTTGGACCGTTTGCATCAAAATTTGATAGCTATGCAGAAGAAGGTAACGAATCAGGAATACGTCGATTACATTTTGGATTATGGGCACTCCAATGGTTTATTTATTCATTAATTCCATTTTTTGCGATTTTATTTGGATCAGAAGCAATCCAAGCAATGTTAGAAAAAATTCCAGAAGTCATTATTAATAGGTTAAGTATTGCAGGAAATCTTCTTCCAGCTGTTGGTATGGCGATGTTACTTAAAATATTGTGGGATAGCAGTGTATCAGTCTATTATTTCTTAGGATTTGTGTTGATAGCTTATTTCCAAACACCATTAATTGCTGTAGCAGTCATAGCTTTGATTATTGCGATTGTAACAGCTTATAGAGATATTGATTTAAAAAATATTCGAAAAGAAATGGCAGAAAAATCTTTAGCTACTCAGTCTGATAACGCAGTAACAGATGACCCTGAAGTGGATGAATTTTTTAGGTAAATAGGAGGAGAAAACCATGCAAGAAAAATCAACAATTAGTGCAGAAGAGAAAAAACTATTAAAGCAAATGTATTGGCGTTCATTTACGTTGCATGCTGCTGTTACTCCCTCGAAACAAGGTGCTTCAGGAGTTTCTTATGCAATGCAACCATTTATTGATTTATTCTACAAAAATGATAAAGATAAACTACAAGAAGCAATGGTTCGACAAATGTCTTACTTTAATACTAACGTAGCAGTATACCCATTTATTTTAGGTGTTACAGCTTTGATGGAAAAAGAAAATAGTGAAAAATCAGATTTTAACTCAGAGTCTATAAATGCGATTAAAACAAGTTTGATGGGGCCATCCATTAGCGGGTATTGGAGACTCAGTTTTCTGGGGCGTTTTGAGAACAATTGCAGCGGGGATAGCAGTGAGTTTGGCTCAAGCAGGCAATGTTTTAGCACCAATTATTTTCTTATTACTATTTAACGTTCCTGCCCAATTACTACGTTGGAAAGGTGGTATGTTGGGTTATTCATTAGGTTCTTCATATATTTCAAAACTGTATAATGATGGGCTGATTAATATTCTGACAAAAGCAGCAAGTATTGTCGGATTGGCTATGGTAGGTGCTATGACTAGTCAAATTGAAAGGGGATAGACATGAGATCAAATTGGTGGAAAAATGCAGTAATCTATGAAATTTATCCAAGAAGCTTTAAAGACACAAACAATGATGGGATTGGCGATTTAAAAGGAATTCAGGAAAAATTACCTTACTTAAAAGAGTTGGGGGTAGATGCTCTCTGGATTGCACCAATCTATTTATCGCCTCAAATTGATAATGGTTACGACATAGCAGACTATTATACGATTGATCCAATGTTTGGAACAAATGAGGATATGTATGAGTTAACTGAAAAAGCACATGCTAATGGTATAAAGATTATTATGGATTTCGTAGCCAATCATACATCTGACCAATCTGAATGGTTTAAAGAGAGTTGTCGGTCTAAAGACAATCATTACAGTGATTTTTATATTTGGAAAGATGCTAAAGAAGATGGAAGTGAACCTAACAATTGGGGATCAAGTTTTGGTGGGGCAGCGTGGACTTGGAATGAGTCACGTCAACAATACTATCTCCACTACTATGCTTCTGAACAACCAGATTTAAATTGGGAAAATCTTGATGTTTGAAAAGAAATCTATGATATGATGCGTTTTTGGAAAAGCAAGGGTGTAGATGGCTTTAGAATGGACGTTATCACATCAATTTCTAAAGATTTAGAGTTTCCAGATAATGCTATACCTTATAAAACAAGTAACCAACATAATGTTCCAAGAATGCATGAGTTTATTCATGAAATGAACCAAGAAGTCTTAACACCTCTAGACATGATGAGTGTGGGAGAAGCACCTGCTGCTAAATCAACTGATGCGTATCTTTTAGTAGATCCCAAACGTGAAGAATTAGATATGGTTTTTACTTTTGAACATATGCATATTGACCGTGAAAAAGGGAATATTAATGGGCGATGGGCCTTAACAGAGCCAGATATTATTTCTTTGAAAAAAATTATGAGTGAATGGCAATTAAATTTAAGAAATAAAGGTTGGAATGCGTTATACTTTGAAAACCACCATAGAGGTAGAGTAATCTCAAGATGGGGGAATGACGACAATTATCGTTATGAATCAGCCACAGCATTTGCCACTATCTTACATGGAATGCAAGGGACGCCATTTATTTATCAAGGTGAAGAAATCGGGATGACGAATGCTAAATTTGAGTTGGATGAATACATTGATGTTGAACTAAGAGGTAACTATGAGTACTTTGTAGAACAACAAAAAACAATTTCTAAAGAAGATTTCCTAAAAGCAGTTCATAAAGTGAGCCGTGATAATGATCGGACACCAATGCATTGGGATAATAGTGAAAATGGCGGATTTTCTGAAGCTACTCCTTGGTTTAAAGTAAATCCAAACTATAAGGATATTAATGTTGCATCGGATATTAACTCAGATAAATCCGTGTTTCGTTTCTATCAAAAATTGATTCAATTACGTCATGAAGAAAATATCATTTTAGAAGGTAGTTATGAATTGTTATTACCAGAACACCCACATTTATTTGTGTATAAAAGAGTATTAGGAAATAAAACTTGGTTAGTTGGGGCAAACTTATCTGAAGCTGATCAAACTATCACTGGTATAATGCTTGATAATCGTGTAGTGAAAGTAAGTAACTATAAGAAAGAAAAAATAGAATCTGTTTTAAAACCTTATGAAAGTTTTATCATAGAGACAAACTAATAAAAAAGCACTCGATTTGGAGTGCTTTTTTATTAGTTTTTTTTTGTTCTTATAGCATATGAATCAAGTAATACTCTCGCGATAATAGATAAGGGTAATCTTGAACGCACTTCATATTCTGGAAAATATGAACTATCAGACTTATAACCTTGAAAAACGATTTCTGATAAGTTAGCAAGGGTACTGTGAGGGTTTGCTGTAATTGTAATCGTACTAATACCACCGGTGGTACAATTTTTGATTGCTGTAACTAATTCAGGTGTTTCACCATTTAAAGAAATGAAAATAACAATATCTGACTGTTTTAATTTTTTACTTATACTCTTTATAATGTTTGGGTCTGAATGCATTTCAGCATATTTTCCCATTAACTGAAATTTCATACAAATTTCTTGAGCAGTCATTTCTGAAAATCCTCTCGCAAAAATAACAATTTTTTCGGAGTGTTTTATTTTTTGTATAGAATCTTCAATGATACCACTATCTAGCATATTAATTGTTCTAATTACTTCTTTCTCATTTTTTAAAATGGCTTGTTTGATTTCAGAATCAACCTGTTCTAAGCTAGAAAATTTCACTGCTGAATTGTCTTGCTCTTTTAAATAATACTTAAAAGAAGTAAAGCCATCAAATCCCTTTTTTTTCATTGCCCGAACAATGGTAGCTGTTGATATATTAGCTTCTTCACTAAGTTTAACGATAGAAAAGTTAGGGATTTCATCTATATGCATTTCTATATAGTTCCATAAGTATTTCTCTGAATCACTTAAATTATAGGTCATAAAGCTCTCCTTAAATCGATTTTATTCATATAATAACACCTTTAAAAAGTATTGAACAGAAATTTTGAAAAATTTTTCTTTAATTCGATAAAAGTTGAAAACATTTTCACTTTGAATTAGTACATAATATAATTGTAGAAAGGAAGTGTGGAAATGACTAATGTTTATACGTGTACATTAAATCTAGCTATTGATTTATTCATCGAAACAAAAACTCTTAAACCAAGTATTGTGAATAGAACTATCTCAGATGACATACAAGCAAATGGTAAAGGTGTAAATGTTTCTCTTATTTTAAATAGTTTAGGAATTAATAGTACAGCATTAGGATTTAGTGCTGGTTTTACTGGACAATATATAAAAGATTTTTTATGGGAAAAAGGTATTCCTAATAAATTTGTAGATGTAGAAGGGATGACTAGAATAAATGTGTTTACTAAAGTGACGGAACAGAATGAAGAATACAAGTTAGTAAATGCTGGTCCTAAAATACCTAATAATAAGATAAAACTTTTAATGAGTGAAATTGAAACAATTAAAGAACAGGATTTTTTATGTGTTAGTGGTAGTTTTCCAAAAGGGGTAGATAAATCACTTTTGATAGATATAGGTCAAATAGCGAATAAAAATAATTTTAATTTAGTCATTGATACAAGTTATAAAGAAATACTAGATACATTAAAATACAAACCATTTTTGATAAAGCCAAATGATGAAGAGCTAGCTTCATGGTTTGGTGTTGATGAAATAACAATTGATAATGCAGAAAGTTATCTTAAAAAATTAATAGATATGGGTGCACAAAGAATCCTATTATCTTTAGGTGCAGGAGGATGCATTTATATAGATGATAAACATTACATATATGGTAATTCACCAAAAGGAGAAGTGGTAAATACTGCTTGCTCCGGAGATACATTACTAGGTACTTTCTTACAAGGAATTTTTACGAATAAAGATTTAGAAGAAAATCTTAAATATAGTATCGCAGCAGGAAGCTCAACAGCATTTTCGAAAGGGCTAACAGACTTTAAAGATATAGAACAATTAAGAAAACAAATAAAAATTAATAATTTAAGGAGAGATAAACATGACTAAATATACGATTTTAGCTGCTACCGGTTGTCCAACTGGAATTGCACATACATACATGGCTCAAGAAGCACTGGAACAGGCAGCAAAAAGGAAAAATGTCAGTATAAAAGTAGAAACTCATGGTCAAATTGGTATTGAAAATGCGTTGACAAAAGAAGAGATTGAATCAGCAGATGTTATTATAATTGCCGCAGATAAAGATGTTCAATCTGAGCGTTTTAATGGTAAGAGAGTTATTAATGTATCTGTTAGTAAAGGTATTAAAGATGCTGATAGATTAATTGAAGATGCTTTAGCAGGTAAAGGAACTATCACAAAAAGTGATACAGAAAATAATAGCGATACTATTGATCAAATTGAAAGAAAAGATGAAAAATTAAAAGGCATAGGCCATAGTATCTATAAAAATTTAATGAATGGTGTATCACATATGTTGCCTTTTGTTGTTAGTGGGGGAGTGCTGATAGCGATATCTTTTTTATGGGGAATTTATTCAGCCGATCCTAGTAATGCTCAATACAATGAATTTGCGGCAACATTAAAGGATATTGGCGGTTTGGCTATGGGGATGATGGTTCCAATTCTTTCTTCTTACATTGCAGAAGGTATAGCTAAAAGACCTGGATTAGTTGTTGGTTTTGTCGGAGGACTAGTTGCAAATAATGGAGGTACCGGATTTCTTGGAGGAATTGTCTCAGGTTTTTTAGCGGGCTATGTTATTGTACTTTTATCTAAATTATTAAAATCATTACCAAAATCATTAGATGGGTTAAAAGCAATCTTTTTATATCCTGTTCTAGGTGTTGGAATTACTTCACTTATTATGGTAGGTATTTCTGAACCAATGTCAGCTATAAATGAAGGTATGATGAATTTCTTAGCTGGATTTGAAAATTCAAGTCCCTTAATATTAGGTATTATTGTTGGGTGTATGTGTGCTTTTGATATGGGTGGTCCTTTTAATAAAGCAGCCTATGTTACAGGGACAGCACTGTTAGCACAAGGTAATACAAGTTTCATGGCTGGAGTTTCAGCTGCCTGTATTGCTCCACCTCTTATCACTGGTTTTGCCGTACTATTTAATGGAAAATACTTTGATGAAAATGAACGAAATGCCGGTTTTGTTAACTTTATTTTAGGTTCAACTCATATAACAGAGGGCGCTATTCCATTTGCCGCCAAAGATCCATTAAGAGTATTACCAACAATGATGCTTGGTTCTTCGATCGCTGCTGTATTAACTTATATGTTTAAAGTTCAAGTTCCAGCTCCGCATGGAGGTTTCCTAGTTTTACCAGTAGTAACTCATGCTGGTCTTTGGGTTCTTTCAATATTGATTGGATCAGTTGTTGGAGGATTAATATTAGGATTGATTCAAAAAAATAGAGTATTAAAAATGGAAAGAGAAATTAATAATTAATAATTAATTTTATAGAGTAAGGAGAGAAAAAATGATGATAAATTCAGAGTATATTTTTCTTGATAAGGATTTTAAAACTAAAAATGAAGTTATCTCCTTTATTTCACAACAATCTACATTAAAAGGGATTGGTAACGACAAAAAAAATTTAGAGAACAGCTTTTTTAAAAGAGAAAAAGAAGGTAGTACAGGGATGATGGATGGGTTCGCAATACCTCATGCTAAAAGTGATAGTATTACAAAACCAGCAGTCATGCTAGTTAGATTAAATAGCGGAGTCGATTGGGATAGTATGGACGGTAAACCTGTTGATTTTGTCATTGGCTTATTAATTCCTGGAGATGAAGCAGGAACAACGCACTTAAAAATATTATCAACTATTGCACGAGCATTGATGACAGATGATTTTAAAAAAAGGATAAGAGAAATAAACAATACTGAAGAGATGACCAATGAATTTAAATCTATTGTAGAATAAAAAAGGAGTGATTTTTTTGAAAAAACTAACAAATAATAAGAAAAAACACATGGAAAACTTATCAACAAATGAGGGGATAATTGCAGCTTTGGCAATTGATCAACGTGGTGCATTAAAGAAAATGTTTTTAAATGAACAATATAGCGGGGACATTGATAAAGCGATTGTTAAATTTAAAGAATTAGTCTCAGAGTATTTGACCCCGTATGCTAGTTCTATTCTTTTGGATCCAGAATATGGAATTCCTGCGTCTAAAAAACGTAATACTAATGCTGGATTATTACTTGCTTATGAAAAAACAGGATATGATACAACCGTTGAAGGAAGATTTCCTGATCTGATAGATGATTATTCAGCATATAGGATTAAAAAGAAAGGTGCTGATGCAGTTAAGTTTTTATTGTATTATGATGTAGACAGTTCTGATGAAATCAATCTGAGGAAACATGCCTTTGTAGAAAGAATAGGTGCTGAGTGTGTGGCTCAAGATATTCCATTTTATTTGGAATTAGTTTCTTATGATGAAAAAATTAAAGATACATCAAGCATAGAGTATGCGAAAATTAAACCTCATAAAGTAAATGAAATGATGAAGGAATTTTCTAAAGAAAAATATCATGTAGATGTATTGAAAGTTGAAGTTCCTGTTAATATGATTTATGTAGAAGGAGCTGAAGAAAACACAGAATGCGTTGTTTACAGTAAAGAAGAGGCTAAAAAGTACTTTAAGGAACAAAGTGAATCAACAGACCTTCCATTTATTTTTCTGAGTGCAGGAGTAAGCGCATCGTTGTTCCAAGAAACATTATTATTTGCTAAAGAAGCGGGTTCAACTTTTAATGGTGTACTTTGTGGTCGTGCTACATGGAAAGATGCAGTCCATGTATTTGTAGAAGATGGGGAAGCAGCGACAAAAGAATGGTTACAAACGCAAGGTAGACAAAATATTGACGAGCTTAATGATGTGTTAAATAAAACAGCAACTTCTTGGAAACAAAAAATGAACTAGTAGAATACATACAGATAGAACCAAAAAATTTGATGTTTGTAAAATTAAGTGAATGAGTTAACTTAATAAGATGATGATTTTGGTAGTAATACGTAATCATCATCTTTTTATATGTTTTTGAAAATAGGCTGACCAAACAGTAACTTTTTAAATAAAAATCATTCAACTAATACAATAAAAATCCCATGAAATCAACGTTGTAATTAACGGATTTCATGGGATTTTTTCTATTTTAATACTTTTGAGTTAGCATACTTAAAATTATAAAGACTTTTTATGAATTGTAATATAAACCCGTGGTGCTAGTTAATTTTTGCCTAGAGGAAAATGTCTAAACAAGTTGGTAAATCAACAAAAAAATCTTATTTTTATGGTCTTAAAATTCATATGATCGTTACTAAGACTGGCTTTCCGATTACTTACTCAATCACGAATCCAGGTTTCCATGACGTGAAAGTGTTAGAGATTTTATCGGAAGAAGCGAATCTTTCCAATATCCTAGGGGACAAAGGATATATTAGCCATAAAATCCATGAAAAGCTTGCCCTTAAGGGCATTACTATATCCGTTCCGCCACGTAAAAACATGAATAAATCAGAAAAACTAGACCACAGCTTACTTGGAAAACAAAGAAAAACAGTTGAGACTGTTTTTTCTTCCTTAGAAAAATTAGGTTGTCAAAATTTCAACTCACGTTCTGTTAAAGGGCTAGAGAGTAGATTTGAAAGCATATTACTGGCTTACAGTGTTCTATTAAGTCGAGCACAACGACGTTTTGAAGTAACTTTGAGATATTCTTTAGGGTATTAAAATTAACTAGCACCACGGGTTATAAAATAAAAATGTTTAAGAAAATAGATTTGCCAATTTACTCATTTTTATATAAAACACGATAAGCAGTAACTTACTATTAATAAAGAATAAGTTACTGCTTATCGTTATAATTCTCCAGTTAAAAACTGTGCTTTACCAAATGCAAAGCTCCAATCCTCGTCATCATTTACAACTAGATTTATCATGATATCCTCACGTCTGATACCTAATTTACTGTTTAAAGCCTCAACTAAATTTTCATAAAAAGTTGTTTTTTGCTCGGTTGTTCTAGGTCTTGTTAAAAGGTTAAAAACTAAAATATTTTTTGATCGTTCAAACCCCAATCCTGTATCTGATATGTTCATTTCAAAAGGTTCATGCTGACTGACAATTTGGTATCTATCACCAATAGGTGCATCAAAGGCTTCTAACATCACTCTATAGGAAATTTTTAGAATTTCTTCTATTTCTTCTTGTTGTCGTCCTTTTATCATATCAATTTTCATTAATGGCATTAAAAGATTCCTCCCATAACTTAGTGATTAAAGTATCTCAAATTTAACCAACATAATCAAATTAAATGCATTAGTTTATTAAAAGTTAATCAAAAATATTTCTTTTATACTTAAAAATATATGGTTAGATATAAAAAAATATATATTATGATTTGACATAAATGTATAAAAGTAGTATGATTTTTCTATAGCATGTGAAAAGGTAAACAATAGATCGAAAGTAAGTGATGATAGTGAATATTGAACGTTTTATAGAAGCAAGGAGACAAAAAGGGTTTTCGCAAAATGACTTAGCAGAAAATATTTGCACGCAAGCAACGTTAAGTCGGTTTGAAAATAACTCTCAAGTTCCAAATTTAAAGATACTAATTAAACTGTGTGAAAGATTGGATTTACCTTTGAGTGAGTTGTTTCCTAAAGTTGGAATTCGATACACTGATGTAATTGAAATATTAAATCAAGCAGAATTTTTATTAATAACCAGCGAATATCAAAAAGCAAAGAATTTAATGGAAACAATTGATATTTGCAAAATCGAAGACAATGATATTTTGTTAAGGTATCATTATTTGACAGGTTTTTTAATGGTTTTTCAACATGCTAAAATTACCGATATTTTGTTTAATTTTGATCAAATTTTATTAGACAATGGAGAAACTGAAGATATCTATCATCTACTGGCTTATACTGGAATTGGGATGGTATTTGCCAGAGAGAATGATGTGGAAAAAGCAGAGTTTTATTTTAATAAAGTGTTGGAAAAAATCTATCGTTATCCTATAAAAAAAGTAGAAGATACTTGGCGAGTATTAAATATTGTCTATCAATGTGGTGAGTTTTATGCTAGCATTCATGAGCTCGAGGCTAGTAATGTTTTATTAAATTATGCGATAAAAATATGCTCAGATAATCACGTGACGTATTATTTAGCTCGTGCTGCGGCACAGCTTGCGCAAAATGCAATAGAAGAAAAGAAAGATAAAAATGACATTTTAGAATTAATTTACGATGCGAGAGCTTATGCCAAAATTAATCGTAATGAGATTAAGTTAAAAGAGTTAAAGCAATTAGAAATTGCTGTTAAGAAAGGATTGTAGGCCATGCAAAATAAAGTGGTCAAACAATTACATTTGATGGGAACAGTAATAGATATTACTGTAGTAGGAAATAAAGCGGAAGAAGTAGTTGAGAAGACAGTTAGAATGCTAGAGTATTATGAAAAAATGTTTAGTGCTAATGACGATACTTCAGAATTAATGAAAATAAACTTTAATGCTGGAAAAACAGATACCATGGTTTCTCCTGAGCTATACAATCTTATTTCCCTAGGCAAGTATCATAGTATTCAGGATGATAGTTTTTTAAATATAGCGATTGGCCCTTTAATAAAAGAGTGGAAAATTGGGTTTGAAGGAGCGTTAGTTCCATCAAAAGAAGTCATTGAAAGTCTATTAAGAAAAACCAATCCAGAAAAAATTATTTTAAGTCCTAATACACATAGTATTTATTTAGAGGATAAACAAATGGAGATTGATCTAGGTGCATTAGCAAAAGGATTCATTGCTGATAAAGTAGTTGAGTATTATAAACAACAAGATATAACGTCGGCTATTTTAAATCTTGGTGGTAATGTGGTGGTCTATGGAGAAAGTCATCATCCAGATGGTTATTTTAGAGTAGGAATCCAACATCCAACAGAACCACGCTCTCATTGTTTAGTAACTATTCAAGCTAAAAATGAATCGATTGTGACGTCTGGTATTTACGAAAGAACGCTAACAGTTGGAAAAACAATCTATCATCACATAATTAATCCAAAGACAGGATATCCAATCGAAACAGATGTCGCTAGTTTGACGATTATTTCTAAACGATCAGTTGATGGAGAAATATGGACAACACGTCTATTTGGTAAAAATACCAAAGATATTATTAGTACTGTGAATCAACTTGATGCTATTGAGTGTGTTGTTATAGATAAAACAAATAAAGTATTTACTTCAGAGATGATTAAAACAAAACTAATGTAAAGAGAGGAAGATTTTTATGGATAAGTATATAGCGATAGTAGGGACAAATTCTGATCAGTCAACAAATCGAAAATTATTGTACTTTATTAAAGATTACTTTAAAAACGAGGCAGATATTGAAATAATCGAAATCAAAGAGTTCCCTATGTTCAATAAACCTGACGATGGAAATTTACCAAGTATTGTAAAAGAAGTAGCGCAAAAAATAGAAGAGGCAGACGGTGTCATTATCAGTACACCGGAATATAATCATGCCGTTCCAGCAGCATTAATGAATGCGTTGAATTGGTTATCTTACAATATTTACCCATTTGTGGATAAACCAGTTATGATTACAGGAGCTTCATATGGTACGTTAGGTTCATCAAGAGCACAAAGTCATTTAAAACAAATGCTTGATTCACCTGAGTTAAAGGCTAGAACAATGCCGAGTTCGGAATTTCTATTAAGTCACTCACTTCAAGCTTTCGATGAAAGTGGAAAATTAGTAGATGAGGATCAAATTCAAAAATTACATAGTCTATTTTTAGACTTTAAGCATTTTGTCTATATGACCAATCAATTAATGAGTGCTCACAAACAAAATAAAAAAGAAGCAGAAAACTTTTCATGGGAAAATATTTAAGGAGGAAGTCAAATGAAACTAGTAGGAATTGTAGGATCAAATGCTGATAAATCATATAATCGTACGTTGTTACAATACATAAAAAAACACTTTTCTGATAAATTTGATTTAGAATTAATCGAAATTAAAGATGTTCCATTGTTTAATCAAAGTAATGATCAAACAAATACGCCAGTGATTCAGTCAATAAACCGTAAGATTTTAAATGCAGATGGGGTTATTATTGCAACACCTGAACATAACCATACAATACCAGCCAGTTTAAAGAGTGTATTAGAGTGGTTATCATTTAAAATACATCCACTAGAAAACAAACCAGTAATGATTATTGGTGCTTCATACTATGACCAAGGTTCTTCACGAGCTCAATTACATTTACGACAAATACTTGATGCACCAGGTGTTCATGCTCTAGTCATGCCAGGAAATGAATTTTTACTTGGAAAAGTACGCGAAGCTTTTGATGACAATAATAACCTAAAAGACGCTAAAACTGTTGAGTTTTTAAGTAATGTATTAGATAAATTTTTACGATATATTGAAGTAATATCTGAGTTAGAAGGAACGAAAAAGCCTGAACTGGAAAAAGAAGATTTATATTGCGAAGGGTCAATCGATACCACAATTGATGGAGTTGACAAAGGAGCTGATGACTGGGTTGAACAAGCATCAGAAAAAGTTCAAGCAGTAGAAGGTGATACTTATGTCAAATTAAATCGTGGTATATTAACGGTTAATCAGTTAAATCATTTCTTTGCCTCAATGCCTATGGAATTAACCTATGCAGATAATAATAATCAATTTTTATATTATAATTACACAAAAGAAGATAAAGATATGTTAGCCTCACGTCATCCAAGTCAAGTAGGGAACCCTCTAGCCTATTGTCATCCAGAAAAAGCATTAAACGGTGTGAATTGGGTTGTTCAGCAGTTACGATCTGGAGCTCAAGATTGCGTAAGAGTACATGTTCCAACGCATGGACCAGATAAATTTGTTGTACATAATTATCAAGCAATTCATGATGATGAAGGAAATTATGCTGGTATAAACGAATACATATTAGATTTTAAACCAATTGTTGATTGGTATTTAAAACAAACAGGTCAAACTTTAACACCAGGAACAGATACAGTCAGTGGAGCTTCAGAATCTTCCAAACATACTGCTTCATCTGATGCGGATGCAGTCTCAAGTGCGTCAAAAACAGAATAATAACTAGACAGTAAAAGACTAAGATGTTCTATCTTGGTCTTTTTTTTGTTCGCAAATAGTAAAGTTACTAGTATAAATTAGTTTATCCTATTGAAAATGAGAAAAAAGTTTATCATAATGAGAAAAACTTAATAAATAATAAACAATATTTTAATCATATTGTTGTTATTAAATAATAAAAGGGGTAGGTATATGAAACAGTCGGTTGTTAAACGTTCGGCACTGCTAGCGAGTAGTCTTTTGTTATTGTCCACGCCAGTTTTGGATGCAACGCTTGTATTAGCAAATGAAACGAGTAGTCAAAAGGAAACACAAACGAATCAAAAAAAGGTAGAAGAAAGTGTCAAAAATTTTTTGAATGAAGAAAAAGAATTGGCCAATAAAGCTGATGCAACTGACTTTTATACAAGAGTCAATGAACAGTTAAAAAATGAGGGACTAATCACAGAAGGTACATCTAACACAACTGTTGATAAAGAACAACGCATACGTGTAATGGTCCAGTTGGATGAGGATGTTGCTATAAATAAAGTTGACTTACCAACAGGTTCTAAACAATCTGTTCAGTCAATAGAAAAAGCGACAGATACAGTGGTCAAAAAACAATCGTCTGTAAAAGCAAAGATTGAAAAAATCGCAGGCTCAAAGGCCAAACGTTCATTTGGTTATTTGTTAAATGCGTTTTCTATTAATGTAAAAGTTGGAGACATTGAAAAAATTGAAGCACTAAGTGGTGTTGTATCAGTGACACCGGCTCAAGTATTTTATCCAACTGATACACATGCAAATGCAATTGCCGATGTACAAAAAGTTTGGGAAGAAAAGAAATTACATGGTGAAGGAATGGTTATCTCAATTATTGATAGTGGAATCGATCCAAGCCATAAAGATCTATTTTTATCCAATCCTGAAAGCGGTCCTTTAACTAAAGAAAGCGTTAAAAAAATGGATAAAGGAAAATACTTCAGTGAAAAGGTTCCATTTGGCTATAATTACGCAGATGGCAGCGATGATATTATAGATGTGGGTGATGCAGGGATGCATGGCCAACATGTGGCAGGTATTGCTGGATCAAACGGTGAAGTGAAAGGAGTTGCCCCAGAAGCTCAGTTACTTGCAATGAAAGTTTTTTCTAATAACAAAGAGTTGAAAGGCTGTTATACAGATGACATTATTGCGGCTATTGAGGACTCGGTTAAATTAGGAGCGGACGTTATTAATATGAGCTTAGGTTCTGTTAGCGCAAATACTGATCCAAACGACCCACAAAATCAAGCGATAAAACGTGCAAGTGATGCAGGTGTTGTGTCAGTTATTTCAGCAGGAAATAATAGTGTGAGTGGGACAAACGACATGCATGACACCCCCAAAAATCTATTAAATACGTCAGATATGAGTACAGTTGGAAGTCCCGGAGTCACTACTGAAGCGTTGACTGTTGCGTCATCAGAAAATTCTATTGTGACACTTGAAACATTGAAAGATACATTAGGTAATGCAGTCTTTAGTTCAGTGCCAGAACTAACAGATGGGTCAACGACCATATTTAGTAAAGTTGAAACACAATATGATGTGCTAAATCAAGAACGCGAATTAATAGATGTAGGATTTGGTAAAGCAACAGATTATACAGATGAGGTGAAAAAATCAGTAAAAGGTAATATTGCCTTGATACAGCGTGGCGAGATTTCATTTAGTGAAAAAGCAAAATATGCAAAAGAAAATGGTGCTGTTGCAGCATTTATCTATAATAATACGGATGGCATTGTACAAATGTCCTTAGATGATGCGGAGTATCCAACAATTGGTCTGTCAGATGTTGATGGAGACGTGTTATTAAAAGTAGCGAAGGATAAGAAAAAAGTAGCGTTCAATCTTGGAAAAGCTGAAGTTGACAATAAAATGTATGGTAAGATGTCAGATTTTAGTTCATGGGGACCAACACCTGAATTGAATTTTAAACCTGAAATATCTGCTCCTGGTGGTAATATTTATTCACTAGCTAATGGAAATAAGTATCAAACAATGAGTGGAACAAGTATGGCGTCCCCCTTTGTAGCTGGATCTCAAGCATTAATTTTGCAAGCCATAAAAGAGAAAAAACTTAACTTAAGTGGGAAAGAATTAGTGAAGTTTGCAAAAGATTCTGCTGTTAATACATCTGTTCCAATGTTTGATGTGAGTCATACAAAAGAAATTATTTCACCACGAAGACAAGGTGCAGGACAAATCAATGTATCCTCAGCAATTGAAAATGAAGTCAGTATCCTTTATACACCGACTAATGAATCAACGATTGCTTTAAAAGAAATTGGCCGTTCAACAACAATCGATGTGACGTTGACTAATCATAGTGATAAAGATAAAACGTATACAGTAAATGATTATGGTGGGGTCTACACACAGAGTACTGACGCTAATAAAGAAATCTATGATACAAAAATAGATAAAGCGAATCTAACAACAGATAACCAAACAATTGAGTTAAAAGCTAAAGAGAGTAAAACAGTTTCGTTTAATTTGACATTACCATTTTCTTTTTCAGAACAACAATTTGTTGAAGGCTTTATCGGATTTGATGGTGTGGATACACCTAACTTAGTTATTCCATACATGGGATTCTTTGGCACTTATTCTAAAGATAAGTCAGTCGATCCTTTGATTTTTCAAGAAGGTCATAGCGCACCGACAGCATCAGGATTTTTAGTAAGTAATGGCAATAATATTTTAGGAATGGTGAAAAATGAAAAAGGTGAGTCAGTTGTTGATCCAGATGCGATGGCTATTTCTCCTAAAAATAATGACGGTGTTCAAGATTATAGTATGCCATATTTATTTTTCAATCGTAATTTCTCACAAGCAACATATGACATTATAGATGATAAAGGTGACACAATAAAAGAGCTTTACATTTCTAAAAATGGTCGCAAAGATTTCTTTAATTCAGGAACAGGAAAGTGGACAACGCATGCCGTGTCTCAAGCAAAATGGACAGGAACATCATATAATAAAAAATCAGGCAAAGAAGAACAAGTACCAGATGGTCGTTACCAATACAAAGTAAGTGTTACTTCACAAAATGATGGTTCAATCCAAGAAACGTACATACCAGTAACAGTTGATAATACGAAACCAGAAATTAAACATGTCGAGGTAAGTAAAACAGGAACGCTACTAGTTGATGTAACGGATAATTTGTCTGGAGTGAAACCAGATGTTGTGGCTTTAAATGTAAATGGAAAAAATTACAAAATGGCTCTTAAAAAAGGTAGTAACAATGATAAACATCATCAGCAATATGAATCAACTCAACGAATATCTAGTGTCTTTTCTCAAGGGAAAAATCAAGTGACTCTTGGCGTGAGTGATATGGCCGGAAATATTGCTACCACAAGTATAGTTGCTCAACAAGGTGATAAAGAAAATATCTTAATTTATAATCTGTCACCAAATCAAACCATTAGCCAAAATACAGCGGGATATAATAAAGAGACTGGGAGCTTCACATTATCAGGTAGTTACAAGAATGATACAGTATTTTATGTAGATGGTGTTGAAGTCAAAACATCAGATAAGGGATTATTTGAAGTCAGTGTTCCGATTACAAAAGATAAAACCAGTATATTATTTACACAAGATAAAGAAGGTACTGACTTGTTTGGTGTGATGCCGGTAAAAGTGGATTTAGATGTGCCTGTTATAGAGATAAATGATTCATCTGACGGAAAAATAAATACTACAGATAGTCAATATACGTTATCAGGTCATATCAGTGATGCAACTGAAGCCTTGCTGTATAATCCTAAAACAGAAGAAAAAGTGCCATTAACATTAGATAACGGTTCGTTCTCTAAAGAGCTCTCACTAATTTATGGAGATAATTTATATTATGTTATCGCAGGGGATGAATCGGACAATCACACCACTCAACAGGTCGTCATTCATTCATCTAGTGCAACGAAAATTGATAAAAATATGATTAAATTTGATAATATCGATTCTAGTCTATCAGTGATAAATACGGATAGCACAGGATATGATAAAGATAATAAAACATTAACCATCACTGGTAAATTAGCCTACCCAGTCGCTAATTTTACATTAAATGGTGAAAAAGTACCTTATGATCCCACGACTTTAGCCTTTAGTTATCAAATGAAAAATATTTCAACAGGATCATATCGATTAACAGCTTACGTCCAAGATGATAAATTAAATCAAGGTAAGCCAGTTGTTAATTATGGCTATACTATTTGGGTGGATGACACCTTACCATCATTAACATTACATAACGTAGAGCAACAATCTGATGGGCGCTTAGTTGGGTTTACGAATCAAAATCCATATGTTGTTCAAGCCACGATAACAGATAATTTAACGGGTTATGATTTTAGTATAAATAATAATCATGTTTACACTGATCCAAGCTATACAACATTTAATGAGTCGTTCTTTGACAAAAGACCAAGTGTGGATGTTGATTATAAAGTGTCTCTTTTACCAGAAGCAACATCTAAAATGACAGCAACATTATCTGACTTAGTTGGAAATAAACAAACATTAGATTTTGATATGAATCATCACAAAGATGATACAATACCAACTCCAAGATTAGTAAGTAGTGATGGTAAACTAACACGTAAACCAGTCGTAATATCGTCTAGCAATGAGACTGATGTGGCTAATCATGCAGGTAGCTTTGAAAAGCCTAACTTGTATTACTCAACTGATAAAGAAATATGGACGGTTGTACCAAAAGATGTCAGCGTCAGTGAAAATGGAAACTACTACTTTAAGTATGCAGATAAATATGGAAATGAATCAGCAGTCTCAGAAATAAAAGTAGATAATATTCGTACCGAGATAAAATCACTCCCAACTATTTCACTTAGCTCATACGGTGGGAAAGAAGGAAAAGTGACAGTGACGATTGGTTTAACGACTGAGGATACTGATACTCATCTAACGTATAGTTTAGATGAAGGGAAAATGTGGAAAGAGTATAAAGAAGCATTTGACGTGACAAAAGATAGTGTATTACAAGTCAAATCAGTTGATACTGCGGGTAATGAAAGTCCCGTTTTAAGTGAAAATATCGTCGTAAAACCTAAACCAATCCAAAGTAAAGAAAGTACAACACAAACAGAATTAGAAAAAACAGATAAAAAAGATGGTGAGACACAGACATCAAATGAATTAGAAGAATCACCATCTAAAGAAGAAAAAGGTAAAGCAGAAAAAGAGCAAACGCCACCTTTTGAAAATCAAGAAAAAGAAGATAAAAAAATAGCAGAAAAAGAAGAGAATCAAAAAGAAAAAACTAGTCAACTATCGCAAGAGTCAATTGGATTCATTTCTAATGAAACGGTGAAACGAGCGAGTAATGTATCATCTAATCAAACGCAGGAAACCTTAAAATCACTTTCTAAAAATCACTTACCCAAAACTGGTGATGCATCAAATAAAAAAGTAGTGATAATTGGTATACTGATGTTATCGTTAGTATCAATTGTATGGCTCAATAAACGAAAAAAGGAGCAGTAAACTAAATAGATGCCGATGAAAGAGGGAGGAATTTAATTCCTTCTTCTTTTTTAAAAGGTTTTTAAATAATCTAGCATAAAATGAGAGTCTTTGTTGTGATTGTGGTATAGTTAAATTATAAAATATTAAAAAAGTGGGGAAGATATCGATATGATTAAATCAGTTGTCAAACAAATTGGGGAACACGCAATGGATGCTAAAGATGAAATGATTATTTTATTTGGAGAAAAAGTGACAGAAGAAATTGAAAAAGTTTCTGTTATTCAACAAGTTGAAACAAGTGGGCCATTTAATCTAGAAGTTGGTGACACCATTTTATTTGATGACCAAGAGTACTATATAGTTAAAATTGGGTCTGTTTCAAATAGACACTTAGAATCTATGGGACATGTAACATTGATGTTCAAAGATCCAGAAGGTATGGATGAACTATCAAATGCGATTTATCTGGAACCATATACGTTCCCTAAAATCAATGAAGGGACTATTATTACATATCGTTAGGGGGAAGATAGGTGAAGTTAAAAAAAGAGGGAAGTCCTAAGTCTTTATTCTATCGTTTGTTTTTAAACAACAAGCTAGTAACAGGCTTAATGGTTGTATTGTTAATACTACTCATACTATTAGTATTTACTAAAGTATCTGACTTATTTACACCGGTCGCACAATTTTTAGGCATTGTTGGTGTACCAATCATTGTTTCAGGTTTACTGTACTACTTGCTAAATCCAGTAGTCAATTTTTTTGAAAAACGTGGCATAAAACGCGTTTATACCATTAGTTTACTTTTTATTACTATTTTAGGTTTAATTATTTGGGGAATTGTTATTCTTGTTCCAAAAATTGAATACCAAACAAAAAGTTTTATTTCAGAATGGCCACATTATTGGGATGTTATTGAACGAAAAACCACAGAGTTCGTATCTTTACCTGCTCTGAGTCAATTTAGTGAGCCTTTTGAGAAATACTTTAATGAACTAACAAATTCTATTAGTAGTCTAGCAAAAACTTTATCTAAAACAACATTTAACAGTTTAGGTAATATCGTCGGAGCGGTAGCAAATGTTGTTGTGACTGCTATTACTGTACCGTTTATTTTGTTCTATTTATTAAAAGATGGCCGGCAATTAGTTCCGTACATTACGCCAGCTATTCCAATAAAAATGCGAAAGCCAACACTTAAAGTGTTAGAAGATATTAATAAACAATTATCTTCTTACGTACGAGGTCAAGTAACAGTAGCATTTGCTGTTGCGGTAATGTTTATGATTGGTTTTAGTGTTATAGGACTTGAATATAGTGTGACGTTAGGTATATTAGCAGGTTTGTTAAATTTAATTCCTTATATAGGATCTGCTCTAGCAACAATTCCGGCGATTATATTAGCCTTTGTTAGTGGTCCTAAAATGTTAATTGCTGTGATTATAGTATTTATTATTGAGCAAACAGTTGAAGGACGTGTAATTTCACCTTTAATTTTAGGCAGTCAGTTAGATATTCATCCTATAACGATTATTTTTGTCTTGTTATCAGCTGGTAAATTATTTGGTGTATTAGGAGTGATATTAGGTATACCTGGATATGCTGCTATGAAAGTGGTTGTCATTCATGTGTTTAATTGGTACAAAGAAGTATCAGGTTTGTATGAAGAAGAACAAGAGGAAGAAACACCAAGTGTGACTTAAAAAAGTCCAGGAAATTTGATTTCCTAGACTTTTTTATTTTGTCTAAAAACTTTAAGTAGATAGTAATACCTTTCTCACATTTATCTTAAAAAAGATTCATAAATAAGTGTTTTAATAATACTGTTCTTGGCTAAGAAAAAAAGAGATATAGAGACCTAATCACTTAATTAAACGATAGAAACTCAGTTAATATTTTTGGGAAGTACCTATTTTTTAAGTAAACCCATTGATATGAGTAAGTAAGAGTAGGAAGTGTCACTTCATGTATATAAATATTTTTAGGTAATTCTCGTAGTAAAAATTCTGGAATAAAACTAACACATTGATTGGTTTTAATCAATTGTAAGAGCAGTTTCACATCTGCACAGCTTGTAATGTTTTTTTTGCAGCCAATCGAATTGTTTAACCAAAGAGTCAATTCTTTATACAATTTTTCATCTTTGTGTAGAGGTAAGATAATATCTTTTGACTGACGTAATATTTCATTCATTGTCCAATGCTCATCATAATTATCAGAGTAAACGAGGTAAACAGGAACCGTTTCTTTGTTAATTGAAATAAATTCATCCTCATTGAGGGCATAGTGAGTTAGAGCAACGTCAATTTGTCTTGCTTCCAACATTTCTTGCAATGTAGCTTGATCGTTTTGAAAAATATTCAATTTAATATCTGGATATGTTTTTGAATAGTTTTTAATAGTTGAATATAAAATGGTTGATAGTAGTGCGTCGACGCCAATATTAATCGAACCAAGTATTCCAACGTTACTATCTTGTATGCGTTGTTTGGCTTGATTGATTTGGGCGGTGATGGACAGTGCTTCATCATACATAATACACCCACTAGGAGTGAGGTGATGTTGTTTTTTATGTCTTTCTATTAGAATTGTACCTAACTCAGTTTCTAGTTGCTTTAACATTTGACTTAAAGCTGATTGAGCAATATTAAGTTTTTTTGCGGCATCAGAGATAGTATTTGATTCTGCTATGGCAATAAAATAAGTTAGTTGTCTGATATCCATTTGATTATCTCCTTTCGTATTAGAAAATAATTAAAAAATTAGATAATTTTAATGATATCAAAAAAATGGATAAACGTCATTAATTAATTGGATAGAACGTTAAAATAGAATATAGATTTTATTAAAGTTGAAGGGAAGAATGTTATGAAATCAGAAGAGCTTAAAAAAGAAGATACAATAAATCGTATTGTAGAAACTATCGAGAAAATGGATAAGCATTTGGCTGATTATGAAAAAGAGGAAAAAACAACACAAAACAGATTAAAAGAATGGTTTTTTGAAAAAGAAGCCTTACATGATATTCGCCATATTTTACATGAAATTGATAAATATGAGAATGATGACTACAAAGAATTACGACCAGTAGATGAAAATTTTATGGAGCTTGGATTGGATGCACAAACTGCTTCTTTTATGAGAGATTATTTTTGTTAATATAAACATTTCATTTGTCAAATTAAGCTAGACAAAATATCATTGTTCATATAACTCAAACAGGCTTCTAACGGTGTTTTATAGTTTAATGATTTTCTAGGAATATTATTTTTTCTTGAAATAATAGAATGAATGAGCGTAACATCAACTTCGTTGAAATCCATTTGTTTAGGTAATCAATCTTGACGTAGTAACCCATTAGAATGTTCGTTTAAACCTCTTTGGGAGGGGGTCCAAGATTAGGAAAATAGATATTAGTATCATTTGAATTACTAATTGATTTCCAATTAGAAAAATTCCTTACCATAATCAAATATGATAGATTTAAACAAGTGCTTAGAAATATTTTGAAACCATTCATTTAAGCAATTTTCAATATCTGTGGATTGTCTACCTGCTAGTTCCAAAGTAATAATAACTTTTGATAGACTCTCGACTAGTGTCATAATAGCACTTTTATGATTTTTTCCAACAATAGTGTCACCTTATTCCTTATTTCGATGATGAATAGTTCTTTTAAAGGCTTGTTTCCCTCTTTTTTCTGGTTTTCTTTTACCTCTCATTTGTAAAGAAGAGACATCAAAATCGCCTCTTTTAAATAAACGATAAAGAGTACGAGCAGGACAAGAAATGAAAACTCAGGACGTCCAACAATCACATCGGGGGTCCAACCTTTAACCTCTTTCTTTTGGATATAATCTTTTTCGTTATCAGGTAGACCGTCTACCTTTTAAAATATATTATGGAGAATGAAATTTAATCATACCTAGAGATAGAAATGGTGAATTTTCTCAACAAACGCTACCAACTTATAAAAGAATAGATGATTCCTTGGAAACGACTATTATTCAACTGTTTCAAAAAGGAATAACGATGTCTGAAATCTCTAATCTAATTAAAAAAATGTATGGTCATTATTACAGACCACAAACCATTTCCCACATTAGTAAAATGGTATCTGGAGATATTTTAGCTTTTAAAGAAAGACCTTTAGAAGATAAATACTCAGTCATTTTTATAGATGCTACCTATCTTCCTTTAAAGAGACAAACCGTATCAAAAGAAGCCATTTATATTGTGATTGGTATTCATAGTGTTTATCCAAATGCTCAATTTCAACAATGTTGTGTTGATGTCTTTAGAAATATTTCTCATAAAGATCGAGTGAAAGATAGAAAGGAAATCTGTGATGATTTTAAAGCTGTTTATCAATCTGCTTCAAAAGAAAAAGCCATTGAACAAGTAACTTTTATGACAGATAAATGTAAAAAGTAGTATCCACGAGTCGTTACATTACTCATTAATCCTGCTATATTAACTTTTTATAACTTTCCTTCCTCTTGATTGTGGCATTCGAAAAGACTGTTTTTAATAGTTGACCGTAACTTACTTTCATGTGCATGACCAAAAATCTTACTTTAAACGTTCTTTTCTGGAATACTTCATAAAGTAAGAAACCGACTTATGTCATCTTTTATCAGGTAAAATATCGATTATTTTTTTAGATGTCGCATCAGCACAAATAAATGTCATTCCAGTATGACAATTAGAAATATAGCTAAACTAATCTACACAAAGAGCCGTAGGCAAGAATTTAAAAGTAGGTTGCTAATTATGGGTAAATGATAATAACACATATTTAACAATATTTTCAAAGACACTGTGCATTTTGCGATTTCTTTACGTGATCGATTTTTAACGGATTGATAAATTCCACATTTCTTGCATTGTTTATCTTTATTCACTAATCGACCTGTAATCATGTTAACTGAGAGGTTGTTTCTCGCTTCACGAGACAACCAATTCTCATTCAAAATATAAGAGAATCATCTGTTAAATTGAGTAGTTTTTTTGTATTATTATCCACAGGAGGATTCTCTTTTGTAATGTTAGTTATAGACGACTTAATTTTACTAATAAGAATGCCCTTTTTTTATACTTAAAAAAAAATCGTATTGACAGTATTTAGTCTATCAATACGATTTGGTATACAGCTATTATAAAGGAACGTGCTATTTTTTCGTCAAAAAACGGAACAAAATCAAAAATAATTTTGTTCCTTTTAATTTTCGTTAAGAGACTTTTAGGTCAGCCTCTTTATTTTTGTTTAATATCTTTTTTACTAATAACAATTCTACCTAAATATTTTTCTTTTAATTCTTCATCTGGATTATTTACATCGATTAAAACTGAATTGTCGTATTCTTTTTCAATGACACCTTCATAGTTACTTCCTTGCCATTTAAAGAACACTTTTTCTTGAGTATCCATACTAATCTCTCCCATATCATCCAAAAATAAAAAACACTGTAATAATTATTTCTGTATTATAACATTAAAAAAGCAAAAAGTGGAATAAAAACCTTTTTATTTTATCACTATCAATCATATATAAATACACAGTACACTAAAAAAAGTGAATTTTACGAAAAGTCTAGACCATTTGTTGACTAATGATGTAAAGAGTGATAATTTTAAAGTATTAATAAAAGAAAGAAGTGTTGGCAATGAAAAAAGTGATTTACGCTGATAAATTTTTTTTAGCAAGTGGTGAAACAGGACCTGGTTTTTTAATGATTAAAGACGGTATTTTTGGCGAAATATCATCAGAAAATCCTGATATAGATGCAGAGTTAGTAGACCTATCGGGTAAATGGGTGGCACCAGGATTAGTTGATACGCATATTCATGGGTATAAAAATCATGATGTCATGGATAATGATGCTGAAGGAATTAAAGTAATGTCAGAAGCCTTATTATCATGTGGAGTCACATCATTTTTACCGACAACGTTGACTTCAGATCATGAACGATTAAAAAACGTTGCCAAAACAATCGGCGAAATAAAAGATGACGTTAAAGGTGCAAAAATTCAAGGTATTTATTTTGAAGGCCCTTTTTTTACTGAAGAACATAAAGGTGCTCAAAATCCTGGTTATTTTTCAGATCCAAGCATTGAGGTATTTAATGAATGGCAAGAAGCTTCGGGTGGCATTATCAAAAAAATAGCTCTCGCTCCTGAACGTGAAGGTGTGAAAGAATTTGTCCAACAAGTAACAGACAGTGGTGTTGTTGTGGCATTAGGGCATAGCAATGCAACTTTATCTCAAGCAAAAGACGTAGTAGAATCAGGTGCTAGCGTATTTGTTCATACATATAATGGTATGCGTGGTTTAAACCATCGTGAACCAGGTATGGTTGGAGCGGCACTTAGTTTAGAACATGTTTTTTCAGAATTAATTTGCGATGGACATCATGTTCATCCAACTGCTGCTGAAATACTAATGGATTCGACTGGTAGAGATCATGTGGCATTAATTACTGACTGCATGATGGCAGGTGGTATGCCGGATGGGGAATACATGTTGGGTGAGTTTAATGTGACGGTTAAAGATGGAACAGCTAGAATGAGAGAAGGAAACTTAGCAGGAAGCATTTTAAAATTAAAAGAAGCTATCAAAAATGTTGTTGATTGGGGAATTGCAACACCATCAGAAGCTATAATGATGGCAACTTATGTGCCAGCAGTTAGCTGTAAAATGGATGATGTTTGCGGTATGATAAAACCTGGTAGAGCTGCAGATTTTATCGTATTAGATAAATCAATGAATTTAGAAGCAACATACCTAGACGGTGAATGCCGTTATGAAGTACAATAAACTAAGTAGAACGGTAGAGTTTTCTACCGTTTTTTTATTCAAGAAAAAGGAGTCGAAGTGTAATGAATAATGAACGAATGAATCGTGTGCTAAAAGAGATGGCACAACAATATTTACCACAATTAGTGGTATCAGATCAAGCCTCTATTTCGTATTTAACTGGTCAATCAATCGATCCGGGTGAGAGATTGGTTGCATTAATTATAAGAGAAAATGGACATCATGTTGCAGTTATAAATAGACTTTTTCCTGTTTCAGAATCTGATTTAGGTATGCCGATTATTGCGGTTGATGATACAGACGAAGGAATGGGTGTATTAAAGTTAGCTAAAGAATTAGATAAATCACAACCAATTGCAGTCGAAAAAAATTGGGCTGCTCATTTTCTGTTAGATATTATGAAAGAAATAGATGTACCAATCAGTCAGTATACATTAAGCTCTAATGTCATAGATAAAGTCAGAGCAATCAAAACAGAAGATGAGATAGAAAAAATGTTAGACGCTTCTCATGATAATGATTTAGCTGTCCACCAGTTAATTGGATTAATACCAGAAGAGTTAACAGAATTAGAAATGACAAAACGTCTAGAGAAAATTTATCACGATTTAGGAAATGATGGCTTTTCTTTTGAACCAATCGTAGCATACGGAGCAAATGGTGCAGATCCACATCATATGAATGATGATTCTGTTGTTAAAGCGGGTGATAGTATTATTTTAGATATTGGTGGCATAAAAAATGGGTACTGTTCTGATATGACACGTACAGTTTTCTATAAAGAAGTTTCTGAAAAAAGTCGCGATGTTTATGAGACAGTGTTAGAAGCCAATAAACGTGCTATTGCAACTGTAAAACCAGGGGTACGTTTATGTGATATCGATGCGGCAGCAAGAGATTATATTGAATCCAAAGGCTACGGTGAATATTTTACACATCGAACAGGTCATTTTATTGGGACTGAAGTTCATGAAGCAGGAGATGTATCAGCAAGTAATACAAACAAAGTATCAGAGGGTATGATTTTTTCTATTGAACCAGGTATTTATATTCCAGGTGAGGTAGGTGTACGAATTGAAGATTTAGTTGTTGTAACCAAAGATGGATGCAAAATATTAAATGAATACCCAAAAGAATTAATTATTATTGATTAAAACATTTAAAATTATTTTTATAAAGAGTCGTTCAATTAACTTGAAAGGTTGATTCAACGGCTTTTTGTATTATTCAACTATTTTTTAAAGACTATTTGACAAATAGTATTATTCATAATACAGTAGTATCATAAGAATAGTATATAAACATTTAGGAGGAAAAGGTATGTTTAAAAAGAAATTTACTAAACTAACAATATTATCATTAGTAACATTATCAATTGGAGGTTCAGCGTTAGTTTTCAGTACACAAAGTGTAGATGCGAAAACAGTTGTTTCTCAAACAGCAAGAAAATCAGTGCTTACATTTACTAAAGCTGATTTAGAAAGAGCAACAAAGATTAAATTGTCAGTGTCAAACGTTCAAAAAATGTATAATTTATTATCTGAAACTGATACTTGGAAAGAATTAGGATACAATGATTCTCAAGCAGCTAAGATAGCACAACGTGTTTCATTAAGCTCACGTCAATCCCAAGGTATCTTAAAAGATATGCTAAACAATGCAAACGTTGAATTCAAAGTAGTTTATATGAATACTGGATGGTTTGAACGTGTAAATATTGGTTCTGAAGTGGTAACGGAGAATGTGCCAGAAGTTGAAGCACTAGAAACTGAAACGCTGGATTCAGAAACACCTGAAGTACCAGCAACTGGTACATTAGATAAAAACATTAAAGAAATTGAAATCGAAATCGACTACCGTGTAAAAAACAAAGACATTAATTTAGATGTTGATGTTAAAAAAGACGGTCGTGTAAAAGCTGAGTTTGAAAATGAAGCAACAAGAACAAAAGTAAAAGGCGATCAAGCCGAAGCGTTTGTGATTGATATCTTTGATAGTGTAGATGTTCGTACTATGTCTAAAAATGATATTAAAAATCATGTGTTAAACAAGTTAAATGCAGATAAAAACTTCAAGAAATTTGATTTCAAAGTGAAATACTTTGATGAATCAAAAGTTGATTTTAAAATTAAATAAGACATTTTTTGTCGTCTAACCAATTGGAGTTACTATAAAGTAAAGTTAAACTTATTTTATAGTAACCTTTTTTATTATAGATAGTGTTTATCTTTTGATGGAATTCGTGTAATATTAAAAATGAATGATTGCCGTAGGAGGCTTTTAGAAGAATTATGAAAATTTCGAATCAATTTAAAAAAGGGGTATTGGAACTGTGTGTTTTATATCTACTAAAGAATAAAGATAGATACGGGTATGAATTAACACAAAAGATGAATGAGCATATAGTTATTACAGAGGGAGCATTATATCCTATTTTAAGACGCTTAGTAAAAGAGGAATATTGTTCAACTTATTTGAAAGAGTCTAGCAGTGGTCCAGCTAGAAAGTATTATTCGCTAACAGACAAAGGAAGACAACATTTGGAAAAACTATTTTCTGAATGGAATCTGTTTGTCGAAAGTGTACAATCATTGTGTCAGGAGGAAGATAATGGAGAAGATTGAGAATTTTTTTGATGAGATGAAAAAACTTTTTCTTGTGAAAGACATGGATGAATTTGAAGAAATAAAAGAAGATATGTTAGAACATATAGAGATTAAGCTAGAACAAGGTGAACCAGTCGAGGTTATTTTGACAAAACTTGGAACGCCTAAAGCAATTGTTGATGCGTTTTATGAGGATAAACGATTAAATAAAGCAATGCAGTATGAAACTGATATTATTGGAATTGAAGAAGTACAAATCGTTGCGCTTCAAGGGAAAAAAGATAAGTTATATAAACAGGTATCCCGATTGAAACGTGGGGGGGTCGTTACATTAAAAGTGGTATTTGTATTATTAATTGTCTTTAGTTTTGTATATTTCATTTGGAATTTAATAAAGTATGGTCATTTTAGCTTCTTGATTGCTCTTATATTTGGTAATTCTCTTTTTGGTTTAGGTTTATTAAGAGATATAAATCATAAATCAACGAAACGCATGTCTTTTTTTACTCTTATTTTCGTAATTATATCGTTTTTTATAATGTATAGTATCCACTATAAATTATTCTTTTATAAGGGTGAAGTGGTCGATGAAAGTATTCAACTAAATCAGAATTCATTTGAATCGCTGACATTAACAGGTGATTTTCCGATTAATTTAACGATTGAGCAAACAAGTAGTACATATCCTAGTATAAAGCTAAAAGGGAAAATGACCAAAGGCAGTAAAGAAGCCTTAAAAGAATTGATAGACAATAAAGAGATGGTCATCGATTTAGGACAAAAAACACCGATGTCCTTATTTACTGCAATGGGCGAATTAGATGTATCGTTAAGTATTCCGAAATCAACGGAAAAAAATCTAGTGCTAGATTTTGAAAATGCGGATATCCAGGCTAGAGATATTTTGGTTAGACATTTTGATATAACGGTGGAAACAGGTAATATTGTGTTAGAAGATATTGATAGTCAACATCTCAGAGTGGTAAGTGAAAAAGCCGATTTATTAGTTAATAGTTTTGATACACCGATTGAAGTGAATAATGAAAAGGGAAAAAGTATTATTAAAAATGGTGTAGGTAACATGGCTGTCAAAACGCAAACAGGGTTTACTAACTTACTCAACATTAATGGTGATAAAGCCAATGTCGTAAATAATAGGGGCAAACTAATTATGACAGATACTTCACTGGATAAAGTTAATATCACAAGTGATAAAAATACTTTGGTGATTGAAAATCAAATTGGCCATACAACACTGAATATTAAAAATGGAAACATTATTTTAAGAGAAAATCAAGGAACATTGGATGTAGTTAATGGTCAAGGGTCAGTTATTATAACCCAACATAAGCCTATAAAAGGAAGTATAAAAAGTGAATCAGGATTAGTAAAATGGTTCCAATATGTGGACGAAGATAATGAAGCTCCAGACTTTTTAGTTAAATCTGGCAATAAAAATGTTCGTAATGATTTCAAAAATAGTACAGATATTGATAAAGGAAAGGTATTTGAAATAGAAACAGTTACTAGTGAAATAGATATTATAAAAAAATAGACTTGAAGGAAGATTCCTTTTAGTCTATTTTTGCTATTACGTTTGAATTTAAAGTTCCTTGTTCAACAGATGAAAAAAACGCTGCTATTGTTAAATCAAAATGTTCACTATCAGATTTAAAACAAGAATATGGAATGACCAGAGTCTGACTATCTGTTGCTAAAACGTAGTCACTATCAATCGTTTGAGCAATAAAGGTATACTCTTGTAATTCTTCTTGTGTCCAGATACCATCATCTGCTAAAAAATCAAGCGTTTGATAAAAATTTTGCTGTTTTTTTTCTGTTGAAAAAATAAAATAGTCAGTTAACTCTTGTAGATGGTCTGTATTAACTATCTCTAAAAAATAGTTAGGTGAATTATTAGTTATTTGACTAGCGATTTCGTGAAAGGTAATCATTTGAATGCTCCTTTACTGCTTGTTTTCTATTGTGACATAAAAATCAATTGTTGATTGTTTACTTAGCCCTTTTCCTTCGATATCAACGGCAATAGGCATATCTTCATTACCATTATATACAGGTTCAACTCGGTAGCGAATTGTTTCACCCTCATCCGCAGCTTTTCTCACCAAATTTTCGTATTTTGTCATAAAAGGTGTATTTACAGGATTTTGATATAGAGTCACTAAGTTTTCTAATTTGTCTCCAGTTCCACCTAGTTGTCTCCCAATTAAATGACCACGTGAATGATTATGTGGTTCTAAACCTGAAATAAAACCAGGTGGACGAATACTTTGGTTGGCAGATGTTCCAGTATTAATCATGTTTGGTTTGATTAATGCATTGGCTGTTGTTGGTCTACCTAATTTATCTAATTTGCCATATTCAATCCATCCTTTTGAACTATCTCTCAACTCATTAGCAGTGAAACGAGATTTTCCGTGTTCAATTGGGCCTGGATTATCTTTCTTTATTGTGTCGCTTGTTTTTGGTGAAGATTCCTTGTTATCAAATGGTAAAAAATCAAGGAGTACATCAGGTGATTTTACTCCTGCAACAACTAATATAATACAGACAACTAATCCAATAATATATTGAATTGGTGATGATTTTTTTCGCTTATTTTTCGTAGACATACAATACCCCTTATTTTATATTCGACTGTTATTATACGATACTCTCAGTAAAAGAACAAGTGTTCTCAAACGTCAAATGTTATCGATGTCAATCGAAAATAAAAATGTCCCAAAATGAGGGATCACATTAGCGCAATCTTTACTGCGTAAAATTTGCACTAATGTGACCATTATTGGTAAAATAGGGTACTTTTTGTTTCAGGCTGTTTTTTCAGCCTCATATTCTTCGATAGTACGGTCAATACTTTGAAGATACCTTTTGAAAGACTCAAGTTTCCACGGATGTGACTGTGGTGGAATGTACTTGCGTCTTTCTTTTTTTATATCTGAAGAAACCCCATCAAACTCTTTTGAATAGGTCTCGTGGGTTTTTAATCGTCTAGTAAGATAAATTTTTTCTGCTATATTAACATAAATCTCTCCGTTAAAAGCTTTTATAATTAATGCTTTCGTTTTCCTTGTAAAATATTTGTCGCTACCACCTTCCGTTGGAAGATAAAATTTATTTTGATACTTAATATGATGGCCATTATCGACTATACGATGAGAGACAGTAGCTAGTAATAAATTAATTTCAGCTGTTGTAGGAGAAGTTTCATAAACACTTTCTGCAGTTTTGTGACCAAATTGTCGATTAAACTTTCGAATCCATACAGATAGAAATTGATTAGCCTCCTCTATAGAATGTATGTTTGCTATCTCAAGATCAACAGGCAATCTTGATTGCACTGTCCCATTTAAACGTTCTACACGACCTTTCACTTGAGGAATAGAGGATGTTTTTATGTCAATACCTAATTGATGACAAGCAAACCCAAACTGCGTGAACGTATCTTCTTCTACAGCTTTCGTTGATTTTCTGTTGTACTCAAAGACGGTTCGTTTATCTGTTAGAAAAGTGACAGGAATCCCTTGTTTTGTCAGAATTTGATGAAGAACATGGTAATAACCATTGAGCGTTTCCTGTTGGTCGAAATAAGCGCCAACAATATTACCTGATGCGTCATCAATAGCTAAATGAAGATGAGTTATTTGATTTCCAAACCAATTATATGAACTAGCATCTAATTGAATTAATTCTCCTTTGTATTTTTTTCTAGGTCGACTAGGATGGGTCTTTTCAGGGAGTTCTAGGTAGTCTTCAGCTCTTGGAACCAATAGGTTCTCTGATTGTTTGGTTTGTTGACTTTCTTGCTTTATTAATTGTTTGAGTCTTCTTTTTGTCTTTTTTTGAGCCTTTGGTGAAAGTATTTTTGCTTTGTACAGGATACTTCTAATTGTAGTATCTGTATAGCAGATATGATGGTCGTTTTTTAGTATTTCAGTAAAATGCTTAATATTCGGTTTAATACTAAACGATTGATAACTAGTGATTATTTGTTGTTTTATTTTTTCAGGCACAGAGTGCTTATTTTTTCTCCCTCGATTTTTATGGACAAATGCTGATTTACCATTTTCCCTGTATGATTTCACTAAACGGTTAATTTGTCTTATAGATAAATTAAGTTCAACACTAGTTCTCTTTTTTTGTTTTTTATTTTCAGCAACAGCTTTAATAACTTGATACTTTTTGGTTTCATTCATTGTTAGGTTTATCCTTTTCATAAAGTTATTCTATCATTTTGGGACATTTTGTCTTTCGACCTACTTAGGACATTATCACTTTCGAATGATAGTGTTCTCAAACATCAAATGTTATCGATGTTTAAATAAACTGTCTTTTGTTATAATGATTCATGAGATAAGAAGGAGTGATTCTATGAGTTATGTCGAGTTAAAAAATGTGTATAAACGCTATAAAATGGGAGATAATGTGATTGTTGCAAATAATGACATTAATATTTCAGTTGAAAAAGGTGAATTTGTCGTAATTTTAGGGCCTAGTGGGGCTGGTAAATCAACCGTTTTAAATATATTAGGTGGTATGGATAGTTGTGATGAAGGGTATGTGATAATAGATGGAACGAATATTGCAGCATTTACTTCAAAAGAACTGACAAAATATCGTCGGTTAGACGTTGGTTTTGTTTTTCAGTTTTATAATTTAGTACCAAATCTGACAGCTAAGGAAAATGTTGAGTTGGCTTCACAAGTATCACCAAAGGCATTGGATGTGGATAGTGTGTTGGATATGGTTCAACTGGGGCATCGAAAAAATAATTTTCCAGCCCAACTATCTGGAGGTGAACAGCAACGTGTGGCGATTGCTAGGGCGTTAGCTAAAAATCCAAAATTATTATTATGTGACGAGCCAACAGGGGCACTTGACTTTGAGACAGGGAAACATGTTTTAGCAATATTAGAAGAAACATGTCGAAAATATGGGACAACAGTGATTGTGATTACCCATAATTCTGAAATTTCAAAAATGGCTGACAGAGTGATTCGTATCAATGATGCACAAGTGAGAAGTGTGGAGAAAAATGAACATCCAGTAAAAGCTAGTGACTTAGAATGGTAGGAGGTTCAAGTAAATGAAAAAGAAAAAAGCATTATGGACGTCCACCTTTCGAGAAATTTATCAATCAAAAGCAAGATTTATTTCGATACTACTTATCATCATGTTAGGTGTTGGGTTTTATGCGGGGATAAAAGCAACAGGCCCCGATATGTTACATACAGCTGATACTTACTATAAAGACAACAAATTGATGGATACGAAGCTTGTTTCAACAACAGGTTTAGAAGATAAAGACATTGATCTAATCAAAGGCGATAGTAAGGTTAACATAGTTGAACCGTCTTATAGTTTAGATGTTTTAACTGAAGAGAATAATCATGTATTAAAACTAATATCCTACTCTTCAGATAAAAATGAGTTGAATTTACCTGTTTTAGTAGAAGGTAAGTTACCTGAAAAAGAAGATGAAATCGCACTAGATACACAGGTTTTAGACAATCAAATTTACAAAATTGGTGACACAATTTCGATTCAAAAAGATGATTCAGATAGTGTATCAAGAGATAAATTTAAAATTGTTGGATTTATCAAGAGCCCGATTTATATAGATAACGTTTCGAGAGGATATACGACAGTAGGTAAAGGGACCGTTGATTACTTTGGTTATATCAAAGAAGACGTGTTTAACCTTCCTGTTTATACAGAAGCGTATATTCAATATAAAGACACAGCTAAATTAGAAAGTTATAGTAAAGCATATAATTTAGCATACGATAAAGACATTAAAAGTTTGAAGCAAACTTTAAAAAATCGTCCATCTGAACAATTAGATGAGATGAAAAAAGAAGCAAATGAAAAACTAGATGATGCTAAAGCTAAAATAGCAGATGGTGAAAAGCAATTATCTGATGGTCAAACACTACTCTCTGAAAAAGAAAAAGAATTAAATAAAAATAAACAATTGATAGAAGCAGCAAAACAACAAGGAATGCCAGTGGATGATGCTCAAGAACAAACACTACAAAAGGCAAGCAAAACGTTAGAAGCAGAAAAGAAAAAAATAGAAGAAGAACAGCAAAAAATCAAAGAGTCTAAAGAAGAACTCGCAACAAGTCAAAAAAAAGTGGAGGATTTAAAAGAACCGACATATCATTATTTTTCAAGAGATGATAATCCCTCTTATTCTGAGTTTCAAGATAATGCAGATCGGATTTCTTCTATTGCAACAGTGTTTCCTGTATTCTTTTTCATGATTGCAGCTCTTATTTCGCTAACCACAATGACTCGCATGGTTGACGAAAAACGTGGTGAGATAGGAACACTAAAAGCATTAGGATATACTAATTTTGAAATTGCTTTAAAGTATATTGTGTATTCTACAACAGCCAGTATTGTGGGGAGTTTAGCCGGATTGTTAATAGGATATAATTTGTTTCCATCAGTTATATTTGATGCATATGGTAGTATGTATAATTTACCATCAGTGATAATTACTTATTATATTGGTTATACAATTCAGTCAGTTATAGTGGCATTATTATGTACATTATTAGCGTCATTGTTTGTACTTAGAGTTGATTTATTAAGCACTCCTGCTTTACTTATGAGACCTAAAGCACCAAAACCAGGTAAACGAATTTTGTTGGAGCGATTTTCTTGGTTGTGGGATAGGTTTAGCTTTAACCAAAAAGTAACAGCCAGAAATTTATTCCGTTATAAACAACGAATGTTGATGACCGTTTTAGGTATAGCAGGTTGTACGGCAATGATTTTGACTGGATTTGGATTGAAAGACTCAATCGGTGATATTGTACCACTCCAATTTGATAAAATTTGGCATTATGATGCAACAGTTACATTTAATGACGATAGTACAACTGCACAAAAAGAAGAGTATGCAAAAATCAAAGAAAACGATAAAAATATTACGTCAAGTCTCGATTTATCTCAGAATAATATGACGGTTGTTAAAAAAGGATACACAAATCGAGAAGTAACGGTTGATGTACCAAAACAAGAAAAACAACTAGCTGATTTTATTACATTTAAAGATCGCAACAGTGATAAAAAGTATTCATTAAATGATGATGGCATCATTATCAATGAAAAATTAGCTAACTTTTTTGATGTTAAAACTGGTGATGACCTTACCTTTCGAGATACCGACAATAAAGATGTCACAGTCAAAGTTGAAGCAGTTGTTGAAAATTATGTCATGAATTTTGCTTATATGACACCAAGTTATTATGAAAAAATATTTGGTAAAAAGCCAAATTACAATGTTGAACTACTTAAGTTTGATAAATCATTAAATGAGACAAAAGAAAATGAGTTAGCAGATAGATTAATAAAAAGTAATTACGCTGGCAATGTATCATTTACAAGTCAAATAGGAAAAACGATGGATGATACCATGTCTAGTTTAAATATTGTGGTGTGGGTATTGATTATATCTGCGGCATTACTTGCTTTTGTTGTTCTGTATAATTTAACAAATATCAATATTTCAGAACGAATTCGTGAGTTATCTACTATTAAGGTATTAGGTTTTTATGATAGAGAAGTAACGATGTATGTTTACCGAGAAAATAACATCTTAACAGTACTAGGTATCTTAGTTGGATTTGTACTTGGCGTATTACTACATGGTTATGTATTAAAAACAGCAGAGATTGATATGATGATGTTCCCAACTACAATTCATCCAATCAGCTATGTGTTATCAGCCTTATTAACGATTCTGTTTTCATTTATTGTGATGCTAATTATGCATCGTAAGTTAAAACATGTTGATATGATTGAAGCATTGAAATCAACAGAATAATAATGAAAGACAAAAGGGTCTATCTCTTTTGTCTTTTTTGCTACGATTTTCGAATATCGGTTGGAAAATGTACGATTTTTCTGTTGTTTTAATCAAAAGATTGGTAAACTATTATTATTAAGGTGGGAAGGAGCGTGAGAGGGATGTTTGGAATACAATCAATTGAGCAAGTGTATTTTTATATGTTAATCATTTGTACCATCCTATCAGTTGTCTTGTTTTTAATAGGGGATATCCTCCAATTTGACGGACCGATTGATCCAATCTTAATTGTACCTTGTATTGCATTTACGTCACTTTTTGGCTACATCGGGGAAACGTTAACAACCCTGGGTAGTGGTTGGGTATTTGCTATTGCTGTTTTGCTATCATCAATTATTGTATTTTTATTAAATTTTTATATATTAATTCCTTTAAAGAATTCAGAATCAACGATTTCAGTATCGGAGAAAATGCTTGAAGGAAGAGTCGCAACTGTGGTAACGCCAATACCTATTAAAGGCATGGGGGAAATTACAATAAGTAATGTAACAGGGATAATGAGTCGTCCGGCAACCTTTTACACAGAACAAGAAACACAAATAAATAAGGGTGAGGAAGTACTAATTATAGAAGTAAGAGAAAGAGTTTGTTATGTTGTACCGTATGTAGAAAATTTTTAAAACAAAAAGGAGAAATGTAAATGAATTTAATGTTTGTAGCCATTGGGTTAGTTGCGTTTATTTTAGTGATGTTGTTGATTGTGTTTGTTTCAAAATATCAGACAGCTAAACCAGATGAGGCATTGATTATTAGTGGGAGCTATTTAGGAAATAAAAATGTCCATGCTGACAATGAAGGAAATCGTGTCAAAATTGTACGTGGTGGTGGAGCATTTGTTTTACCAGTTTTCCAAAGAAGCAATCGTTTGAGTCTTTTATCAAGTAAATTAGACGTATCAACACCAGATGTTTATACTGAACAAGGTGTACCAGTTATGGCAGATGGAACATCTATTATTAAGATTGGCTCATCAGTTGAAGAAATCGCAACTGCAGCGGAACAATTTTTAGGAAAAACACGTGAAGAATTAGAAAATGAAGCACGCGAAGTATTAGAAGGACATTTACGTTCGATTTTAGGGTCAATGACAGTGGAAGAAATTTATCAAAACCGAGATAAATTCTCTCAAAGTGTTCAAGAAGTAGCCAGTGTAGATTTAGCTAAAATGGGACTTGTGATTGTATCGTTTACTATTAAAGAAGTACGTGATAAAAATGGTTACCTTGATTCATTAGGAAAACCTCGTATTGCCCAAGTAAAACGTGATGCTGAAATTGCTGAAGCTGAAGCAAGTAAAGAAACACGTATTAAAAAAGCTCAAGCAGAAAAAGAATCGCAAGAAGCAGAATTACAGCGCCAAACAGAAATTGCTGAAGCAACGAAAGAAAAAGAATTAAAATTAGCAGCCTATAAACAAGAGCAAGATATTGCAAAAGCGAAAGCTGATCAAGCCTATAATTTAGAAAGTGCTAAAGCACAACAACACGTTATCGAGCAAGAAATGGAAGTTAAAGTCATTGAACGTCAAAAACAAATTGAATTAGAAGAAAAAGAAATTCAACGTCGTGAACGACAATACGACTCCGAAGTGAAGAAAAAAGCCGACGCGGATCGTTATGCTAAAGAACAAGAAGCCTTAGCAGAAAAAGCAACTGAAGTAGCCGAAGCCGAAGCACAACAATTTAAAGTGGAAGCAATGGCTAAAGCAAATGCTACTCAACTTAGAATGGAAGGGCAAGCTGAGGCGGATGCTATTCTAGCGATTGGTGAGGCTGAAGCCAAAGCGAAAGAACAAATCGCTGAAGCATTTAAACAATACGGGGAAGCTGCTGTTATGAGTATGATTATTGAAATCTTACCTGAATTAGTGAAACAAGCAGCACAGCCATTAGGAAATATCGAGAAAATTTCTGTTGTAGATACTGGTCAAGGTGGAGATAATAGTGGAGCGAATCGTGTCACAAATTATGCTACAAACCTTTTAGCTTCTACTCAAGAAACACTAAAAGAAACAACAGGTTTAAATGTTAAGGATATGTTAGAATCATTTGTCGCAAAAAAAAGTGAATAAGGAAAGAACACCTTTAGATATTTTACTAAGGGCATTCTGACTGTAGACAAAGTATTGATAAATTTCGATGCTTTGTCTTTTTTTGGTAAAATAGAGAAAAGGCGTGACTGTTAATGTTGGAATAGATAAAGAAAAATGCACATGAAAAATTGGTTAACTTTTGCATGTCTTAATATAAAAAAGACAACCCAATACGCTTAATGAGTAATTAGTTTGTCTTCACTCTGAGACAAGGGTATTTTCTTTTGCCTTTTTAAAATTTTATGAAATAAAATCTATTAATTGAGATTTTATGTTATACTAGAGCGTGAATTTCTACTAACTAAGTGATAACTACATAGAAAAACTAAGAGGAGTCTATATATGGGATTTGATCAACAAAAAGAAGTCGACAGAAGAAGAACGTTTGCCATTATTTCACATCCGGATGCTGGTAAAACAACAATTACGGAACAATTATTATTATTTGGTGGCGCGATTAGAAATGCTGGGACAGTAAAAGGGAAAAAAACTGGTAACTATGCTAAATCAGACTGGATGGATATTGAAAAACAACGTGGGATTTCGGTAACAAGTTCTGTGATGCAATTTGATTTTCAAGGAAAACGCGTGAATATTTTAGATACACCAGGACATGAAGATTTCTCGGAAGATACTTATCGTACATTGATGGCAGTCGATAGTGCTGTCATGGTCATTGATAGTGCTAAAGGGATTGAAGCACAAACGAAAAAACTTTTCCAAGTGTGTCGTATGCGTGGTATTCCTATTTTTACATTCATTAATAAACTAGATAGAGATGGTCGTGAGCCACTTGATTTACTAGAAGAATTAGAAGAAGTGTTAGAAATTGATTCTTATCCAATGAACTGGCCAATCGGTATGGGAAAAGGATTTGAAGGATTATATGATATTTACAATAATCGTATCGAAATTCATCGTCCTGATCGTTTTGATGGGGAAAGATTTTTACCCCTAAATGACGAAAGAGAATTAGAAATGGATCACCCATTAAAACAACAATCTATTTTTTCACAAGTAATGGAAGAAGTTGAGTTGTTACTTGAAGCTGGAAATGAATTTTCAGAAGAAAAAATTGCTAAAGGTGAATTAACCCCAGTATTCTTTGGTTCTGCTTTGACAAACTTTGGTGTGGAAACATTTTTAGAAACATTTTTACAATTTGCACCAAAACCAAGTGAGCATGAAACAAAAGATGGTGGCGAAGTGAGTCCTTATGACAAAGACTTTTCTGGATTTGTCTTTAAAATTCAAGCAAATATGAACCCAGCTCATAGAGATAGAATTGCATTTGTTCGTATCTGTTCAGGAAGTTTTGAAAAAGGTATGGAAGTTAAGTTAGCTCGTGAATCGAAAAAAATAAAATTAAATAACTCAACCCAGTTTATGGCTGATTCTCGTGAAATCGTAGAAGAAGCAGTGGCTGGTGATATTATTGGGTTGTATGATACAGGAACTTATCAAATAGGTGATACCTTATTTACTGGTAAAGATAAGATTGAATTTGAAGATTTACCACAATTTACGCCAGAGTTATTTATGAAAGTTACGGCGAAAAACGTGATGAAACAAAAATCATTCCACAAAGGACTTTATCAACTAGTACAAGAAGGAGCTATTCAATTATATAAAACTTATTTAACTGAGGATTATATTATTGGAGCTGTTGGACAGTTGCAGTTTGAGGTATTCAAACACCGTATGTTGAATGAGTACAATACTGAGTTAATCATGGAACCAATGGGAACAAAAATTGCTCGTTGGATTGCCCCATCTCAGTTAGATGAAAAAATGAGTTCAAGTCGAAATATCTTAGCAAGAGATAGATTTGACCAACCGTTATTCTTATTTGAAAACCAATTTGCGATGCGTTGGTTTGCAGATAAGTATCCAGAAGTTGAGTTGAAGACATTGTTGTAAAAATGATTTGTAATCAATAGTTAAATATTTAGAAGATTTAAGCTGGTATTTTAATTGAAAAATTATTGAGATATTTTGATTTATAAAAGTCCTTTTTTATCAAAAATTGATAAAAAGGGACTTTTTCCTATGAACTGGGACAATTTTAGAATTTTGTATAATCATGTATATACTGATAAGAATAGAATTTATAATATTTTATAGTATTAAGAAAATAGTTAGAGTTACAAATAAGGAGAAAACAAGTATTGACACAACTGGTAAATTCTTTATCAAATACTAATTTGTGATTTTTTAATGATATAATGAATTTAATAATTTAATAATTTAATAATTTAATAATTTAGTAATTTAGTAATTTAGTAATGGAGGTTAGGAGTTGGAAGATTTCGAAATTGATTTACCTAAAGAAAAATCGTTATTGGTAAATATTACTGATAAAAATTTATACAATTATGATTTTACATCGTACTCATTATTACCATTGCAAAAAATAGCTTCAAAATCGATTGGGGTAAAAATTAAAGATAATTTATTTTCTAATATTTCACAAATGAGTTTGATTGAAAAAATGTCTAATCAGAAAGAAACAGAATATGTAGCTAGAATATCTGACTTTGCAAAGGAAAAGATAGATTCAGGAGAATGGTCATTTGGCATAAGAAAAAAAACAGGTGAAACATATGCTGTCATTAAGGATAATTTAAGTGGAAAAAATAAAAGTTTTGTTACTTTGGACAAGAAAATTGTAAAAGAATTGGGTGTTTTACCAGAGCTATCAGCAATTCAAAGTCAGTTAGCATCAATTTCAGAGCAAATTGAAGGATTAAATCAAATTATACAAAGGGTAGAGAAGGGACAGTATAATGATAGATATGCGGGATTTTTTTCATCTAGACAACTAGTTGTTGAAGGATTAGCTTCAGAGAATGAATCAAACAAAAGAGAGTTATTGATTAGTTCTATAAAAATTGCAAATGAAACAATTAGTAAACTAATGCTATCTATTCACGAAGATGCAGCCCTTTTAATTGATTCAAAAACAAAATCAAAAGATGCACGTAGAATTGATAATTTATTACAAACGTCTTTAGGATATTTAAATTCTACAGTCCAACTAAACCTAATAGCATATACAGCCTTAGGGGAAAAACAATCTTTGTTTGCAACACTAACGAACTATCATTCATTTATTGAGCAAGTATTAATGAAAGAAACCGAAGCTGGAAGGACTATTGCGTGGTTATTAGATAATGCTCACGTGGGGAATGACGGAAGGATTCATTCATTAACCAATGATTTATCTAAAAAGATTGAGCTGCTTATAGCAACTTATAATAATGAAAGGATTGACGTGATTGAAAATGAAAAAATCGAAAATTATGAATTGTAAGTACCCAAATTGTAATAAAGAAGTACCGTCTGATAAATCTTTATTTTGTATGGAACATAGTCGTAAGTTAAAGGAACACAGAACTAATGTCGGAGCTGCTTTGGTTGGTCTAGCACTTTTAGGAATGGGTAGAATTACTAAGAAAAAGAAATAGTTGAAATTTTAATCAAGCTATGGTCAATAAATGGATTTAGTAGAAAGCTTGCCATGTTGAATATAAGGGCCTAAATTTTAAAATATTTACAATAAAAAAGTCTTTGATTAGACTTTTTTATTGTATTACGACATATGTTTCATTAAATTTGATTATTTATAATAATGATTGGAGTTGGAAATTATGAATGTGGGTTATATTATAGATGAGAATGTTGATTTTCTAATGAGGTTTTCAAATAAAGTAATAGGGCAACTAATGGAAGAAAGGCTATTTGAAAATGTAGAAGATGACCGACTAAGATTTTGTTTCGCAGTATTTCAGAATCAGTTTAATTCTTTATTATCTTTCTTAAATGAAAAAGCAAAGTATAATCATCATTTTAATGCAGATCCTAGTAGAAATTTAAACGTATTGATTGATAAATATGAAGAATTGGAACATGCACTATCTAAAACCGACTATGCTTTTAAATTGCTGGATAATTATGTAGATACGATACGATTCATTCAACCGCATCTTAGTAATTCTGGTGGGTCAACTATTCCAGAAGATTATCAGTTATTACACATTGTTAAATACGAACCAATCATTTATTTTGAGAAACGAATTGAAATTGTTAAGGATAATAACAGCTTATCTTCTTCTTTAAAATTGGTGGATTCCGGTTCTTATGCTACAGTTTATAAGTTTAAAGATACTTTTTATAATCAAGTTTTTGCTTTAAAAAGGGCAAGAAAAGAACTAACTTCTGCTGAGTTAATACGTTTTAAAAAAGAGTTTGAAAATATGAAAAATATGGATTCCTTATATGTTTTGGGAGTCTATAGCTATAACGATAGTGAGAATGAATTTATAATGGAATACGTGAAGCAAACACTTAAAGATTATATAGACTCGAACAATACTAAATTACAGTTATTTGAAAGAAGAAGGTTAGTTATTCAATTATTTAATGCGTTTAAATACATTCATTCTAAAGGGATTTTTCATAGGGATATTTCATTAAGTAATATCTTGGTGAAGGAATATGATGATAAAACCGTTATCTTAAAAGTCTGTGATTTTGGTTATCTTAAAGAATCTGATAGTACATTGACTCGCCAAAATACTGAATTTCAAGGCAGTCTGAATGACCCACAATTAAAAATTATGGGAGCGGATAAATACACTATTCAACATGAGATATATGCACTAACTCAAGTAATTTTTTATATAATGACTGGAAGAACGAATCTGAATAATAATAAAAATAAAGAAGTTGATGAGTTCATTAATTCTGGTATGAATGCGGACTTATCTAAAAGAGTAAAATCTTTAGATAAGCTTGAAGAAGTATTCTTAAAGATAGACTGGAGTAAGTAAATCTGAACTTCCGGAAAGTTTTAAATTGAACTGGATTGTTGAAATATAAGTATTCATATATACGTCTCAATAAAGGAAGAACAGTAAGAATCAGAGGATAAGGGGAATTTAAGTGTTTTGGAATATATAGATAAACTATCCCACAGTAATGTTAATTATGAATTTAATTACTTGGGAAAATGCAGAGTTTTCGATTAAATAGTTTGGTTTAGGTTTAATTGATAGAACAAAAATTTACACTATATAACATACAATTTTTATTTTGTGATGCTTATACAATTTATTTTCTTACTAAAATTATTTATTAAGAAGTAATGGGTTTATTTAGAAAAATTAACTATCAAAATTGGATTGATTTGCAGATAAATATCCAGAAGTTGAATTCAAAATATTACTTTAGAATAGTCTGTTAGAGATTTTTCCTATAGTTTAGGGAAAATCTCTTTTTGTATGTTAAAAAGTGTCACACTTTAGTTCCTTGAAACGTTATATATTATGAAGGTAGCTATGAAAGGAGTTTATTATGATAAATAACAAATCAGATAAAGAATTTTTTGAGTATTTATATGAGAGTTATGAACAGAAAATATTTTATCAAGCTTTATCAGTATTGAATAATAAAGAGCAAGCTGAAGATATTACTCAAGAAGTTTTTGAACAATTATATTCAGATTTTGAAAGTATAAAAAAATTTGATGATCTACATTTAAAAAAATTTATTATCAAAATAACAAAGAATAAATCGATTGATTTGTATCGTAAAAACAATACTCAGATAAAATATCTTGAGAATTATAAAACTATAAAGGATAAACATGAAGAAGATAATAATGTGAATGATTATGTAGATAAAATGATATCTGAACAGGAAATATTAGATATTAGTAAGCAATTAAAAGAACCATATCTTCATGTCTTTTTGTATAGAGTTTACTATGGATTATCAAATAAGGAAATAGCGAAAGTAATGGATTCCAAAGAAGCAACTATACGAAAACAATTTGAGAGAGCTAAAAATATAGTGAAAAAAGTGATTGGAGGGGCTCATTATGGAAAAGAATGAAAAACGTGAACAGAAGATATTAGAAGAAGTAGCAAATAGATTAGCAGAAGAAGAGTTTGATAAAGAGAAAGAGATACATCATTTTTCTTCAACCTATCAATCAAATAAACAAAATTTTTTAAAAAAGGTTTCAACAAAAAAATCAAAAACTAAATTTGGATTAAAACGTGTATTGATGATAGCAATTATCGCAATAGCTTTGATTCCAACGACTATTTACGCCTCAAAAGAAATTTATAAATGGATAGTAAACCAAAATAACTATGAATTAAACTTATCTTTATCTGATGATAAGAAATATAATCATAATCATTTTTATAAATTAAAGTATGGTTATATTCCGATAGGTATGGTAGAAGATGGGGATTCAAATAAGTTTAGTTATAAAGATAATTTAGATAGTGGAGGAATAAGTTTCGTTTTATGGCAATTATCTGGAAAAGAAGACTTTAAAGAACTTTACACAAAAGACTATGAAGAATTAACACTTAATAATCATCCTAGTATTGTAGTAAAGAAAGGCATATTGATTTCAAGTGATAGTCAATTTGACACTGTAGTGTATCTGTTTTTTGAAAAAGAGGGTTATGTTTTACAAGCCTATATTTCAAATGATGTTAAGGAATCAGAATGGAAAAAAATGTTAGAAAAAGTATATTTAGAAGAAACCAATGAAAAGGATGCTACTCATTATGGTATTTTAAGTAAAGACTTATTCAAAGGTAAACAACCAGAAAAAAATTACTATTTACCTAAAAATAGTTCTAATATCCATAAGATAGGTGAAGCAGTAAATACTAAAGTTTATGACACGCAAGAAGTTTTATTTACCATTAAAAGTGCCACTGTTATGGATAATATAAAATTATTAGATAAAAATAATTTTAATAGTAATTCATATGAACAGCTTAAAGACAAACAGTTAATAGCAAATGATGGTGAATTATTGCCATTTAATCAAAAAATAATCAAAAAAGGAGACGGGACACAAACACTTGATGAAGTTGTAGGAGAAAGAAAAGTAAAAACTAAATTTGTTTATTTGACAGCTACTATAGAAAATAAAAGTAAAAAAACAATTAAGGACTTATATTTTCAAAATGGACTTTACCTTTTAGAAGGTAGTAAGAAAGGGTTGAGTGTTACTAAAGAAGAAGTTGACTTTACACCTTATTCAGGAGAAGTAGATTATCTAGATAGTCATGGTGAGGGAAAAAGTTTTTATAAAATGTCAGATATCAAACCTGGAGAAAAAAGAGAAATAAAATTTGGTTATTTTGTTGATGATACACAAATTAGTAAGATGTTTTTACCAGTTTTGTACTATGGTGATATTGAAAAATTAAACGCAAAGGGATTAGAATGGATAGATATTAGACAATAAATAAAAAGTCTCCTCAAACGATTTTGGATTCTTTGAGGAGACTATACTATTCATTCTAATATTTTCTCCATATCCAATGGCACGACATAATTCACAACAGTCAACCCTTTTTTATCTCTGAAACGTTGCGTACCAGATTCAAAAATAGTGTAGAGTTTGTCACCTGATACGGAAATTTGTTCTAAGTAAGGTGGAGCTTCTATCGTTTTTATGGCATCTTTTTCAAGGAATAAATCATTGTCATCTAATTCGTAGACAAGTATTTTCGAGTTTTTATCCCCGTAAGAACGTGATAAAAGCATATAATTTTTATAAAAAGTAATACCCTGAATTTGTGTTCCAACATGTAATTTTTCTTCAGGAGAAAGAGTTGTATCATCATCTATCAGTTCTTTTTTTCCATGTAATGTTGTATCAAATACGCCATCGTCGTTAAATTGATATTTTTCTAAAACGGCTTTGTGATTGACAGAAAAGTAACCAACATAAAGGGCTTTATCATGATAAGTGACGTAAGATGACCATTTAATACCATCTAATGTGATTTCTTGGTCATAGACAATGGGTTCATAATGTTCTTCCATGTTGTATGCTTTTAATTTATCCATTGAAAAAGCTACGAGTTCAGCTTTATTAGAATCTGTTGAAGAACATACCCAAATATTTTTTGCAATAGGATCATAGGTAATACCTCCTACATGAGGGTGACCTTTTAAAATAATGGTTTTAATGTATTTGTGAGTGTTTTTATCTAGGACATAGACAACAGAATGGTGAGTATCATCATGACTATAAGATGAAATTAATAAATAATCTCCTGCAATCGTTACACCTTGTGGATCCATAGACTTACTGACACTTTTTTTACCAGGTTCATCAAGTAATGGAACAATCGTTTCATTGAGCCCAGGTACAGGATAGGTATCACCGTTTGATACATCGGAAAAATAACTTAAGTTATAAAAGTCTGCGTAGTTTTCTTTTAATTCTTTCGCTTGTTTAGTAACATCTTTTTGTTCTGTTAATTTAGAAGAAGATTGACAAGCGCTAATAAAAAATAATGAAATCGTCAGAATAGTCAAGGATAGTTTTTTCATTAAGTATCGTCCTTTTTGATTATGATGTCTTTAGCATAACGGATAGATATTTGAAACACAATGTATTTTTTATAGGTAAATAAAAAGGACTAAATTGATTAACAGTCCTTTTAGTTTTATGTTACTAATTCACATTGTTTATTTTTAAGTTCATAGATAGCATCGTATGTTTTTGCAACATCTTGTTCGTGAATCACAATCATAATACATTAACCATCCATTATTTAAGTGCTAAAGGGCGTATTCTTTTCTATTATCGACTTGTGTTTGGCAGATACTCATAGCGGTTAAAACCTTATCTAAGGCAATAAATTGTACGATTGAAAAATGGTAGATCCATCATTTTTTCGATCGTATTTTATTTGTCTTATCCAATTATTTTTAATCCGATGGCCGATAATAGAATGACTAAGATACACAATAATCGTTTCCAATTTTTTGATTCGCCAAAATAAATCATCCCTATAAAGGTACTCCCAATAACACCAATACCTGTCCAAATAGCATAACCTGTTCCCATGGGGATATATTTTAATGCCAAACTCAGTAAGAAAAAACTAAAACTAAATCCTATAATAATTAGTAGAACGGTTGAAAAAGTCCGTTTTATTGATAAGCGATTAATCATTGCGACACCAAACATTTCAAAAAAGCCAGCGACAATCAGTATTATCCAATCCATTTTATTTTTCCTCCATAACATTTTTTTCTGGCGTTAAAAGTTTTAGACCAATAACACCACCAATCAGCAGTAAAATAAGTAATAATTTTAGCCAATTTAGTGTTGCTCCGAAAAATAGGGCGTCTGATAAAACAATTCCTACTGTTCCAAGTCCGACAAATACAGCATAAACTGTTCCAGTAGGTAGTTTAGAAGTTGCTGAAATCATTAACCAATTACTGATAATAATAAGTAAGATAGTCAATCCCCACTGGAAAATAGTTGTTGAGTGAGTTAACCCAATGATCCAAAATATTTCTAACATTGCGGCTGTTACGACCTTTAACCATTCTTTTTTCATTTTCTTTCCTCCTAACTAAAAATAAAAAAGCCTGAAAGACACTGTAAAAAAACAGTATCTCCCAGGCTTTTGTCCTTCCGTGACATAGATAAATTATCTATGAGTTTTCTCTTGGACCAGACTAATACAGCGATATTACGGAACCCTAGAAAACTTAGTGTATGTAATTGGTTGTCATTTTATCAAACTATGAATCACTCGTCAACTCAGGTTAAAGTAATAGAATGTATCGTTTGTTTGCTTCATTCATGGTAATATGGATTAAAAAGGTATGAGAGTATGAAAGATTTTTTACAAACTGATCGGCTAGAGATATTATTTTCTTATCAAGAAGCAGTGGATTTGCATCCTAATATGTATCAATTTTTAGAGGATAGCTCATATAATGAGGAGATGTTTTTTCTTACATATACAACATTAAAAAGTATCTTAACTGATTTATTTTTTAAAGATGATAAGGTAATTTTTTTAATAAATAAATATCCGCTATGTAACAAAAATAAAACAGATAAAATTCTCCATAAAATAGTGAAAAATATAAGAGAAATCACCTTATCTGAACAAACATTTGATTATCTTAATGATGATACAGATACTTATCTGCGATTGCAAATTGAAACAACTTACTCCAATATAAAGTGGAAGCAGTTGATACTTAGTCTGATTAATCAAGATTTTCCAGATAGACAACCGCAGTTTAAGACAAAGAATTCTTTTAAAACACCTGACATATATATCATTAGCCCGACAACTGATACGATGATACATATATATGATGATAGGGGATATATCATTTATAGTGACGACAAAATGAAAATAAAGCAACTAATTAAATAACGAGGTGACCAAAATTGAAGAAAAAAGTAATGTTAGTGTTTGGCACACGTCCAGAAGCCATAAAAATGTGCCCACTTGTTAATGAATTAGAAAAACAGGATGAATTTGAAACGGTCGTCTGTGTGACAGGACAACATAGGGAAATGCTGGATCAAGTATTGAGTGTGTTTCATGTAGTACCCAAATATGACTTGGATATTATGAAAACACAACAAGATCTATTTGATGTCACGACAAATATTTTAGAAAAAATCAAACCTATTTTAATAAAAGAAACACCTGATATGGTACTGGTTCATGGTGATACGAGTACGTCTTATGCATCAGCTTTAGCTGCGTTTTATCTTCAAATACCAGTAGGGCATGTTGAAGCAGGCCTGCGTACGCATAATATTTCGTCACCATTTCCTGAAGAATTTAACAGGCAGTCAATTAGTTTGATGTCATCACTTGATTTTGCACCAACTAATCAAGCAAAAGAAACCTTGCTTAATGAAGGAAAAAAAGAAGACACAGTATTTGTCACAGGAAATACAGCGATTGATGCGCTAAAAACAACGGTTAAAAATGAATATACTAGTGAGATATTAGAGTGGGTAGGAGATAGCCGACTAATCGTACTAACAGCTCATAGACGAGAAAATCAAGGAAAACCGATGAAAGAAATGTTTCAAGCTGTCAAACGAGTGGTTGATAAACATGAAGACGTTAAAGTAGTATACCCGATTCATATGAATCCTTCCATTCAGACACTTGCCAAAGAAGTATTTGGTCAGACGAATCGAGTTAAATTAATTCCACCAATGGATGTGATAGATTTCCATAACTTACTTGCTAAAAGTTATTTGATCATAACCGATAGTGGTGGAATACAAGAAGAAGCCCCTTCGCTTGGTAAACCTGTGTTAGTCATGCGTGACACAACAGAAAGACCTGAGGGAATAAAAGCAGGGACATTAAAACTAGTTGGAACAAAAGAAGACATCATTTATGAAGCACTAGACAACTTACTAACAAATGAAGCAACGTATCTTGAGATGTCGACTGCTAGTAATCCCTATGGTGATGGGACAGCTTCACAACAAATTGCGACTATTTTAAAGAAGAAACTATAACAAACAAAAGTTTTAGAGATTTCTCTAGAACTTTTTTTATGCATCTAAGGAATTTAATAAAAATCATTGTACTGTAAGTGAGAAACAAAAGGAGGAGATAACATGACAGATGAAGAATACCTGACTAGCTTGCTTAATAAAGATGAAGAAGCATTGAGTCAATTGATGGATACATACACGAAGCTATTGTGGGCAGTTGGTTCAAAATATTTAAATCATCAGCAAGTAATGGGGATTCAAGACATTGAGGAATTAGTCAGTGATGTATTTATTAGATTGTGGAAAAATCCAAAGGGGTTTGATCCAAGTAAAGGCACGTTAAAAACGTATCTATGCATGATGACACGAAGTATGGCGTTAAATAAACTGAAACAAGTAGCTAAAGATATGACAGTAGAGTTAGATGATAGTATCACAGCCACATTAACAATAGAAGAAAGTAACATGGATTGGCAAGCTTTTTATCAAGCGGTTATGACACTTGAAGAACCTATGAGAGAAATTATTATTAAACGTTATTTCTATGAAATGAAACCAAAAGACATTCAAGAAAAGACAGGTTATGACTCAAAACTAATTGATAATAAACTGTATCAAGGTAAGAAACAACTACAAAAACAGTTTAAAGAATTAGGAGGAGAATTGGGATGAATAAATATCAAAAAGAACCATTTGAAGAATTAACAGATGAGCAATTAGATGAATTGTTGGCGCAAATGAATCAAGAGATGCCTAATGAGTCAAAAGAAAAAATAAAACAAACAGTATTTGAAGATATCAATAAAAAAGCAGAGAAAGTCAAACCACTAAAACCTAAAAAGAAGAAATGGGCAGCTATTCTTGGGGCAGTGGCAGTGCTTAGTTTGATGGTTGGGTATACGCAGTTAGATACAATAAAAGTAGCTTATACCAAAGCTTTTGGTACAGAAGCAGATAAGATATTAGTAAATGCAGAAAAACTTGATTATTCAGTAGAAGATCAAGGATTAAAATTAACGGCTAAAAATACATTCAAAGATGGTAATACCACTTATGTTTTAATGGAATTGCAAGATTTAACTGGGGATAGATTGTCTGAAGATACCATTATTGAGGATTGGTCCATGTTAAATGGTGGGAACACGCAAGTGATTAACTATGATACAAAAACAAAGACAGCGACGTTATTAGTCAGTTCAGTAGCATGGGAAGAACATAAAGATACTGGGTTTATACTAACAGGTTTTGGTTCTCATACCAAAGAAATGGAAAATATTGTATCAATTGATTGGAAAAAAAATTTGGCGACAAATGTTAAATGGAAAAAATATGATGGAAAAAGTGGAGTAGGAGGTGGAAGTGTTGAGGATTCAATTCTAGAGAAATTGAATGTCGACTATGAGGCGTTGTATAGTGAATACTTACCGAACAAACGATTATCGATTCCATTAATTCCTGGCGAAGATTATTTTATTGAAAATATGGCTTATAAAGACGGCTTATTACATATTTTGGTGAAATGGCCCAATATAAAAGGGTACAATTTCTTAAACTTAGATTTTCAACCTAAAAATTCTAGTGAAAAAAAACCAGAAAGAAATGGTAATAAGTTATGGCCATACATTGCTTCTTATTCAGCTTATAATAATGAAACACATAAAAACGAAACAGGAAAAAGTGATTATGAGGAATTTGTTTTTGATATCAAAGAATCAGAGTTACAAAATTATGATTTAAAAGTAGAATCTGCAAAAACTCAAACAGTTGTTTCTGGTAATTGGGCAATAAAATTGAAAGAACCAAAAGAAATAGAAAGAAAAGCATTAAAAGGTATCATACTTAAAAAAGAAAACTTAGCATTATCTAATATAAATCTATCCGGTTTATCTTTAAGTTTTGATGTAAAAGATTCTTCTCCAGAAAAAATGAAGGAGTTGAATTTAGATGTAAAACTAGTTAAAAAAGATGGGGAGATAATTGATTTAACAAAAGATGGTGACGGTAATATATACACTGAAAACGGAGAAAGCCACGTATCCTTGATATATGATTACACTGAATTAAGTGACATTGACTCTGTTATCATTAATGGACAAACACTCAAAGTAGAATAAAAAAATAAAACCATTCCTGTGCAAACGACAATTAAAGCATAGGAATGGTTTTATTTAACTAATTTTTTTTGTTTTTTTCGGTTTGACAGGAATTTCAACTTCTATAACACCGTGTGTTCGAATGATTTCTAACTCTGGATTATCCACTGTGGTATGTAATAGTTCTTCTAATACAGCATTTAGTTCTAAATCTTTAATATCACGTGTCTTATTCACTAAAACAACATCGATATGAGTGTCTGCCGTACTGTGAATCACTAATGTTTTACCTAATGAATAGACACTGACAAATCTAGCATCTGTGTTTTCCAATTGTTTAGAAACCAAAGTAGCATAACTATTTGTAACGTCAATCAATTTCATTAATATCACCCCAATTTAGTTGTATCCTTTTCTATAGATTAATTATACCACAATGATTAAAAATTAAGGAGAAAACCTTCCCATATAATAGGAAGAATTTTCTCCTTAAAACATGTATTAGTTCATTTGTTCAGTTATTGTAATAGTATCATCTACTAAATCAGCAGATAATCTTTTTGCAGAAGGGTTATCTAAATAACAATCAGCAATCCCGTCTTCAATATATTCTTGAATGGTACGTCTAAGAGGTCTTGCACCCATAGCTTGATCATAACCAAGTTCAACTAATTTTTCTTTTGTTTCTTCAGTCGTATCAATATGAATACCTTGTTCTTGTAATTTTATGTTTATCTCATCAAGCATTAATGACACAATAGACAATAGATTTTCTTTACTTAAGGGTTTAAATTCGATAATTCCATCAAATCGATTTAGAAATTCTGGCTTAAAGTAATGACTTAACTGGTTTAGAACTGATTGAGTCGTCCCTTCTTTGATAGCACCAAATCCAACACTTGCTTCAACATGTTGAGTTCCAGCATTACTTGTCATGATTATCAAAGTATCTTTAAAACTAACAGTTCTACCTTTCGCATCTGTCAATCGTCCATCTTCAAGGATTTGAAGGAATAGATGTAAAACATCTGGATGAGCTTTTTCGACTTCATCTAATAGAATTAAACTATAGGGATTTCTTCTCACTCTTTCAGTTAATTGTCCTGCTTCATTGTAACCAACATAACCAGGTGGCGAACCAATTAATTTAGACACACTATGTTTTTCCATGTATTCACTCATATCAAAACGAACCATGTTAGATTCATGCCCAAATAACTCTGTCGCTAGTTGTTTTGCTAGCTCAGTTTTACCAACACCAGTCGGTCCAACAAAAAGAAATGAACCAATCGGACGATTTTTATTTCCTAAACCAATTCGATTTCGTCTAATAGCACGTGATACTTTATCAATGGCATCATCTTGCCCAATGACATGTTTTTTCAAATCACTTGCTAAATGTTTCATTTGTTGTTGCTCTGTTTCTTTTAATTTACCAACCGGAATTCCTGTCATGGTTTCCACGGTTTCTTCCATGTCGTTTATTGTGACAGTAGGCATACTATCTTCAGATACTTGGTGAATTTTCAAGTCTTCCAATTTTTTGATTTGATCACGGTAATAAGCCGCTTTTTCAAAATCTTCTTCTTCTGAAGCAATTTGTTTGTTAGCTTCAGCTCGTGCAATTCTAGAATTTAAAATTTTTGGATCAATAGAAGGAATGGTTAAATTTTTCTTAGAACCTGTTTCATCTAGTAAGTCGATAGCTTTATCCGGTAAATGTCTGTCTTGTATAAAACGACTAGATAAGTGTACAGCCCCCTCGATGGCTTCATCTGTGTATTTCACATGATGGTAATTTTCATATTTTTCTTGAATACCTTTTAATATATGAATGGTTTCTTCAATAGTAGGTTCATCAACTTTTACAGGTTGTAAACGTCGTTCAAGTGCTGCATCTTTTTCGATGATACGATATTCATTAAATGTTGTTGCGCCAACTAATTGTAATTCACCACGAGCTAAGGCTGGTTTTAAGATATTGCCAGCATCCATCGAGCCATCGTTGACAGAACCAGCTCCAACAATTTCATGGATTTCATCAATAAATAAAATGACATTCTTTTGTTCTTTTAGTTCAGTAATCAGTTGTTTCATCCGTTCTTCAAACTGGCCTCTAACACCTGTTCCTTGAACAAGTGACACAACATCAAGACGAATGACTTCTTTATTCTCTAATTTTTGTGGGACATCACCATTAATAATACTTAACGCTAACCCTTCAACGACCGCGGTTTTACCAACACCAGGTTCACCAATAAGTACTGGATTGTTTTTAGTTCGTCTATTTAATATTTCTATCACACGTTTAATTTCAGCATCTCGACCGATGACCGGATCAATTTTTCCATCACGAGCAAGTTGTGTTAGGTTCTCCCCGTATTCTACCAGGATAGAAGCATTTCCACCACCACCTTGTTGAGCTTGCATAGTTGGTTGTTGCACTTGTTTCATTGATTGTTGGGCCAACTGTTTGAAAAAATCATTTAATTGACCAAAACCATAAGGATCTTGAGCAAATTTTTCCCGATTCATTTGATCTTCTTGAGATTTTAAGTCACGATAACATTGTTGGCATAAATCTATTTGTTGTTTCTCTCCATTAACTGATGCGTGTAAGTGAATTGTTGCATCATTCTTTTTACAGTTTTTACATATCATAGGTAAATCCTCCTTTAATCAAATGATTTACCAAAACAGTTTGACCTGTTTTGACCTTATGATTATTATATAATTTTTGAATATAAGAAGCAAAAATTATGCTCTTTTTATTGATTGAAAAGGTGTAACATTCGTTGAAAATCACTTGTACCAAAAAACGTTTTTTTAACATAAAGTTTGAAATGGCTATTTAGTACACAAAAAAAGGAATATATCAAAATAATTATGAATTAAATTCGAATTATTTTCTGAAATGGAGATGAAAAGTTTATAAAAGCTTTTTAAAGTTCTATAGAGAACATGGGAAAAAAGTTGTAAGTAATAGAAAAACATGGTATTCTTTATCATTGAAAGGGTTATTTTTTTAGGACAATTTTTGTTTAAATAAATAATCCATCATAAAAATTTTTCACATGACAAAGGAGAAGATAATTATGGAAAAAAAAGAATTTCACGTAGTAGCAGATACAGGTATTCACGCTAGACCAGCAACTTTATTGGTGCAAACAGCTAGCAAATTTAGTTCAGATGTTAACTTAGAATATAAAGGTAAATCTGTAAACTTAAAATCAATTATGGGTGTCATGTCTTTAGGTGTTGGCCAAGGTGCTGACGTTACAATTACAGCTGAAGGTGCTGACGAAGCAGACGCAATCGCAGCTATCGAAGAAACAATGAAAAAAGAAGGGCTATCTGAATAATGACTAAACAATTGAAAGGTATTGCAGTTAGTGATGGTATTGCAGTTGCTAAAGCATATCTTTTAGTTGAGCCGGATTTATCATTTGAAAAACGTTCAGTTGAAAACGTTGAAGCCGAAGCAGCACGTCTTTCAGATGCTCTTAGTCAATCAACTAAAGATTTGCAAGCAATCAGAGACAAAGCGGTGAAAACTTTAGGTGAAGAAGAAGCACAAGTTTTTGATGCTCACTTAATGGTTTTATCTGACCCTGAATTAATCAGTGCAATTGAAGGAAATATCAAAGATAACAAAGTTAATGCTGAATCAGCATTAAAAGAAGTTACAGACATGTTTATTGGAATGTTTGAGGCTATGGAAGATAACCCTTACATGCAAGAAAGAGCTGCTGATATTCGTGACGTAACAAAACGTGTTATGAGTCATTTGTTAGGTGTTAAATTACCTGATTTAACAATGATTGACGAAGAAGTCATTATTGTTGCTGAAGATTTAACTCCAAGTGATACAGCACAATTAGATCGTAATTTTGTTCGTGCTTTTGTAACTAATATTGGCGGACGTACATCTCACTCTGCTATCATGGCTCGTTCTTTAGAAATTCCAGCAGTTGTTGGAACAAAAGACATTACTGAGTATGTTGTAGAAGGTGACGTTTTAGCTGTTGATGGAAGTGAAGGAGACGTTATCGTTACCCCAACTGAAGCACAGGTTGCTGATTTTAAAGCAAAAGAAAAAGCATTCAATGAATTGAAAGCTGAATGGGACAAATTAAAACATGCTAAAACAGTGACAGCTGATGGTAAACATTTAGAATTAGCTGGAAATATCGGAACACCTAAAGATTTAGATGGTGTCTTAAGTCATGGTGGAGAGGCAGTTGGTTTATACCGTACTGAATTCTTGTACATGGACTCTCCTGATTTTCCAACTGAAGACGAACAGTTTGAAGCGTATAAAGCTGTCTTGGAAGGTATGGAAGGTAAACCAGTTGTGGTTCGTACGATGGATATTGGTGGGGATAAAGAATTACCTTACTTGAAATTCCCTGAAGAGATGAACCCATTCCTAGGATACCGTGCTATCCGTATTTGTTTAGCCGAAGATCAAATGTTCCGTACACAATTACGTGCATTGCTACGTGCTTCTGTATATGGAAACTTACGTATTATGTTCCCAATGATTGCTACTTTAGCTGAATTTAGAGAAGCTAAAGCGTTGCTTGAAGAAGAAAAAGCTAAATTAGTTGCTGAAGGTGTGGACGTTTCTGATGATATCCAAGTAGGTATTATGATTGAAATTCCAGCTGCGGCAGTAATTGCTGATCGCTTCGCTAAAGAAGTTGATTTCTTTAGTATTGGAACAAATGATTTAATTCAATATACAATGGCAGCAGACCGTATGAACGAACGTGTTTCTTACTTATATCAACCATATAATCCTGCAATTTTACGTTTAATTAAAAACGTCATTGATTCAGCTCATGCTGAAGGTAAATGGGCTGGTATGTGTGGAGAGATGGCTGGAGATCAAACAGCTGTACCATTATTAGTTGGATTAGGATTAGACGAATTTTCTATGAGTGCAACAAGTATCTTACGTACACGTAGTTTAATGAGTCGTCTTGATTCTAAGAAAATGGCAGAATTAGCTGAAAAAGCGATCACAGAATGTGATACGGCTGATGAAGTTGTTGCCTTAGTTGAAGAATATACTAAGTAATGTAATCTGAAAACTATAATTTACTGTTTTTAAACAGTAAATTATAGTTTTTTTTTATTATTACGTGTTAAGATGTATAATGATGTATAAATTTCGATATAAAATGAGTCTGTAGGATGATGAATTGTGGTATTATTTTACGTATTATAGTAGATATTAGGAGTGGATTTTTTGTTAAGGATAAATATGTTTTCATCAGCTGATAAAGTGAAGGGACAGGGAGTTGGTAGTGCTTATACCGAGTTAGTTAATATGCTCAATAAACATTTTTCAACTGAATTTGATATTTCAATTAATAAATATAGTCAAGCAGATATTTCACACTATCATACTGTAGATCCACAATTTTATCTGTCTACTTTTCATAAAAAGAAACGTGGAATAACGATTGGATATGTTCATTTTTTACCAGAAACATTGGAAGGTAGTTTAAATCTTTTCTCACCATTTAAAAAAATATTTGATTGGTATTTAATCAGCTTTTATGGGAGAATGGATCAATTAGTTGTTGTTAATCCAACCTTTATTCCTAAGTTAGTAGCAGCTGGTTTAAAAGAAGAGCGAATTACTTATATTCCAAATTTTGTTTCAAATAAGAAATTTTATGAAGCAACGTCTGAAGAAAAAAAATCATGGCGAGAAAAATATAAGATAGCTGAGGATCGTCTAGTTATTTTAGGAACAGGTCAAATCCAACAAAGAAAAGGAATTGATGATTTTGTTCAATTAGCTATTGATAATCCAGATGTTCAATTTATTTGGGCAGGAGGCTTTTCTTTTGGAAAAATAACAGATGGATATGATCGGTATAAAAAAATATATGATAATCCGCCTGATAACTTATTATTTACTGGAATTGTAGATAGAGAAGAAATTATGCGATTATATAATTTAGCTGATATTTTCTTACTACCTTCCTATAATGAATTATTTCCAATGAGTATTTTAGAAGCTTTTAATTGTGGTACACCTGTCATGTTACGAGATTTAGAATTATACCATGCTATTATTGATAACCAATATATTTCGACACAAGATATTGATGACATGAACGATGCCATTAAAATGATAAGAAAAAACCCAGAAATATTAGAAGACTATCAACAGAAATCAAAAAAATCAGCTTTATATTATAGTGAAGAAAATGTTGCGAAAATCTGGTATGACTACTATAAAAAGAATGCTAAGGAGGAGAAATAAGTGAAAATAGGTTTTTTTACGGATACATATTTTCCTCAAGTTAGTGGAGTATCGACTTCAATAAAAACACTTAAAGATGAACTTGAGAAATTAGGGCATGACGTGTATATTTTCACCACAACAGATCCCGATGCAAAAGAAGTAGAATCAAGAATCATACGAATGCCTAGTATTCCGTTTGTTTCATTTAAAGATAGGCGTGTTGTGATAAGGGGAATGTTGTATGCCTATCATATTGCTAAAGAAATCGACTTAGATATTGTACACACGCATACAGAATTTGGAGTGGGAGTCTTAGGTAAACAAACAGCTAAAGCGTTAAATATTCCTGTCGTTCACACATATCATACTATGTATGAAGATTATCTACATTATATAGCGAAGGGAAAAGTATTGAAACCCGTACATGTTAAGCAATTATCGAAATTATATACTAATCATATGTCAGGTATTATTTGCCCTAGTCAACGTGTGGTAACTAAATTAAAAGAGTATGGAATAGAACGTCCGATGTCTGTTATCCCGACAGGAATAAACGTGTCACAATTTAAACCGGTAGAGGAAAAATTAATTAACGAAGTAAAGGAGCAGTATCAGATAAATTCTAACGATTGTTTATTACTTTCTGTGAGCCGTATATCTTATGAGAAGAATATTCAAACTATTATAAGTGGCTTATCGAAGGTTGTGGAAGAATTACCGCATGTAAAACTTTTAGTTGTTGGTGATGGACCATTTAAGAGTAAACTAGAAAAACAAGTGGAAGAGTTATCACTCACAGACTATGTCATTTTTGCAGGCGAGATTCCTAATAAAGATATTGCACCATTTTATCAGGCTGCTGATTATTTTGTCAGTGCTTCAGACTCTGAAACACAAGGATTGACGTATACAGAAGCTATGGCGGCAAAAACAAAAGTTGTAGCAAAAGGAAATGAATATTTAGATGATTTACTTAATGATAAAAGTTTAGGTGTCACTTATGCCGATAATGTCGATTTTGCTGATACACTAATTGATTATATAAGAGAAGACATTGTATCAGATCAAGAAGTATTAAAAGATAAATTATACGATATTTCAAGCGAGGCATTCGGTAAAAAAGTTGAAGACTTTTATCAGAAAGCACTTATATATTTTGAAGAAAGACATCAAGGTTATGAAGAAGATAGTAGCATCTATTCATTAAAATTATTTAAAAAGTAGTGTGATAGGAGGAACTCTATGACCAAAAAAAATAGGTGGTACCTAATATTAGCGGTCATTTTAGGTCTAATAGTAATTGGAAACGAAATGAAAAAGGTCAGCTTAGAAGATATGGCAGCAGAGTTTTCTAGTATAAATTGGTGGTGGATAGTTGTTTCTATCTTATGTGTCCTTGTTTATTGGGGGATAGAAGCTAAAATAGTTCAAGTGTTGTTAAAAAGAAGCAATCCGTCATTTAGCTTTTCAACAAGCTATCGAATCCCATTGATTGAACATTTATTCAATGCGATTACCCCGTTTTCTACCGGCGGACAACCAGCACAAATAATAGCAATGGCTAAATTTGGTGTTGATACAGGAGTTGCAACATCAGTCAGTTTAATGAAATTTGTTGTGTATCAAGTTTGGGTAGTTATCAATTTTCTCATTTGTTTAATCGGTGGCTATAGCTTTTTATCCAGTAGTTTATCAAAATTAAAGATACTTATTTTATTAAGTTTCATTATTCATTTTGTGATTGTGATCGGTTTATTAATGATTATGTACTGGTATTCATTTACTAGAAAATTAGTAGATATCATATTTAAAGGTATTCGACTGTTTGCTAAGGGTGAAAAAATTGATGCACTCTATCAGAAAACCATTGAAAAAATGGATACATTTTATGAAGAAAGTCGTTATATGCGAGAGCAACCGGTATTGATGTTTAAAGTAAGCGTACTGACTATTTTACAGTTAGTATCTTACTATATTATCCCATACTTCATTTTATATGGGTTAGGTATTAAGGAAATGAGTATTTTCCATGTGGTTGTGCTTCATGCGTTTATTACCATGCTAATATCGTTATTTCCTGTCCCAGGAGGAACTGGTGGGGCTGAATATAGTTTTAGTTTATTATTTGGAACCTTCACCTTATCCCAAAGTAAGTTAGTGTTAGCAATTTTTCTTTGGCGAGGGGTCACATATTATTTAGGAATTATTCTAGGATTGGTAGCATTAACCTTCCATCAGAATGGACAGCCTAAAGTTAAGAAACGTGCCAATCTAGATGCATCCGAGTAACATCTTGGATGTTTTTTTTATTCCGTAAAAAACAAGTGATATGACTTTATTAAATAAATTAGTTTTCTTATAATGGAGAGAGACAAACTTATTAGATGGGGTGAGGATATGGAAACAATCGGATTTATCGGAACAGGTGTCATGGGAGCATCAATCGTTAAGCATTTACTAAAAGCAGGCTATTCAGTCAACGTATACAATCGCACAAAATCAAAAACAGATGAATTGGTTAAAGAAGGTGCTATTTGGCAAGATACACCAAAAGACGTGACAAATAAAAGTGACGTTATTTTTTCAATGGTTGGTTATCCAAAAGACGTTGAAGAGATTTATTATGGAGAAAATGGTGTGTTCTCAGGAAAAGTAGATGGAAAAATTGTAATAGATATGACGACAAGTACACCATCTTTAGCTAAAAAAATTGAAGAAACTGCGGTGGAACTTGGAGCTGAAAGTTTGGATGCGCCAGTATCAGGTGGAGACTTAGGAGCTAAAAAGGGTACTCTAACTACTATGGTTGGTGGTAAGAAGGAAGTTTATGACAAAGTTGAGCCGATACTGAATGTTTTCAGTAGTAAAGTGAATTTACAAGGTAAAGCTGGAAGTGGTCAACATACTAAAATGGCAAACCAAATCATGATCGCAGGGACTATGACAGGTATGACAGAATTATTGGTTTATGCTAAGTCAGCAGGTTTAGACCTAGCAAAAGTATTGGATACAGTTGGTGGGGGAAGTGCAGCTAACTGGTCTTTAGCAAACTATGCACCAAGAATTTTAAAAGAAGATTTTACGCCAGGATTTTTTGCGAAACACTTTTTAAAAGATTTAAATATTGCATTAGAAGAAGCTGAGAAAATGTCAATTGAGTTACCAGCGACAAAAGAAGCTAGAAACCTTTATCAGGCATTAGTTGACCAAGGTTTTGAAAATGATGGAACACAAGCGTTGATTAAACTTTGGTGGGATATTTAAAAAAGTTATAAAATGAGGCATTTTTTCAATGCATGTTAGGTATGTTTCTGTTACAATAAAACAGAAGAAATGCGAAGGAGGCTAGCTCTATGAAAAGTTCACAGTTAGCAGCAATTATTAAACGATTGAATGCAATGGTGGAATCTAGCGACAATGAGGTACAAGTTCGTCGATTTGAAAGAGAAGGACAAGAGCGATGCATCGTGACGTTTGATGGGAATAGCGAGATGTTTGAATTAACAGAAGCAGGTTCTCAAGAAGTCTATCAATTTGATGACATTGATTTAGTCACTTTAGAAATTTTTGAATTATTACAAGACTAACGATTAAAAAGTGTGCACGGATGTGTTGCACTTTTTTTTTATGATTATTTAGAATAAAAAAGGAGGTTAGATAAGATGGGTGATACAATTGAATTTCCTAACGAATTAGAACGTCTTTTGTATTTAGGAAAAAAATATTATGACCAACAGGACTATTTAAAATCTTTAGAGTGTTTTAAAGGGCATTATCAAGAAGAGTTAACACTAGAAGTAAATACTTATCTTGTAAAAATATCATTAAAACTAGGGCAGATTGATGAAGCATTAGATTATGTCAAAGAGTTCGAACAAGACTATCGAAACCACGAAAGGCTTCAACCAATCTATTTGGATGTTTTGTTAAAGAAACGATTATTTTTACAAGTTGAAAAATGGTTCGTTCAACTAAATGAGAGTCATCAATTAAAAGATGCGTTTAAAGATACACTAGATAAAACACAAGACTATTGGACAATGGTAGATAATAACGAGTATCGACATCATGTTTCTCGTTGTCAAAACTTGGTTAATGAAGAGATGGTTCAACAAATTAAGTTGGCAAAAGAATGTGATTACTTAACAAAAGCAGATTTTATCGAAATAGTCACTAAACGTATTTTGTGTGATGACCAGGTTTCTATTTTTATTAGAAATCAATTTATTGATGAACTCGTTCAATTAAAAGAGAAATCAACAGTTGAAGTACTTACGGTATTTAATCAGTTAGTGACGGTTAATCTAGATGATACGGATCGATTGATGCCTACAATTTTGACACATCCTTTGTATCAAAAGTTATCTCACTATATGGAAGATAACTATACAAGCCAAGAGCAAATGGTATTGGGTGTTTTAAAAGCTCACTTAGGTATGATGTATCCATGTTTAGAACGGTGTATTGTTAATGTAGATGATTGGTTACAAGCTTATTTAATCTATTTCGGTTTTGATCTAACATTAGATAACAGAGTAGAAGAACGAGCTATGCATATTTTATCTAGCATTCAACACTTAGATACTATCATGATGAATACGATGACAAAATAGTGAGTTGTTAGTGAAAAATGTTTACAATTAAAGGTCTTTAGTGTAAGATTGTATGGTATGAAATAGTGTAAAAACTATTAACGAATAGATAACTTGGAGGTACATTATATGTCTACAAAATGGGAAAAAAAAGGAACAAACGATGGTGTTTTAACGTTTGAAGTTTCTACAGAACATATTGAAAAAGGGTTAAAAGCAGCGTTTGATCGTGTGAAGAAAGATTTAAACGTGCCAGGATTCCGTAAAGGGAAAGTACCTCGCCAAATGTTTAACCAAATGTATGGTGAAGAAGCACTTTATGAAGATGCATTAAACTTTGTTCTACCTGAACTTTATGAAGCAGCAATTGAAGAAGCGGGAATTGAGCCAGTTGCTCAACCAAAAATCAATGTTGAATCAATGGAAAAAGGTCAACCATGGGTTATCACAGCAGAAGTTGTTGTAAAACCTGAAGTTAAATTAGGTGACTACAAAAACTTAACAGTTCCCAAACAAGACCGCTCAGTAACGGATGAAGAAGTTGAAGAAAACTTAGCTCAAAAACAACAATCACAAGCAGAATTAGTGATTAAAGAAGCTGCTGCTGAAAATGGCGACACAGTGGTTATTGACTTTGAAGGATTCAAAGATGATGTGGCATTTGAAGGTGGAAAAGGTGAGAACTATTCATTAGAATTAGGTTCTAACTCATTCATCCCAGGCTTTGAAGAACAATTAGTTGGGACTAAAGCTGGAGATGAAGTGGAAGTTAAAGTAACTTTCCCAGAAGAATACCAAGCTGAAGATTTAGCTGGACAAGAAGCTGTATTCAAAGTAACAGTTCATGAAGTAAAAGCAAAAGAATTACCAGAATTAGATGATGAATTTGCTAAAGATGTTGATGACGAAGTTGAAACACTAGCAGAATTAAAAGAAAAAATCAAAGCTGAATTAGTGGCATCTAAAGAAGCTGCAGCTGAAGCAGCAATCGAAGAAGCAGCAATTTCTCAAGCAGTTGAAAATGCTGAAATCGTTGAATTACCAGAAGTAATGGTTCACGATGAAGTTCACCGTGGTATGAATGAATTTTTATCAAACATGCAAAATCAAGGGATTTCACCTGAATTATATTACCAAATCAGTGGAACAACTGAAGCAGACTTGCATAAACAATTTGAGGGTGAAGCTGAAACACGTGTTAAAACTAACTTAGTGATTGAAGCAATCGTTGAAGCTGAAAAATTTGACGTAACTGACGAAGATATTCAAGCTGAGATTGATGATTTAGCATCTCAATACAACATGGAGGCTTCAGCTGTAAGAAATGCTTTATCAGATGAAATGTTAACTCATGATATTAAGATGAAACGTGCTGTTGATGCTATCGTCAAAACAGTAAAAGAAGAAGCTTAGGAAAGACCCAAAAGACAAGGTGTATGTGCCTTGTCTTTGTTTTTTCTTTTTTAATGCATTGTCTAGTAGAGTATGTTATTATAAACAAGATGATGAGACTTTTGGTTAAATAGACCTTAAATGAGGTCTTTTTTCAATTAGGAGGGAAAACATGTACGACAATACAGGTGAAAATAACGAAGTACGCTGTTCGTTTTGCGGAAAATCTCAAGATGAAGTGAAGAAATTAGTCGCAGGACCTGGAGTATATATATGTAACGAGTGTATTGACTTATGCAAAGAAATTATTGATGAAGAGATGCAAGATGAGATAGTATCTGATTTAATCAATGTTTTAAAACCAAAAGAAATATTAGATGTGTTAAATGAATATGTTGTGGGTCAAGAAAGAGCAAAAATTGTACTATCAGTTGCTGTATACAACCACTACAAGCGAGTGCAACAAATGGCAATCGATGAAGATAATGAAGAAGTTGATGAAGTAGAACTTCAAAAAAGTAATATTTGTTTGATTGGACCAACTGGATCTGGGAAAACATTTTTAGCACAAACGCTTGCTAAAACATTAAATGTCCCCTTTGCTATTGCAGACGCAACTAGTTTAACTGAAGCTGGATATGTTGGGGAAGATGTTGAAAACATTCTTTTAAAGTTATTGCAAGCAGCTGACTTTAATGTTGAAAAAGCACAACGCGGAATTATCTACATTGATGAAATTGATAAAATTGCTAGAAAAAGTGAAAATGTATCCATTACACGTGATGTTTCTGGTGAAGGTGTACAACAAGCCTTACTTAAAATATTAGAAGGAACCGTTGCTAGTGTGCCGCCTCAAGGAGGACGCAAACATCCTCAACAAGAATTAATTCAGATTGATACATCTGAAATTTTATTCATTGTTGGTGGAGCATTTGATGGTATCGAAACGATCGTAAAAGAACGCTTAGGTGAGAAAGTGATTGGATTTGGCTCAACTAATAAAAACAAACGAGATGAAGAAAAAAGTATTATGTCACAAATCATTCCAGAAGATTTACTAAAATTTGGTTTGATTCCTGAATTTATTGGTCGATTACCTGTCACAGCATCTCTTGAAAAATTAACACGTGAAGATTTGGTTAGAATTTTAACTGAACCTAAAAACGCATTAGTGAAACAATATAAAAAATTATTATCATTAGATGATGTTGAATTGGAATTTACACCAGGTGCGTTAGAAGCAATTGCAAATCAGGCAATTGAACGTGATACTGGAGCTCGTGGGCTTCGTTCAATCATTGAGCATGTGATGATGGGAATTATGTATGAAATTCCAACTCGTGAAGATGTTGAGAAAGTCATTATCACTAAAGAAGCTGTTGAAAGTGATTTAGAACCTGAATTGAAATTAAAAGCTTCAAAAAAAGAAAGCAAGTAAAATTGCTTTCTTTTTTTTGTCATAATTGTTTAGATTGACGTAAATATTGTTATAAAATTTACGTTCTTTTGAAGAAAATTGAAAATTTTAGCCATTTTCAATTAGTTTACCTTTATTTTACAATTTCAAGACTATAAACTTTACAAAAGATTGTTACACTCTGTTTGTACAAATAATACAAACAAATAACTTTTAAGGAGTTTTGAAAAAATGAAGAAAAAATTATTATCAGTCATTACAGTAGGAGCTTTATTTACATTGGTGGGATGTGGCAGTGGAGATAACGCTGATAGCAGTTTATCTGGAAATAGTTCTGATAAATCATCCTCATCAAAAAAAGTTGACATTACATCAGTTGGATCAACAGCTTTACAACCATTAGTAGAAAAAGTAGCTGAAATCTATATGACTGATAATCCAAATTATACAATCACTGTTCAAGGTGGGGGCAGTGGTACTGGCTTAACTCAAGTATCAACAGGTGCGGTAGACATTGGTAACTCAGATGTCTATGCAGAAGAAAAAGATGGAATCGATGCGTCTAAAATTGAAGATCACAAAATTGCAGTAGTTGGTGTTGCACCAGTGGTTAACAAAGACGTCGGTGTTAAAAATATTACATCAGAACAATTAAAAGATATCTTTACTGGTAAAGTGACTAATTGGAAAGAAGTTGGTGGAAAAGATCAAAAGATTGAATTAATCAATCGTGCAGCTGGAAGTGGTACTCGTGCAACTTTTGAAAAGTGGGGGATTGGTGGAGCTAAAGCAGCTAAGGGACAAGAACAAGACTCTTCAGGTACAGTTAGAAAAATCGTTTCTGAAACACCAGGAGCAATTAGCTATTTAGCATTTTCTTATATTGATGACAGTATTTTAGGACTTTCAATTGATGACGTTGAACCTAAAGATGAAAAAGTTGTAGACAATTCATGGAAAATTTGGGCTTATGAGCATATGTATACACAAAAAGATGCAAGTAAAGATGTACTAGCTTTCCTTGATTACATGAAATCAGATGATGTACAAAAAAATGTGGTTAATGAATTAGGTTATATTGCTATATCAGATATGAAGGTAGAACGTGATTTGGATGGAAATATTAAATAAGTGAATCATGAGTCATCTTCCTTCCGTATACTCCTAATTCCCTCTATTTATATTAACTTATGATATAATGGAACAAATTAAATAGGATAAGGAAGGGACGTATACAAGGAATGAAACGAATTTTAGTAGTTGATGATGAACAATCAATTACAACACTATTAAAGTATAATTTAGAAAAAGAAAACTTTGAAGTTGATGTTGTTCACGATGGTGAAGCAGCAATAGATTATGCCATGTCAAATAAGTATAGTTTTATTATATTAGATCTGATGTTACCTAAAATTAATGGATTTGATGTGACAAAAAAATTACGAAAAGAAAAAGTAAGTACACCGATTATTATGTTAACGGCAAAAGATGAAACAATCGATAAGATTATTGGACTTGAAATAGGTGCAGATGACTATATAACAAAGCCGTTTAGTCCAAGAGAGTTGATTGCCAGACTCCGTGCTGTAGAAAGGCGTTTAGAAAATAAATCTGATGATCTAGAAACATCTAGTCTTGATAATAATCAACTAATTATAGGAGAATTAATCGCTTATCCGAGAGATTACAAAGTCTTAAAACGAAATATTGAAGTTAATCTGACTAAAAAAGAGTTTGAATTGTTGATCTATTTTATGGAACGTCAAAATCGAATTATCGGCAGAGATGAGTTGATGTTATCCGTTTGGAAAGACGATATGTATCATCTATCACGAACAGTTGATATTCATGTTAGTCACTTACGAGAAAAAATAGAGGATGATGCGAAAAGTCCTAAATATATTAAGACAGTGAGAGGATTTGGGTATAAATTCCAGGAGCCAGAATAATGAAACAATTACAAAAAGTCATTAAGCCAGTTTGGATTATCGTTGTAACAATTATACTCGTTTTAGTAGGTGGTTATTATACCACCTACTTTTTTAAGAAAGACGTAATTGAGCAACAAACTAAGCAATTATCTAGAGAAATACAAATGCTAGAACCATTCATATCAGATGGTACAAGGATAATTATCGATGAAGTGAGGTTAGAAAAAAGTATTGGAAATCATGAACGATTAACGATTATGGATGAGCATGGCGATATTTTGTATGATTCTTCAAAAAATAATTTGGTAAAAACAACAAGAAAGAATCGTCCAGAAATAAAAGAAATACTCGAAGAAGGGAAATCGGAAGCTGTTGCTATTCGAAATAGTGATACAGTTAATGAAAAATTAATTTATGTATCTAGACGAATTGAGAAGGATAATAAATTAATCGGAATTGTAAGATTATCTGAAACATATCAGGGAATTTCTCAATATGTCGAAAATTTCCAACGAATTGTTATTTCTATTATGATTCTGTTGTTTGTTGCCATCCTTGTTATGGGATATTACATTCGTCGTCAAACGAACAAACCAATTCAATTTATGCTGCCCATTTTAAGACAAGCAATTCAGAATCCAGAGAAAAAACAAAAGGTTCTAGACGCACCAGGAGAATGGCGTGAACTCTATCAAACGGTGTATGAATTAATGGAAGAAACGAATTTACTGTATTATAAGCAGTTAAAAAATGAAGAGACACTGCATTTTTTATTTGAAAACTTAGATATCGGTATTTTTATTTTAAATGACAGTTTAGAATTGACTCTTGCTAATCGAGTGATTGAAGAGATGTTTCATAAAAAATGGACCGTTTCTCCATATGATAAATGGTTTAATGAACCGACTTTGAATGAATTGATTCTACAAGCATATGAAACTGGAGAGCCCATTCAAGGCGAGATTCGTATTGAAAAACCACTGACACAAGACTTAAAGATAGTTATTCGACAATTATCGATTGAAAATAATGAGTATGTTGGGATTATTTATGATGTCACGGAAGTAAGACAAGTTGAGCGGTTTCATGAAGATTTTATTAGCAATATTTCTCATGAATTAAAAACACCAACGACATCTATCATTGGTTTTTCTGAAACACTGTTAGCTGGTGCTAAAGATGATCCTGAAGCAAGCAAAGAGTTTTTAACAATCATTGAACGTGAAGCACAGCGATTAATGAATTTAATTCAAACCATTATGATGTTGTTGAAAACAGAAAAAGATATTTATATAATGGACTCATTTGTCGTTCATCCTAAACTTGTTGTAGAAGATGAAATTGATCGTTACCGATTCAAAGCCTATGATAAAAATATCACAGTGATTTTTGATTGTCATGTTTCAGATGATTTAGTTATACCAAATGATTCATTTCAAATTATTGTCAAGAATTTATTAGAAAATGCGATTGAGTATTCTGAGGATAATAGTAAAATATTTGTTTATTTAACACAAACGAATAATGAATTAATTTTAAAAGTTGAAGACACAGGAATAGGTATTTCTGAAAAAGATCAAAAACGTATTTTTGAAAGATTTTATCGTGTTAGTCACTCAAGACAACGTAATAGCGGTGGCTCTGGTTTAGGGCTATCTCTAGTGCAACACTATGCTACTATTTTAGGTGGTCGTGTGAAACTTGTTAGTGAGTTGGGTGAAGGAACAACGGTGATTGTGAAAATGAATTTAGACGTGTTAAAATCTAAATACGAAGAAAAGCAATTAAGAAATAGTTAGTAGCTATTTCTTTTTTTATTTCCTTATCGTTGACAAATGTAGACGATAGGTTTATAGTGTACTTATAAAATAATTAAGGGAGTGAATTCATGGTAACCAAAGAGAAACATGTTTCCATTACTCAAGCAGAGTGGGAAATAATGAAAGTTGTTTGGGCAAATGATTCAGTCACTAGTCGATTTGTTTTAGATATATTAGGAGATAAGATGGAATGGAGTATGTCGACAGTCAAAACATTATTGGCAAGACTTGTAGATAAAGAATATTTAACTACTCAAAAAAATGGTAAGCAATTTATTTATGAAGCATTAGTGAATGAAGAAGTTGCAGTCAATACTTTATTAGAGCAAGATTTAGACAAAATTTGTCAAAAGAAAAAAGGCCGAATGATTTGTCAATTAATAGAAGAACAAGAGTTATCAGAACAAGATATTGATAATTTAGTTGATTTGTTAACGGTAAAAAAAAGAAATGCACCAAAAAAATTAGCGTGTAATTGTGTCGTTGGTCAGTGTAATTGTCATAAGTGAGGTGTATACAAATGGAAAAAAGAATTATTTTGCCAGTAGAAGGAATGAGCTGTGCATCTTGTTCGAGTACAGTAGAAAAAGTTGTATCAAAACTCTCAGGTGTAAAAAAAGCCAGTGTTAATTTGGCTACTGAAAAATTAGATGTAACCTATGATACAGATTTTTTAAAAGAAGAAGATATCGCTAAAGCGGTGAAAGATGCAGGGTATGATATTGTTGAACAATACGTGTCGGCGACATTTGATATTGAAGGAATGAGTTGTGCATCCTGTTCAAGTACAGTTGAAAAAGCTGTCAGTAAGATGGATGGAGTAAAAGAAGTATCTGTTAATTTAGCAACAGAAAGTATGACACTTTTATTTAATTCAGCCGTCACATCAAAAGAAGATATTATTAACGTTGTATCTGATGCTGGATACTCAGCAACTGATAGAGAAGTAGAGAAAGGCAGTACAGAGACAAAAGAAGATAATAAAGAAAAACACATAAAAGTTATGTGGAAGAGATTTATTTCTTCAGCACTTTTCACTGTGCCACTACTTTATATCTCAATGGGGCATATGGTTGGTCTACCTTTACTAACAGTTATTGATCCGATTCATTCACCAGTAGCATTTGCGTTAATCCAATTGGTTTTAACAATTCCCGTTATCGCAATAGGATGGTCATTTTTTACGGTAGGTTTTAAAGCATTAGTCAAAAGACATCCTAATATGGATTCCCTTGTAGCATTAGGAACAAGTGCTGCCACACTTTATAGTATCTATGGGACAATTCAAGTGATTTTAGGAGATAGTAGCTTTGCAATGAATCTGTATTATGAATCGGCCGCAACTATTCTGACTTTAATTACACTTGGAAAATATTTTGAAGCTGTGTCAAAAGGGAAAACATCTGAGGCGATTAAAACTCTAATAAATCTCGCACCAAAAACAGCATCCGTAATTCGTGATGATGTAGAAGTTAGTATTCCAGTTGAAGAAGTGGTCTTAGGGGATGTATTAATCGTGCGTCCGGGTGAAAAAATCCCTGTGGATGGCGAGATTATTTCAGGAAATAGTGCAGTAGATGAATCAATGATTACTGGTGAGAGTATTCCAGTTGAGAAAAAAGTCGGAGATAATGTGGTTAGTGCTAGTTTGAATAAAACAGGAAGTTTTAAATTTAGAGCGACTAGAGTTGGACAAGATACAACATTATCACAAATTATCAAATTAGTTGAAGAAGCACAAGGATCTAAAGCACCGATTGCGCAATTAGCTGATAAAGTATCTGGAGTATTTGTTCCGATTGTTATTGTCTTAGCGATTGTATCAGGCTTGTTATGGTATTTTTTAGGACAAGAATCATGGATTTTTGCTCTAACTATAACCATTTCTGTTTTAGTTATCGCTTGTCCATGTGCGTTAGGTCTCGCAACACCAACAGCTATTATGGTTGGAACAGGTAAGGGTGCTGAAAATGGTATTTTGATAAAAAGTGGTGAAGCACTAGAAATAGCTCACCAACTCGATACTATAGTATTTGATAAAACTGGAACAATCACAGAAGGCAAGCCTGTTGTAACAGACGTTTTAGTATTTGATGAGTTAAGTGAACATGATATTCTTCAGTTAACTGCTTCAGCAGAAGTTCATTCTGAACACCCATTAGGACAAGCGATTGTTGAAAAAGCAAAAGAGATGGCAATTGATTTATTATCAATTTCTGATTTCTTAGCGATACCAGGTCAAGGACTTACTGTTTCAGTTGAGGGCATTTCGTATTTTATTGGAAATAAACGTTTAATGACTGAGCAAAAAATCAATTTAGATGACAAAAAAGAAACAGTTAATAGATTAGCACAAGAGGGTAAAACACCGATGTATGTGGCAACTAAACAAAAAGTAATTGGGATTGTTGCAGTAGCTGATCCGATTAAACCAAGTAGCATTAAAGCTATTACAACATTAAAAAAATTAGGAAAACAAGTGGTGATGTTAACGGGAGATAATGAGTTGACAGCCGAAGCAATCGCTAGTCAAGTAGGTATTGATACAGTTGTCAGTGAGGTATTGCCAGAAGATAAAGCAAATCAAGTGGCACGATTGCAAAAACAAGGTAAGAAAGTTGGTATGGTTGGTGATGGGATTAATGATGCACCAGCATTGGCTCAAGCAGACATCGGGTTAGCAATTGGTAATGGAACAGATGTGGCGATTGAATCTGCCGATGTTGTGCTAATGAATGATGATTTAAAAAGTGTCGCAACAGCAATAGAGCTATCTGATGCGACAATGAGAAATATTAAAGAAAATCTTTTCTGGGCATTTGGATACAATATATTAGGTATTCCTGTAGCAATGGGTGTGTTACATTTATTTGGCGGCCCACTACTTAACCCTATGATTGCAGGAGCTGCGATGAGTTTTAGTTCCGTTTCTGTTTTATTGAATGCACTTCGTTTAAAAAGATTTAAACCAAAACAATAAAAAAAACCTCAAATGAGGTTTTTTTTAGTACCAACCGTTATTCATCCAAAATGCTTGAGCGTTTTCCCATGAACCATAACGACCAGCAACATATTGATCTGCAACACGTTCTTGGTTTGCTGGAGAGTAGTCACCATTTAAATAACTTGGGTCTAATTGGTAACGTCCGATATGGTATCCATTAGTTGCGTTATAGTCACCACCTGATTCTTTTTGAGCAATCCATTCTTTTGCATTAGAAGTCGTAGCAGGAGCTGAAGATACAGCCGCTTGAGTTTCTTGTTGTGGTGCAACATAAGTGTTTTCTTCTTGTACAGGTTCAGAAGAAACAGCTGATGCTTCAACAGGTGTTTCTGTTTTTACATCTGTTTTAATGGTTAGTTCTTGACCAGGGAAGATCATATTCACATTTTTAATGTTATTGTCTTTAGCAATTTGTTCGATGTTGTTGTTTGAGCCAAAAAATTCTAATGAGATAGAAGAAAGAGTATCTCCATTTTTTACAGTGTATACAGAGTCAGCAAGTACAGTTGTACTGAATAATAGTCCTAATGCAAATGTGCTACCAAATATTAATGTTTTTAGTGATTTCATAAATTTAAAAATCTCCTTTTAAAATTGTTTTAATTTATTTCGTTGATATCCAACGACAAGATATACTTTACCATCGAATCATATTTCTTAGGTGAAAGAATGAGTGAAATTTGGTAACAAGATATAGTTTAATATTACAATTTTTGACATATAGAAATATTTGTTTGTTCATAATATGTAATGAACTAGAAAATGTTTTTTTGCTACTTATTTAACATAAAATGACTAAAATATTTTTTTTTATGTAATAAAAACAATCTAATATGATAATTTTTGAGTGAAATTGTTAATTGTTTTTCATTATAAGTTATTATAATAAACTGATAATTATTACAGATGTTACTAAGTTAATTTGTTTTGTTACATTGTTGTCTTTTTATAAAACCATCGAATAAGTGAAAAAAATGATAAAATTGTTGATTTATTTATAAAATCTTTTGTAAAACCAGTTATTTTTGAATATACTGTATGTAGTAGATATTGAAGGGGGATTGGTTAGTATGTTAGTGGATTCAAATTTACCCATTGAAAGAGATAAATTACAAAATAGATTTGCTAGACTAGTAAAGGAAGACAATGATATCATTGGAGCCTATTTTAGTGGCTCAATTGGTAATAAAACGGAAGATTTTTATTCTGATATTAATGCACGTATTATTCTAAAACCAGGTATTCAAATAGAGCAAAAGCAACGTGAGATTATTCGCTCAATTGGCGATTATCTATTTATCGAATTATTTGATTATAATCATTCGATTATTCATTATGCAACATTTATCAAACTTGATTTGATGGTATATACATTAGAAATGTTAGAGCCTAGTATTTTATATAAACATATTGAGATTATTAAAGATGATGGGACTTTAACTGAGTTACATAATCTATCAAAGGATATGCAATATGTTGTGACGCAAGAAGTCTTTGATCATATATTAAATCAATACTATGCAGATTATTTTAATTTATATCGTGCATGGAGAAGAAATGAAAGTAATCATATCGAGTCAATTGTTTTGTCTATTAAACAACATCTGGTATCAATGTGGTACTTATCAAAAGGTACTGAGCCAAATATAGATGACGATTGGCGAAACTATGAAGGTGAAAAATCTCGATTGTCTCATTTAGAAAAAGAATTCATATTATCTTATACACCTTTTGATATTAAGGAAATAGAAGTATTTACCAATAAAATTGCTATCTTGATGTTAGAAGCAAGTGAAAAAGTTGCCGTATATGATGATTTATTTTTTTCAAGACCTAATTTCATGAAAGTTCATGATCGGATTTCTTTTACAGATGAAATATAAAAAATCCTTAAAGTCGATTAAACGGCTTTAAGGATTTTTTATCCCATATAATAGTAGAAACTAGTTCATAGCTGCTTGTGCTAATAAGTTTAAATAGTTCCATGGACGATCAAAATGAGGTTGGAAGAAGAAGTCGGATAGAGCTAAATCTTCAACAGTCATTTTATTTTGAATGGCTAAAGACAATGTATTTGCTGACTGAGTGATATCATATTTCGACATTAATTGACCGCCTAATATGCGTTTTGTATCCTTGTCAAAAACCAATTGCATCATAACTTTTTCCGTTGTAGGCATAAATTCTGGACGGTAGTTATCTTCTAAATATGCCATATCAGCATTAATTCCTTGAGCTAATGCATTTTCTATGGTTAAACCGGTTGATCCTATTTTCCAACCAAATAAGTATAATCCAGACGTTCCTTGAGTCCCACGATAAGCTAGAATTGGTTTTTTAATATTTTTTCCAACTAATAAGCCTTGTCTAACGGCGTTTGTTGCTAAAGGAATATAGTTATCTGATTGTGTTGGGTTATAGTGAACAATTGCACTATCTCCTGCAGCAAAAATATCAGGTTGACTTGTTTGCATATACTCATTCACTTTAATCGCACCATTAGGTAATTTATCCACTTTGTCACCTAATAATTCTGTCGAAGGTTTAAATCCAACACACAGAATCACCATGTCAGCTTCAAATGATTTAGAAGCCGTATGTACTTTTTTCACATTAGAGTGCTCATCGGATTCAAAGTGTGCCACATTTTCTCCTAAAGCTAGTGTGACTCCTTGGTTCAGTAACTCTTGTTCTAGTTTATCTGTAAATGGTTTGTCTAAATATTTATTTAATATACGGTCAAGACCATCGATTAAGGTTACGTTTTTACCTGACTCGACAAACGCTTCAACTAACTCAATCCCAATATATCCACCACCAACCACAACGATTCTTTTGGCATCTTTAGCAGAGTCTATAATTTTATTTGCTTGATTATAATTTTTACATAATAAAATGTTATTGGCTTCAATTCCTGGAATAGGAGGAACAATAGGCCATGATCCTGTTGTCATCACTAATTTATCATATGACGTAATGCTTGTTTCATTTGTTTTCAAGTTGACAGCTGTCACTTGTTTAAGTTCAGTATCGATGGATGTCACATTATGCTCCATGTTTACTGTAGCACCTAGAGAAGCTAGCTCCTCAGGATTTGAGTAGAATAAGTCTTGCGCGTTTTTGACAACGCCACCAACGTAGAGCGCGATTCCACATGATAGGAACGACACATTATCGTTTCTTTCATAGACAATCACTTCAGCTTCTGGTGATTCTTTTAAAATACTTTTTACCGCAGATGTCCCTGCATGAGTACATCCTATAACAACAACTTTCATTGTATCCACCCTTACATGTATTTTTTATCACAAATATATCTATATGTGATATGTTCAAAATATAACAGAAAGTAAAACCTTAGTATATGTTTATGCTTGTGAATTTAATGAAATAAAAAGTAAGTTTTTTAAATAATATGTGACCAATTTTTCAATTTTTTTGTTTGTTATGTCATCCAAAAATAGAAAGAATAGATAAATCTATTTTATATTGTGTAATATTTTTCATAAAAAAATTTCACAATCTAAAAATAAAAGTGAAATTTTATTAAAAAAAATACCTTATAAACAAAATACGTGTCACATTTTGTTTTAAGTGAAAGACTTAGTTGAACTAATCGTAGTATTGTTAGATAATGAGTTAAATATACTAATTATTAAATAAAGGCAGTCGATAAATAAGTTGATGAGGTGATACAATGGCAAATCTTGCTGTATTTGATATAGGAGGAACGGCAGTAAAATGCGGTTTATGGGAAGATGGCAGGTTATCGTTTAATACACAGTTTTTTACTCCAAAAAATTTAGATTCAATAATTGAACAAATGAAAAAAGTAATAAGTCATTATCCAGTTGATATAGAAGGAGTAGCTATTAGTGCTCCAGGTGTGGTTGATGATAAAGCTCGGGTAATTGATGGCATTAGTGCAGTACCATATCTTCATAATTGCCCTATATTTGATATATTTGAAAAAGCTTTTAAGTTGCCCATTCGAATTGAAAATGATGCGAATTGTGCAGGGATTGCTGAGATGAATTGTGGAGTGGGGACAAATGTCAATCACGCATTATTTCTTGTTTTAGGAACGGGTGTTGGTGGAGCAGTATTTATAAATGGTTCCCTTTATAAAGGAGCTCACTTATTTGGTGGAGAATTTGGTTTGATGAAAAATCATACAAATAGAATATTGAGTGAAACTGGTACAATTGTTAAGGCGACTAAGGCATACGAAAAAGTTACTGGCGAAGCAATTGATGGAAAACAATTGTTTAGATTAGCCGGTTTACGAGATCCATTAGCCAATAAATTATTGGATACGATGTATGAAAACATCTCTCAAATACTATATGATTTACAAGTGGCTTTGGATCCAGAGATGATTATCGTTGGTGGAGCTATTTCAGAAAGACCAGAAGTGATTGATGAGTTACAAAAACGGTTATATGAAAAGTTAGCAAGTGTTCGATTACAACATATCACACCAGTTGTATCAGCATGCCAATTTAAAAATGATGCCAATTTAATCGGGGCAGCAATTAATTTTATCGAAACAATATAAAAAAGCAGACATCAATAATGACTTGGTGTCTGTCTTTTTAGCATCATGAAACAAAGAATTGATAGGTAGTATGCCATGTTTTAATTTGTTGTTCTTTGAGATCGATATTTCCTAAGTGAGGATGATTTACCACATCAGGTAATTCCTGAGTCTCAATTGCGATACCTAATTGAGAATGCATTTTTTCTCCCGATACTGATTGATCAGTAGCAAAACCTGTTGTAGAAAACACAACAGCAGCTTGTCTATCAGAAAATAGCTGAATATTTCTTCCATTGTTTGGTTGACTTAATATAATTTGAGGCTGTTCAGATGTCAGTAAAAAAGCATCATCAATACCGTTAGGTAAAGAATTTAGGGCTTCTTTTAGTAAGCGAGGTTGTCTAAAATCATAACCAGTGTTTACTACGTCAAGTAATTCTCCAGTAGGAATCGTTTCGTCATCTGTTTCTAAAATATTATCTGCGTGGATAGTTAATAGATGATTGGTGATGTCTTTTTTATCCTTACCATTTAGATTAAAGTAAATATGGTTAGTAGGATTGACAATTGTATCACTGTCAGAGTGGCAACTCGTTGTCATTTCAATTGCGTCATCTGTTACTTTATAAGAATTTTTGACATAAATTGGTCCGGGATAATCTGTTAATGTGTCTTTTAACATAAAATGAACAATCGTATTTTCGTCATGTTCTTCAATGTCAAATGCCCAAAATTGATGCCACCAGCCATTACTGCCTCCATGCAAGTGATGATTACCGTTATTTTTTTCAAATTGATACCCATTCCATTTTCCTTTTTTAATACGTCCAGCTACAGGTCCAACTAGTGCACCAAATTGAGCATTATCATTGATAATTTCTTCCGGAGTATCTGGTGAAAGTAAAATGTTATCTTTATTACCAACTCTATCTGGGGTGATCCACTCTTGAATTCTAGCCCCAAAATCAACGAACGTGACACTGTGATTTGATTTTGTAACGGTAATATAATGGATATCTGTTTGTTTATCGTGAATAATATTGTAAGTCATTGGTTTCCTCCCAAATTTTTTTTAAAAAACATAATGTTAACTCTTCGGTATTTTGAATGGTGAAATCAGTTGAATATGATAGGTCATTCTGTGATAACAATATGGATATTATTGGTTTATTATCCATAGCATTAAGAGTTACTAAATCATCTATAACAAGAATATCATATGTCACTTTTTTTAAGTCATTTGATGTGATTAGCTTAATATACGACGGCAGTTCTAATTGCTCGATTAATTTATTTGCCAAGTCATCGTCAGATATCGCATAAATCAATATATTTTGTTTATGAGCGTCAGTTATTAAAGCGAGAATTCCAGGATAAATATCGTCGTCATCAATATCGTCTAATTCGTCATCATATAATCTATTTTTTTCTAAAATGAGTTCCTCCTTTTGTTGATGTGACAAGTTATCTATCTCTTCTAACCATTGATGACTTCGAAATACTTTTTGTTCCTCAAAAGACAACTCGTTTGGAATAGTTATATTAAAAGAACGACAAGCATCTAGGAAACATTCATAGTGGAGATAAGTTGTATCCGTTATTAAACCATCTAAGGGTAGTACAATTGTTGAAAACACAAGACACCTCTCTATATCTGTAATGAAAGAGTTTACTAAGTTCATTTTAACGAAATAATAAACGTTTGTCACTGGTTATTAGGTGATAATAAGAATAGGCTAAAAGTATATAAATGGATAATACGTGTTATTTTAATGAATGTTGTCAGTTATATAAGTTAATGTTTGACTTAAAAAGATTATTTGTTTATAATTATTATAAATAAGGCTCATTTAAATTAGAGCGAATAAATATATGGAGGGTTATTATTATGTCATTAATTGGAAAAGAAGTAGAAGAATTTAACGCACAAGCTTACCACAAAGGAGAATTTATTTCTGTTTCTAATGAAGATTTAAAAGGTAAATGGAGTATTATTTGTTTTTATCCTGCTGATTTTACGTTTGTTTGTCCAACTGAGTTAGAAGACCTACAAGAGCAATATGCAACATTGAAAGAGTTAGGTGTGGAAGTTTATTCTTGTTCAACAGATACACACTTTACACACAAAGCGTGGCATGATACATCTGATGCGATTGGTAAAATTGAATACATCATGTTAGCAGACCCATCACATACCATTTCACGTCAATTTGACGTTTTAGATGAAGAAGCAGGTGCAGCACAACGTGGAACATTTATTATTGATCCAGATGGTATTGTTCAAACAATTGAAATCAATGCTGATGGTATTGGACGTGAAGCAAGTGTTTTAGTTGATAAAATTCGTGCAGCACAATATGTACGTGAAAATCCAGGTGAAGTTTGTCCAGCTAAATGGAAAGAAAATGGTGAAACATTAAAACCAAGTTTTGATTTAGTCGGAAAAATATAAGGAGAAAAATATGTTAGATAATGAAACAAAAGCTCAATTAAAGCAGTATTTAGAATTACTTGAATCCGACATAGAGTTTAAAGCGAGTTTGGATGAGAGTGACTCTTCAAATAAAGTAAGAGAATTCCTAACAGGAGTTTGTGAGTTGTCTCCACGATTAACACTGGTTGAAGAAACATTAAAAAGAACACCTAGTTTTGAGATTAATCAACCAGGTCAAACAAGTGGTGTGATGTTTGCAGGACTGCCTTTAGGACATGAATTTTCATCATTTATTTTAGCGTTATTACAAGTGAGTGGACGTGCACCTAAAGTTGAAGACTCTGTAATTAATGTGATTAAAAAAATTGATGAGCCGATGAGTTTTGAAACATTTGTTAGTTTAACATGCCATAATTGCCCGGATGTGGTTCAAGCACTAAATATCATGAGTGTTGTTAATCCAAACATTTCTCACACGATGATTGAAGGTGGTATGTATCAAGACGAAGTTAATGAGAAAAAAGTCATGGCAGTGCCTACCGTTTTTCTAAATGGAGAGGAATTTTCAAGTGGTCGTATGGAATTGAGTACTATTTTAGAAAAAATTCTTGGTAGTGTTGATATCAGTGATATCGATCAAGAAAATCCATATGATGTGCTTGTGATTGGTGGAGGACCTGCTGGTGGAGCTGCCGCAATTTATGCAGCAAGAAAAGGAATCCGTACTGGAATGGTAGTTGATACATTCGGTGGCCAAGTGATGGATACATTAGGTATTGAAAATGTCATTGGCACACCTTATATAGAAGGCCCACAGTTGATGAATCAAGTCGAAGAGCATGTGAACCAATACAATGTTGATATTATGAAAAATCAACGAGCAAAAGATATTCAGAAAAATGATTTTGTTGAAGTGTCTCTAGAAAGCGGAGCAGTGGTAAAAACGAAATCATTAGTTATTTCAACAGGTGCCAGATGGCGAAACATCAATGTACCTGGTGAAAAAGAATTTAAAAATAAAGGGATTGCCTATTGTCCTCACTGTGACGGCCCATTATTTGCAGGCAAAGATATTGCAGTTATTGGTGGAGGAAATTCTGGTATTGAGGCTGCTATTGATTTAGCTGGTATGGGAAAACATGTTTATGTACTAGAATTTTTACCTGAATTAAAAGCCGATAAGGTGTTGCAAGATAAATTATATTCACTACCAAATGTTACTGTGATAACAAATGCAGCCACTAAATCAATTGAGGGTAGTGATAGTGTTGAAAAATTAGTTTATGAAGATGTTAATACGAAAGAACAACATGAATTAAATGTCAGTGGTGTGTTCATTTTGATTGGGTTAGTCCCCAATACAGAATGGTTGCCAGACACCATTTACACAACAGATCGTGGTGAAATCTTAGTTGATAGCCATGGTATGACTAATGTTCCAGGCGTTTTTGCTGCAGGAGATTGTACAAATAGTGCGTACAAACAAATTATTATCTCTATGGGAAGTGGCGCAACAGCTGCTTTAGGAGCGTTTGATTATTTAATTCGTCAATAACTAAAAAAACTGATTCCGATTATGGAATCAGTTTTTTTGTACACTATTATGTTTTACATAGTAGTTTTATTGTGATATATTATATTCAGTAGTTGGTATGACATAGTAGTGGAGGAAAACATGAAACAAACTCAATTATTAAAAGGGATTCTCGAAGGGTGTGTACTATCTATCTTAAAAGATGAGACAACATATGGTTATGAATTAGTTCAAAAATTAATTCAGTTTGGGTTCGCCGATTTAAGTGCGGGGACAGTGTATCCTTTATTACAAAAATTGGAAAAGCAACATATGATTTCTGGTGAACTAAGAGCCTCGCCAGATGGCCCAAATCGTAAGTATTACTCGCTCACAGAAGAGGGAATAGACCGTTTGGAAGAGTTTAATGATCAATGGGAAAAACTCAGTGACATTGTGAATGTCATATTAAAAAGGGGATAAGGTAATGATAGAGGAAATGATTGAAAAAAATAATGAGTTAAGAGATAAATTAACGCCAGAGAATAAAAAATATTATGAGAAAATATTACTATATACACGATTTAAAGGATTGTTTGGCGATGATGAGATGATTGAAACGGCATTATTAAATATCTTATATGATTTACTTGATGCACAAGAATCAGGTATTTCAGCTGAAGGTTATTTCGGTAAAGAACCAAAAAGTTATTTAGATGAGTTGTTCAAAGAGATGCCACAAATTCCTTTAAGAAAAAAATTATCCATATTTTATATGGTGTTTGGAATAAGCTCTGGATTTTCTTTATATAGTACACTCACGCAAAGAAATCCCTCAATAAATATTTTGACTATTTTATTAAATGGAGTACTTAGCATGTTGTTAGTGTTTAGCGTGTTTAAATATTTAGAAAAAATGACGTTTAAAGGAAATAAACAATCAAAAATGATGGAATATATTGGTGTTTTTATTATTAGTGTATTGTTAATAGTAGGATATGTTGGTTCAGTTATGATAGGAAATAGGTTTTTATCTATTCCGCTTCCTTTATACCTGTCAATTTTTGTTATAGTTATTGCAATGATAGCTGTTTCGTATGTTATTATCAGAAGAAAAAATAAACCCTATTATAGTTACTTAGTATTTGGATGGGGAATTACTTTTTTTACTACAATAAGTAGATTGCCACAGACACAAAAATGGTTTGAATCAGAGCCTGTCATGATAGGAAGTATCATAGTGATATTATTAGGTAGTTTTTTAACTGCAAGATTTTCTCAAAAATCTATTTTAGAAGAAGACAAATAACAAAGAAACTCGTAAATTTACGAGTTTCTTTGTTTGGTTCTATTTTAACCAACTTTCAACTTTATCTTGGTTGTTGTCGACCCATTCTTTTGCAGCTACTTCAGGACTTTCTCCTTCATTAATAGCTAACATAACTGTTCCCATATCTTCGGTTGACCAGTTGAAGTTTTTTAAGATTTTATAAGCTTCTGGTGAATCATCTTTCAACCCTAAACGAGTAAATGTGTTAATTTGTTCAGGAGCGCCCATCGCTTCTTTAGGATCTTCTAAATATTTTAAATCATATTTACTAAACATCCAATGAGGAGTCCAACCTGTAATAATAATTGGTTCTTTATTTTTGATCGCTTGATCAAGAGCAACTACCATTGCTCCAGAAGAAGATGTTTCAACTTTCCAATCATTTAAGTTTGGATAAGCTTTAATTGTATTATTAGCAGCTGTTACGACTCCAGCGCCAGGTTCAATACCCGTAATAGTTTTATCAGCCTGGTTTGATAAATCTTCAATAGAAGAAACATCCATATAACTAGGAACAACTAAACCAACTTTTGCTCCATCTAAGTTTGGGCCAAGAATATCAACTTTATCTTTATATTGATCAGCTTGAGCTTTATGAGTACTTGGTAACCAAGCGGACACACTAGCATCAGCTTTTCCTGTTGCAACAGATTCCCACATAATAGCATTATCTAGTGGTGTTGTTTCAACGTCAAACCCTTGACGTTTTAATACTTCTGCTAATACATGTGTTGAGGCAACTTCTGAATCCCATTCAACATAAGCCAAGTTAATTTTTTTATCACTTGATTTATTTGAAGATAGGAACATAGATGACCCAATGGCAGCAACTAAAACTGCAACAGCTGCAATAATTGTTACTTTTTTCTGCTTAGGATTTGTGGCTTTTGTTTTTTTAGCACGTGGTTTATTAACATACTGTGTGAATCGATCGATGATAATCGCTAAAATAACTAAAGCTAATCCATTAACGAATCCATTACCAACTTGTGCACGTTGTAGGGCTGATAATACACCTCGACCTAAACCAGGAGCACCAATCATTGATGCAATAACCACCATTGATAGGGCAAGCATTGTTGTTTGGTTAATACCAGCCAAGATAGTACTTTTTGCTAAAGGTAATTCCAATTTAAATAATTTTTGCTTTCCTGTACTACCAAATGAATCGGCCGCTTCAACTAATTCTTCTGGGACTTGGCGAATTCCTAAATTGGTAAAACGAACAGTAGGTGGTAATGCGAAAATAACGGACGCGAAAACCCCTGGAACCATCCCAATACCAAAGAACGCAACAGCTGGAATTAAGTAAACAAAACCAGGCATTGTCTGCATAAAGTCTAAGATAGGAGTTAAAATAGCTTGAGCTTTATCACTTTTAGCCATTAAAATTCCAAGTGGCACACCAATAATAATAGAGAAAACACTTGAAATTAAAACTAGTGTCACTGTATTCATTAAATCAGTCCAGAGACCTTGGTTTAAAATAAACAATAGACCAAGGAATGTAAAAACAGTTAGCCCTTTTTTCTTATCTGAAATATAGAAAGCTAGAGCAGTCATTAAAATAATAAAAATCAGTGGTGGAATGGCCGTTAATAAATTTGTCATACCACCCATTATTTGTTTCCCTAAAGTTTCAATTAAAGAGAATAATCCAGAAAAGGTATTTGTAAACCAATCAGTTATATTTTCTACCCAGTCTGCAACTGGTAAAGCATTCATTAGTATACTATTCATTATCCATCACCTCATTTTCATCAGTTGTTTCAGCCAGTGCTTCAATCACGCTTCCTCGAATCACAACACCTAACAAGCGATCGTTATCTTCATTGTCAACAACAGCTAGTGGTGTTGGAGAATCATAGATGAGAGGGAAAATATCACTAATTAGCATATCTTTTTCTACTGTAATGATATTTTTATCTAAAACATCATGTAATGTTTGTTTATTTTTTCTAGCCTGTGCCGCAGCATCTGCTGTAATAGTACCTAGTAATTCACGTTTTTTATTTACAGCAACTAACATACTGACTTCTTCACTTCTCATACGTTGTAGGGCAACGTTTGGTCCGTCAATATCAAGATTAGTTGTTATTGCGGGCACCATGATATTTTGCGCCGTTAAGACTTTTGAACGGTCAACATCTTCAACGAATTCACGGACGTAATCATTGGCTGGATTTGTTAGGATTTCTTCACCAGTACCAATTTGCATAATTTGACCATCTTTCATTAAAGCAATTCTATCACCAATTCTTAAAGCTTCATTTAAATCATGGGTGATAAAGATGATGGTTTTTTTCACTTTATCTTGCAATTCAATTAACTCATCTTGCATTTCACGACGAATTAATGGATCAAGAGCTGAAAAGGCTTCGTCCATTAATAAGATTTCTGGATCATTTGCTAAGGCACGTGCTAATCCTACACGTTGTTGCATCCCACCTGATAATTGATCAGGGTATTGATCTTTAAAAGTAAGTAAACCAGAATTTTCTAATGCTTTTTCGGCACGTTGTTGTCGTTCTTCTTTTTCAACACCACGAACTTCTAAACCATATTCTGTATTTTCTAAAATTGTACGATGTGGAAATAAGCCGAAATTTTGGAATACCATACTCATTTTATGACGTCTTACTTCTCTTAATTCATCTTTATCAAGTTTGGCAATATCTTGTCCGTCAATATAAATATCACCAGAAGTTGGCTCAATAATTCGATTAATTAGACGAATTAATGTTGACTTACCACTACCAGAAAGCCCCATGATAACGAAAATTTCGCCTTCTTTGACGTCGAAATTAACATCATATACACCAACAGTTGCCCCAGTTTCTTTGACAATGTCTGTTTTGGATTTTTTTTCTTTTACCATTTGTAAAGCAACCTGTTGTTGTTGTTTTTTACCAAAAATTTTGGTCAAATTTTCAACCTTTACTTTAGTCATTACAAAACTCCTTTATATAATTTCTTTTTTACTCGAAGTGACCACACTATGTTATAACGAAATGGTCACTTTGTCAAAGATAAAAAAGCCTTATTATCATATTTTCTGAAAATAAAATGATAATAAGGCTTGATATAACTAGGATTCAGATGGATAAAAAAAATTTGAGAGACGTTGTTTTGAAAATTCATCTCCAATGAAATATAAAATGTCACCAGCAGTTATTTTTGCGTAAGGACCAGGTGATACGAGAAGCTGTTGGTCATGTAATATAGCGACAACTGTTGCGGATGTTTCTTGCCATAGATTTAAGTCTTTGATGGTTTGATTGAGATACTTTGCTTCGTTTGTTAAAAGTAGCTCAGATGGAAGAAGTGGATTGGCATGATTGATTTTTTTTGTTTGAGAAACAAGTAAATTCGCTAAATCAGTTAAGTCATCCAATTCCTTTTTTTGTTGTTGAATATTCATTAGTAAGTCTTGTTTGATTTCTTCAATATTTTGGACATCTTTATATTGTGATAAAAAAGAGGTTGCTTTTTCTTTTGATGCTACAATGACACCACTGCCATGTTTGACTTCCATAATACCAACATCAACTAAAATATTGACAGCTTTTCTGGCTGTTTCGGGTGATACACTAAAAGTATTAGCTAAAGTTGATCTGGCATGAATTTTGTCACCAACTTTATAGTAATTCGTATCAATTCGTTCAGCAATTTCAATTGCCACTTGTTGATACTTAGGTAATATAATTTTTTTATGTTTGACCATGTTGCTCGACCCTTTCTACGTTACTTATTATCGCTATCGTACTAAAAAAAGAACTAAAATGCAAAAAGGTTTTTTATTGACTAACTGGTATTTGGATTCTAATAAACATATTTCTCTCTAGTTTTGAAGTATGTGACATTTTTCTGATAATTTCACATAAATAGTCACCATTAATTCGTCTGTGTGAGGTAGTCACTTTGTCTTTAAAGGCTATGAAACATCTTTTTTTCTTTAACGAAAGACTGATAGTAATCAATTACAAATTCGCTAGATTTTAAAGTCACAACATTTGATAAATGGTTCAAATCAGCCGAACAAAAAACGAAAAAAGTATTGGAGTAAAGATTATCTTGAAGTAAATCAGTCTGTTTGATGATAGTGCCAACATGACTGAACTGTAGATTAGGTAAATGATGTGTTGCAAGTGACTGTTTGAACTGTCTCAGATAACTTTCGTACTCCATACTCGATAAATCATAGATATTGACATCAATTGTGTACGTATATAGGTAACGAGTTGGGAATGATTGGTATTCAAAAGATTGAATTTCTCTATTTTTTTGGTAAATCATGTTATTATTTAAAAACGTTTCAGTGATATTGATTTGTTGCTGAATCTTTTTTTGTTGTTCTTTTAATGCGTTAAGATTTAACGCCAATGTTTCATGTATCCTTGGCTCATACATGTGCGACTGTTGTGAATCGTATTCCATCATTATTACAAGCACCAGCAGGATTTATCACAGCAGAAAAATTAAACGAAGTAGAATTTACTACTTATCCATTACATATGTATAAATGAAAATAGGGTAAACTGCGGGGATACTTTTTAAGTATTTACCGCAGTCTTTTAGATTATTTGGCTAAACGAGTGTTCTTATCTTGTCTTAGAAAAAAAATGATGATATGGTTATTCTTTAATAATGCAGTTCCATGTTGAAAGGAATGAACATCAATGTCTGAAAAAATTCGACAACAAGAAGAAGATTATTTGAAATCAACGTATCATCAGTTGCAGAAAACACAAAAAACACTTGGTGAGTGGTTAAATGAAACAAAGCAATCTGGTCAAACGATGATGAGCAAAATTACAGAAGACATTAAACTAAATGTAGATGGCATATCTGATAAGTTAGATAGTTTTTCGCAAATAGAAATGAAAAATCGTGAAATTGATCAGTATAATATCAAAATTAGAAATGGTGAAGTCACTTTAGATAAAGTTAATCGATTATTAGAAAATCCATATTTTGGAAAAATTAAAGTCGACTTTTTAGATGAAGAAGAGCCAGAGTCTTTTTATATTGGGATGCATGGTTTTTCAGATGCTAATAATGATAACTTGATTTATGATTGGCGCTCTCCAATAGCTGAATTATTCTATAATAATGAAATAGGCCCTTCATCATATGACGTGAGAGGAAATACCATTGAAACATCCATTGAAGAACGACGTCAATTTGTCATTGAAAAAGACAAGCTGATTACTTATTTCGATACGATGGTGTCGATTCAAGACGATGTATTGCTCGATGCTTTAGCAAAAGATGATACCAAAAAAATGCGTGACATCACAGCGACAATTCAAAAAGAGCAAAATGTAATTATTCGTGACACAAGTACGCCTTATATGCTAGTCAATGGAGTCGCAGGTAGTGGGAAAACATCTGCTATCATGCAACGAATTGCGTATTTACTATATAATATGCAAGATGACATTACCTCTGATGATGTGTTGATACTGTCTCCAAACAAAGCATTTATTCAATACGTGTCAGACGTATTGCCATCATTAGGAGAAAAAAATCCACGCAACATAACACTGTTACAATTTGCTCAAAGTTATATGCGTCGACATATTGAGTCAGAAGAAAATTATTTCAAACGAATCTCCAAAGAAAGCGTGTCAAAAGAAACAGAGTATTTAAGAGATGGTCAGTTTATTCATTACATAAAAGATAATGTTTATCGTGAGTTTGATAGCAGTAAATTGTTTGATGATATTACATTACGTGATAAAACGATTATTCCAAAAGAGCATATCAAAAAATTATTTGATGAAACACCAAACAATAGTCCGCATGTTGACCGAGTACAAGGAGTAAAACAACGCTTGTTAAGCAGTTGGAATCAACGCTTAATCCAACAATCTAGAACTAAAAAAATCCATGACCAAGTCACATCTTTAACAGAAGAACAACAAGAAAAATACTTTGGTCATTTAATCCAAGATGATTCTGAAAAAAGTTTAACACGCTATGCTGAACAGCTTTTAAGGAAGAAATATAAAAAAGTAACGCAGCAAATCAATCGTTATCGTTGGCTAAATCAGGAGATTTTATTTAATGAATTATTTAAAGGATTTTCAGGTGTCACGTATCAAAGACAAATGGCTCCTATTACGTTAGATGAGGCCATTGCGATTCTGACAATTACGCACTATTACGTAGAACGACTTACTATGCCAAATATGCGATTTGTCTTAGTGGATGAAGTGCAAGACTACACTCCAGCACAGTTACAATTCTTACTGTTGTTGTTTCCAAAAAGTGATTTTACTATGGTGGGGGATGAGAATCAGGCTATTTTTAATACAAACACACCATTTAAAGCAATTGAAGCATTGTTTACCTCTGATGGTAAAGAATTAACGACCTATCAACTATTGACGAGTTATCGTTCGACAGGGGCTATTACGAAAGCATTTAATGAATTATCTTTATCAAAAAATGCAACAATTGTGCCAATCAGACCACAAGGAGACGAACCTGTGCTGATTCAGTATAACGAGTTATCTGATATCAACACAATCGTAACGGATATTTTAACAGAATTGGACGGCGAAATATTAACCATTATTGTTAAAACAGAGGACGAAAAAGAATTACTTGAACATTGGTTTGACGAGTCATTGAATGTGCAGGTGACAAGTATTAACTTAGCTAAAGGTCTTGAATTTGATAATGTGCTACTCTGGGGTGCGTCAAGTGAGCATTACCATGACATTAGAGATCAAAAAATACTATATACAGCCTTTTCTCGTGCTATGAATCGACTGTATATTGCGTACGATAAAAACATCTCGCCACTTCTATCTTATTTGCTTTAATATTAATAGACAGACTACTGATCACCCGATAAACTAGGAGGTAAGTAGTCTTTTTTAGGAGGGAAAACATGGTTGGTTGGATTTATTTTTTCATTATTATTTTTGCAAATAGTATAGGTGCCGTATCAGGTATGGGTGGAGGAGTGATCATCAAACCATTATTTGATATATTAGGATTTCATGACGTATTAAGTATTTCATTTTACTCAACTGTAGCTGTTTTAAGTATGTCGATCGTCTCAACAATTAGGCAAGCACAAAATGGGATTAAAATAAATTGGTCATTTGCATTATGGCTATCTTTTGGTTCTGTCTTAGGTGGTATATTTGGCAGTCTTGGATTGGACAAATTAGTTGGCATCATGCCTTCTGAAAAGATTGTCTCATTGGTTCAAATCGTCTTGATTGTTGCAACGTTACTCTTTTCATATGCATATAGTAAAAAGCACTGGAGAGGGTACCAGTTAAACAGTACGATTTCTATTCTAGGATGTGGGTTATTTTTAGGAGCGATTGCTAGTTTTCTAGGAATAGGGGGAGGACCTTTAAATGTGGCTCTATTGATGATGCTGTTTCAAGTACCCATTAAAGATGCCACAGTATATTCTATTATTACGATTCTTTTTTCACAATTATCAAAGGTTATCACGATTTCAGTAAGTACCGGATTTTCTCAATTCGATTTAAGTTTACTTATGTATATCATTCCAGCTGGTATTATTGGTGGTTTTTTAGGAGCTTATTTAAGTAAAATAGTATCATCAGAAAAAGTGACGACAATTTATCAATTTGTGATAATTGGTGTCCTTCTTGTCAATTTTTATAATGCGTACAAATTGTTCTTATAAGAATTTTAACTTTTGTTGAATAAATAGTCTTTTTCGTCATTTTAAACGCATTAAATAAAATGTTTATTTAGATTATGTGCGTTAAAATAGTCTTTAGTAAGGGTAGAAACAAATACTGGAGGTTATGATAATGTATACAAGTAATGGAAATTATGAAGCATTTGCTCGACCAAAGAAACCAGAAAGAACAGATAAAATTTCAGCTGTCTATTTAGTAGGATCAGGATTAGCTTCATTATCTGCAGCAGCTTTTTTAATCAGAGATGCTCAATTACCGGGTAACAAAATTACGATTTTAGAAGAATTACCACTTCCAGGTGGGTCTCTTGATGGGATTGATAAAAATCATTATGGTTTTGTTATACGTGGTGGACGTGAGATGGAAAATCACTTTGAATGCTTATGGGATTTATATCGTTCAATTCCATCATTAGAGGTAGAAAATGCCTCAGTATTAGATGAATTTTATTGGTTAAATAAAGAAGACCCAAACTCATCAGAATGTCGCTTGATTCATAGCCAAGGTATTCAATCAGATACTGATGGAAAATTTACATTGACTGAAAAAGGATTAAAAGAAATTATCTCATTGTGTTTAACTAAAGAGGATGACTTACAAGATAAGAGGATTGATGAAGTCTTTTCACAAGAATTTTTTGACTCTAATTTTTGGAAATATTGGTGTACAATGTTTGCCTTTGAAAACTGGCACTCAGCAATGGAAATGCGTCGCTACTTAATGCGTTTTGTTCATCATATTGATGGATTAGCAGATTTTAGTGCATTGAAATTCACAAAATACAATCAGTATGAATCTCTGGTGATGCCATTAGTTGACTATTTAACTGAGCAAGGTGTGACAGTCCAATACAATACAAAAGTTGATAATATCATCGTGAATTGTTCTAACAATCAAAAAATAGCTGAAAAATTAGAATTAATAGTAGACGGTAAAGAACAAACAATCGAGTTAAAAGAAGACGATTTAGTGTTTGTAACAAATGGTTCAATCACTGAAAGTTCAACTTATGGTACACAAACAACACCAGCGCCAATTCCAAGTACAGAAGATCTTGGTGGTAGTTGGAATCTATGGAAAAAATTAGCTGAACAATGTGATGAATTTGGTCACCCAGAAAAATTCTGTGAAAACTTACCAAGTGAAAGCTGGGTTATATCAGCTACAATTACAACATTAGATAAAAAAATAGCACCATATCTTGAAAATATCAGTAAAAGAGATCCTTATTCTGGTCGTGTTGTGACAGGTGGGATTGTCTATTCTGAAGATTCAAATTGGCGTCAAAGTTACACTATTAATCGTCAACCGCACTTTAAAAAACAACCTAAAGATGAATTAGTTATCTGGTTTTACGCATTGTGTTCAAACAAAGATGGAAATTATGTGAAGAAACCAATTACCTCATGTACTGGTGAAGAAATAGCGAAAGAATGGTTGTATCATATTGGGGTACCCGTTGATAAGATTGATGATTTAGCTAAAAATTCTGTTAATGTTATCCCAACTTATATGCCATTTATTACGTCTTACTTTATGCCAAGAGCAAATGGTGATAGACCATTAGTTGTCCCAAATGGTTCTAAAAATCTAGCATTCATTGGAAATTTTGCTGAAACGAAACGAGACACAGTGTTTACAACAGAGTATTCTGTTAGAACAGCGATGGAAGCTGTGTATGAATTAATGGACGTTGATAGAGGCGTACCTGAAGTATTCGCATCAGCATTTGATATTCGAACATTACTTCGTGCAACTTATTATTTAACAGATAAGAAAACTCTCCCTGAAATAAAAGTACCTTGGTTAATGAGTAAGGTTGAAAAACATGAACTGAAAAAAATTCAAGGCACATTTGTTGAAGAGTTATTAAAAGATAATCATTTATTATAATTGAAAAAGCAACTCCAAATGAAACTGGAGTTGCTTTTTATTTTTGTCTTAATTGGTTTAAAATATCTGTGGCTGTTTGGGTATTCATATGGGGAGACTGTCTTAGTTTTTCTGTGACTTGTTCTATTTCATCCCCAGTGGCGCCAACTTGTATAGCTAAAGAGCTTGCATGTAATTTCATATGCCCTTTTTGAATACCATCACTAACCAGTGCTTTTAGTGCGGCAAGGTTTTGAGCAAGACCTACTGAAACAATTATTCTAGCAAGTTCTTCAGACGTTGATATAGACATCATATTTAAATTTGCTTGTGCCATAGGAAGAACCGAAATAGCTCCTCCCACGCTACCAATTGACATCGGTAAAGTCAGTTTCCCAACTAAGTACTCATCTTGCACGTGCCATTCTGTCATACTTTGATACGTACCGTTCTTGCTAGCATATGCATGAGCAGCAGCCGAGACAGCTCGCGGATCGTTTCCTGTTGCAATAACAACAGAATCAATACCATTCATGATGCCTTTATTATGAGTGACAGCACGATATGTATCGAGGTTGGCATATTGAGTGGCTTTTTCAATTCTTTGAGCAATGTTTTTCCCACTAGTTGATTGATTTCCAAGTTTATCAAAAGGAATCGAGCAAGTCGAAGTGACAAGGGATTCGGTGTTATAGTTACTCAAAATAGACATCAGTGCTTCACCACCGACTAAATCAACAATAAGTGGGGTGACCCCTTCAAGAATCGTATTAATAATATTCGCTCCCATAGCTTTTTGGACATCTACTAATAAATACACAGTTAAAAATGTATCATCACCGTTTTCAGATTCAAAAATGTCGCAAGTAATCTCTTTTAACCCGCCACCACGTTTTACGATTGATGGGTGAGCGTTATCTGCGACTTCTTTAATTTTATCAACCTGTGACAAAATTAGCTTTTTAGCGTCATTTGGATTCGTTACGCCTGTTAAGATAATTTGCCCGCGTTTCAAATAAGTTTCGATAGATGTTTTAAAACCATTGGGTCTAGCTAATTTAGCAGCATTGCTACAAGCAGCTATAACAGAAGGCTCTTCAACAACCATTGGAATGATTTTTTCTTCACCATCAATCAGAAAATTCAGTGCAACACCTAAAGGAAGTGGAAATTGAGTTAATTGATTTTCAATCAGAGAATTAGCCACGTCATTATCTAAAGGTGAATTGTTTTTAAACAAGCAATAGTCTTTGTCGTCTAGATAATGCTCACTAAGTAAGATAGAGAGTCTTTCATCTCGTGTTTTCTTATAAAACTTATTAAATAAATTCGTCACTAAAATATTCTCCTTGAAATTTAGTTTTTACCGTACAGACGTTGATGATTATCAGTACCTTTAAAGAAAAAGATGCTATTGTCTGTTTTATCTTGATTAAACAAATGATTACCATCTGAATCGATGCTTAATTCTTTGGTAAACATCGTCGTATAGTCTTCGATAGATAAATCTATTCTATTGGTTAATAGTTTTTCATGTTCAGCTACTAATAAAGAATCTTTAAAACCATCAACTAATTTTCCGGTAAATATTTCTGCTACAGCACCACTACCGTAACTAAAGAAACCAATGCGATCAGTTGCGGTAAGAGAAGATGACGCATGTTCAATCAAGGACATAAAACTTAAATACAATGAACCAGTGTAAATATTTCCGATATCACGAGAGTAGTTTGTACTATATTGGTAGTTTTCTAGTAATAAGTCTTTGTTTTTTGGTGCCTCTTTCTCCAAAATTGGTAGTAAAGCTTTTTTCCCCATTTTGGTATAAGGTAAATGGAAACAAAAAGCAGAAAAATCTTCTAGTGATAGATTAGTCCGTTTAGAATATTCTACCCATAACTCACTGAAAAAAGAAATATACGCTTCATTTGAGAATTTTCCATCTACAATGGCAGTTTTAGAATAGTTTGGACGCCAAAAATCAAAAATACTTTTTGTCATTGATACAGAAGTTTCTTCGATTTCAATAATTTTTGGATTAGAACTCACTATCATGGCAACTGATCCAGCACCTTGTGTTACTTCTCCAGAACTATTAAGACCGTATCTTGAAATATCAGACCCAATAACTAGGGCTTTTTTATCAGGATGTAATCTTACAAAATCAACAGCCATCATAAGTCCAGCAGTTGCACCAAAACATGCTTGTTTCAAGTCAACGGATTTAGCGAAAGGATGTATATCCAACAAATCATGAATAAATGAGGCAACAGACTTAGACTCATCAACACCTGTTTCTGTACCTACGACAATTAAATCTATGTTATTTAAATCATTTTCCGTAAGTAGAGGGTAGGCTGCATTAGCTGCCATACTGACAGTATCCTGACTAATAGGTGGGACTGACATTTTAGATTGACCAATACCTATTGTAAATTTTGCAGGATCAACGCCTCGATGTTTCGCCAATTCTTCTAAATCGATATACGTATTTGGAGTGTAAAAATTTATTTTATCTATACCAACCATACAATTAACCTACTTTCTTTTAAATAAGAGTAATTCACTAAGTATTTTATCATACAAAGAACAAAAGAGTAGGAGATATTTGTCAATTTTAGGAATCTCTTAAGGTATAAAAAAACTGGACTTATAAAAGTCCAGTTTGCATTATGATAAAATTAGTCTTCTTCAGTTTTAGCGTTAACTAATTCTGGTTCAGCAGCTTCAGCTGTTTCAGCATCTTCTTCAACAGCAGCTGACATTTCAGATACAGAACAGATTTGTTCTTCAGCATCTGTTACGATAGAGAATTCTTCGTGTTTTGGAATATCAGCAATTACTAAAGAATCACCAATTTCTAAGTTAGTAATATCAACTTCAACACGTTCTGGTAATTTATCAGGAGTTGCAGAAACAACTACGGTGTATAAGTTTTGTTCAAGAACCCCACCAGCTTTAACCCCCTTAGGAGTGCCAACAAGTGCCAATTCTGCTTCAACTTCAGTTTCTTGAGACATATCTACAGCTAAGAATTCAACATGAACCCAAGATTTAGTAAATGTATCTAATTCATAAGTATGTAATAATGTACTAATTTTTTTACCGTCTAAATCTAGTACGTATACCGCGTTCATACCGTTTTCTCGGATATCTTTTTCCAATTGACGAGCATTTACAGAGATAGATAAGTTTTGGATACCATTGCCGTTTACAGCAGCTGGTACACGACCTTCTTCTCTTAATTTTTTGCGGATAGATCTTGGTCTAGTCGCTCTTTCTTCTACTTTTAACACTACTGACATAAATAATTTCCTCCTTTAGAATATAACATCTTAATTAGTTCGTTATTTAGTTCATGTAGACGTAATCGTTGTGATGAGCTAGTCGATTAATCTAGTGATATTGATAAGCGTGTTAAACATATCAATAACGAACGATAAGACTATATTATACCTTTTGAGGCAATCTTAACAATTAAATACTAATTACTAAGTTAAATATGGAGACTAAGGACTTAAGCAACCCATATATTGCCTGCTCATCATGGCTAAAAAACCACACTATAATATAAGCTTATGGACTAACCATACGACGAAAACAAGAAAAGGTCAAGTGAAATAGTTTTATATAAAAGAACAACATCATAGAGTTTGTTTTTTTATTATGACAAAGAACTAAATAAGTATTCTGATACTAGGTGTTCAGTAGATTGGATTGATTCCTTATGTGTTCTTTCATAAGCATGACTAGATTCAATGCCTGCTCCAATTAATCCATGCTTCACATCTGCTCCAGCCTTCATAGCTGCAGAGGCATCACTTCCATAATATGGATAGATATCAAGTTGATAAGGAATACTTTTTTCTTTACAAATAGAAACAAAATGATTTCTTAAACCAAGATGATAAGGTCCACTAGCATCTTTTACACAGATGGATACAGTGTATTCGTCTGTTTGTTGATCGTCACCCATAGCTCCCATATCAACAGCGACATATTCAACAACATTTGGAGAAATATTAGAGTTACCACCATAACCAATTTCTTCATTGTTTGAGAAGAAAAAGTGAGTTGTGTATGGCAGCGTTTGATTAGTTTCTTTTAGATTAATTAAAAAATTCATTAGAATAGCCGCACTAACTTTATCGTCCAAATGTCTAGATTTTATGTATCCAGAAGGTGTGACCACTGTTCGTGGATCGAAACTAATAAAGTCACCTACCTGAATACCTAAATTTTCTGTATCTTCTTTAGAAGAAACTTTTTCATCAATTCTTACTTCCATGTTTTGTTGGTCGCGTTTTGCTGTTCCTGAATCTTTATAAACGTGGACACTCGTTTGATGCATTAAGATGGTTCCGGTGTAAGTTTTATTGTCTTGCGTGTGAATCGTACAATATTCACCCTCAATGGCATTAAAGTTAAATCCACCAATTAAATCAAGTTTCAATCGACCATCTGGTTTTATGGCACGAACCATTGCACCTAATGTATCAATGTGAGCCGTAATAAATCTTTCTTTATCTAAAGTTTTACCTGGAACAGTGATAATTAGGCTGCCTTTATTATTAATAGTTGGTTCATAACCATGAGATGTCATTTCATTATAAATAAAATCAATAATGGTTGATGTATCTCCAGTTGGAGAAGGTATATTGGTTAATTCACGGGTTAGTTCAATTGTTTCTTTTGACAAACGTATCATCCTTTCTTTTAAGTTAAGGTTAGATGAATCGTGTATAAAAAGCAATGACTATTTTTTATAAGATAAATGGTGATTTTTTTGTTGTGAACGTTTATAACTTTTCTCATCCCAAAGCATTAACCAGAGTAATACAAGAGGGGTCAAAATAATCAGAGCCACATCTAGTCCTAAAGTACCTAAAATAATCCCAATAATTAAAACAATTAAGATTAAAGCATATCGTCTAATAGCAAACATATAAACACTCCTTAAATTTTTACGAACGTGCGTTCTTTTTTTATGAAAATATTATACAAACATCTGTTCTCTTTGTAAAGAAAAAAATAAAGCATAACATCATGCTTTATTAAATATGATTTCTATAAAGGCCGACAACTTTGCCTAAAATTGAGACATTGCTTAATATGATAGGTTCCATTGTGTCATTTTCTGGTTGCAAACGAATATGATTTTTTTCTTTAAAAAACCTCTTACATGTTGCTTCGTTTTCATCTGTCATGGCAATGACGATTTCACCGTTAATAGCTGACGATTGTTTTCTGACAATAACATGATCACCATCGAATATGCCAGCGTTTATCATACTATCACCACGAATCGTAAGCATGAATAAACTGTTTTCTTCATATTTTAAGTCAGGTGGTAGTGGGAAAAAGTCTGATGCTTCTTCAACAGCTAAAATTGGTTCACCAGCAGTTACTACACCTAACATTGGAATGAAAGGTGAGTTGATACCAATCATTTTTAATCCTTCGCTTGTTAATTCAATAGCTCTTGGTTTAGTAGGGTCACGACTAATTAAGCCTTTTTTTTCTAAACGAGAAAGATGTCCATGAACGGTTGACGTTGATGAAAGGTTGACAGCTGTTCCGATTTCTCTAACAGTTGGAGGATACCCTTTTTCTTCAACTTGTTCGTGTATGTATTTTAAAACGTCTAATTGTCTAGAGGAACGTTTAGTTGACATAATGATACCTCATTTCCTTTTTTTTTGAGTGTAACATAAATTTTCATTAAAATCAAACGCATGTTCGTACTTTTTTGTTGCAATTAATTGTTTTTTTATTCCTTTTAAGATACTATTTAATTAGAACTTTAAGGAGGTTTACACTCATGTTAAGCGAAAAAAAATTAGCAAGAATAAACGAATTAGCAAACAAATCAAAAACAACGGAAGGATTAACTGACGTTGAAAAAAAAGAGCAACAATTACTTCGAGAAGAGTATCTAAATAGTTTTAGAAAAGGTATGAGAAATCATATTGAAGGAATGAAAGTCGTTGATGAAGAAGGAACAGATGTTACGCCTGAAAAATTAAAACAAATTCAAAAAGAAAAAGGGTTACATGACAGATAACATTATGTTTTTATTTATGTAAAAACGCTTGTAAAAATAAAATATCCGATGTAGAATGTAATAAAGGTAAATAAAACCTAAATAGGAGGGCGTTATATGTTATTTGATCAAACTGATCAACTAGGTGTTAACACAATTCGTACACTTAGTCTAGACATGATTCAACAGGCAAATTCAGGACATCCAGGATTACCAATGGGAGCTGCACCAATGGCTTACACTCTTTGGACAAAATTCTTAAAGGTAAATCCTAAGACATCAAGACAATGGGCAGACCGTGACCGTTTTGTTTTATCTGCAGGACATGGTTCAGCAATGCTTTATAGTTTACTTCATTTGTCAGGGTATAAATTACCAATGGAGGAATTAAAAAAATTCCGTCAATGGGATAGTTTAACACCAGGACATCCAGAGGTACATCATACTGATGGTGTTGAAGCAACAACTGGTCCATTAGGTCAAGGGATTGCAATGAGTGTTGGGTTTGCGATGGCAGAAGCGCACCTCGCTGCAACATATAACAAAGATAAATTTAACATTGTTGACCATTACACGTATGCTTTATGTGGTGATGGTGATTTAATGGAAGGTATTTCTCAAGAAGCAATCAGTTTAGCTGGTCATTTGAAACTTGGTAAATTAATCGTTTTATATGATTCAAATGATATTTCTTTAGATGGACCTTTAGATAAATCATTTACTGAAGATGTAAGGGGTCGTGTTGAGTCATCAGGATGGCAACATATTTTAGTAAAAGATGGCAATGATTTAGAAGAAATCGCAAATGCTATTGAAGCAGCGCAAAAAGAGACAACGAAACCAACCATGATTGAAGTCAAAACTGTGATTGGTTTTGGTGCTGAAAATGAAGGAACAAACAAAGTGCATGGTGCGCCACTTGGAGCTGAAGGTGTGGCGTTTGCTAAAAAATCTTACGGTTGGGATTACCCAGCATTTACTGTACCAGAAGAAGTGGCAACACGTTTCCACGCTGATATGGTAGAAAAAGGTGGAAAAGCAGAAGCAGAGTGGCAAAAACTATTTGCTGATTACAAAGCTGCTTATCCAGAACTAGCGAAACAATTTGAAGAAGCATTCAAAGGTGACGTGACAATTGATTTGGAATCTGTTTTACCTACATACGAACTTGGTGAAAGTGCAGCAAGTCGTGTGACAAGTAAAGAAGCCATTCAAGTATTATCTAAAGAAATCCCATCATTCTGGGGAGGATCTGCAGATTTATCATCATCGAATAATACCATGGTAGCAGCTGAGAAAGATTTTGAACCTGGACAATACGAAGGCCGTAATATTTGGTTTGGTGTTCGTGAATTTGGAATGGCGGCAGCGATGAATGGTATTGCATTGCATGGTGGAACACGCGTGTATGGTGGAACATTCTTTGTATTCGTTGATTACTTACGTCCAGCATTACGTTTATCATCGATTCAAAAAGCACCAGTAACATTTGTGTTAACACATGATTCAATTGCAGTTGGTGAAGATGGACCAACGCATGAGCCAATCGAACAATTATCAAGTTTACGTGGTATGCCAAATGTGAATTTAATTCGTCCGGCTGATGGGAATGAAGTATCAGCAGCATGGAAATTGGCTGCAACATCAACAGAAACACCAACTGTTTTAGCTTTATCAAGACAAAACTTACCAGTTCTTGAAGGCACAACAGAAAAAGCATATGAAGGCGTGGCACGTGGTGCATACGTATTGTCACCATCAAGACGTGACACACCAGATGGTATTTTAATCGCGACTGGATCAGAAGTGAAATTAGCGATGGATGCACAAGCAGAACTATATGAAAAAGAAGGCGTGGATGTGTCAGTCGTTTCAATGCCATCAACTACTTTATTTGACGCACAAGATGTAGCTTATAAAGAAAGTGTGTTACCATCATCTGTCAGTAAACGCGTGTCAATCGAGATGGGAACAACATTTGGATGGGGCCGTTATGTTGGCTTATCAGGTAAATCAATTGGTATCGATAAATTTGGAGCAAGTGCATCAGGTAATAGAGTGATTGAAGAATATGGTTTTACAGTAGAAAATGTAGTGAAGACATTTAACTCATTATAATATAAATAAAACCCCGACAATTTTTATGATTGTTGGGGTTCTTTTGTTTTAAAAAACAGTTTTGTTAAAGAAAGGTATATTAGTTATACAGAGTGATGTATAATTAGATTACTAGATAAAATAAAAAAAGCGCCGAAACAGCGCCACAGAAGTTGATTACGGACTAAGCCTTATTTTAACTTGCTATGTTGTGTTGAATGCTACCAACAAGTTTATTATAGGGTCTTTTTGATAAAAAAGCAAATGGAAAATCGGAGGAGATTAAATGGTGAAGGAGTATTCTATTGGATTAGATATAGGAACAAGTAGTGTGGGGTGGAGTGTGATTGGTAGTAATAATGACTTAATAAAAAAGAAAATGTTAATAAAAGGCAATACTACTAAGAAATATATTAAGAAGAATTTCTGGGGAGTTCGTTTATTTGAAGAAGGACATACAGCAGAGGATACACGTATAAAAAGAGTAACTCGCCGAAGATACATTCGAAGAAGAAATAGAATAAACTACTTGCAAGAAATCTTTTCTGTCCCTATGTCTGAAATTGATAAACACTTTTTTGATAGGTTAGGAGAAACATTTTTAAGATTAGAAGATAAAAAATACCAACATTATCCAATTTTTGGTACGGAAAAGTTAGATAAGGAGTACCATGAAATCTATCCTACTATTTACCATTTACGTAAAAAATTAGCAGATTCATCTGAAAAAGCAGATTTATGATTAGTTTATTTAGCTTGTTCTCATATTATAAAATATAGAGGACACTTTTTGATAGAAGGAAACTTTTCGACAAATAATGTTTCTATTAATGATAGTTTTGAAAAATTTATTAATGTATATAATCAAAGTGACTTTATTGACGAAGAAAACTATCAAACTTTAAATAGTGAAATTAGAATAAATCAAATTATCAATGAACAAGGGTCAAGAAGTAAGAAATCTGAGAGTATATTAAATAACTTTCCCAAAGAAAAATCTAATTCATTATTTGGACAATTAGTAAAAATGATTGTTGGAAACCAAGGAAACTTTACTAAAATATTCAATTTAGAGGAAGGAATAAAACTACAGTATTCATCTGAAGAATATGAGCAAGATATTGAAATACTCTTGGGGTTGATTGGGGATGATTATGCAGATTTGTTTGAATCTGCAAAGGCAGTTTATGACGCGATAGAATTGTCTAATATTTTATCTAATACTGACGAATCAAGTCATGCAAAATTATCATCTAGCATGATTAGTAGATATAAGAAACATCATAAGGAATTAGCAGAATTAAAAAACTATATTAAATCTTATTTACCTGATAGGTATTATGAGGTATTTAAAGATTCTAGTAAACATGGATATGCTGGTTATATTGATGGTGGAGTAGGAGAAGAAGATTTTTATAAATATATGAAAAAGTTACTTTCTGAAACATCTGATGCTGAATCTTTTTTAAATAGCATAGAAAATGAGGACTTTTTAAGGAAACAAAGGACATATGATAATGGAGTTATTCCATATCAAATTCATTTAGAAGAATTAAGTGCAATTTTAAATAATCAAAGTGAACATTACCCATTTTTAAAAGAAAATATAGAAAAGATTGAACAGATTTTAACGTTTAGAATACCTTACTATGTTGGCCCATTAGCTTATGGAAACAGTAGATTTTCATGGGTTGTTCGAAAAGAAAAAGGGAGTATTACTCCTTGGAACTTGGAAGAAAAGGTAGATTTATCTCAATCAGCCACAAAGTTTATTGAGAAAATGACTAATTACGATTTGTATTTACCAAATGAAAAAGTGCTACCAAAGAATAGTCTAATTTATCAAAAATATATTATTTTTAACGAATTGACAAAAGTTAAGTATAAAGATGATAGAGGCAAAATTTTAAATTTTTCAAGTGATGAAAAAATATCTATATTTGAAGAGTTATTTAAATCAAAGAGAAAAGTAACTAAGAAAGATTTAATTAATTACTTAGAAAATCAGTACTTAATTACTGTTACAACAGTTGAAGGGATAGAAGAATCTTTTAATGCTGTTTATAGCACATACCATGATTTGATTAAGCAAGGTGTACCAAAGGAATTTTTAGATGAATCATCTAATGAAGAGATAATTGAAGATATCATTAAAATATTAACCCTCTTTGAAGATAGAAAAATGATACGGGAACAATTAACACAGTACAAAGGGATATTATCTGATAAAACGTTAAAAAAATTAGAGAAACGTCATTATACAGGTTGGGGAAGGTTATCAAAAAAATTATTAGTAGGTATAAAAGACAAAGAAAGTCAAAAGACAATTCTTGATTTTTTAATAAATGATGATGGTTTTCCAACCAATAATAATAGGAACTTTATGCAATTAATCAATGACCCATTATTGTCATTTAACGATATTATTGCAGAAGAACAACGTGAGAAAGAGTTTAAATCACAAGAAGATTTAGTTAATAGTTTACCAGGGAGTCCAGCGTTAAAAAAAGGGATATTACAGAGTTTAAAAATAGTCGATGAAATTGTTGATATTATGGGTGCACACCCAAGTAACATTGTGGTTGAGATGGCACGAGAAAATCAACGAACTAACAGAAGTAATACACGACAATCTCAGATAGAAAAAAGTTTAAAGGAACTTGAAAGTGATTTATTGAAAAATAAACTACCGTCAAATGAAGAACTAAAAAGTAATCGATTATTATTGTACTACTTACAAAATGGAATTGACTTATATACGGGACAATCTTTGGATATTACAAAATTATCTTCTCATGATATTGATCATATTATTCCACAAAGTTTTATTACTGACAATTCATTAGATAACTTAGTGTTAGTATCGTCAAAAGAAAATCGTGGGAAAAAAGATAATGTTCCTAGTAAAGAAGTTGTTAAGAGAAATAAGCCTTATTGGCAAAAATTATTAAAAAGTGGAGCTATGTCGAAAAGAAAATTTGATAATCTAACAAAAGTTGAAAGAGGTGGGTTAACAGAAGCAGATAAAGCCGGATTTATTCATCGGCAATTAGTTGAAACAAGACAGATTACAAAGCACGTTGCACGTTTATTAGATGAAAAGTTTAATGTTGAAAAAGATGAAAAAGGAAATATAAAACGAACAGTGAATGTATTGACATTAAAATCGTCACTAACTAGTCAATTTCGAAGTAAGTTCAGGTTATATAAATTACGAGATTTAAATGATTATCATCATGCTCATGATGCCTATCTAAATGCTGTAGTTGGGACAACACTACTGAAAAAGTATCCAAATTTAAGGGGGGAATTTGTCTACGGTGAATTTTCTAAGCAAGGATTAAAAAAACGATTATCAGCAACTGATAAATTAAATATGTATACAAATATTATGAATTTTTTTGATGCTGAAACCCCATCAGTAGATGAGAACGGCGAAATAATATGGTCACATAAAGATATTTCGATGGTTAAAAAAGTATTAGAATATAGACAAATGAACATAGTAAAAAAAGTGGAACAACAAAAAGGGCGTTTTTATAAAGAAACGATTCATCCGCACAGTAATTCTAATAAACTGATACCGATTAAAAATAATCTAGATACAAAAAAATATGGTGGCTATAAAGAACCCATGATTGCACTTAGTTTATTTATTCGATATAAAAAAGGTAAAAAACAAATTTTAACAAATGAAGTAGTAGGTATTCCGTTGATTAAAATAATAGAATATCAAAAAGATAAAGAAAGCTATTTAGAAAAAACAGGGTATACAAATCCGATGATTTTACTAGAATTATCCAAATACAGTTTATTTGAAACAAAGACTGGTAAGAGACGGATGTTAGCTAGTGCAACTGAGTTACAAAAAGGAAATCAATTTGTTTTACCTAGCTTTTTAGTAGAACTATTGTATCATTCTCAAAAAGCAATCGATGGCAATAAAGAAAGCCTAACATATATCAATGAGCATAGACAAAACTATGATAAATTGATGGACGAAGTAAATACTTACTCCAAAGAATTAATAGGAGCAGATAATAACCTAAATAAAATTAACAAACAGTATAGTGAAAATAAGGAAGTAAATATATTAGACGTAGCGAAATCCAGTCTGAATTTAATGAAATTTACTAGTTTTGGGGTAGCAATGGATTTTGATTATTTTGGAGTGAAAATTAATAGATACCGATATACTAGAGTTTCAGATATCAAAGAGCTTTTTGAAAGTGTACTGATTTACCAATCAATTACCGGATTATATGAAACTCGCATAGATTTGGAGAAATTATAATGGGTTGGCGGGTTATAGTAATAAACACGCATTCAAAAATAAGTTATAAAAACAATCATTTAATATATCGCTCACCCGAACAAAGTGAAATGATACATCTATCTGAAATAGATATACTATTACTTGAAACAACAGATATTACATTGACTACTATGTTGGTTAAGCGTTTAGTTGATGAAAATATTCTGATACTATTTTGTGACGACCATCGTTTGCCAATTGGTAAGTTACTTCCTTTCTATGGAAGACATGATAGTAGTTTACAAGTATCTAAGCAAGTTAATTGGGGAGAAGAAATTAAGATTGAAGTATGGACAGATATTATTTCGCAGAAAATTTTGAACCAAAGTACTTTTTTAAAGTATCAGAGTTATCATGAAAAATCAGATTCCCTTTTATATTTACATGATGAGTTGCAACCACTTGATCCATCTAACCGTGAAGGTCATGCTGCAAGAGTTTATTTCAATACATTGTTTGGTTCCGATTTTTCTAGGAGTGATGATTCTGATATTAACAGTGCTCTGAATTATGGATATACTTTAATTATGAGCTTATTTGCTAGAGAGATTGTGAAAAATGGTTGTATTACGCAATTGGGATTAAAGCATAGTAATCAGTTTAATAGCTATAATTTAGCAAGTGATGTGATGGAACCTTTTCGTTGTCTTGTTGATGAACTAGTCTATGAGCATCAAGGCAAAGATTTCATTCAAATAAAACGACATTTATTTGAATTATTTAGTAATACATATAAATATGATAATAAAAATATGTATTTAACTAATATTGTAAGTGACTATACCAAAAAAGTGGTAAAAAAATTAAACGGAGAGATGGAAGGTATTCCTAGTTTCAGGATATGAGTTATAGATATATGAGAATGTTAGTAATGTTTGATTTGCCAACAGAAACAGCAGAAAACAGAAAAGCTTATCGTAAATTCAGAAAGTTCTTGATTAATGAGGGATTCTTAATGCATCAATTTTCTGTTTATAGCAAGCTATTACTTAATGATACATCTTCAAAAGCGATGCTAGCCAGACTACAAAAGAATAATCCTGAAGATGGTCTTATAACTGTATTGAATATTACAGAGAAACAGTTTGCACGTATGGTTTATTTATCAGGAGAAAAAGATATGAGTATCGGTAATTCTGATAGTAGAGTTGTTTTTTTAGGTGATGATTATGATTAAATTGAATATTTCTTTATTAGATACGCCTATTGTGATTGATGGCCCATTATATTTTGTTATCAAGAATCAACCGTATTTTACTAAAGTAGTCCAAGAATTGTATCGGATAGATGAAACAAATGATATTAAACTATTTGATTCTAAGTATAATAACTTGAAATCAAATGACATGATTTTAATTACAGATATTTTAAGATTTGATGTTAATTCGTCATCAATAATTAAGCTAATATATACTGATTTAGAAAATCAATTAAATATCGATATTGAAACGAAAACAAAGATAGAGTTTTTAACAAATCAGATAACAACAATAATTTCAGATGAGTTGGTAGACCACAATCTAGATTTAATTATGGATGAGATAACTATACTAGAGCTATTTAAATCATTAGGCATAAAAATAGATGTGGAGCAAGGATCTATTTTTCAAAAAATATTGACGATTATTGAGGTTTATAAATATTTAAATAAGAAAAAATGTTTAGTTTTTATAAATGTTAGTGTGTATTTATCAATCAATGAAATGAAGTCTTTATTAGAATTTATTAGCTTAAATCAAGTTGATGTGTTATTTATTGAAAGATATGAGATGAAAGGCTTCTCAAATTATATATTGGATGAGGATTTTTATTTTTATAAGAATTAATGGTATAATAAGTACAAATAGAGCTCTTTGAAAAATTAAAAATGAAGCATTTAAAACAAAAGACCTGCTATGAGTCTCTATAGTGCGATTACGAAATCTTTTTCTACGAGGTTTTAGAGCTATGTTGTTTTGAATGCTTCCAAAACTCTGTTTTCTCTGCTAACAAAGTAAATAACAGTTTTAGAGCTATGTTGTTTTGAATGCTTCCAAAACAAGATATACTGTTAGGGTTGCTTTACCCGTGTTTTAGAGCTATGTTGTTTTGAATGCTTCCAAAACCATGATTTATTCTCCTTATTTCGTATTGTTGTTTTAGAGCTATGTTGTTTTGAATGCTTCCAAAACAGGGAAATCAATTTTGTAGTAATCGCCCATGTTTTAGAGCTATGTTGTTTTGAATGCTTCCAAAAATTATATACATAATTGAAATACCCCCAACAATTTTTATGATTGTTGGGGTTTTTTTGTTTTGTTGAATGATTTATTGACACCCATCAAAATTGCTTGTGTTAAGCCCATCGCGCAAAATAGTGTTGCTACAATAAAGGCGATGTTATATCCATGCAGAGTGGCAGATAACACGTCGGATTTATAAGTGAGTGGAGAAGTTAACAAAAGAGATTTGTGTGGCATATCTCTAAGTGTTGCTTGCGAGAGAAAACTAATGAGAATCGCTGTTCCAATTGAGCTGAATAGTTGTTTTGCTGTGTTATTTGTCGCAGAACCATGACTGATTAGATTATCAGGAAGAGAGTTCATACCGGCAGTAGTAACTGGCATCATGACCATCCCAACCCCGAGCATTCTAATACCGTAAATAATGGTAATAAAGTGCATGGGAGTTTTTTCATTTAGAGTACATAAACAAGCTGTCCCAAATGTTAGTAAACTCATGCCAATAATCGCTAAATGTTTAGCGCCGTATTTGTCAAACATCTTTCCAGTAATGGGCATCATGATACCTAAAATAAGTGCACCAGGAAGTAAAACTAAACCAGAGTGAAAGGGATCATACCCACGGACATTTTGGATATAAAGAGGTAACACCATTTCTGCTCCAACCATAGCCATGTTTACAATCCCACTTAATATGGTGGTGTTGGTAAACAGTTTTGATTTGAATACTGCCATACTTAAAAAAGGGTTTTTGATGTTCTTTTGTCTTCGACTAAAAAGAACAACAAGTGCCGCTCCAGCTAATAGAAGAATTAGAACTAATGGATCTGTCCATCCGTGATCGCCAACTAATGAAAAACCATAAAGTAAACTACCAAATCCTAAAGTTGATAAGACGGGCGAGAGAATATCAATTTTTGATGGATGTAGAGGTAATACGTCTTGCATAAAAATAAAGGACAAGACAATGACTAATACGACAATCGGGATGAGTAACCCAAAAAGATATCGCCAGTTAAAAGTATCAATGATCCAACCGGATAAAGTTGGCCCAATTGCAGGAGCAAGTCCAATAACAATACCTGCTATACCAAGTGCTTTTCCCCGCTCGTTTTCTGGATAGATGCTCAACATAATGGTTTGTAGTAGGGGAAGTGAAATTCCAACACCCATAGCTTGAATAATTCGTCCAAGTAGAAGCATATCAAATGAATTTGCTATTAAACAAATGATGGTACCGACTAGAAAAAGAGAAATAGCGCCAATATATAAAGTTTTAGTACGAATGTTATTCATCAAATATGCACTGAGTGGAATCATAATACCATTAACTAGTAGGAAACCAGTTGTTAACCATTGAATGGTAGAAGTTGAAACTGAGAATTGTCTCATTAAATCTGGATAAGCAGTGGTTAGGAGCATTTGATTTAAAACAGTACAAAAGCTACCGATAATAATCGTCACCACGAGTAAATTACGATGTTTTATTTTGACGATGGGATTTTCCATAATGAGTCCTCCTTAAAATAAATATAGTATATAGATTACGCTGATTTATTGAAAAACAAATGAAAATATCAGTGTTTTATTATCAAAATTAATAGACTATCTTTTTTATTTAAGCCAAGCTATAGATGGTTTATGAAAAATACCTAGAAGGTTTGTAAAAATAACGTTTTTTTTTCGTTTCTTTTCGTCACAATAAAGGAAACTACGAAAGAAGATGAATAAGATGAACGTGGAAACATTAGATGAATTGATTGCAAAGAATAAAGTATATTGTTCTATGGGGGCCAATGCTAGTTATATTCCAGCACTAGCCAGTGTAAACCCTAATCAACTAGGGATATCTCTTTATCATATAGAAAGTAAAGAACTTATTTCAGCTGGGGATGCTTTAGTAAAATTTGCGATTGAAAGCATGTCAAAAGTCCCAGCACTTTTATTAGCTATTGAAGATAATGGCTTAACTACTGTATTAGAGCATATCAATACGGAAGCAACTGGTTTTGCGTTTAATTCACCACTTAATATGGAAATCAATCACGACAAACATCCGCTAAATCCATTTGTTAATATTGGGGCGATTGAAACAACCTCTTTGATTAAAGGCAATTCACCTGACACACGTTTTAGTCGTTTGTTGACATTTGTAAAAGAAATTTGTCATGATGAAAGTATTAGTTTGAATGAGGAAATCTATGAGTCGGAGTCAAAAACGGGTGATATTAATCGCTCGCTTGCTTATTATTTAAAAGGTAATCACATGTTATCAGGTGATGTAGATAGTATTTTAGAGGTTTATTTTAAACAGTGTTCTTTAAATGTAACGACAGTAAATATTGCGATGATGGCGAGTGTTTTAGGAAATAAAGGGGTAAAGCCTTGGGACAACAAACGACTAATATCTGAAGAATCAGCTACTTTAGTAAAGTCTGTTATGACAACTGCTGGTTTGTATGATGAGTCGGGAGAATTTTCAGCTCATGTTGGAATACCGGGAAAAAGTGGTGTTGGTGGCGGCTTGATGGGTGTTGCTCCTAATAAATATGGCATTGGTGTATTTAGTCCACCTCTTGATAAATCAGGTAATAGTTTGGCAGGGATGAAGTTATTAAAAGATGTTGTAGAGGAACTATCTCTTAACATATTTAATTAAATAGACATATTATTTACAAAAATGTATCAAAAATAATATATAATCATGATATGATGAAAAAATAGTATACAATAAAGTGGTGAGATGATGGAAAAGCAAATGTTTCGATTATTAAATCCGACAAATCAACAATTATTAGAAATATTATCTTTTATTTCGGAAAACAAGCGATGGTACACAACTAAAGAAATAGGACTTCACATTAATATGGTTGAAAGAACGGTACAAAGGTATATCCAGCAAATTCGTGATATAACGGATATATTTAATCAGACATCTAAAGTCAAAGTTATTATTAAATATGAAAAATATCGGGGGATTTGTTTAGATAGTGAATCAGGTTATATTGATTTAAAAAATTATATTTTTGAAAAAGATGAAACCATCCAGTTGTTGAAGCATCTTATAGTAGAAGATGGGATAAATATTGAACGATATGCATTGGATAATTACACTAGCGTCCATGCTGTGAAGGCATCTTTAAAAAAAATTAAATTAATGTTTGAATTATATGATTTAAGCTTATCAAGGCAAACATATTCTATAGTAGGAAATGAAAAACAGATTCGATTAATTATTTATATTATGATGTGGACGCTTTATAAAGGAATTAAATGGCCATTTAAAACAATTAATAAAACCATTATTTATCAAACAGTAGATTTATTTTCCGAAACGAATCATCTCCAATTTTCAGTTATTCAGCGTAAACAATTGGCGTATGTGTTATCAACTAACTTAATCCGTTTACGAAAAAAGCATTTTGTGATGATGGAGGAATCTTGGAAGAATTATGTTGACATTAGTACTTTAATCGAAAAGTTATCATTTTTAAAAAATGTGATGCAGGAGTTTCATATTTATTGTGAATCTGAAATTTATTTTTATGCTGTTGTAGCTCAAATAAAAACAAAATTTTATGAATCAAGTGTCTTTAAACAAGAAATATTAGGCTATCATAAAATGAAACAGTCTGATGTATATCAAGCAACGATGGAATTCATGAAAGTGTTTCAAGAGACTTTCGTACAGATACCAAAAGATTTAAAGGAACGTTTTTTTATTACGAGTTTTTGTGCTCATATGTTTTGTCGCTTATTTAAGCGTGTTCATGTAGATGTTGATGGTTATTACGTTATGAGTGAGGTGAATGATAGATACCCTGTATTAAAACATAAGGTATTATCTACCATAAGACAGTTGTATGATCAAACAGGTAATGATTTATTTTTAATGGAAGACTTTTTACTACAAAAGTATATTTTATTATTTTCATCGGTTTTACCTTTAACATATTATGAACCAGAAATTGTAATTTATTTGGATACTGACTTACCTTATTTTATTGCTAAAGATATTGAAGAACGGATTTTATATCGTTATAAGTATGATTATCATATTGTATTCAAGAAATTGACTGACACACATAAAATTGACTTGATGTTAACGAATATTCCCAATACATTGGAAGAGATGAATCGCTATTCATCTCATGTTCAGTTATTTGACTATCCTATAAAAGAAAGAGATTTAATAGATATTGGTAAAAAGTTACAGTATCTAGCCCAAGAAAAAAGTGAGGCAACCATACTTTAGGGGATTTTTATTTCTTGAAGTATGTTTTTTTGGGTAAATTCTTAATAAAATATTAACAGAATTATAGGGTTATTTTATTTTAATTTGGAAGTATCTATTATATACTTTAATTTACAAGTAATTTGCAGTATACTTGATAGTTGAGGAATCATGCGTTACTTATGATTAGAAGTTTTATTTATAAAATTGGAGGACGAAAACATGTGTGGATTTGTCGGATATATGAACCAACCAGGTATTGATCCAACAGTCATCAAAAAAATGGCGGATCGAATTGTACATAGAGGACCAGATGATGAAGGATTTTACCAAGATGACGCTATCTCAATGGGATTTAGACGCCTATCAATTATCGATTTAAATCATGGACAACAACCTATGACTAACCAAACAAACACAAAAGTATTAACGTTTAATGGTGAAATATATAATTATGTAGAATTAAGAGAAGAGTTACAAGAATTAGGGTATGAATTTAAAACAGAAGTGGATTCTGAGGTATTGATTCATGGCTATGATGCTTGGCAAGAAGGATTATTAGACCGTATTCGTGGGATGTACGCGTTTGTTATTTATGATTCTGAAACGGGTGAAGTATTTGGTGCTCGTGATCACTTTGGTATCAAACCACTTTATTACTTTAAAAATGAAGACACCTTTATGTGGGGATCAGAAATTAAAGCCTTTTTAGATCACCCATCATTCGTTAAAGAATTAAATGAAGAGTTATTACCAATTCATTTAAGTTTTGAATACATTCCAAGTGACGAAACATTATTCAAAAATGTTTATAAAGTCAATCCAGGTCATTATTTCAAATTTAAAGATAACGATTTAGAAGTGAATGAATACTATCACTTCACATTTGAAGAAGAGAAAAAAATGACAATGGATGAAGCAAAACGTGACATCATTGAAACAGTTGATGAATCAGTGAAAAAACATATGATTGCTGACGTTGAAGTGGGAAGTTTCTTATCAAGTGGGATTGATTCAAGCTACATTTTAAATGAAGCATCACAAGATAGAGATATCCAATCATTTTCATTAGGATTTGAAGATAAAAACATCAGCGAATTAGAATGGGCACAAGAATTTGCAAAAGAAATTGACCAAAAAAATACAGCTATCATGATTAATGATGAAGATTTCTTTGGAATTATTCCTAAAGCAATGTATCACATGGATGAGCCTTTATCTAATCCTTCTGCGATTCAATTGTATTTCTTATCAAAAGAAACAAGTAAGCATGTAAAAGTTGCTTTATCAGGTGAAGGTGCAGATGAATTCTTTGGTGGGTATAATACTTACTTAGAAGCAGGAACATTTAGAAAATATGAGAAATTTACGACACGTAATATGCGTCAATTGTTTGCTCAAACAGCGAAACGTTTGCCACATTTCCATGGTCGTCGATTCTTAATTCGTGGTGCTCAAGATATTAGCGAACGTTATTATCGTGTGAATTATGTGTTTAACGAAGCTGAAAGAAATGATTTATTGAAAAATACGCGTTACAATAAATCTTCATCTCTTTATGTTAAAGATTTATTTGATGAAGCAAAAAGTAAAGATGATGTGACTAAAATGCAACATTTTGATATTCATGGTTGGTTAGCTTATGATATTTTACATAAAGCAGACCGTATGAGTATGGCGAATTCTTTAGAAGTTAGAACACCTTTAGTTGATAAAGAAGTGGCTGAAATTGCGAAAAGAATGCCTACAGATACACGTGTAGATATGAAAAACGGTGTCACAAAAATTGCTTGGCGTGAAGCCTCAGAAGCAAAATTACCAGATCGTATTGTCAATCGTGAAAAACTAGGATTCCCATCACCTCTAGCTTCTTGGTTAAAAGAAGATAAATACCAAGAGATGTTAAAAGAGGCATTTAACTCTGATATAGCTGAAAAATTCTTTAATGTGGACTACCTAAATCGTTTATTGGAAGAACAAAAACAAGGAATAGCAAATATGCAAAAAATATTTACTATTTACACGTTTATTGTTTGGTATCAAGTTTATTTTATTGAAAATTAATTAAAAGAAGGGAACCGATTGTATTGACTCAGAAAAAAGAGTTTATCCCCGTATTACTCGGTGGAGACTTGAATCTATATGGCATGGCCCGCTCATTTTATGACATTACCAATAAACCTGTCCGGACAATCGCCAGTGCATCGATTGCGCCAACCAAACACACAAAAATACTGGCTATTGAAGTAGTGCCGAATTTTGACACAGACCCAACATTTATCGAAACAATGAGAGAAGTTGCAAAAGAATATAAAAATTCTGATGTCCCAGTCATTTTGATGGGGATGGGAGATTGGTATACTGAACTTATCTCAAAACATCTTGAAGAATTATCTGAAACGTTTGTTTGTCCCTACATCAACAAAGAGTTGGAAAAACAATTAGTTAATAAACAAGATTTTTACGAGGTTTGTGAGAGATACAATTTGCCGTATCCTAAAACAAAAATTATCACTCGCCGTATGGTAGAAAATTCAGAGGCAACACAGCCTTTTGATTTTCCGATTGCGTTAAAACCAGCAAACAGTGTGTCTTGGAACGATTTTACTGACCCAATTAAAGAAAAAGTTTATATCATTGATAATATGACAGAATATAACCGTGTCATCCATGGTATATATGGTGCAGGTTATAAAGATAACTTAATTTTACAAGAATTTGTTGAAGGCAACGAAAGCCCGATGCGTGTGTTAAATTGTTATGTTGATAAAAATCATCAAGTAAAAATGATGTGCTTAGGTCATCCGTTACTTGAAGACCCAACACCACTTGGTATTGGGAATTATTTAGCCATTATGCCTGATTACAATGAAGCTATTTACAAGCAAGTAAAAGACTTTTTAGAAGATATTGAATACACTGGATTTGCAAACTTTGACTTGAAATATGACATCAAAGATAATACATATAAATTCTTTGAAATTAATTTAAGACAAGGTAGAAGTAGTTTCTTTGTCACGTTAAACGGCTTGAATTTAGCTGAGTGGGTAGTAAGAGATTATATCTATGATGACTTAAAGGATAGCGAACCTGTTTTTGCGAATATTCCGGAAGAACAAGGTAAGTTATGGCTAAATGTCCCAATCGATATTTTTGACAAATACGTGCCTGAAACGCAATATAAAGATATTGCCCGAGACATGATTGCTGATAAACGCTATGGCTACACATTCTATTATGATGGTGACCGTAGCATTAAACGTTATATGCTACTTCAACGCATGTTTAGATATTATCGAAAAGCCTTTAAAAAATATGGTAAGTAAGGTGGGATGACATGAAACATTTCTTTACCGTCATTGGTGGTATGGGAACAAAAGCGACAGAATTATATGTCAAAATGGTAAATGATAAAACACCTGCCAAAAAAGACCAAGATTATTTAAATTATGTTTTAGTAAATTATGCAACAATTCCCGATAGAAGTTCTTATATATTAGATAAAGAAAACAATGAGAATCCATTACCATATTTACTTGATGTGATTGAAACATATGATAAATTATCACCTGATTTTTTCGTCCTAACTTGTAACACAGCACATTATTTTTTTGATGAGTTGGAACAAGCGACAGACAAGCCATTACTTCATATGCCAAAACTTGCGATTAATCGTGTGAGTGATGCTTATGAAAAAAATGCACGTGTGGGTATCATCGGAACAGAAGGAACGATTAAAAATAAAATTTATGATCCATTTATTGAATCAGCTGGATTTGAGGTTGTTCATCCAACACAAGACATTCAAGATAAGGTGAGCAAACTTATTTTTGAAAAAATAAAACATTTAAATCAATTAGACCATGATTTGTATCATGAAGTGCTTGATGACATGTTTAACACGTTAAATTGTGACGTGATTGTGTTAGGTTGTACAGAATTATCTATGATGGAAGATGCTGAAAACCAAATGAATGAGCATGTCATAGATCCACAAAATGTATTAGCTGAAGAAACGGTAAAATTAGCATTAAAAAATAGGGGATAAGAGAAAGATGACTTTATCAAGAGATGAGGTCATCTTTTTTGTGTCTTGGCTAGTATATTATAATTCTTTGTTTTACAATGATAGTAATATGAAAGGACTGATTAGATGAAAAAAGTGACAACCGATAGTTTATTTGAATTAAATAGTTTATCTCAACCTGTAACTTCTGGTGAGTTGATTTTCTTTATGGAGCACTCAATCAATAAAGAAACAAACAAATACGAATCAAGAATTTATAGTGTGAATAAAACAACCAACGAACGACGATTATGGAGTGGAGAAGACGTTTCAATTAGTCAGTTAAAACTATCTCCTAATAAAAAATGGCTAAGTTTTGTAAGTAAAAAAGAAAAAGAATTACACTTGAATATTCAGGCTCTTGATGGTGGTAGTAGCTTTAGCATAATGAAAAAAGAGTCCTTTTCAAACTATACTTGGAATACTTCAAGCAGTGCGATTTATTTTATTCAGACCAAATCAAAAAACGAAACGACAGAAACATCATTTGAACAACCTAAAAAATGGGACAAACTAACTTATAAACTAGATGGATCTGGTCTATTAGATTTAGATGCGACTTATCAATTGAGTAAAGTGATGGTAGCAACAAAAGAGGAAACGATTCTTTATGAAACAAAAGATGAGTTTAGTTTAGACTATGTGTCAAAAGACGAAAGTTATGCCATTATTGGAAGAGAAAAAGACCCAAAAGATGAGTGGGATTATGGAAGTACTGTTTATAAACTTGAATTTTCAACTCACTCACTCACTTGCTTAACCAATTCATTACCTACAGGAAGTTTTTACTATGGGAAAATGAATGCAACAGAAGAAGAGTTACTCCTTACAGGGAATACTTTTGATTTTGGTTTTGTTTCACAAAATAAATTGTATCACTACAATATGAAAACAGGACAGTTAGCTTGTTTAACTGAACACTTGGATGAGGAAGTGGGAGATGCGATTGTTGGTGATTTCCAACAACAAGTTAGAGGAGTCGACATTGAATGGCTATCTCCTAAAGAATTTATTTTTCCAGTCACACATCATGGGAAAATACTCCTTTATCAAGGAAACTTAGAAGGTCATTTAGAAAAAATTTATGATGAAAAAAATCATTTAACAGATGCCTATCTTGATGGAAATGAGTTTACTGTGACATATTCAACTTTAGTAGAACCATCAGCTTTAGGTGTATTGTCTTTAAGTACATCAGAGTTAAAAACTGTTTATAATCCAAATAAATCGGTTTTAACTGAACTTGAATTATCAACACCACATGAATTTTGGTATGAATCAGAAAAAGATGTGTCTGTTCAAGGATGGTATGTGCCTCCTGTAACGACACAAAAAAATCATCCAGCTGTTTTATATATTCATGGCGGACCACAAGTTTGTTATGGTGAAACATTCTTCCATGAGATGCAGTATCATGCAGCAAATGGTTATGGGGTAATTATGTTAAACCCAAGAGGGGGACAAGGTTACGGTCAGAAATTTGTTAGTGCAATATTAGGAGATTATGGCAATAAAGATTATACAGATTTGATGACAGGATTAGATGTTGTATTAACAGAACACCCCGAAATTGACGAAAAAAAATTGGTTGTAGCTGGTGGTAGTTATGGTGGATTTATGACAAACTGGATTGTTGGTCACTCAAAACGATTTAAAGCGGCAGTGACACAACGCTCTATTTCAAATTGGATTAGTTTTTATGGAACAAGTGATATTGGAGCATTCTTTGTTAAGTATCAATTATTAACAGATTTACCAAATATTTCAGAGATGTGGCAACTATCTCCGTTAGCCTATGTTGAAAATGCTAAGACACCTTTATTAGTTTTACATGGAGAAGAAGATTTACGTTGTCCAAAAGAACAAGGTGAACAAATGTTTACGGCAATGAAACGATTTGATGTGCCAACAGAAATGATTGTTTACCCTAATTCAAGTCATGGGTTATCAAGAGTTGGCATACCAAATCTAAGGGTCGCTCGTTTAACGGACATTGCAAATTGGTTCGACAAGTATTTAAATAAAGAGGAAATAAAATGACAGTAAAGAGTAAAACATTAGAAATGCTAGAAAATCATCGGGGAGAATTTTTCTCCGGTGAAAAACTAGCAGAGACAATTGGTGTATCTAGAAACGCTGTATGGAAAGCCATCAAACAATTAGAAAGTGAAGGCTATCCAATTAAAGCTGTAAAAAGTAAAGGTTACTCGTTAGAGGAGTCTAGTGATAAACTATCTTTACAAGGCATGACACCTTATCTCGACCAATCAATTGATGCAACTCAGATTAATGTTTATGATTCCATTGATTCGACCAATAATCGAGCAAAAGAATTAGCTGTTGCTGGGGCAGAACATGGAACAGTCATTATTGCCAATGAACAAACTAAAGGTAGAGGAAGATACGGGAAAGTATTTGAATCACCAAAGGACACAGGGATTTATATGAGTTTGATTATTCGACCAGATGAGTTACCTAATATCGAACCTTCACTTATGACAGCTTATTCGGCAGTGATAGTAGCAGACGTATTATCACATGTCACAGGTGAAAATATTGGGATTAAATGGGTAAATGATTTGTTTCTTAAAGGAAAAAAAGTTTGTGGTATTTTGACTGAAGCTGTAACCAATCTTGAAACAGGTAAACTAGACTGGATTGTAGTAGGGATAGGGATAAACGTTTCGACAGATTCTCGACTATTTTCAGATCAAGTGCAATCAGTTGCAACTGCATTGTTTGATGATAAAAACGTGGTTAGAAATCATATTGCTGCAGAGATTATTAATCAGTTCTTTTTACAAGCTAATAGTATGACACAGCAAAAAATGATGGACATATATCGACAAAAATCAATTGTGATTGGACATCCTGTTTCTGTTGTATCAGGTACCACAAATTATGACGCAATCGCAGAAGATATATTAGATAATGGCTCGCTTGTTGTAAAGCGCTCTGATGGGCAAACGCGAGAACTGCGTTTTGGAGAAGTTTCTTTAAAAATACGTTAGTCAACTTTTTTTATAAAAAAGTTGACTAACCTTTTCTTTTTGCTATAATAAAAAAAGAAAAGGGGAGAGACTATGACAAAATTTAAAACATCAGATTTAACAAAAATTGCATTATTTGCGGCAGTGATTGTGGTTCTATCACAAATAAGTATTCCAATGCCTTACGGCGTACCGATGACACTACAAACATTTATTATTCCATTAACAGGGGTATTACTTGGGAAAAAATCAGGGACAGTAGCTACATTGTTATATGTATTATTGGGATTAATTGGTTTACCTGTTTTTGCAGGATTTTCTGGAGGAGCTGCTGTTATGTTTGGACCAACTGGAGGATTTATTTTAAGTTTCCCAATAATGGCTTATATTTCAGGAGTTTTTGCAGAACGAGATAATCCATTTTCTCTTTATCTGGGACTAAGTTTAAGTGCTATTATAAATTTCGTAGTTGGATTTGTGATGTTTCATTTTGTTACAGGAAGTAGTCTATCTGTAGCCTTTATTGCAACGGTGCTACCTTTTATTCCAACAACTATCATTAAAGTGCTTTTGATTGGATTAATTTCTCAAAAGTTACGCCCATTAGTTCAACGAAAAGCTATGGCTTAAAGAAAGCACTGGTGCTGAAAAAATAAAAACGTATTAACTTAGAATCTAATTGACTAAGTTAATACGTTTTTATTAGTTGTTAGCATATTGATTACTTGAAGTAAGATAATTTCCAAAGGATTCTTTATCAAAACCTGGAGACACTCTAATTCTTTTTAATGCAAATAAGCCATCATTTTTACTTGCATACCCAGGTTCAGTGGTTAGGCCGAGTTTATAGCCGGTTAACTCAGCTTCTTTTTCAACACGTTCATCATATCTACCAGCTGGATAGCATATAACACTTGTTTGCTGTTTAAGTGTGTCATCAAGCCATTTTTTTGAATCAAGTAATTCTGTATGGATTTGTTCGTCACTTAATGTATTTAAATCAAGATGACTAACAGTATGACTTTCAATTGAAATAAGCCCACTTTGTTTCATTTTTTCCATGTCTGCTTGGTGGAAGTAATATTGATTGTCTTGTTTTGAGGTAATGTAGTTAATTGTCGCATTTAGTTTTAATTGTTTTAAAATAGGAAAGCCGTCGGTGTAGTTATTAAGATAACCGTCATCTAATGTTATCCAAACGATTTTTTCTTTTGGTTTTTTATTTTCAGTTAGGACAATATATGCCTCTTCAGGTGTTAATGTGTAGTAATCATTTTCTTTCAGCCATTCCATTTGTTCCTTAAATTCTTCAGGTGGTAGTTTCAGTGTGTTTCCGTCATTACTGACAGTTAAACTATGATACATAAGTATTGGAAATGAAATGTCTGTGTCACTTGTTAGCCAATCCGTTGTATCAATTTCACCAGGTTTTGTTTCAGAGGTAGTCGTTGTTTCTTTAATTTCACGACTAGATGATTTGGCTAGAATAGATGATTCTTCCGTTTTTATTTTTTTGTTTTGGCTAGTGTTTTTAGTAAAGTAAACACCAACTAGTATCAATTCAATTAATAATAAAATAACGATAGTCCATAGTGCTTTTTTCTTCATAAGAGAGCCTCCTTGTCTTTTCTATAGTATCAAAGGGTTATTTATATTGGCAAGTATTTGTTGAAAGAATTGAGCTATGTTAAACTGTGAAAGGTGAGATTTCAGAAATTTAAAATAAAATGAATGAAATAGAATGGAAGTGTTTGAGTGAAACAATCTCAATTTAAATGGGAAAAAAAATTACTAACTGACGAACAACAAACCACAGTTGAAGAGTTTAAACAACAAAACCTATCTCCTTTAATGAGTCACCTTTTAGTTAACAGAGGACTCACGACAATAGATGAGGTTAATGCATTTTTAAACCCTTCTTTAGAAGATTGTTACGATCCTTTTTTAATGTATGACATGGAAAAAGCGGTGACACGAATACAAGAGGCGGTTGCATCAGGTGAGAGGATGTTAATTTATGGAGATTATGATGCTGATGGTGTGACGAGTACGACAGTGTTAAAAGAAGCCATCGAATTAATTGGTGGTGAGGTAGAGTATTATTTGCCTGATCGTTTTACTGATGGTTATGGTCCAAATTTAGATGTGTATAAGTACTTTATTGAGCAAGGAATTCAATTAATCATTACAGTTGATAATGGTGTGAGTGGTCATGAGGCATTAGCGTATGCTAAAGAACAAGGGACTGACGTCATTGTAACAGATCATCATGAATTACCCGATGAATTACCGGAAGCTTACGCCATTATTCATCCCAGACACCCTTTAGGAGACTACCCATTTAAAGATTTGGCAGGTGTTGGCGTTGCGTTTAAAGTTGCGACAGCTCTTTTAGGTGAGTTGCCGATGGAAAGTTTAGATTTAGTTGCGATTGGCACAATTGCTGATTTGGTTTCTTTGACTGGAGAAAATCGTGCACTTGTTAGTTTAGGACTAAAGATTTTAAATCAATCAGAACGTGTTGGTTTACATGCGTTAGCAGAGGTTGGAAGCATTGACTTAGCAACAGCGGATGAAGAAACGGTCGGATTTGGTATTGGACCACGTATTAATGCGATGGGTCGATTAAAAAATGCTATGCCAGCCGTTGAGTTGCTATCAACGTTTGATGATGAAGAAGCAATGGTTATCGCAAAGGACATTCAAGAAACCAATAGCCAAAGACAACAATTAGTAAAAAAAATTACTAAAGAAGCTCTTCAGATGGTTGAGGAGATGGGAGAACAACCTATATATCTTTTAGAAAAAGATGATTGGCATGAAGGTGTTTTAGGGATTGTTGCCAGTCACATTGTAAGACAAACGCAACGTCCTGCGATTATTATGACTACGGCAAGTGATGGCGAACTATTGAAAGGTTCAGGTAGAAGTATCGCGGATATTGATTTGTTCCATGTTCTGTCTGAAGTAAAAGAAAAATTTACTTCGTTTGGTGGCCATCATATGGCAGCAGGATTATCATTTGAACGTGATAATTTAGATGAAATAAGACAGTCTCTTATACCAATTGTGAATCCTTTGATAGATGGTGGTTCAAAAGACAGTTTAGACATAGAAACAGATATTTCGATTGAAGACGTTTCAGTAGATGTGATAGAAGAGATGAAAAAACTGGCGCCTTTTGGAACAGATAATCCTTCACCTATTATGATGGTGTCCGATGTTAGAGCTGAAGGGATGAAAAAAATTGGAGCAGATGGTAATCACTTGAAAGGTCAGCTCGTACAAGGAAGTCATCAGCTAGATTGTATTGCTTTTGGGAAGGGAGCTGAAATTGGTGAAATGACAACAGGAGGCTTACTCGATGTTGTTGGAAAATTATCCATAAATGAGTGGAATGGGTTTAGAAAAGCACAATTAATGCTTGAAGATTACCGTGTGTCAGGGGTTCAAATATTTGATATGCGTGGTGGCAAGTTAGATGAATTTGATAGTTTAGCGATTCATCCTATTTTCGTTGTGTTTAATAAGGAAACAAAAGTGGATTCATTGCCGCAAGATAAAGTTTACTATATTCATGAATTACAAGATGTTGATAAGTTAGTCGGCTTTAAGGAATTGGTTTTTGTTGATTGCCCATATGACTTAGAAGTTGTATCTAAACTGGTCTCTAGCTGTGACATTGAACGCTTATATTTGTGGTTGAATATTACAACGGAACATTATCTATCAGGCATTCCGACAAGGGAACAATTTGGAAAAGTATTTAAATTGTTGCATGCTCAGGGAAACCTTGATGTGAGATATAAATTAGATGATTTATCTAATTATTTACAAATATCTAAAAATCATTTAATTTTTATCATAAAAGTGTTTTTTGATTTAGGATTTGTTACAATAGAAGATGGTTTGATGAGCAAGGTTGCTAATCCGAGTGAAAAAGCTTTAGAAGAAAGCGACGTTTATCAAGCTTACTTACATAAAATTGACATGGAAAGACTATTTTTATATAGTAATGTAGCAGATATTCGTCAATGGATATCGCAACAGGAGGAAGACAGATGAATTTAAAAGATTATATTGCTAGTATCCCTAATTACCCTAAAGAAGGAGTTATTTTTAGAGATATTTCACCGTTAATGGGAGATGGGGCTGCTTATCAAGAAGCAACTAATCAAATTGTTGAATATGCAAAAAAACGTGGCGCTGAAATGGTTGTAGGACCTGAAGCTCGTGGATTTATTATTGGCTGTCCAGTGGCTTATGAATTAGGAATTGGCTTTGCTCCAGCTCGTAAAAAAGGAAAATTACCTCGTGAAACAATCGAAGTTGATTATGGATTAGAGTATGGTAAAGCAACATTAACTCTACATAAAGATGCGATTAAACCAGGACAAAAAGTGATTATCTGTGATGATTTATTAGCAACTGGAGGAACAATAGCTGCAACAATCGAATTGGTTGAACAATTAGGTGGCGAAGTTGTTGGTTGTGCCTTTTTAGTTGAGTTAAATGAATTAAACGGTCGTGAAAAAATTAAAGGCTATGATATGCTAGCTTTAATGGACTTTTAAATAAAAAACAGCGAGAAATTCATCATTTCTTGCTGTTTTTTTTTCTATTATTATTACTTAGTTTACTACGATCAGATTTTATTTCTCTATGGATACGCTTCTCATCGTTCGGAGATTCAAGAATGAGAAGCTTTCCGTGATTCATGTATAAATTCTGCTTGATGTCAGGTAATCTTTTTTTAAATCTACGATTCCATTTATAGAGTTTAAACATACGTTTTATTATTTTTTTTCGTTGAGCAAAAGATTTCTGTTTTTGAAAGCATTGTGTCATAGCTCTTTTGGTAACGCGATATTGACAAAGAGATAAAGGATAATCCAAAATGATGATTAAATCAGCATCATTCATGCTTTGTTCGGTCCATCGACTGACTTGAACGCCTTCCACAATCCAGTTAGATAGATTTTGTAAACGTTCACTAAGTTGGTTATAACGTTGATTTTTATCTTTAATTTTTAAATAGTCGTCTAAGGAAATTCCTTGAATTCGATATTTTTCTTGTAGCCTTATAGTAAGTGACGTCTTACCACTACCCGCATAACCGATAATTCGTATTTTCATCCTGTATCTATTCTCCAGTCAATTGTTCTATACATATCGTATAATAATTAGTGAGTTTTTTCAATAAAATACTATTTACTACTCGTATTTTATTATATGATAATTTATTGTTGTATTCCATTATTGACAAACGTTGATAAACTAAGTATTATATAATTTGTATTTCAAATATGCCGCCTTAGCTCAGTCGGTAGAGCACCACCATGGTAAGGTGGGGGTCGTCGGTTCAAGTCCGACAGGTGGCTTAAAATAAAAAATGTAACTGGGAAGATTCCCAGTTACATTTTTTTATAGTTTTTTAACAAATTCAGATTTTAATTTCATTGGACCGAATCCATCAACTTTACAATCGATGTCATGATCGCCTTCAACTAAACGGATATTTTTAACTTTAGTTCCTTGTTTGATTGGTTGACTGGCACCTTTTACTTTTAAGTCTTTGATGACTGTGACAGAATCACCATCAGCTAACGGGTTACCAAAAGCATCTGTTTTGACCGTTTCGACGGTTTCTGAGTCTTGTGTTGACCACTCATGAGCACATTCTGGACAAATATACATTAGTCCATCTTCATAAGTGTATGATGAGTTACATTCTGGGCAATTTGGCAATGTTTCCACTGTCATACCCTCCTTTCGACGATTTATTTTATTGTATCTTATTTAGTATGAAAAATAAAGAGGAAGAAAACGTAAAAATATATCTATAATTTGTTTAAGGTATTTGGAATTTCATAATAATCATGTATAATAGTAAGAGCAAATTTAAATAAAAGGAGGCCCTTTTTTGACGGATAGAAATGATGACCTTAATCGTGAACAAGAACATAAAACGGGTAAAGAGCTAAGAGGCTATGTGTTAGATTCGATGAAGTCGGATGACACTATAAGCCAAGAAGAAGAGCAGTCTAAACATATACCTGATGAGCAAGAATTACAAAAAAGAAATAGAGATAGAACGCAAAATAGAAGGCAACAAACAAGTTACAAAGGACGTAAGAAAGAAAATAATATGGTGAAAAAAATTGTACTAATTATTGTTGCTGTATTGATTATGACATTGTCTATTGCTGGATTTTTTGCGTATCAGTACTTTACTTCTAGTTTGAAGCCATTAGATAGTAAAAATGAAAAATTAATTCAAGTTGAAATCCCGCAAGGAAGTAGTAGTAAACAAATTGGACAAATCTTAGAAAAAAATAAAATTATCAAAAGTGGTTTAGTGTTTTCTTATTATGTAAAAATGAACAATAAAGCTGATTTTCAAGCTGGATATTATCAAATGTCACCTAGTATGACACTTGAGGCAATTACAGATAGTTTACAAGAGGGTGGAACAGATGAACCAGTCTCATTAGCAGATGCTAAAATTACCATTCCTGAAGGGTATTCCGTAGATCAGATTGCTGAATTATTTAGTAAAGAAACAAAACTATCTAAAGATGATTTCTTAGATGTAGTGAAGGATGAAGAATTCTTTAATGAATTAGTAACGAAATACCCAGACTTGCTTGAGAGTGCAAAAAATGCTAAGGATACACGGTACCGTTTAGAAGGCTATCTATATCCTGCCACTTATTACTACTATAAAGATGTGCCAATTAAAGATATGATCACGCAAATGGTTGATAAGACAAATCAAGTGTTAGCACCTTATTATGATCAAATCAAAGCAAAAAAAATGACCGTACAAGAAGTCTTAACACTTGCTTCATTAGTAGAAAAAGAAGGAGTAACGCCTGAAGATCGACGTAAGATAGCTCAAGTATTCTTAAATCGACTAGCCATTGATATGCCAATACAATCAGATATTTCAATTTTATATGCAATGGAGGAGCATAAAGTTCATCTATCAGAAAAAGATACACAAATTGACTCACCCTATAATTTGTATATTAATAAAGGGACTGGACCGGGACCGTTTAATAATCCAAGCCAACAGGCAATTGAATCTGTATTAAATCCTGAAGAGACAGATGCATTATATTTCTTAGCCGATGTGTCGACGGGAAAAGTTTATTATGCAAAAACATATGATGAGCATTTAGTGAATAAAAAAGAGTATATAGATGATAAAAACAATTGATTTTAAATGATAAAAAATTTTCATAGAATAAAGAGTTTACATTTTTCAATCAACGTGGTATTGTGTTGTGTATATTAAATAGGATAAGCTTTTCTGATGATTTCAGGAAAGCTATTCCTTTATAAGAAATAAACTGATATAGATTAGTTAAGGAGAAGTGAGAGTACTATGGAAAAAGTCTATCCTATGACTTTAGAAGGTAAACTAAAATTAGAAGAAGAATTAGAAATGCTAAAAACAGTTAAGCGTAAAGAAATTGTCGAACGCATAAAAATTGCTAGAAGTTTTGGGGATTTATCAGAAAACTCTGAGTATGAATCAGCAAAAGACGAGCAAGCATTTGTTGAGGGACGTATTACAACCTTAGAAAACATGATTCGTTTTGCTCAAATAATCGATAATAATAGTGCAGATAAAGATACTGTTTCATTAGGTCGTACGGTGACATTTGTCGAACTACCAGATGGTGAAGAAGAAGAGTATACAATCGTAGGTAGTGCAGAAGCTGATCCATTTGAAGGGAAAATTTCAAATGATTCACCAATTGCTAAAGCATTGTTAGGTTGTAAACTAAATGATACTGTAACGATTGAAACACCTGGTGGTAGCATGAATGTAAAAATTAAAAAAATTTCTTAAGTTATGCAATTGCATAACTTTTTATTTTGAGTATAGGTCTTAAGTCTTAGATAATTTTCAATCTTTTGAAGTTTTATGTATGTTAAAAGAAACGTTATAATAAATCAAATGAAATAAAAAGGAGCCGATTAGTTATGCGCAGCTCATGGAGAGTATTTATTGTAATTGAGTTATTACTATTGTTGTGGGCTCTATATCAATTATTGGGTAATATCCCCGCTATTATATTTTTGACATTTTCCGTTGTAAACCTTTTTTATGTATTAAATAAAAAATACAAAACATCATTTAATCAGTTTCAACTAGTTGCTTCCATCATCATCATGGTGTTAAGTTTACTTAATAGCCCGGCTGTATGGTTGATGTTAATTTTAGCAGTTATTTATTTTGGTTTAGTGATGAGAGAGATTTCAGAAGTTCGTTTTTTTAATTTTGCTCCTTGGAATAAAAAACAAATTAAAATGATTAAAACGACAGGTCGTAGTAAACGTGCTGGAAAACGATTTAAACGTTCGTGGATTGGTAGTCAGCGTTTGGGTAGTGATACATATGAGTGGGATGATATTAATTTTTCTTTGATGATTGGTGATACGATTATTGACTTAGGTAATACATTATTACCAAAAGAAGATAATGTCGTGATTATTCGAAAAGTATTTGGCCGAACTCGTATTTTGGTGCCAACAGGAATTGGTATTTTATTAGAACATTCCAGTATGCGTGGGGCGGTTCATTTTGATCAAGAAGTGTATCATTTAAATAATGAGTCGTTAAAACTTTATAGTGAAGATTATGATGATTCAACAAGAAGATTGAAAGTGATTACTAATACATTGTTCGGAGATCTTGAGGTGATTCGTGTATGATGTCTAAAAAAAGCCGACCACTTATCTTTTTTTACACATTTTTTCTAACTTTTATTGTATTAATTTTGACACTATATACATACTTTTTCGCGAATAACCAACGGAAATGGATGCTTGAGTTAATAACAACGCGTTTATTTAAAGTTCCAATTATTGTCTATATTATTGTAATAGCTATTGCTGTTAGTGGAATAGCATTTTCTATTCTGTATCTAGTCAATCGATATACTTATGGGAAAATAGAAGAACAACTTCATTTTTTAAGTGTGGGTAACTACGAGCATACTATCTTTTCAAATAAAGAAAAAAAATATCAAGAAGATGGTTTAGTTGATGAGTTAGAGCAAGATGTTCAAAATGTTCGTTCAAAAATGTTATCAATGTCTAAAGAACTACAAGAACTTAGTTCAATCCCTAAATACGTTGATGGAGAATCAAAAGAGGATATTATAAAGTCTGAGCGTCACCGCATTGCAAGAGAGTTGCATGATTCAGTAAGCCAACAGTTATTTGCCGCTACAATGATGTTATCTACTTTAAATGAGATGGTTGAGGAAATGGACGTGCCTGAAGTTATTGAGACACAGCTCCAAGTAGTGGCTTCTATTATTAATACGTCTCAGTCAGAAATGCGTGCGTTATTACTTCATTTACGTCCTATTAATTTGGAAGAAAAAACACTTCAACAAGGAATCGAAATGTTATTGAAAGAATTACAAACAAAGATTAATATAGAGTTAAAGTGGCAAATTGAAAATGTTACCCTTCCAAGTTCAATCGAAGATAATTTGTTTAGAATCACACAGGAGTTACTGTCTAATACTTTACGACATGCTAAAGCCCATTTATTGGAAGTCTATCTTAAAAAAATCGATCAAACAGTTTTATTAAGATTAGTTGATGATGGTGTGGGGTTTGATGTAAAAGAAGAAAAGGTAGGTAGTTATGGATTGCAAAATATTCGGGAACGTGTTCAAGGAATGGGAGGAACTTGTCGTATTGTCAGTTTTAAAGGACAAGGTACCAGTATCGAAATAAAAGTGCCGATTCTAAAGGAGGAACATGATGATTAAAGTACTATTAGTAGATGATCATGAGATGGTACGTTTAGGTGTGTCATCTTATTTATCAATCCAATCGGATATTGAAGTAGTTGGTGAGGCTGAAAATGGATTGATGGGATATGAACAGGCACTGGAGAAAAGACCGGATGTTATTTTGATGGATCTGGTCATGGAGGTTATGGATGGTATTGAATCTACACAAAAAATACTGTCTGAGTGGCCTGAAGCTAAAGTTATCATTGTAACGAGTTTTATAGATGATGAAAAAGTTTATCCAGCAATTGAAGCAGGAGCAGCAGGGTACTTATTAAAAACATCATCGGCTAAAGATATCGCTAATGCCATACGCTCAGCATATAATGGAGAAAAAGTGTTAGAACCTGAAGTGACCAGTAAAATGATGGAGCGTTTATCTAAGCCTAAAGTACATGATTTGCATGAAGATTTAACTAATCGTGAAAAAGAGATTTTGTTACTAATTTCTGAAGGAAAGAGTAATCAAGAAATAGCTGATGAATTATTTATCACGTTAAAAACTGTGAAAACCCATGTGTCAAATATTTTGTCTAAATTAGATGTAGATGACCGAACACAAGCAGCGATTTATGCGTTTAAGCATGGGATAGTAAAATAATTAATTAAACCTTTAAGGAGACAATTTACATGAGAAAGACATTTGCAGTTATTGGATTAGGACGTTTTGGCGGAAGTGTGTGTCGAGAGTTAGTTGAATCAAACCAAGAGGTATTAGCAATTGATAATTGCGAGGACCGTGTGAATGAATACATGAACATAGCGACGCATACTGTTTTAGCTAATGCACAAGATGAAGCAACGTTACGTTCATTAGGATTAAGAAACTTCGATCATGTGATTGTCACAATTGGTGAAGATATCCAAGCGAGTATTTTAGTAACATTAATGGCAAAAGAAATGGGTGTCCCACATATTACGGCTAAGGCACAAAATGAGTATCACGGTCGTGTATTGGAAAAAGTTGGGGCAGATTTAGTTGTCCATCCAGAACGTGATATGGGGTATCGTTTGGGTCATAAATTAACTTCAAAAAACATGATTGATTTTATTGAACTATCAGAGGATTATTCTTTAGTTGAGATTCGGGTGAGTTATAAACAATTTTTCAACAAAACGATTCAAGAAATTAACTTCAGAAAACATTATAATGTTACTATTGTGGCCATTAGACGTGGGAAAAATGATTTGATTGTGTCCCCTCCTGCTGAACAGGTAATTTTAGAAGGTGATGTTTTATTAGTTGTTGGTCATAATGATGATGTAGATTACCTAGATGCGAAAATGAAATAACAAATGAGCATGAAATTAAAAGGATTTTAATGGTTGTGTTACAATAAGTTCGACATCCGAATAGTTGGAGGAAGATAAAATGGAACTTATTGTAACAGATAGCGCCCACAAGTGGTTTGTGGAAGAACTAGGACTAGAATCTGGTGATTTTGTCCGTATTTTTGGAAAGTATGGTGGTAGTACGAATGTTCACGTTGGTTTTTCAACGGGTATTTCTCTTGTAGAACCTGAAGACGCTCGTACAACAACTGTTATTGACGGCATCACTTATTTTACAGAACAAGCAGATGATTGGTTTTTTACCGATTATACATTAACTGTTGATATAGATGATAAATTAAATGAACCAAGCTTTACATATCAATAAAAAACTGTAGAACGATTAATCGTTCTACAGTTTTTTATTTTTTAATTCGTTTAGGTAAAGCATTGAAATAAATCAATAAGGTTAGTGCAACACCAACTGATCCAAATGAAATACTAGGCCATACAAATTGTAAAATAGCCGTTAAAATACTAGGCAGTGTTGCAGAGTAAACGACGATTTTAAATACATCTTTGTACTTAAACCCAATTAATCTAAATTTAGTAAAGATATTGGCAAAGAAAGAAAGAATGACAATATCCATCAATAAATTAAAGAACACCATAAACCAAGTGACAAAGAACATGATACTAAACCACATTGAACGACTAGTATTGCTTGCAAAAAGTTGTTCAAGGACGTTTTTACTTAAAATATTTGCTTGTGGCATTGAGTAAGGAATCGTCAATACATTATCTTCCATAATATCTGTTGTCGTTCCAACTCGAGGTAAAATCATGATGATTTCTTTTTTTAGTAATCCGACAACAAGGACATTACTTGCTGCGTCAGTTTCAATCTCTTCTTTGGTTCTTTTATCATTAGGGTCAAACGTAAAGATAAGTGAGTTTGTTTGATAGATAAACCCATCATTTTTTTCCTTTGTGACTAGCGTGTTATCCTCAATCGAAAATTCTGGAAGTTTCTGAATGATTTTTTTTCCATCATCTTGAATTGTTTTAGTAATTAATGTTGCTTGATAAATAACAGGTAACGAGAGTATAACAGCTAGTAATAACAAATATAAAAAAACATGAAATCCTTTTTTATTTCTACCTTCTAATAGCAAAGTAGGTTGCTTAAAACTCGCTTTTATTAAGTCAAATGTTCGCATAATAACTCCTTTGTAGTATAAATTGAATTACTACTCATTGTAACGCTTTTAGCAAATGAATACAAGAAACGAGAAATTGAAGGTTTCTGGGTTTTATTTTTTGCTTTTTGTATTGTTTCAGTGGTATATTGAAATTGTTCATAATTATCAAAAAAATTAGGGGGCATTATTATTATGACTTATACTTTACCAGATTTACCATATGCATACGATGCGTTGGAACCACATATTGATGAATTAACAATGAAATTACATCATGACAAACATCACAACACATATGTAACTAATTTAAATGCGGCAATTGAAAAGCATCCAGAATTAGGACAACAATCAATTGAAGAATTGATTACTAATTTAAATGACGTACCTGAAGATATCCGTATGGCTGTTAGAAACAATGGTGGCGGACACGCAAATCATGCATTCTTCTGGGAAATTATGGGACCTAATGGTGGTGGCGAACCTACTGGCGCTATTAAAGGAGCAATTGAAAGTGCTTTTGGTAACTACGATAATTTCAAAGATCAATTTTTAGCAGCGGCAACTGGTCGTTTTGGTTCAGGTTGGGCTTGGTTAGTTGATAATGATGGAAAATTAGAAATTATGTCAACTCCAAATCAAGATTCTCCATTAACAGAAGGAAAAACTCCTTTATTAGGTATTGATGTTTGGGAACATGCTTATTATAAAAAATATAGCAATGTTCGTCCTGACTACGTGAAAGCATTCTTTAATGTTATTAACTGGGATGAAGTAAACAACCGTTATAAAGCAGTTCAAAAATAAGTTTTTTAAGGAGAGCGAGTGTGCTTTCCTTTTTTTTTTATAAAAATTCTTATGCATACTTAAAAAGTTAAACATATGAGCGAAAAGAATGTGGTATAATGAACCAAATAAAAGGGAGGGCAGTTAATATGCTAGAAATATCAAAAGAATCGATTTTAAGTGCACTAACAGTTGAAGCAAATAAAATTAAACACTTATTAACGAACCAAAGAAATCATCAATGCATAGCCCAATGTAAAGCCTTTGAAGAAGTTGTTGATACACAAATGTTTGGCTTTTCAAAACAAGTTGAATTTGCTCAATCCATTGGTTTGATTAATAGGCAAGAAGGTCTTGATATGATTATTGAGTTAGAGAAAGAGTTAAATAAAGTATATAACATGGTGTATCAGGAAGAAAAGGATGCTGGTAGTTAAAATGGATGTGGGGGTTATTTAATCGGTGCATAGGAAGATAGAGAAAACGTATTTTTTGGACTATTTCATTTTAGTACCTTATTTAATTTTATCAATAGTTGGTATTTTAATGGTTTATAGTGCAAGTTCTGTTAATTCTCAAGGATTGGCTTTAGAAGCGATAAAACAAGGTGGCTTTTTTATAGTTGGATTATTAGCCATTTTGTTTACTTATAAAATGAAAACAAAGGTATTTCAAAATAAACAGTTTATTATGACTGCAATTCTTACTATTGGTGCCTTACTTGTGTTAACTAAATTTACTAGTTTAGGAGTTAGTGGTGGTGGTGCAGACGGATGGTTACAAATTGGTCCTGTACGTCTTCAACCCGTAGAGTTTCTAAAAATCATTATTATTTGGTATTTAGCTTATATTCTATCGCGACGGCAAGATATGATACTGGGGCATTTTAAAGATGCTATATTTAAACCAATGATTTTAATTGGAAGTTTAATCGTGTTAGTCTTAATCCAGCCTGATACTGGTGGGGCGGCTATTTTAATTTTAATTGCATTAGTTATGGTGTTGGCAAGTGGTATCCCGTATCTCTATACTTTAGTGGTCGTTGGAGGTGGCGTTGTTGTTTCAACACTAGTGATTCAGTTTATTTCTTTATTGGGTAGTTCTTTATTTCCACAGAGAATGATGTATGTATATAAACGGTTTAAAACTTTTACCAATCCGTTTGCCGATCCACTTGGTGATGGTCATCAAATGATTAATTCTTATTTTGCATTAAGCAATGGTGGATGGTTTGGACTAGGTCTTGGTAAGAGTATTCAAAAAAAGGGTTTTTTAACAAATGCTCAAACCGATTTTATGTTTTCGATTGTTGTAGAAGAATTAGGGCTATTTATTTCACTAATTTTATTAATGTTATTATTTTTTTTAATTTTACGAATTATGACGATAGGCATTCGTTCAACTGATAATTTTAATTCATTGATGTGTATTGGTATAGCAGGCATGATGTTGATACAAGTATTTGTTAATCTTGGAGGTATTACGGGAATCATTCCTTTAACTGGTGTGACATTTCCATTTCTGAGTCAAGGAGGATCTAGTTTAGTAACTTTATCTATTGGTGTAGGATTTGCACTAAACATTAGTGCAGATGAAAAACGTAAAAAATTTGATAATGGCAAGTATAGTGAATCTCAGTTATTATTGATGTTCAATTAGTAATAAAAATGTGGGGGATGTAATATGAAGAAAGTATTAGTAGCTAACCGTGGAGAAATAGCTATCAGAGTATTTCGAGCGTGTACAGAGCTAAATTTACAAACAGTGGCGGTTTATGCAACAGAGGATGATCGTTCCATTCACCGTTTTAAGGCAGATGAAGCCTATTTAGTTGGGAAAGGGAAAAAACCAATTGACGCTTATTTAGATATTGAAGATATCATTCGTATCGCAAAAGAATGTGGTGCTGATGCCATCCATCCGGGATATGGCTTTTTATCTGAAAATATTCATTTTGCAAGACGTTGTGAAGAAGAAGGTATCAAATTTATTGGGCCAAGCTTACATCATTTAGATATTTTTGGAGATAAAATTAAAGCAAAATTAGCAGCTCAAGAAGCAGGAATTTCATCTATCCCTGGAACTGATGGACCTGTAAGTGGCGTAGATGATGTTGTCGCATTTGGGGAAGAATTTGGATACCCAATTATGATTAAAGCCGCTTTAGGTGGAGGCGGACGCGGTATGCGTGTTGCACACAATAAAGCCGAAGCACTTGATGGATATGAACGGGCTAAAAGTGAAGCTAAAGCGGCATTTGGTAGTGAAGAAATTTATGTTGAAAAATACATTGTGAATCCAAAACATATTGAAGTACAGATTTTAGGGGATGAACATGGCAATGTTATCCATCTTTTTGAACGTGACTGCTCTGTTCAACGACGTCATCAAAAAGTAGTTGAAGTTGCACCTTGTGTGTCAATGTCACCAGAAAAACGGGAAGAAATATGTCAAGCCGCTGTAAAATTAATGGCTCATGTTGGATATATAAATGCAGGGACAGTTGAGTTTTTAGTTGATAAAGACAGTTTCTATTTCATTGAAGTGAACCCACGTGTCCAAGTAGAGCACACTATTACCGAGCTAATTACAGACGTTGATATTGTGACTAGTCAATTACAAATTGCAATGGGTAAAGATTTACATAAAGATATTGGCTTACCTAAACAAGATGGGATTCATATTCATGGATATGCGATCCAATGTCGTATTACAACAGAAGATCCCTTGAATAACTTTTTACCTGATATTGGTAAAATTGATACATACCGTTCTCCAGGTGGATATGGTATTCGTTTAGATGTAGGAAACGCGTTTGCTGGTGCGATGGTTACACCATTCTTTGATTCATTATTGGTTAAAGTATGTACACATGGTATTACATTTGAACAAACTGTCCAAAAAATGTTACGTGCATTAAAAGAATTTAGAATTCGCGGCGTAAAAACAAATATTCCGTTTCTTTATAATGTATTGTCTCATCCTTTATTTGTGAGCGGTGAAGCAACAACAACATTTATTGATACAACAGACGAATTATTTAATTTCCCTAAAATGCGAGACCGTGGAAATAAAACAATGAAATATATTGGAGAAGTCACAGTGAATGGTTTCCCTGGAATTGGAAAACATGAGAAAAAATACCATTCTTCTCCTAGAATTCCTGAAATTATTACAACAACAGAAAAACGAATTGAAACACCAAAAATGATTTTGGATGCTAAAGGACCGGATGCTGTTGTTGATTGGGTTAAGAATCAATCATCTGTTTTAGTAACAGATACAACGTTTAGAGATGCACATCAAAGTTTACTTGCAACTCGCGTTAGAACAACTGATTTAAAACATATTGCGAAAGAAACAAGTGAGCTTGTACCAGAATTATTCTCACTTGAAATGTGGGGTGGTGCGACGTTTGACGTGGCATATCGTTTCTTAAATGAAGACCCATGGATTAGACTGAAAAAATTGCGTAAATTAATGCCACATACATTGTTCCAAATGTTGTTTAGAGGTTCTAATGCTGTTGGATATCAAAACTATCCTGATAATGTCATTAAAGAATTTATTACGGTAGCCGCTAGAGAAGGTATTGATGTTTTCCGTATTTTTGATAGTTTAAACTGGCTTCCTCAAATGGAAAAAAGTATTCAATATGTTAGAGATGTTGATAAAATTGCAGAAGCAGCTATTTGTTATACTGGGGATGTTCTTGATCCAAGTCGTCCAAAATATAATATGGCTTATTACAAACAAATGGCCCGTGATTTAGAAAATATGGGTGCTCATATTATTGCGATTAAAGACATGGCTGGTTTATTACAACCACAAGCAGCTTATCATTTGATTTCAGAATTAAAAGCAACAGTTGATGTGCCAATTCATTTACATACTCATGATACAGCCGGTAATGGAATTATTACTTATTCTGCTGCTGCTAAAGCTGGAGTGGATATTGTTGATGTGGCAATGAGTGCCATGAGTGGTTCAACAAGTCAACCAAGTATGAGTAGTTTATATTACGCACTAGAAAATGGCGATCGTGATTTAGATGTTAATATTGAATCTGTTCAAACAATCAATCATTATTGGGAAGATGTTCGTGCTTTCTATACGCCATTTGGTAATGGCATTAATGCTCCTCAAACAGAAGTTTATCAACATGAAATGCCAGGTGGACAATATTCTAACTTACAACAACAAGCCAAAGCAGTTGGTCTTGGTGAGCGTTGGGATGATATTAAAAAAATGTATGAACGCGTTAATTATTTGTTTGGTGATATTGTTAAAGTTACCCCATCTTCAAAAGTTGTAGGGGATATGGCACTATTTATGGTTCAAAATAATTTAACTGAAGAAGATATAGAGGAAAGAGGCAGTGAGCTAAACTTCCCAGAGTCAGTGATTAGTTTCTTCCAAGGAGATTTAGGACAACCAACTGGAGGATTTCCTAAGAAATTAAAAGAAACTATTTTAAATGGCCGTCCATCTATTGAAGTAAGACCTGGTAGTTTAGCTGAACCAGTAGATTTTGATCAAGTGAAAGAAGAACTAGCTGGAAAAATTGACCGTGAACCGACAGATAAAGAAGTAATCAGCTATATCATGTATCCACAAGTATTTCTAGATTATATGACAATGTATAATACTTATGGCGATGTGGAATTACTTGATACACCAACTTTCTTCCAAGGAATGCGTGTGGGAGAAACAGTTGAAGTGCGTATTGAAAAAGGAAAAACATTGATTATCACATTAGATGAAATCGGTGAGCCTAACCTTGAAGGAAATCGCGTCTTATTCTTTAATTTAAACGGTCAACGTCGTGAAATTGTGATTAAAGATAGCAATATCAAATCAACTATTATGGCAAAAGAAAAGGCTGAACCAACAAATGATGCACACGTTGCAGCAACAATGCCCGGATCTGTCTTAAAAGTGTTAGTAGCACCAGGTGATTCATTGCAAAAAGGTGATCCAATTATGATTACAGAAGCGATGAAAATGGAAACAACCATTTATGCTAAACGCAATGGTATTGTGAAGCGTGTTCTAGTTGCAGACGAAGACGCCATTCAAGCGGGAGATTTATTAGTTGAATTAACGATTTAATGTAGAGAGTAGGAGGTGACAAGGTGCGTCGTGTAGGAGAATTTATAGTAGTATTTGTAATTGTGCTAACATTTTTTTATATGAAACCAGTCGTCTTGTCACAAAAATCTCCTAAGCCTGTAGATGAGTTAGTGGTTAATGAAGTTAAACCTCAAATAAAATCGACACAACATAACAAATTAAATGCAACAGGGATGGCAACTATTATTGGTTTGTCAGAAAAAGAACTGAAAGAAAAAATGCCAAACCCTAAAAATGAATGGGTAGTTGGGAGTGATAGAAAGTGGTTGGTTTATGGCGATAATGCGACCGATTATTATCAAGTTGAACTGACAAAAGGTACAGTATCAAGCGTGTTTGTTTTAGGAACACAAGTTGATATTGCTCCATTTAATTTAGAAACGACACTAGGTGATATTTCTGAAATCACAACAATCTATCCCGCTTTTGAATTTGACTATAAGGACAAAAAATATAAAATTGAACTGACAGAAGATGATATGAATTATCGTCCACTGATTTCATTTGATAATGGCACGTATGCTTTGCTTCATTTTAACTATGATACAGGTAAATTACTAGGTGTGAGATACGTTAGTAAAAGCACGTTAGTGGATATGATTCCTTATCAGTTTAGTGAGGAAACAACCAATCCGCCTGTTGAGCTGACAGATGATGAGTGGGAAATGGTCAATCAAGCTAATACAGAACAATTATTGACTATTTTAAATATTGTACGCCAACGAATTAATCGTAAACCTTATAAACTTGATACAGAACTTGTACTTGAAAGTAAAAAAGCGTTAGCTGAATTCAATAAAGATCCTAAGTTAGTGATAAAAAAAGATGACCGATTGGAACAATGGCAAGAAAAAGTTGAATCAAGTAATCCAAGTGATAGTTTCCTTTTAGTTAATGAAGAGATGGAGTGTTTGTTAAAATTAGGGAAACCAGTAGATAAAAATACACATGGTTTATTTGTGCAAAGCATGGGAGATGTCCCGTTTATTGTCACCAATTGGTTTGTCAATCGTTTTGATCAACGTGAAATTAAAGATTCAAAAGATGAGTATATTGGCATAGCCTATAATAAAAATCAAGTGTTAGTTTTATTTAATCAAAAGGCAGCTAATGCATCATCAACCACTGAAAGTAGCGATAAGAGATGATTTATAATGATGAATTATTTGATTTAGAAGATAAAGCCAGTCAAGTAGCAAGAGACGTACTTAGTAGTCAGACTGTTCAAGATTATATAGCGTCATATAAAAGTATGGCTGAGAGTAAAGATGTGTCAGATCTAATGGAAGAATTTCTAGCTAAAAAAGAGGCATTTGAAAAAATTGAACCTTATGGTAAATATGCACCAGACTTTAAAGAGACAAGACGAGCCTTAAGACGAGCCAAACGCTCACTAGATGTGAATGATTTAGTTGCAACGTTCAAAGTAAATGAAACAAATGTTCAAAATGTGTTAGACTATATTAGTCTAGATATCGCACAAGCAATATCAGACACGATAAAGGTTGATGCAGGAAATCCCTTTTTTGAATTTGCTAAAAAAGGTTGTGGAGGGACATGTCATGTTAACAAATGAGTTAGAATTAACACCCAGACGTGGATTAGTCGTTTGGGTTTATAGTTTAAAACAATTAAGAAATCTAAAACGATTTGGCTATGTTTATTATGTATCAAAAAAAATGAAATATGTGGTTTTATATGTAGATGAAGAGTCTGTTGAAGAAACAATTGAAAAATTAAATAAACAGTTTTTTGTTAGAAGTGTAGAGCAATCATTTAGACCAGATATTAATATGAATTTTACTAATAGATTAGGAAATCAAGATTGTCATGATGAACCGTTAGATTTTGAAGAGCAAAAAACAGAAATTCGCTTAGCAGAATTTGATGATTAAAGTATTTGTCTGACATAAGACAAATACTTTTTTTTATCGCCAATTTTATATAGAGAGGAAGAAATATCATGCGAGTGATTGCAGGTGAATTTAAGGGAAGAAAATTACAATCATTAAAAGGGGATAATACTAGGCCCACATCTGATAAAATAAAAGGATCAATTTTCAACATGATTGGGCCTTATTTTGATGGTGGTGTGTGTTTAGATTTATATAGTGGTAGTGGTAACCTAGCAGTAGAAAGTGTTTCACGCGGTATGGACAAAGCGTATTGTTTTGATGTTTTTTTTCCCGCTGTAAAAGTTATAGAAGAAAACGTAGCAATGACAAAACAACCAGATTCTTTTGTTGTAAAAAAATTAGATGCATCTAAAGCACTTCATTTTTTATCTGAACAAGGCGTGCTGTGTGACTATGTATTTTTAGACCCACCTTATGCTAAAGAAGAGTTAGAAAAAAATATGATGGATTTACAATCATTAAATTTATTAAAAAAACACGCAAAAATCATTTGTGAGATGGATAAACATGTTATATTACCAGATATAATTGACCAATTAGTTTTACAAAAAGAACAACAATATGGCATGACGAAAGTCAGGATTTATCAATTAAAGGAGGTTTGAAATGAATAAAAAGCGAGTGGCATTATTTCCGGGAAGTTTTGATCCGGTAACGAAGGGACATCTTAATACCATTCAAAAAGCGAGTAAATTATTTGATGAAGTAGTGGTAGGAGTGTTTACAAATACAACAAAAAGAAATCTTTTTACAGCGATAGAAAGAAAACAGTTTATAGAAGACGAGATTCATTCGTTAGCAAACGTATCTGTTCATGTTTGCGACAATGATTTAACTATTAGAATAGCCAATGAGCTAGGAGCAGATTATTTAGTTCGTGGTATTCGTAATCAACTCGATTATGAGTATGAAAAAAGTATCGCTGTGTTAAATAAACATTTATCTTCTAACATTGAGACAATTTTCTTACTTTCTGATGAGCAGTATAATCATATTAGCTCAAGTATGGTGAAAGAAATTGCAAAATTTAAAGGGGATGTGTCAGACTTTGTTCCGGAAACAGTGAATGAAGAATTACAGTTAAAATTTAAATAAGAAGGTTAGAGTCATGAAAAAAGAGCATTTAAAAAACAAATCATTTTATCTTAAACTTATTGTTTTATTAATAGGTATTGTCGTTTTAGTTTATCCCCTCCCTTATTATATTGAGTCTCCAGGTAGTGCTGATAAGCTAAATGATATCATCACGGTAGATGGTAAAAAAGATACAGAGAAAGGCTCATTCATGATGACCACCGTTCAAGTTCAAAATGCCAATGTCCTGACTATTTTACTAAGTCAATTTAATAAAAATTCTGAACTGGTTCCTAAGCAAGATATTTTGGGTGACTCTGATTCAAGAGAATATAACCGAATTCAAACATATAATATGGAAAATTCGAAAAATGAAGCGATTCAAATCGCACTTGAGTTAGCTGATATACCGTATAAACGTGTATATAAAGGGATTTATGTATTATCTGTGGCTGATTATTCAAGTTTTTATCAGAAACTTGAAGTGGGAGATTTGATCCAAAAACTAGATAATCGTACAGTTTTACAATCAGATGAATTTATTCAATTATTGCAAAAATTATCAGTAGATGACTCAGTTAATATTGGGTTTGAAAGAGATGGAAAAGAAGGAAGTGCTAAAGGTAAAGTTATTAAATTACCTAAACTAGACCGTCCAGGCATTGGGGTAACAGTTGTTGATCAAACAACTATTGATACAGATAAAAAGATTGAATTTAATACAAAAGGTGTCAGTGGACCTTCAGCAGGCTTGATGTTTAGTTTAGAATTATATAGTATGTTAAGTCATAAAGATTTAAAACAAGGACGAAATATTGCAGGAACAGGTACCATCAATGATAAAGGAGAAGTAGGCGACATTGGTGGAATTGAGAAAAAAGTGGTGGCGGCAGAAAAAGCTGGAGCAACTATCTTTTTTGCTCCTAATAATAAAACTGATGGGAAAACAAATTATGAAGTAGCAAAAGAATCAGCTAAAAAAAATAAGCTAAGTTTAACCATTGTTCCAGTTAAAACTATTCAAGATGCTATCGGCTATTTAGAAAAACACACGACTTAAAAAAGTTGTGTGTTTTTTTCGTATCTTATCTTTGAAAGGAGAAAAGATATGGATATCATAGAAAAATTAAAAGAAAAGCACTATATAGTCATAGGAGGAATCTTTGGGCTAATAGTCTTTATCATGCTGCTTTATAACGTATTCAAACCTAAGCCAGATTTAGTGATGGAGACAACACAGAATTCGACTACATACTCAACGGTGTCATCAAGTGAACAGATGAGTGATGAGATGTATGTGGATATTAAAGGAGCTGTTGTAAAGCCAGGTATTTACAAAGTCAATGCAACAATGCGTGTATTGACAGTCGTCGAGATGGCAGGTGGATTTTTACCTGAGGCAGATGATCGACAAGTAAATTTATCCGAACGAGTGAGTGACCAAATGGTAATTTATATACCCAAAAAAGGAGAAGAACTAGCTGAGGTGACTCCTTCTAAAAATGCGTCATCAAAAGATGAAACAACAAATACTCTAGTTAATTTGAATACAGCAACGATTGAGGAATTAAAAACATTAAATGGTGTTGGTGAGAAAAAAGCTGAAAATATTTTGCGTTATCGTGAAGAAAAAGGCTCTTTTAAATCAATTGAGGAGTTAAAAGAAGTGGATGGAATAGGAGAAAAAACCTTTGAACAATTAAAATCATCCATTACTGTCTAATTTTCCTCTTTACTTTTAGAACATGTGTTCGTATAATTGTTTTAAGAAATGAGAGTTAATAGAAAAGTGAGATGAAATGATATGGCTAATGAACCAATTGAGTTAAATCATCATTATCATGATCGAGGGATAAAAAAATATTTAGGTTTTTATCTATCCGAACACACAAGAGAATTACATCATATGGATGAGAAGCATTCAACCTATCATGTTGGCAAATCAATGATGGATTTTGATGAGATTCTTTCAGTCATTAATGAATCGATTTTAAAACAAGTTCCTGTTCGCATTCAACCAAATATTGCAAATAGTGATAATGGTAGTTTTTCAAATGAATTAGTTGGAAAAATACAAGGTTATACAGAGACGACAATTTATATTGATGAATTGCCAATAGAACTATCGTTAATTCGACACATTGAATTAGCATCTGAAATGAAATGGTACCAAGGGTTAGACTAGAGCCGATGAGTTATAATAATAATCAATTTTTTGATTACACAAAAGAGAAGCAAGATGATATTTTATGCGTTGATATGAAAAGTTTTTATGCCTCTGTTGAATGTGTGGCAAGAGGGCTAGACCCTTTAAATACTTTACTTGTAGTGATGAGTGGAGCTGACTCACCTGGAGGATTAGCATTAGCTGCTTCTCCAAGGGCAAAAAAAAGAATTAGGGATTAGCAATGTATCGAGACGTTTTGAAATACCCCATCATCCAGATTTATTGATTGTGCCACCCAGAATGAATTTATACATTGAAAAAAATATAAAGATAAACGAATTGTTTAAAGAATATGTCGCTGATGAGGATATTTTAGTGTATTCAATTGATGAAACATTTGTCAGAATTAGTGCCTCAAAAAAACTTTTTCGTATGGGAGCGTATGAGTTTGCTCAACAGTTAAAACGAGATATTTATCACGAGATGGGATTGTATTGCACGATTGGTATTGGTGATAATATGTTGCTTAGTAAACTAGCGCTAGATAATGAAGCCAAAAATAATCCTGACATGATTGCAGAATGGCGTTATCAAGATGTCTCTAAAACAGTGTGGCGTATACCAAAGCTAACAGATTTTTGGGGTATCAATAAAGCGATGGAGAAAAGATTGAATCAATTAGGTATTTATAGTATTTATGATTTAGCACATTATGATTTTTTCCATATTAAACATCCTTTAGGACTAATTGGGCAACAATTAGTGGCACATGCTTGGGGGATTGATCGAGCGAATATCAATGAAACTTATAAACAGTATCTAAAAGTATTGGCAACAGTCAAATTTTAAAAAAAGATTATACCAAAATCAATGAGATAAAAATCGTTATCCGAGAAGTAGCAGAACAAGTCGCAACAAGGCTACGTGCAAAGTCGTTTCAAACCGAATGTGTGGCTTTATCCATTGGTTATTCAAAATACAGTGAAAGTACAGGATTTAGACGACAAATCAAAATTGATGCGACGGATTCATCAAAAGAGTTAGTAATGCATTGTTTACAACTATTTGATACTCATTATAATGGTGAAGCTGTTCGTAGTGTTGCAGTTAGTTATTCAAAACTAGTGGGAAATCAAGCAATTCAACTTAATCTATTTGAAGAAGCAAGGACAACACTTAATGACCGATTACTAGATCAGACGATTGATGTGATTCGTAAACGATTTGGTTTTGACGCAATTGTTCATGCGTCGAGTTTATTGGAAGGCGCCACAGCGATTGAACGGAGTCACTTAGTAGGAGGTCATGCTGGGGGAATGGACGGACTAACATAAATAAACTGGTTAAATCAAGTAAAATCCATTACAATAAACTTAATTCATAGAAAAAGAGGTCAGAAAATGAGCAGAGAAAGAATTCCATGGGATCAATATTTTATGGCCCAAAGTATGCTATTATCTTTAAGAAGTACATGTACTAGATTATCCGTTGGGGCAACGATTGTGAGAGATAGACGAATTATTGCAGGTGGATATAATGGTTCTGTTACAGGAGATGTGCATTGTATTGATGAAGGATGCTATTTAGTTGATGGCCATTGCGTGCGCACGATTCATGCAGAAATGAACGCTATTTTACAATGTGCTAAATTTGGTGTTGAAACAGATGGTGCAGAAATATATGTGACACATTTTCCTTGTCTTCAATGCACTAAAATGATTTTGCAAGCAGGCATTAAAAAGATTCACTATTTAAAAGATTATCGAAATGATGATTATGCCATTAAACTGATTGAGCAAGCTGGTGCAACGATTCACCAAGTCACTCTATCACAAGAGTATTTTGAAACATTAGCTTTTGGAACAGACAATGAATAAGAAAAATACTTCTATCAAGGGGTATTTTTTTTATCCCGTTATATTTTATATGCTATGGTTATTGTATTTATTAAAGCCACTATGGGGCATAGCTGTGTTCTTTTTAGTTATAGGATTTCGGATAGGTTTTTCTAAAAATAAACGACTCATAACGATTTGTTTAGTATTTTTTTTACTAGCAAATGGTTATTTTTTTGCGACCAAACCTTTAAGAACAGACACATTAAATAGTGAAACCAAACAAACGTGGACACTATTACCAGACACTATACAAGTTGATGGAGATTTTGTTAAAGCTAAGGCTAAAAATCATCAACGAACATATTTACTTCAATACAAATTAAAAACAAAAGAGGACAAAGATTATTTACTAAATGTAAAAAATCCCCTGATTGTAACAAGTTACCAAGAAAGAGTCAAAACTCAAACAAGACGAAATTTAAGTGGATTTGATTACACAGATTATTTGAAGAATAAGCAAGTTCTAGGAGTCTATAAACTGACAGAAGTAGAAAAGGTATCAGAAAAAACATTAACCATTAAACAACCAATTGAGATAGTATCCTCTTTTCGAACAAGGTTATTCAAAAAAATAAATCAAACATTTGGGCCCTATACATCTTTTTATATGTCTAGCTTAATACTTGGTATAAATGATGGTGATAACCGAGAAGTGTGGAATAAACTAAGTTTAGCGCACCTTTTTGCATTATCAGGCTTACATGTGACATTTTTTATAACCATGATTCAATCGCTTTTATTACGAATTGGTTTGACAAAAGAAAAGGTATCAATTATTGAAGTAGTATTTTTATGTGTTTTCATTGGCTTAACGGGATATAGTATTGGAGTAGTTCGTGCAACCCTGCAACATATCATTAAAAAAGCAAATGGTCGCAATCATTGGAAACTTAGCCCGTTAGATTGTTGGAGTCTGACATTGATTAGTCATAGTTTATTTGTTCCAACTTTATTATTTAATATTGGTGGTCAACTCAGCTATTACCTAAGTTTCTTAATTTTGTTTATTCAACCAATTTTGAAGGACAAAAAAGCATCTAACCAATTCATTTTATTTCAGTTACTTTTAACTTTTTTCTCGATTCCATTATTAAGTTATTATTTTTACGAGTTTAATGTATTGTCTAGTGTCTTTAGTTTGCTGTTCACGCCGATTTTATTTCAATGTTTGTTACCAATATTGTGTTTGGCACTGTTGTTTTCTATGACATTACCAACTATTTTGATTAACTTATTGGAACAGATTATCTCAAGCATTCATTTACTTGCGGAATGGTGTGAAAAAGTAACGTTTTTCCAGTTGACTACAGGCACGTTTCCTATTTATATATTGTTAGCTATCATCACTGCACAATTGTATTGTTTAATGTATTGGGAAAGTCATCCTAAATTTTCTAAATCTCGTGTATTATTTTTATTTGTTAGTCCTTGTCTGTGTTTTAGTTTTAAATATTTAAATCCAATGGGAATGATTGCCTTTGTTGATGTTGGCCAAGGTGATGCTATGTTTATTCAGTTGCCTTTTCATAGAGGAAATTATGTGATAGATACGGGAGGAAGTTTGTCTTTCCCACAAGAAGAATGGAAACAAAAAAGAAACGCAAAACGACAAGCAGACTATACCTTGATTCCATTTCTTAAGAGTAAGGGCGTATCAAAGTTAGATGGTGTTTTTATCACACATGCCCATGAAGATCATTTTGGTGACATAGATCGTTTAGCTAAAGAGATAGACATTAAACAATTAATAATGACGCTAGGAACACATGAACAAGAAAATGTCAGACGAAAAATAGAGGGCACACAGATAGAAAAGATTAACAAAGTAACATCAGCAACCAATATACAATTTCCAGGAATCGATATGAAGATACTTTTTCCGGATACTATGGGTGATGGGCAAAATAATGATTCAATAGTGTTAAAACTCAGTATTCATGAAAAAACATTTTTACTGATGGGGGATTTGGAAAAAGAGGGAGAACAAGTATTATTAACTAAATATTCGGAAAGTGAGTTAGCAGCAGATTGCATTAAAATAGGCCATCATGGGAGTAAAACATCAAGCCAATTACAATTCATTAACGCAGTAAATCCTGAAGAAGCAGTTATTTCAGTAGGAGAAGCGAATCGATTTCGACATCCATCACCTGAAACACTCGATACACTTAATCAAGAAAATATTCAGATTTTTAGAACGGATGAACAGGGCATGATCTATCAAAAATGGCTACCACTAAAAAAAGACATGTTAAAAATACGGTCAGTGAAATGAAAATCTGTTAAAATGAGTAGGAGAAGATGAAAAGGATGAGTGGGTAGAAGTGAGTTTTCAAACAGAACTAGCAAAAATAAAAGAGAAAAAATTTGATTCCGTTTATGTATTGCTTGGAAAGGAACGCTATTTAACGAAACAATTTAAAAAACAACTAGTTGCGTCTGGAATGAATGAAGAAGAACAATCTTTTAATTTGATGACATTCGATATGAAACAAGATTTACTAGACAATGTTATGATTGAGGCACAAACGATTCCTTTTTTTGGTGATAGGAAAATTATTTTCATTCAAGAGCCTTATTTTTTGACGGGTGAAAAAAAGAAAACAGATGTCGAACATGATTTAAACACATTACTTGAGTATCTAGATGAACCATCACCATCGACAATTTTAGTATTCCTAGCACCATATGATAAATTAGATGAGCGCAAAAAAATCGTGAAAAAATTAAAAAAAGAAGCGATAATGATTGATGTTTCAGACATGGATAATCGTTTGGCCCAAAAATATGTAGCTGACACGATTAAAGCAGAAGGGTACGAGATTAGTAAGGAAGCATTTGAAGAATTTATTTATTTAACTAATGCTAATCTAAGTCAGATGATGAATGAATTAGATAAATTGTTTTTAGCAGCAACTGATTCTAAAAAGATTTCAAAAGAGATGGTACATCAGTTGATACCAAGAACGCTAGAGCATAGTATTTTTGATTTATTGAAATACGTTTTATCTGGTCAAAAAGACAACTCATTGACATTATATAAAGAGTTGCTCCTTCAAGGTGAAGAGCCTATTAAAATTAATGCCATTTTAGTTAGTCAATTTAGATTATTAGTTCAAGTGAAGATTATGGCTGATAGACATTATCAACAAAGTAATATGATTGATGTCTTAAAGATTCATCCGTATCGTATTAAGTTATCATTACAGGAAGCAAAACGATTTGAGTTGAAGACACTGGGAGCAATTTTCGATTATCTAGTGGAGAATGATTATAAGATGAAGTCCGGATACATGGATGCTAATTTATTGTTTGAATTATTTTTGATGAAAGAATTTAAATAAAAAAACTTGATGACTGGAAATCAAAAGATTCAGTCAATCAAGTTTTTTTATTTAGCGATTTTTTTAGCTAAACGTGACTTTTCACGGTTTGCTTTATTTTGATGGATTAATCCTTTTGCACTAACCATATCAATTTCGCGTGTAGCAGCTACTAATAATTCTTGTTGGTTATCAGCATTTTCTTCTACAGCTTTTTCAAATTTTTTCATAGCAGTACGCATTTTGCTTAATTTTGCAGAGTTAGACTCGTTTGCAATTTGGCTCGTGCGAGCACGTTTGATAGCAGATTCAATATTTGGCATTTGTTTTCACCTCCGACATAGAGTTTACATTGATAAATCATATGTAATCAACATTCTCATTATACAGAAACCATAATCAGTTTGCAATAAATTAATTACAATGTTTCCTAATTTAAATCTAAAATAGTTACCCCAACCACATCTGGTCCAGTATGAACACCTAAGACGGGACTCACATCATCGAAGTAAACGTTGCTAGCAAAAGGTAATTTCTCTAAAATGTTTTGTTTGACTGTTTCAGCTTCTTCAATACACGTTCCATAAGCAATACCAATACGATAGTCTTTGCTTTCACCAGCAAATTCGACTAGTTGATCAATCATTTTTTGCAAGCTTTTTTTCCTGCCACGTGCTTTAGTGACCGTATAATAAATCCCTTCATTATTACATGAAATAACCGGGTTTAAATTCAAAGCTGTTCCTATAATGGAAGTAACTAATCCAATTCTTCCACCTTTTTTTAGATATTCTAAGGTTGGAATACTAAAATAAACTCGTCCCTTTTTAGGTAAAAGTTCACCGATTTCTACAAGAGAATCAAAACTGTATTGCTTATCAATCAGCTCTTTTAGATAAGCTGCTTGAATTCCTCCACCAATACCAATACTTTTTGTGTCAATAATATGTGTGTGAATATCGTTGTGATCATCTAATAGTAATCTTAATGCGTTGTGAGTCCCACTTAATCCACTTGAAATGGTGACTGTTAAGATATGAGTATAACCTTCTTTTTTTATTTGATTAATAGTATCTTCAATGATTTCAAGTGAGGGAAGAGAGGTAGAGGGAATCTCTTCATCTAGTCGAGCATAGATTTCGTCTGCCGTAATGTCAATGTTATCAAGAAAGCTACCATTTGAGTAATTTACACTTAGAGGAACAACAAAAACACCATCTAGTTGAGTAATTTCTGTTGGTGTATCCATACCGGAATCTACTAATAATGCAATTTTTTCAGTCATGTTGTGTGTCAATCTCCTTCTCATCTATCTGTTTTAATGTTGAAGTTAGTGCACTTTCAGTAAAAAGTTTACTAATAATGGTAATACAAGCCCAACGTATAGGGGCAATATCTGTTTTTGGATTATTGAAGACGATAGTTTGTCCTTGAGTTGAAAAAGCATGCAATGATTCATGTAGGTACTCACAAAAAAGATTGTAGGCATCTTCTGAATTTGTATTTTCAGTTTGTAAATCAATGCTTCTTTGAATAGACGGAATATCAAAGACTTGTTTTAAAATCGTGATAACAATAATTCTTGCAAGGTGCTTTCTACTATATTTTTTTTTAATTGGTTTTGGAATTAACTTTAATTTAACGTAATTATTTACCATCGACGGTGTAAGTGGTTTAAATGGAATCCCATTTGCTGATAAAGGATGCAAATATTTCTCAACAATAGTAACTAGTTGATCCATGTAAACATCAATGTCAGGTAACTCATGCCATAAAGGTAAAGAAAAGTCTGTTAAATTTAGTTCGTTAGACTCTTTCAATATTAAAAACTCCTTTATCTAGTTTTTAAAACTATATCATAAAGTTTATGAAATGACAATAAAAAAAGTTTGGACAATTTGTCCAAACTTTAGTGAGCTGTTTTTGTTTTAGTATGAGTGTGGTAATGTGAATGGTGCTCTTTTGGTGTTATGGGTTTAAGCATTCGTAATCCATTTAAGATAACTAGAATGGTACTTCCTTCATGTCCAATTACACCTAAAGGTAAATTAATCGCTTGTAAAAAATTTGAGATAATAAGTAAGACAATAACAGAAATAGAGAAAATCATATTTTCTGTGACAATTTTTTTGAGTTTTAAAGATAGTTGATGACTCATTGCCAATTTATTCAAGTCATTTTGCATTAAGACAATATCAGCAACGTCAATTGCAATGTCTGTTCCTTGTCCCATTGCAACACCGATTGTTGCGTTAGCAAGGGCAGGAGCATCATTGATACCATCACCAATCATAGCATTTGTTCCAACTTCTTCTTTTTGCTCTTTAATAAAAATTGTTTTATCTTCTGGTAAACAATCTGCAATGACATGATCCACACCAACAATTTTTGCTACGGCATTAGCTGTTTGATGATGATCGCCTGTCAACATAGTCGTTGTGATACCCGCTTCGTTAAAGTAACGAACACACTCAATTGCCTCAGGTTTTGGAACGTCTAATAAGCCAAAGAACGCAACGACTTGATTATTTTTTGATAGATAAATAACAGTTTTTCCTTCTTTTTGTAGCTGTAAAGTTTGTTCCATTGTGTTTTCATCTAATTCGGAATCAGTGACAAAATCACTATTTCCAACTTTCCATAATGTATCTTGTTCTGTTGCTTGCATACCTGATCCCGCAATTTCTTCGACAACTAAAGAGTCATTAATTGTAACAAATGAATCTTGATAAAAACGGACAATCGCATTTGCTAAAGGGTGTGTTGAATTTTTTTCAATTGTAACTAAAGTAGAGACAGCATGGTCACATTGTGAGTCTATAAAAAATTCATCCGTGACAACGGGAATACCTTTAGTTAAAGTACCTGTTTTATCAAACGTAATAGCTTTTAAATCTGAGAGTGATTCTAAAAAGACGCCACCTTTAAAAAGAACCCCGTTTTTTGCCCCGTTAGAAATCGCAGCAAGTGTTGCTGGTGTTGCTGATGCAACCAAAGCACAAGGTGAGGCAACAACAAGTAGCACCATTCCACGATAAAAACTTTCACTCCAACTCCAACCTAAAAAGAAGTAGGGAAGAAAAATCATCAAAGGTACAATAACTAAAATCGCTTTAACATAAACATTTTCAAATCGATCTAAAAAGCTTGCTGTTTTGGATGGTGTATTTTGAGCTTCGTCAACTAATTGAATAATTTTACTAAATAAAGTATCTTTTGCTTCTTTTGTTACAACCATTGAAATTGCATTACCAACGTTTATTGTTCCAGCGAAAAGTGAGTCATGATACATTTTTTCAACAGGAATTGATTCTCCAGTAATGGCAGCTTCGTCAATTGATGAGTATTCACTAAGTAGTTCACCATCTATTGGGACACTAGCACCTTTAGGAACAAGAAGTTTATCACCAATTTTTAGTTCAGCTACAGGAACTTCTTTTGTTGTATTATCTGCCAATAATAAAAAGGCATTTTCTGGTTGAATCGCCATTAAATTTTCAATTTCTTTTTTACTTTTACTTGTTGTGTACTCTTCTAATGATCCACTTAATGAAAAAATAAATGTTAACATAATACCTTCAAAATAAAATTGGATCGTACATGCGCCGATAGCAGCTAGAGCCATTAATAAATCGACACTTAAATGTTTATTCTCAATTGTGTCTTCAATACCTTCTTTTGTCTGTGAAAATCCACCAATAATCATACCGACGATATAGATGATGGGAGCGAAATTCATGTTATTTTTGTCTACAATAAACCCTAGTAACATAAGGACGCCACAGACGATTGTTGCAAGCATTTGTTTGTTTTCTTTAAGATAACTCATTTGTATTACCTCCTTATGAATCAAGTGTAACACAAAAAAAACTAGATTAGAATAGTTATAATCTATATGGGATTGATAGTCGTTATCAATGAGAATGATTATAAAAAAAGAAGCGAAAAATCGCTTCTTCAATGGTTGTATTTATTATAATGTTGTTAACCAGTAAATGAGAATGATGGTACCAAGAATAATTCTGTACCAACCGAATACTTTGAAATCGTGTTTTTTTATATAACCCATCAAAAATTTAATAGCTAAAATTGAGACAACAAACGAAACAATCGTTCCGATTGATAGTAAGATGATTTCAGGAGAACCGAATGAATTTCCTTTTAACAAGAATTTCAAAATTTTAACACCACTAGCACCAAACATAACAGGAATACCTAAAAAGAAAGTGAATTCAGCTGCTACATAACGTGAACAGCCAATAATCATTGCCCCAATAATAGTAGCACCTGAGCGAGATGTCCCAGGTATTAATGATAGAACTTGGAATAAACCAATAATAAAGGCTGTTTTATAAGTTAGTTGATTTAGAGTTGTTGTAGTTGGCTTCATCGTTTTATTGCGATTTTCGACAATGATGAACAAGACGCCGTAAAGAATTAACATCATTGCCACAGGAACGAATTTATGAAAATGTTCTTCTAGAAAATCATCAAATAAAATTCCTAAAACACCTGCTGGAATACACGCCACGACTACTTTAAACCATAACGACCAAGTCTCTCTTTTCTCGATACCTGATTTATTTCTAGCAAAAGGGTTTAATTTATTAAAATATAAAACCACAACAGCTAGGATGGCACCTAATTGAATGACAACATTAAACATTTCTTTAAAATCACTTGAAGCATCTAGTTTAATAAATTGATCCACTAGAATAAGATGACCTGTACTACTAATAGGTAGCCATTCTGTAATCCCTTCAACAATCCCTAAAAAGATTACTTTTAATATGTTATAAAAATCCATTATTAATTCCCCTTTTTTCCTTTTTATCACAATTAAGTATACATTATCTTTTTTTAAAACCAAATCTTTTTTTGGAAATTAAAAAGTACCTAAGATAAGTAGGTATCTATAGGTACTAATATAAATCTAATTAAAAAATGGATTTTCTTGTTTTTCTCGACCGATGCTTGTGACAGGTCCGTGTCCTGGATAAGCTTTTGTGTCATCGGGTAAGGTAAATAGTTCTTTTTTAATTCCTGATAAAAGAGTTTGAGAATCACCAAAAGGTAAGTCAGTTCGTCCAACACTGCCTCTAAATAACGCGTCACCACAAACTATAAAGTCATCAAAGATGAAACTAACACTACCAGGTGAGTGTCCAGGAGTTGGAACAACTTTAAAGGTCATATCACCAATTGTATAGTTATCATAGTTTTTTAATTCAAACTCAGCTTCCCTAGCGGTTACATCAGCCATATCATCGTGACGACTTAAACCAGATAAGTTTAGTTGTGGATCAGTTAACCATGATTGCTCGATAGGACTGATGTAGACAGGGATATTATATCTATCTCTGATTTCGTCAACTGCACCAATATGATCATAGTGAGCATGAGTGATTAAAATAGCTTCAGGTTTAACATCTAAAGCATCAATTTCAGCTTCTATTTTTTTAGCTTCGTCACCCGGATCAACCACCAGTAACGATTTATCATTATAGATTAAGTAGCAATTTTCTTGAATGGTACCTGTTGGAATTTGTTTAATAGTTAACACATTCATTCCTCCTTTGAGTTTATATGTATTATAACGAAAAAAGATTGATTTCCAAAATATAAAGAATTTTGTGATACAAAGAAAAATATTGTAAACTAAGTGAGGACAGAAGAGGTGATATAATGGAAAATATAAAAAAACGATTTGAATCATTACAATTTATTCCATTTGTATTAGTTAATGGGATGAATTTATTTCCAATTTTTATTTTAGTACATGTGTTTTTGCAACATAATAGAGAATTTAGTTATTTGTTGCCATTATTATTTTTTTATTGTTTTAAGACAACCATTCTTTTTCTAATTAGGTTAAAAACACTCCCAATGAAGAAATTATTACCTGTTTCAATTGTCGTAGGGATTCTCGGTTGTGTATTTGGTTTATTTATCACTCAGTCAATTATATTTGGTTGGATAGCAGGAAGTTTGTTAGGAATATGTTCAGGATTGTTGTTTCCAAGTTATACCACAGTGATGTTTCATGAGCGTAGTTTAAATGAGTTTAAAGGGAGTAGTCAGTTATATTCTCTTGGATATGGACTAGTCTTTTCAGCCGCTTTATTTAGACTAATTGATGTATCAATGGTAGAAACGTTTTTATTTTTAGGGTTAAATTTAATTCTGCTGTATAGTGTGATATCAACTTATCCTGATTATACGATTGATGAGACTATTCCATACCCCAATTATTCAACTATTGAAACACTCGTATTATTCTTTGTTGGCTTTTTCACGGTTTTCATTATTAAAGGAGACAAGAAATTAGGAGTGACGAATTTTTTAATTAGTTTAATGCTGATTATGCTTGTATTATTGGTCATTTACTTTGTTTACTACAAGAAAATAACAAGCCAACGTCAATTCAGACCTTTGGAGAGTGCTTTAATGATATATAAGGGGATGCTAACGAATTTTATTTTAGTGTTTTGCACATTGTATCAAATGATTAATCATGGTAAATCATCGTTAATGATTGTGTATAGTTTATACTTAACGTCTATTATTATTTCTCCAATGATTGGCAAAAAAATTAAAAACAAGCAACACGTCATTGTTTATGGTTTAGTTATTAGTTTTTTACTACTTTCAACGCATCAATTATTTTATATCGGTGTGTTCACACTAAGCATCACAACCTCAATTTATAATCAACAATTAAACCAAGCTGTTTATCAGTATCTTGTATTACCTCGTGATTTTAGATTGATTGCCAAGTACCGATTAGGAAATATCGGAAGTATCGTTCATCAATTAATTATGATGGCTGTGTTACTTATAGTGACGAATACGTCACACAAGGTATCATTGAATAATATTTTACATAGCTATAGTTTTAAAGAAATAGATACTAAAGCAATAGAAGTACTAGATGTGAGCAAGTACAGTATCTTGTTGATATTTATCGTGATACTCGTTTTCTTATATAGAGGACAAAAAAAAGAAGCAATCTTTTCTAAGTAAAAGATTAGCTTCTTTTTTTAAAGACTTGATAATTTTCCCAAAGGAGAACGCCTCCTGAGAGAAGATAATAACAAATAACAAACATCAAGGGATTAATATAGGGGATAAATGATTGGGACACTAGTATAATCCCACATAAAATAGCGATTCCTTGAATTATTCTAAATGTTATAAGCAGTTGTCTGTGATTGATAAATTCTAATTCTGTTAGAATAATTTGGGGAATATAATCCCAAATGAACCAAAAACCACAGATAACACATAGTACATTATTAGTAGCTGAAAAGTTAAAAATGATAAACAATCCAATGATGATACTGACTATTCCAGAAAAAAGGTAAAGAATGTGCCATTTTTCTTTGGGTTCTAATCGCGTATTAGTTGAGTAGTAATTGAAATTTAAAAAACCTTTCAAAATGGCAATTAGACCAATAATAATACTATATTGTTTGATTTGTAAGTCTAGATGGAAGACCATAATAAAACCAAAGATAACCATCAAACCACCCATTAAAAATGAATGCCATTCTATTTTCTTTGCATATCGTAAAAGTGTGTTGCTAAGCTGACTCATTTTTGACTCTCCTTTAATCTAATCGAACTTTTCTATTCTACCACGAAATGACGTGGCTGAGTAGATAAAAAAGATTAAAGAACGTGAGTTAAATCATTGTATCGTGTGACAGAAAAATCTTCAGCATTATCAGTTTCAATAATAGAAATACTAGTATTACCTAATAATTCACCTTCTCTAATTTTGCTTAAATCTAGGCCTTGAAAATGTTTCAATAGAGTTTGTAGTGTTAAACCATGAGAAACAACTAAGATAGTATCATTCGGGTGTTTTTGTGCATAGTCTCTAAATACATTTTTTGTTCGAGTTAATAAAGTATTAAAATCCTCTCCACCAAATTCACTTGGGTCATATAAATGAGGACGATGTTTTAGATGCTCAAATTGAGTTTGTCCATCATAATTTTTTTCTAGTGTGCCATCCCATGAACCAAACTCCATTTCACGAATATTAGGTTCTATGACTTTTTCAGGGTTTGAAGGGTGAACTGAAAGAAATGCTTCAGCAGTATCTTGTGCTCGTTTTTGCGGTGAAATAATGACGCGATCAAACGAAACATCTTTCAAATATTCACCCGCTTTTTTAGCGGTTTTAATTCCCTCATCTAGTAAAGGTGAGTCAACAAGACCTCCTTGAAAAATACCTGCTTGATTAAATTCTGTTTTTCCATGTCTCATACAGTAAAATGTCGTCATAAAGTAAAAATCCTCCCTTATCATATTAAGTTTAGTATACAAGAAAATGAATAAGTAGTAAAAAAGAGGATAGTAATCAGTGAAAAAAGTTTGATTTTCTTATTTAGCTGTTATATACTAACAAAGGTGCTACAGTAAAAGTAGTATCAAATCCACATTTTCAGTTGATTTTTTGTGAGGTGCTTAATTACTTTAAGTCCACAAAGAAAGTGATGCTGTTAAGAGGGAAAAATAAAAACCACATTGGAGGAAACACAAAATGGCAGTAATCAGTATGAAACAGTTACTAGAAGCTGGTGTACACTTCGGTCACCAAACTCGTCGCTGGAACCCAAAAATGAAGAAATATATCTTCACAGAAAGAAATGGTATTTATATCATTGACTTACAAAAAACAGTTCGCTTAGTAGATGACGCTTATAACTACATGAGAAACGTCGCTGAAGAAGGCGGAATTGCTTTATTTGTAGGAACTAAAAAACAAGCTCAAGAAGCAATCAAAGACGAAGCAATCCGTTCAGGTCAATACTATGTTAACCATCGTTGGTTGGGTGGAACATTAACTAACTGGGATACAATCCAAAAACGTATCGCTCGTTTGAAACAAATCACAACTATGGAAGAAGACGGTGTATTTGAAGTCTTACCTAAAAAAGAAGTTGCTGGTTTAATGAAAGAACGTGAAAGATTAGAAAAATTCTTAGGCGGTATCGCTGATATGCCAAGAATTCCTGATGTTATGTTTATTGTTGACCCACGTAAAGAACGTATTGCGGTTCAAGAAGCTCATAAATTAAATATTCCAATCGTAGCTATGGTTGATACTAACTGTGATCCAGATGAGATTGATGTTGTTATCCCATCTAACGATGATGCTATTCGTGCGGTTAAATTAATTTCTGGAAAAATGGCTGACGCATTCATTGAAGGTCGTCAAGGTGAAGATGAAATCGTAGAAGAAGTATTTACAGAAGAAGTTGTTTCTGAAGAAGCTCCTTCAATCGAAGAAATCGTTGAAGTTGTTGAAGGAAGTAACGCTGAATAATAAATAAATTGAAGCTGTCTAGGGCTGCTGGCAAAGGTGAACAAAGTAGCCAATGGTTTTGTCATTTGTCTTAGATAGCTTTTTCATTAGAATAAAAGATTAAACACTTGGGAGGAAACAATAAATGAGTAAAATTAGTGCTTCTATGGTAAAAGAATTACGTGAACGTACAGGTGTCGGTATGATGGATGCTAAACGTGCGTTAGTTGAAGTTGAAGGAAAAATGGAAGAAGCTATCGACTTATTAAGAGAAAAAGGAATGGCAAAAGCTGGTAAGAAAAATGACCGTATCGCTGCTGAAGGTTTAGCAAATGTATACGTTAATGGAAATACAGCTGCTATTGTTGAAGTAAACTCTGAAACAGACTTCGTTGCTAAAAATGAAAAATTCCAAGATTTAGTTAAAAATATTGCTAAATTGGTAGCTGAAAACAAACCGGCTAATATGGAAGAGGCTTTAAAAATCAAAACAGAAGCAGGAACAATTGAGTCTGAAGTGATTGAAGCAACTCAAGTTATTGGAGAAAAAATTAGTTTCCGTCGTTTTGAAATTTTAGAAAAAGACGACAACGCTGCATTTGGTGGATACTTACATATGGGCGGACGTATTGCTGTATTAACAGTTTTAGAAGGAACTACTGACGAAGCTGTTGCTAAAGACGTTGCTATGCACGTTGCTGCAATTAACCCTCGCTATGTATCTAAAGATCAAGTATCTCAAGAAGAGTTAGATCACGAGAAAAAAGTATTAACTGAGCAAGCTTTAAATGAAGGTAAACCAGAAAATATCGTTGAAAAAATGGTTATTGGCCGTATGAATAAATTCTTAGCTGAAATTTGTTTAGTTGACCAACCATTTGTTAAAGATCCAGATATGACTGTTGAAAAATTTGTTGCATCTAAAGGTGGAACAGTGAAAGAATTCGTGCGTTTTGAAGTTGGAGAAGGTATGGAAAAACGCGAAGAAAACTTTGCTGACGAAGTTGCAAGTCAAATGGGTAAATAGTCAATCATCGGGGAACGCATTTATTGTAGTATAATATATGCGCTCCTTTTTTTTGAAAAATTTACTGAAAAGAATTATTTTTAGTAAAACATAAGTATAAAATCGGAGGCATAAAAATGGTAGAACCTAAATATCGCAGAGTATTGCTAAAAGTCAGTGGAGAGGCATTGGCCGGAGAAAAAGGATTTGGAATTAACCCATCTGTTGTAAATGGTTTGGTTAAGGAAATCAAAGAAATTCACGCCTTAGGAGTAGAAGTGGCAATAGTTGTTGGTGGCGGAAACATTTGGCGCGGTAATATTGGTGCTGAGATGGGGATGGAACGTTCTCAAGCAGATTATATGGGAATGCTTGCAACTGTGATGAACGGTTTAGCGCTTCAAGACACGCTAGAAAATTTAGGTGTACCAACTCGTGTTCAAACATCTATCGAAATGAGACAAATTGCAGAACCTTATATCAGACGTCGTGCAATTCGTCATTTAGAAAAACGTCGTGTAGTTATTTTTGCTGGAGGAACGGGTAACCCTTACTTCACAACAGATACTACAGCAGCGCTTAGAGCAGTAGAAATAGGTGCAGATGTTATTTTAATGGCTAAAAATAATGTAGACGGTGTGTATTCTGCGGATCCTAAACTAGATATGAATGCTACAAAATTTGAAGAATTAACTCATATGGAGGTTATATCAAAAGGATTATCAGTAATGGATTCGACTGCAAGCAGTTTAAGTATGGATAATGATATACCATTAGTTGTCTTTAATATGAATGAACCGGGAAATATCAAACGAGTTTGTTTAGGTGAACAAATCGGAACAACTGTAAGGGGGAAATAAATTATGAGTCAAGTGATTTTAAATGATGCAAAAGAGAAAATGAAGAAATCTGAGGAAAGTTTGAGACGCGAATTAGGCCAAATTAGAGCAGGACGAGCTAATGCTAGTTTGCTTGAACGCATCACTGTAGATTACTACGGTGCTCCAACACCACTTAATCAATTGTCTTCTATTACAATTCCAGAAGCACGCGTGTTAATGATTACACCGTTTGATAAATCAGCAATGGAAAACATTGAAAAAGCGTTATTAGCAAGTGATATCGGCATCTCACCAACAAACGATGGAACTGTTATTCGTTTAGTGATTCCTCAATTAACAGAAGAACGTCGTAAAGAAATTGCAAAAGAAGTAAGTAAACAAGGTGAAAATGCTAAGATTGCTATCCGTAATATCCGTCGAGACGCAATTGATGAATTAAAAAAATTAGAGAAAAATAAAGAAATTTCAGAAGATGAGTTACGTGGATTAGAAAAAGACGTTCAATCATTAACAGACTCAAGTGCTAAAAATATTGAAGCCATTGTTAGTGATAAAGAAAAAGAAATTTTAGACGTATAGCCCGTAAGAACAAGGTGCGAATAAATTCACACCTTGTTTTTTTATAAATTCTTTTAAAAAAAGTAGGATTATCCTTTTTTTTATAGGTTTTTCTAGTCCCATTTGCTACAATAAGATGAGTGCATGTTTATGCTCAAGTCTTTAGAGGGGGCTTTTTTTATGTTTAATTTATTTACAAAACAAGCGAAGGAAAAAATAGGAGAAGAAAATAAAATATCTTTTTCTAAGGATGGAGACATTCCAAGGCATATAGCAATTATTATGGATGGCAATGGGCGATGGGCCCAGGCTAGACATTTACCACGAATTGCCGGTCACAAAGAAGGCATGAATACTGTCAAAAAAATAACAACCTATGCCAGTAAGCTAGGTGTAAAAGTATTAACACTATATGCTTTTTCAACAGAAAACTGGAAACGACCGTCAAGCGAAGTAGATTTTTTGATGAAGTTACCCGTTGATTTTTTTGATGTGTTTGTACCAGAACTTGTCAGAGAGAATGTTAAGGTAACGGTTATGGGATACAAAGAGTATTTGCCAAAACACACTCAAAAAGCAGTCGAAAATGCAATTGAGCAGACAAAAGATAACACTGGAATGGTCCTTAATTTCGCGTTAAACTATGGTAGTCGAGCTGAGATACTAACTGCTGTAAATGAGTTGTTAGAAGAAGTGAAACAAGGAAATGATATTGAAGAAGTCGATGAGGAAATGTTTTCTAATTACTTAATGACAGCTAGTTTACCAAAAAAGATGCAAGACCCGGATTTGTTAATTCGAACAAGTGGGGAAGAGAGAATCAGTAACTTTTTACTTTGGCAAATTGCTTATAGTGAACTATTCTTTACTGATAGTTATTGGCCTGATTTTAGTTTGGAGAATCTAGAAGAGGCAATAGGATCCTTCCAACAACGTCAACGTCGTTTTGGAGGATTGAAAACAAAAGGAGATGCAAGTAAATGAGACAAAGAGTGATTACTGCGGTAGTAGCATTGATTTTATTTATTCCATTAATTGTGATTGGACAAATGCCGCTACAAATCGTGATGGCCATGTTAGGTGGAATTGCGGTTTATGAGTTGTTTAGAATGAAAGGTCTTGAAATCAAGACACCTGAAGGGATACTAGCGATTATTGGGACGATACTTCTTATTTTACCTCGTTCGACTTGGTATGAGTTTTTACCACGTACAGTAACTGGAAATACATTATTTTATTTAATTGTGATGGCATTATTAGTATTACCAGTTTTTTCAAAAAATGAATTTACTTTTGATAATGTTGGTTTTCCTGTATTAGTTAGTCTATATATTGGAACAGGTTTCCAAAACTTCATCTCTGCTAGAGAGACAGGATTACATGTTTTAATGTATGCGTTGTTTATTGTTTGGTCAACTGACATTGGGGCTTACATGGTTGGTAGAAAATATGGTCAAAGAAAACTTGCACCAGATATTTCGCCGAATAAAACAATTGAAGGTTCTCTTGGAGGTATCGCATCTGCAATGGTGGTATCATTAGTTTATACTATGATTTGGCCGATGACTTATAATATATTTGCGATGTTATTACTAACGATTTTATTTTCAATAGTAGGGCAACTTGGTGATTTAGTCGAGTCATCATATAAACGATACTACGGTGTAAAAGATTCAGGTAATATTTTACCAGGACATGGTGGCATTTTAGATAGATTTGATAGTTTATTATTTGTTTTTCCATTTATGCATTTAGTAGGATTATTTTAAAATATAGAAAATTGATTATGGTAGAAAGGATGTTCTGATGAAAACATTTTTAACATTTATTTTTGTATTTGGTTTAATCGTGTTAGTTCATGAGTTCGGGCATTTTATCTTCGCAAAACGTGGTGGAATACTAGTACGTGAGTTTTCCATTGGTATGGGACCTAAACTGTTTTATCATCGTCATAATGGGACAACGTATACTATTCGTTTGTTACCACTTGGTGGTTATGTACGTATGGCAGGTGAGGGAGAAGACGAAGGAGAATTATCTCCAGGGATGCACTTATCACTTGTAGTGGATGAAAACGGTATTGTAACAAAGATTAATCCCACAAAAAAAATTCAATTACCAAATAGTATTCCAGTTGAATTAATTGCTTTTGATTTAGAGGATGAATTATTTATTAAAGGATATGAGAATGGAGACGAATCTGAGGAAAAAGTGTTCCCAGTCTCTCATGAAGCTATTATTCTTGAAGAAGATGGAATAGAGACACAAATTGCACCACGCGATGTTCAATTCCAATCAGCATCATTAGGTCGTCGCGTTATGACCAACTTTGCCGGTCCATTAAACAACTTTATTTTAGCTGCGGTGTTATTTATATTAGTTGCGTTTATGCAAGGCGGGAAATACACAGAAGATCCTTCTAATGTTATTGGTGGAGTGATGCAAGATAGTGTAGCTGATAAAGCAGGCATTAAACCAGGTGATAGAATACTTCAAGTAAACAGTAAAGAAACGCCTGATTTTACAGATATTCAACAGGAAATTTCATCGAACTTGAATAAGACTGTATCTTTAGTGGTCGAAAAAGAATCTGGTGAAAAATCAACAATTGAAGTGGTACCAGAAAAGAATGAACAAAATCCAAAAATTGGAATGATTGGTATTCAAATGAGTAATAAGTTTACGCCGTTATCTTTCTTTGGTAAAATCAAATATGGAATAACACAGATGGCTGCTAACTCATTAACTATTTTTAAAGCTTTAGGCGATTTGATCACTGGGTTTAGTATCAATAAACTAGGTGGTCCAGTGATGATTTTTAAATTGTCTGAATCAGTTTCCAAAAATGGAATCATTGCTATTTTATCATTTACAGCAATGCTATCAGTCAACTTAGGTATTATGAATTTGATTCCTTTACCAGGTCTTGATGGTGGAAAATTAATGTTAAACCTGTTTGAAGGGGTGCGTGGAAAACCATTAAGTCAAGAAAAAGAAGTAATGATCACAATGGCTGGGGTTGTTATATTAGTTGTGTTGATGGTCGCTGTAACGTGGAATGATATTCAACGTTTCTTTATTCAATAATACATTTATTTAGGGGAGTTTATTATTTATGAAACAATCGAAATTTTTTATGCCAACCTTGCGTGAAGTGCCAAGTGAAGCAGAAGCAATGAGTCATAAAATCTTGCTTCGTGGTGGTTATATCAGACAGGTATCAAGTGGGTATTATATTTATTTACCACTAGCTTATAAAGTGATTCAAAAAATCGAAAAAATTATGCGTGAAGAATTTGCAAAAATTGATGCAAATGAAATGTTATTGCCAGCTGTTATCCCAGCTGACTTATGGCGTGAGAGTGGTCGTTATGAAACATATGGTGATTCTTTAATGACATTCACAGCAGATGGCGACAAAGAATATCTTCTTGGACCAACTCATGAGGAAACTTTTACAGACTTAATTAGTAAAGATGTTAATTCATATAAAAAATTACCACTTTACTTATACCAAATCCAATCAAAATATCGTGGAGAAAAACGCCCTCGTTTCGGATTATTGCGCGGTCGTGAATTTATCATGAAAGATGCGTACTCTTTCCACTCTTCAGTTGAAAGTTTGGATGAAGGATTTAAAGATTTCGAAGAAGCTTATAAAAAAATCTTTGATCGTTGTGGCTTAAACTACCGCGTTATCATTGGTGACGGTGGTGCAATGGGAAGTAATGATTCAAAAGAGTTTATGGCGATTGCTGAAATTGGAGAAGACACGATTGTGTACTCTAACGAAAGTGATTATGCAGCCAACTTAGAAATGGCAACAAGTTTCTATGCTTCTAAAAAATCACATGAAACACCACTTGAAATGGAAAAAATTGAAACACCAGGCATTGGAACAATTGCTGAGTTATCAGAATTTTTATCAATACCAGAAGAAAAAACCATTAAATCATTGCTTTATATGGCAGATGATAAACCTGTTATGATTTTATTACGTGGTGATCATGAATTAAATGAAGTGAAATTAAAAAATTATTTAAATGCGATTAACTTAGAACCAGCTACAGACGATGATGTTAGAGAAGTTTTAAGTGCTGAATTTGGTTCGTTGGGACCTGTAGGCTTACCAGAGACAATTGAGTTACTTGCTGACCTTTATGTTGAAGATTTGTCTAACACAGTTGTAGGGGCAAATGAAACAGGCTATCATATTACAAATGTAAATCCAGGACGTGACTTTGAACCAAAAGAATACGTGGATTTACGTTTAGTAAAAGAAGGCGAAATTTCTCCTGATGGACGTGGAAAATTACAATTCACGCGAGGTATTGAGTTAGGCCATATCTTTAAACTCGGTACGTTCTATTCAGAAAAAATGAAAGCCGAAGTATTAGATGAAAATGGAAAAGCAATTCCAGTTCAAATGGGTTCTTATGGTATTGGTGTGAGTCGTTTACTTTCAGCTATTACAGAACAATTATCTGATGAAGATGGTATCAACTGGCCAGCAGAAATTGCACCATTTGACGTTCATATCATTCCAATCAATCCAAAAGATGAGCATCAATGGAATCTTGCATTAGATATCGAAAAAGAACTTGAAAATTATGGTTTAGATGTATTATTAGATGATCGTAAAGAACGTCCAGGAGTGAAATTTAAAGATGCCGACTTAGTAGGTGCACCATTTAGAATCACTGTTGGCAAAAAAGCAGAAGAAGAGATTGTTGAAGTGAAAATTAAGAAAACACAAGATGAATTAGAAATTCGTCGTGATGAATTATACGCAACATTAAATATTTTGAATAAGTAACAATACCTTTAAGGTTCTTAGTCTATTTTTACTAAGAACCTTTTTAATGTATAATGTAAAAAGGAAAGTGGGGATGAATATGAGCCTTTCACCAGTAGAATTGTATGCTCAATTAGTAAAACAAATAGCATTAGATGACCAATTATCCAACTATCCTCTTTTAGAAACAGGTGAAGTGAAAAAAGTCACTGTACATAAAAAAAGTCGACTATGGGAGTTTAATTTAGGGTTTCATCATATTTTACCAATGTCACATTATCAGCTTTTATCTACGCACTTAGAAACGGCATTTAAAGAAATTGCTAATACATCTTTAATCGTAACGAGCCAAGACAAAGAGATAAATGATGATTTATTAGCTGATTATTGGTATCAAGTCTTAAAAGACAACGAAGAGATGACCAATGTTGTAAAAAATTCATTATTACAGACACCACCATTTATTGAAGACCAACAAATTATTTTGTTGGTAGAAAATGAAGGTGTAGAAAAGTATTTAAGTCAAAAACATTTAGGTTATTTGAGTGAATTATATAGACGTTTCGGATTTCCTGATTTTAAATTTGTGGTGCGAATTGATGACACAAAAGAGTCAGATATTCAAAAAGCGTTTGAGCAACGACAACAAGAGCAAGCAGAAGAGTTACAAAAACAAACAGCTGCAGCAATAGAAAAAAATCAGCAACAAAAGAAAAAACAAGAAACAATGGAGCTTGATGGTCCAATCCAACTTGGAAGAACAATACCAAGTGATGAAATGATTACACGAATGGAAGACATCATTGAAGAAGAAAGACGCGTTACCATTGAAGGGTATGTGTTTGATAAAGAAATTCGTGAGTTACGTTCTGGACGAAAGCTATTAATTGTAAAAATGACAGATTACTCTTCATCGTTTGCTGTAAAGAAATTTTCGAATAACGAAAAAGATGTCGCAGTGTTTGAAGCGATTAAACCAGGTGGCTGGTTAAGAGCACGAGGAAGCATTCAGGAAGACACGTTTATGCGTGACTTAGTAATGAACTGTCAAGATTTAGTTGAGGTCAAAAAAGAGTTACGAAAAGACACAGCGCCAGAAGATGAAAAACGGGTGGAGTTGCATGTCCATACGAATATGAGTACGATGGATGCGACCAATAGTGCCACAGATTTAGTGGCTCAAGCTGGAAAATGGGGGATGCCAGGAATTGCGATTACCGACCATAGTGGCGCACAAGCGTATCCAGATGCTTATTTTGCCGGACAAAAGCATGGCGTAAAAGTGTTGTTTGGTGTAGAGGCAAACATCGTGGATGATGGTGTGCCGATTGCATATAATCCAGAACACATAAGTTTAACAGATGCGACATATGTCGTATTTGACGTGGAAACAACTGGACTATCAGCGGTTTATGACACGATTATCGAGTTAGCTGCTGTAAAAATGCATAAAGGGAATATTATTGATACGTTTGAGCAGTTTATTGATCCTGGTCATCCATTATCTCAAACAACAATTCATCTGACGGGAATTACAGATGATATGGTAAAGGGGTCAAAATCTGAAAAAGAAGTCTTAACGCTTTTTGAAGAATTTTGTCTCGGTAGTATTTTAGTGGCACATAATGCTAGTTTCGATATGGGATTTTTGAATACTAGTTATGAAAAATATGATATGCCAGAAGCTCCTAATCCGGTCATTGATACATTAGAATTATCGAGATTATTACATCCTGAATTGAAATCACATCGGTTGAATCGTTTATCTAAAAAGTACAATATCAATTTAGAACAACATCACCGTGCGATTTATGACTCGGAAGCAACAGGTCATTTGTGTTGGATATTTGTCAAAAAAGCACAAGAAGAATTTGGTGTGTATTATCATGATGAGTTTAATCAACATATTGGTGAGGGAGATGCGTATAAGCGAGCACGTCCATTCCATGCAACGATTCTCGCTCAAACACAAGCAGGGTTGAAAAATTTATTTAAGTTAATCTCTATGTCAAATGTTAATTATTTTTACCGTGTACCACGTATTCCACGCTCGAAGTTATCTGAATTTCGAGAAGGATTGCTAGTGGGTTCAGCATGTAGTAATGGTGAAATTTTTGAAGCGATGATGCAAAAAGGTGTCGAAGAAGCCAAAAAGCGTGCAAAATTTTATGACTATATCGAAGTCATGCCAAAACAAGTTTATGCTCCATTGATTGAAGCAGAACTCGTTAAAAATGATGAAGATTTAGAAGACATCATGACTAATCTGGTGTCGATTGGGGACGATTTAGGTAAGATAGTGGTGGCAACAGGAAATGTCCATTACTTAAATAAAGAAGATGCAATCTACCGTAAAATTTTAATAAATTCTATGGGAGGAGCGAATCCTCTAAATCGCTATGAATTACCGGACGTCCACTTTTTAACAACGAATGAAATGTTGGATGCGTTTAGTTTTCTTGGTGAAGAAAAAGCCAAAGAAATTGTGGTAGACAACACACGAAAAATTATGGATATGTGTGAAGACGTTGTGCCTGTCAAACAAGATTTATATACGCCGAAAATTGAAGGTTCAGAAGATGAGATTACGAAATTAAGTTATGATGAAGCACATCGACTTTATGGTGAAGAGTTGCCAGAAATCGTTGAGAAACGAATTGAAAAAGAGCTAAAAAGTATAAATGGGAATGGGTTCTCCGTTATTTACTTAATCTCTCAAAAACTGGTTCATAAGAGTTTAGAAGATGGCTACTTAGTTGGGTCTCGTGGATCAGTTGGGTCAAGTTTTGTCGCAACCATGACAGGTATTACAGAAGTAAATCCACTTCCACCACACTATTTGTGTCCTGAATGTCAGTATTCAGAGTTTTTTGAAGATGGTAGTTATGGTTCAGGCTTTGACTTGCCAGAAAAAGACTGTCCTAAATGTGGGGCTAAACTGTCAAAAGACGGACACGATATTCCATTTGAGACGTTCTTAGGATTCCACGGTGATAAAGTACCTGATATTGATTTGAACTTCTCAGGGACATACCAACCAGAAGCACATAATTATACGAAAGTGTTATTTGGGGAAGATTATGTTTTCCGTGCCGGAACAATCGGTACGGTAGCTGATAAAACAGCATATGGATTTGTTAAAGGATACGAGCGAGACAATGATTTGAGTTTTCGGGGAGCAGAGATTGACCGCCTAGCAAAAGGCTCAACTGGTGTGAAACGTACGACTGGACAGCATCCGGGAGGAATTATTGTTATTCCTGATTATATGGATGTGTATGACTTTACCCCAATCCAATACCCAGCTGATGATCAAGATTCTGAATGGCGTACGACTCACTTTGATTTCCATTCGATCCATGATAATGTGCTAAAACTTGATATACTTGGACACGATGATCCAACAGTCATTCGTATGTTACAGGATTTATCTGGAATTGATCCAAAAACTATTCCAGCTGATGATCCAGAAGTCATGAAGATTTTTTCTGGACCAGAAGTGTTAGGGGTCAAGCCAGAACAAATTTATTCAAAAACTGGAACGCTTGGTATACCAGAGTTTGGAACGAAATTTGTTCGTGGTATGTTAGAACAAACAAAACCAACAACGTTTGCCGAGTTATTACAAATTTCTGGACTGTCACATGGTACAGATGTTTGGTTAGGAAATGCAGAAGAGTTGATTCGTCAAGGAACCACCACACTTGCTGATGTGATTGGGTGTCGTGATGATATCATGGTGTACCTAATGCATGCCGGTTTAGAAGATGGCTTAGCGTTTAAGATAATGGAGAGTGTGCGTAAAGGAAAAGGGATACCAGATGAGTGGCAAGCAGAGATGCGTGCGAATAATGTGCCAGAGTGGTACATCGACTCATGTTTAAAAATTAAATATATGTTCCCTAAAGCCCATGCCGCAGCATATGTGTTGATGGCGTTACGTGTGGCTTACTTTAAAGTGCATTACCCAATCCTTTATTATGCAGCGTATTTCTCAGTCCGTGCCAATGACTTTGATATTGTGGCGATGTCACAAGGAAAAGAAGCAGTAAAAGCACGCATGAAAGAAATTACGGATAAAGGAATGGACGCATCAACCAAAGAGAAAAACTTATTAACCGTTTTGGAAATTGCTAATGAAATGTTAGAACGTGGCTTTAAATTCCAAATGATTGATTTATACAAATCAGATGCAGAAGATTTTGTAATTGATGGTGATACGTTAATTGCACCATTTCGTTCTGTACCAAGTTTAGGATTGAACGTAGCGAAACAAATTGTGGCAGCTCGTGAAGAACAAGACTTTTTATCTAAGGAAGATTTATCTAATAGAGGAAAAGTATCTAAAACATTGATCGAATACATGACAGACAATGGTGTATTGAAAGATTTACCAGATGAGAATCAATTATCCTTGTTTGATATGTTATAAGAAAAAATTTAGGAGGAAGACAAATGTCAAAAGTGTTAGTTTTAGGAGGAGCAGGGTACATTGGCTCTCATGCAGTAAAACGGTTATTGGATAGTGGCAAAGAAGTGATTGTGGTTGATAATTTATTGACAGGACATAAAAAAGCAGTGGACGAACGTGCCACGTTTTATGAAGGAGATATTCGTGATAAAGATTTTTTAACAGATGTTTTTGAGAAAGAAGACATTTCCCAAGTGGTTCATTTTGCCGCAAGTTCACTTGTTGGAGAATCAGTTGAAAATCCACTAAAATACTTTAATAATAATGTGTATGGCATGCAAACATTGCTTGAAGTGATGAACGAGTTTGGCGTAAAAGAAATTGTTTTTTCTTCAACTGCTGCAACTTATGGTGAACCTGATGTAACGCCTATTACGGAAGACACGCCAACGAATCCAACGAATCCATATGGTGAAAGTAAACTCATGATGGAAAAAATGATGAAATGGTGTGATAACGCATATGGGATTAAATATGTATCATTGCGTTATTTCAATGTGGCAGGTGCAATGCTTGATGCGTCAATTGGTGAAGATCACACCCCTGAAACGCATTTACTCCCAATCATTTTACAAGTGGCACTAAATCAACGTGAAAAATTAATGATTTTTGGTGATGATTATCCAACTCCAGATGGCACATGCATTCGTGATTATGTGCATGTCGTAGATTTAGTTGACGCGCATATCTTAGCCTTAAACTATTTATCCACACATGAAGAAAGCCAAATTATTAATCTTGGTAGTAGCAATGGTTTTTCAGTAAAAGAATTGCTGACTGAAGCCATCAAAGTAACTGGAAAAGCTATTCCTTCTGAGATTGCACCAAGACGTGCAGGAGACCCGTCAATGTTAGTGGCTTCAAATGAAAAAGCGAAAACTATTTTAGGGTGGAATCCTCAATACACTGATGTGGAAACGATTATTTCCAGTGCGTGGCAATGGCATCAAAGTCACCCACATGGATACGAAAAATAGCGAGTAAATGTTAAGCCAAGGACGGTCATCGTTCTTGGCTTTTTTCTATGCTATAATAAGGAAAAAAGATGAACTTATAAGGAGACACACAATGAGTAAGCAAGAATCAAAAACGTTATACCAAGCTCTATGGAATAGTGCGGATATTCTACGTTCTAAAATGGACGCGGCAGATTATAAGGACTATTTATTAGGCTTGGTTTTTTATAAATATTTATCAGATAGAATGTTGTATAGTGCCGCTGATTTGTTGGAACAACCTGCTCACAGTTTAAAAGAAGCTCAAGCAATTTACGAAGAAGCGTTTAAAGATGATGAGTTAAGAGATGATTTGATTTCTGAATTGAAATATATGTATTCCTATGCCTTAGAACCAGGTTTAACGTTTACTTCTTTAGTGGATAAAATCCATACGGGACAATTTCAATTAGAAGATTTGGCTCAAGGGTTTAGAAATATCGAGCAAAGCAGTGAGTTGTTTGTTAACTTATTTGAGGACATTGACTTGTATTCAAAACGTTTGGGAACCACACCACAAAAACAAAATAAAACCATTTCTGAAGTGATGGTGGAGCTTGATTCATTAGATATTGCCCACGAAGGAGATGCACTTGGAGATGCGTATGAGTATTTAATCGGTCAGTTTGCCTCTGATTCTGGGAAAAAAGCTGGGGAGTTTTATACACCACAAGCTGTTTCGACCTTAATGACTCAAATTGTCTTAAGTGGTAAAGAGGATAAACGAGGATTTAGTGTGTATGACGCAGCGATGGGATCAGGTTCTTTATTATTAAATGTTCAAAAATTTTCGAATGAACCTGGTACGATCAATTATTTTGGACAGGAATTAAAAACCTCCACCTATAATTTAGCTCGTATGAATATGATTTTACATGGTGTTGATGTGGCAAATCAGCATTTACATAATAGTGACACATTGGATGCGGATTGGCCGACAGAAGAGCCCACGAACTTTGATGCCGTACTAATGAATCCACCGTACAGTGCTAAATGGACAGCAGACAAAGGCTTTTTAGATGATCCAAGATTTGCTCCCTACGGTGTATTAGCTCCTAAATCAAAAGCTGATTTTGCCTTTTTATTACATGGTTATTATCATTTGAAAGACACAGGAGTGATGGCGATTGTGTTACCTCATGGTGTGCTATTTCGTGGTGCAGCAGAAGGAAAAATTCGTAAAATATTGTTAGAACATGGTGCAATAGACACAGTGATTGGATTACCGGCAAATATTTTCTTCAATACAAGCATTCCAACAACTGTCATTGTATTGAAGAAAAATCGTAAAAATCGTGATGTCTTCTTTATTGATGCATCAAAAGAGTTTGAAAAAGGAAAAAATCAAAATGTGTTAACCAATGATGCCATAGATAACATCCTTCAAACTTATTTGGCACGTGAAAACGTGGATAAATACGCACAGCTTGCCACATTTGATGAGATTACAGAAAATGATTTTAACTTAAATATTCCACGCTATGTTGATACGTTTGAAGAAGAAGAACCTATCTCACTAAAACATGTTGCGACTGAATTGACCGCTGTTCAAAAAGATATTGCAGAAGCTCATCAAGTGCTTGCGACATTTTTAGATGACTTAGTTGCGACAACTGATGATGCCAAAGATGAATTAGATGCTTTTAAATCCATATTGACACGTGGTGGTGATAACCATGACAAGTAATCATCATGTACCAGTGATTCGTTTTAAAGGATTTACTGACGCTTGGGAACAGTGTAAGTTAGGTGAGCATTCTCAAATACTGGCCGGAGGAACGCCTAAAACACAAATTAAAGAATATTGGGAGCCAAAAGAGATTCCGTGGATGTCATCCGGTGAAATCAATAAAAAAAGACTATTTTCCACTGATAATCAGATTTCAAAATTAGGTTTTGAAAACTCTAGTGCAAGATGGGTTAAAGAAAGTTCTGTTCTTATCGCGCTCGCAGGGCAAGGGAAAACCCGGGGAACAGTTGCTATTAATGAGATTCCGTTAACTACAAACCAGTCTATTGCTGCAATTGAACCTGATGATAAATTAGATTCTGAATTTTTATTTCAAAACCTTGAAAAACGATATGAAGAGCTAAGATTAGCATCATCAGGAGACGGTAGTAGAGGCGGTTTAAACAAACAAATTATTTCCGATTTAAAAATAATAGCTCCTTCGGTTAAGGAGCAAACTAAAATTGGTTCTTTCTTCAAACAATTGGACAACACTATCGCTCTTCATCAGCGTGAGTTAGATTTATTGAAAGAGCAGAAAAAAGGATTTTTACAAAAAATGTTCCCTAAAAAAGATGAAGTAGTACCTGAAATTCGTTTTGCAGGATATACTGACGCTTGGGAACAGCGTAAACTTGGTAAGTTAGGTAATACATTTACGGGATTGACAGGAAAAACAAAAGAAGACTTCGGTCATGGTAATGCTAAATTTGTGACGTATGTCAATGTATTTAGCAATTCGATTACTGACTTGGAGATGACAGAAAATGTTGAAATCGATGATAAACAAAATACAATAAATTATGGTGATATATTCTTTACAACCTCTTCAGAAACACCAGAAGAAGTAGGAATGTCATCGGTATGGCTTGGTAATGAAGTCAATGTTTACTTAAATAGCTTTTGTTTTGGATATCGTCCAACTGCAGAATTAAATCCATACTACATGGCATTTATGTTACGTTCTCCTAGTATTCGTAAGAAGTTCATGTTCCTTGCACAAGGTATTTCACGGTATAATATATCAAAAACAAAAGTTATGGAAATGGAAGTATCTGTACCAAGTTTAGATGAACAAACCAAAATTGGTAATTTCTTCAAACAACTTGACGACACTATCGCACTTCATCAGTGTGAGTTAGAAAAATTACAAGAAATGAAAAAAGCATTCCTACAAAAAATGTTTGTTTAATAAATAGTTAAAAGTAGATATGCGACAAATTTTAAAATTTGTCGTATGTCTACTTTTACTTTTTTATAAATATTTAAGGAGGAAAGAGAATGAGTAATAGAAAAGGGTTGTTATTTCATGAATATTTCTTAGAGTGGATAGAGTTATACAAGGTTGGGGCAGTAAGAGAAGTGACGTTATCAAAGTATCAAATGTCTTATACGAGATTAAAAGAATTAGCACCTGATGTTTTATTAAAAAATATTGATAGGAGGGAGTATCAGCGAATTTTAAATAACTATGCTGAAACACATGAGAAACAGACTACAATGGATTTTCATCATCAGTTAAAAGGGGCGTTGTTAGACGCAATGGACGAAAATCTCATTCCAACTAATCCAACTCGTAAAGTAGTAATAAAAGGTAAGATACCTAGAAAGAAGAAAACAAAATACATTAGTCAGTTTGATTTACAGAAATTATTGGATGAATTATTTTTACCAACAGTTTTTAATCATGATTGGTTAATATTATTAATCGCTAAAACTGGATTGCGTTTTTCAGAAGCATTAGCTGTTACTCCTAGTGATTTTAACTTCGCTTATCAAACACTCTCTATTTCTAAAACTTGGAATTATAAGGAAGCTAATGGACACTTTCAAGAAACAAAAAATCATTCCTCAAAACGTCATATCCAATTAGATTGGAAAACAACCATGCAATTTGCTCAGATGGTTGAAGGGCTGTCTAGTCATCAACCAATTTTTATTAATGGACGTGTTTTTAATTCCACAGTTAATCATCGTTTAAAAAGACTATGTGAAAAAGCAGATGTTCCTGTAATCTCTATCCATGGGTTAAGGCATACACACGCGTCGTTATTGTTATTTGCAGGTGTTTCTATTGCGAGTGTAGCAAGACGATTAGGTCATGCTAATATGACAACAACTCAACAGATTTATTTACATATCATTCAAGAATTAGAAAATCAAGATAACGATAAAATAATGAGATATTTATCCAACTTTTAAACCTTACGCTGATGAAGTGCGATAGTGTCGTCTAGTTGCTTGAAGAAGTTGCCAATTTGGTTTTGTTCTTCATTTGTTGGTAGGTCAATTAAATGTTTATTCAAGCTACCAATACCAAAATTAGCAACAGTTGTAGATTCAGAATTTCTAACTGTTATTTTTTTTTTAAAGGAAGGCGCTAAAAAATTTGCTACAAGATAATTAGCATTTAATTCTTTAGTTGGTCGGATTGCTACTACACGCTGACCTAAAAAATAATTATTGGAATCATCAGGAATAACAGCACTTTCGCCCATAGGAGCTTCTCGAGTAAATACTACATCCTCTGGCTGCAAAACAATTCTTTCCGACCATTTCATATACGTTAATTGTGTTACATGATCCATTAAATTAGGAAAAAGAGCACCGTTCCTAACTGTCGAAGTTCGTATCATTAAATAATTAGTTTTTTCATCAGTAATTGGGGCAGTAGCATGTTTAGTATCTACAATTTGAGCTATTGAACCTAACTCTCGCTGTTCCCAAGCGTGTGTAGAAAGACGCGAAATGATGGTATAATAAAAATACGTAAAAAGATAGAAAGTGGGGAAGGATATTGGGGAAGTTTACTTCAGAATTGGATTTAGAAAAACAATTAATCGAACAGTTAATTTCCGGTGAATCACAATGGACTTATAGAGAAGATTTAAAGACAGAAGATGATTTATGGGATAATTTTAAAGATAAATTAGAATCAAATAATATTGATGTATTGGGCGAACATTTATTAACAGAACAAGAATTTCGTCAGATAAAAAATCAGTTAAGTTTTCCTAATTTCTATGAAGCAGCTAAATGGTTGTCAGGAGAAAATGGGGTAGCAAAAGTTCAAGTTCAGCGTGAAGATGCTAAATTAGGAACAATAAGACTACGTGTACTAAATCGTGAAGATGTTGCAGGAGGCATCTCGTCTTATGAAGTAATTAATCAATATGTATCAACTAGAAAAGAATACATGGATAACGATAGAAGATTTGATGTCACGTTATTGATTAATGGGTTACCCATGATTCATATTGAATTAAAAAATAAGAATAATGCCTACATGGATGCATTTCGTCAAATTTCAAAATATTTAAAAGAAGGAAAGTTTACGGGAATATTTTCCTGTGTTCAGATGTTTGTGGTCTCAAACGGGACAGACACGCGTTATATTGCTTCAGCACAAGATACTAAACTTAATGCCCAATTTTTAACAAAATGGGTGGATGAAGACAACAAAGCAGTAGATAATTATTTGGATTTTTCAAAACATGTGTTGTCTATTCCAATGGCTCATAAGATGGTGACTCAATACACTGTGATTGATAATGATAAAAAAGCATTAATTCTACTTCGCCCTTATCAGATTCATGCGATTGAAGCTGTAAAAAAAGCATCTAAAGAATCTAAGTCGGGTTATGTCTGGCATACAACTGGTTCCGGAAAGACATTAACATCATATAAAGTAGCTAGAAATTTATTACAAATCTCATCTATTGATAAAACCATATTTATTGTGGACAGAGTAGACTTAGATCAACAAACAACCACGTCATTTACTTCTTATGCAGAAAATGATGTGATTGATGTAGATGAAACGAATAATGTATCTGAATTAATAAAAAAATTATTATCAGATGAAAGAACGGTTATAGTCACAACGATACAAAAACTAAATCATGTTATGCGTCGCTATGATGAAAAACCAGAAAGTAAAACATTTCAAAAACTACGTCATCTTCGTTTAGCATTTGTAGTAGATGAGTGTCATAGAGCAGTTAGTCCTGAGAAAAAACGAGAACTGGAAACATTTTTTATTGATTCATTATGGTATGGATTCACAGGGACACCTATTTTTGTTGAAAATGCAAAAAAAGTTAAAGGGAATCTTCCTAGAACTACTCAACAACAATACGGAGAAAGTTTACATGAATATACTGTAAAAGAAGCAATTCATGACAAAGCAGTTTTAGGATTTCAAGTGGAGTACAAGACGACTTTTTCTGAAGAACAATTAGATGAAATTGTTAAAAACTCTGATAAACGTTCTGAACTAGATATTAATGAAATGAGTTTGATGGACAGAGAGTTTTATGTACCAAATGAAGTTTATTTAGATGAAGCGCATATGTTGGAAGTGATTGACTCCATTATAAATAAATCTCGAAAAAAATTAGGCTTTAATCTTGGTTCGGGACAAACGTATGATGCTATTTTAACGACAACATCTATTTCACAGGCTCAAAGATATTATAATTTGATAAAACAGGTGAAAGAGGGAAAACATTCGGTAAAAGTGTCAGAAGCAACAAAAAAAGTACTTCCTGATTTTCCTAAAATGGCTATAACGTATTCAATTTCAGAAAATGAAGAATCTTCAATTAGTAATCAAGAGAAAATGAAAGAAGCGTTATCAGATTATAATACTGAATTTGGAACACACTACACGTTAGAAACAATGCGTGCATATAACAGAAATGTTAATGACCGCTTAGCACGTAAAAAAGACCAATATAAATCACGTAGCGAGCAATTAGATTTGGTTATTGTGGTCGATAGATTACTGACAGGTTTTGATGCTCCTTGTTTATCAACGTTGTTTATTGATAGACCACCGATGAAGGAACATAATTTAATTCAAGCTTTTTCACGTACCAATAGATTATTTAATAAATCTAAACGCTACGGGCAAATAGTTACCTTTCAAGACCCGGCAACATTTGAAGCTGCTGTCACCCATGCGCTTGTATTATATTCAAATGGTGGCGAGAATGAAGTGTTAGCACCTAGTTGGGAAGAAACTAGAGATAGGTTTATTGATGCAATAGAAGAACTGAAACTAATTGAACCAAATGCTTGTGAGATTGATATAGATACAGCTAGTATAGTCAAATTAAAGAAGTTTGCTAGATCGTTTCAACAAGTTGATAAATACTATGCATCTTCTCAAGTCTATACAGAGTTTTCTGAGACACAAATGGGTACTTTATTCCCGATGACTGAAAAAGAATTTGAAGAGTACACAGGTAAGTATAAGAATACTCTAGAAAAAATTAGAGAATTATCTGATGATCCCGAGTTACCTGAAATAGATATTGATATTTCCTATGAGTTAGAGTCGGTCAAAACTGAAAATATTAATTATGATTACATCTTGATGTTAATTCAACTCTATGTTCCTATAGGGGATGATGAGTATGAATTAGTGGGAAGACAAGATGATAAATCAGCTAAAGAAATTGATAACTACCTAGAAGAATTGTCTCAATCTAATCAAAAACTGTCAGCGTTAATCAAAACGTTATGGGAAGATATTCGTCAAAATCCTGAACATTATCGTGATAAAGATATATCTATCTTATTAAATCGTTTAATACAAGATAAAAAGCTAAATGAAACCTCTCAGCTTGCTGAAAAATGGTCAGTTAATGAAGGTGATTTGCGATATGTCGTTAACAACTATAATCCTAAAAAAGAAAAACAAGTTGGCGAACAGGAGTTAAGAGATTCTTCTGATTACGATACGTATAAAAAAAATCATGATAACCCAGTAAGTAAGTTAAGATATTGGAAAAGTTTTAAAAAAGATTTAGTACAAGTTATGGAGGAAGAACTCCTTCCACTTAACAGAGATTAAAAGAGTCAGTTTGACTCTTTTTTTGTTTCCTCTTGCAACCGCATTCAGTAAACGTTATAATTAATTTAGTAAATATTTACTAGGAGGCGGAAACGATGTTAACGAAATTAAGACAAACTTTTTTAGACGTATTTAAAGAAAAAAATGATTCAGAATATTTTTCTCCAGGAAGAATTAATTTAATAGGTGAACACACAGATTATAATGGTGGAAATGTATTTCCAGCAGCAATTACGATTGGAACTTATGGATTAGTTAGAAGACGTGATGATGAGTTAATTCGTTTTTATTCGATGAATTTCCCTGATATCGGCGTGAAAGATATCAAACTTTCAGAACTTGAATATAAAGAAGAGGATGACTGGACAAATTATCCTAAGGGAGTCATTTATTTACTAAAACAATCTGGCTATGATATTCGTCATGGATTTGATATTTTATTTTATGGAACAATTCCAAATGGGGCAGGTTTATCATCATCAGCTTCGATTGAATTATTAACAGGATTGGTCATTTCTGATGAGTGTGGGTTAAATATTCCAAGACTTGATTTAGTAAAACTGGGCCAAAAAGTTGAAAATAATTATATCGGGGTAAATTCTGGTATCATGGATCAATTTGCCATTGGTATGGGAGAAGAAAACAACGCAATTTTATTAAATACTAATACACTAGACTATGACTTAGTCCCAGCCGTATTTGGTGAGTATGTCATTATGATTATGAATACGAATAAACGCCGTGAGTTAGCAGATTCAAAATACAATGAACGACGCAGTGAATGTGAAGACGCGCTAAAACAATTACAAAAACATGTTGATATAAAAACATTATGTGATTTAAGCGTGGCCGAGTTTAACGAAAATAGCCAATACATTGATAATGAGACTGTCAGAAAACGTGCTAAACACGCTATCACTGAAAATGAACGCACACTTGAAGCGAAAAAAGCTCTAACAGATGGTGATTTAGAAACATTTGGTAAATTACTTAATGCATCACATGAATCACTAAAAAATGATTATGATGTGACAGGTATTGAACTAGATACATTAGTAGATTATGCTCAAAAGCAACCCGGCGTGCTTGGTACAAGAATGACGGGAGCTGGTTTTGGTGGCTGTGCGATTGCTTTAGTCAACAAGAACAATGTTGATTCTTTTAAAGAGGTTGTTGGGAATGGCTACAAAGAAAAAATCGGTTATGCTGCTGATTTTTATGAAGCTTCCATTGGAGATGGAACTAGAAAATTATCGTAGAGGAGAGTTAGTATGAAAAAAGTACTCGTTTTAGGAGGAGCAGGATATATTGGCTCTCATGCCGTTGCACGTTTAGTTGAGAGCGGTCGAGATGTTGTAGTGGTAGATAATTTATTGACGGGACATATTGAAGCCGTACATCCAAATGCTACTTTTTACGAAGGTGATATTCGAGATAAAGAGTTTTTATCTCATGTTTTTGAACAAGAAAAGATAGAGCAGGTCGTTCATTTTGCGGCAAGTTCTTTGGTGGGAGAGTCAGTAGAAAACCCATTGAAATATTTTAATAATAACGTGTATGGTATGCAAAGTTTACTTGAAGTGATGTATGAGTTTGATGTGAAAGATATTGTCTTTTCATCAACTGCTGCAACTTATGGTGAGCCTGAAGAAACACCAATTAGTGAAACAACACTAACAAATCCTAAAAACCCGTATGGTGAAAGTAAGTTAATGATGGAAAAAATGATGAAGTGGTGTGACAATGCTTATGACATGAAATATGTGTCACTGAGATATTTTAATGTGGCTGGCGCAATGCCTGATGCGACAATCGGAGAAGCACATCAGCCTGAAACACATTTATTACCTATTATCTTACAAGTAGCACTTCACCAACGTGATAAATTACATATTTTTGGTGATGATTACCCAACACCAGATGGCACATGTATCAGAGATTATGTACATGTATTGGATTTAGTTGACGCACATATTTTAGCACTTGACTATCTGGATAAAAATGAAGAAAGTCAAATCATCAATTTAGGAAGTAGTCATGGATTCTCGGTGAAAGAGCTATTAGATGAAGCCATCCGCGTGACCGGACAAGATATAAAATATGATGTATCGCCAAGGCGAGCTGGTGACCCAGCTATATTAGTTGCGTCAAACGACAAGGCCAAAAAAATATTAGGCTGGAATCCAACTCATACTGATATTGAAACGATTATCTCAACTGCATGGAAGTGGCATAGTACTCATCCAAATGGTTATGAAAAAGAGGTGAGATAGTATGACAAATCAATGGATTAAAACATTTGTTTCATATGCCATATCAACAGGTCTTTGGGATGAATTGGATAGAGTGTATTTAACTAACAAAGTGCTATATCTCATTGGATTAGATGATTATGAAGATGACCGAGAAATAGAAGGGACACTCCCCGTAGAGATTGTCGAAAAACTTGTAGAGGTAGCTATTGATTCAGGAAAAATTAAATCAACTGCTCATGAAAAAGATGTGCTAATTGGTCAGCTGATGGATATCGTGACACCAAGTCCAAAAGAAGTGAATCAACAGTTCAATAAAAACTATGAAACATCACCTGAAAAAGCGACAGATTACTTATACGAACTCTGTAAAGATAATGATTACATTAAGACTCAAGCAATTGCAAAAAATATTGAGTTTCCGTATGACAGTGAGTACGGCACATTAAATATCACAATTAATTTATCAAAACCGGAAAAAGATCCTGAAGAAATAAAAAAAGCAGCCACTATGAAGACAGCTAATTATCCAAAGTGCATGCTGTGTATTGAAAATGAAGGATTCTCAGGACGGATTGGTTACCCAAATCGATTTAATCATCGAGTGATTCAGTTTAATTTATGTGATGAACCATGGGCATTTCAGTATTCGCCTTATGCTTATTACAATGAACATAGTATCTTTTTCTCAGCTGTTCATAGACCAATGTCTATCAATAAAGAAACCTTTACAAGATTAGTTCATGTATTGGATGTCTTTCCACATTATTTTGTTGGCTCAAATGCTGATTTACCGATTGTTGGTGGCTCTATTTTATCTCATGATCATTATCAAGGGGGACGTTTTCATTTTCCAATCGAAAGCTCACCAATTGAAACCAGTTATGATATACTAGATTTTCCAAATGTATCAGTTGGTACGGTTAAATGGCCAATGTCTGTTATCCGTGTAACTAGTGATAGTAAAGAGGATGTTATTGATGCAGCAGATTATATATTAAAAAAATGGCGAGATTATTCAGACTTGTCGTTAGAAATAAAGGCCTTTAGTGATGATGGGACACGACATCATACTATTACGCCAATCGCAAGAAGAAAAAACGGACTTTATGAAATGGACTTAGTGTTGCGGGATAATAATGTTTCAGACAAATACCCAGATGGCATATTCCATCCACATCCAGAATATCATCATATAAAAAAAGAAAATATCGGTTTGATTGAAGTGATGGGCTTAGCTATTTTACCACCACGTTTAAAAGAAGAGATGCAAGATGTGAAAAAGTTTTTATTAAATCAGGAACATAACATGGTAGATTACCATAAAGAGTGGGCCGAAAAAATAAAATCAACACAAGACATTACGGAAAAAAATGTTGATGAAAAAATAGAAGAAGCTATCGGCGAAGTTTTCTTACATGTGTTAGAAGATGCTGGGGTATATAAACGAACGCAAGAAGGCCAAGATGGCTTCAAGCGATTTATGTCAACGTTATAAAATGAAAGGGGGATAACACAGGTGGCTACAATAAAGGATATTGCAAACAAAGCAGGGGTGTCACCAGCTGCCGTCTCTCGTGTGTTAAATCATGATGCAACGTTATCTATAAATGAAGAGACCAAACGTCGTATTTTTGAAGTTGCAGAAGCGTTAAATTATACAAAACATCATAAAAAGAAACCAAAACAAACCAAAAAAATCGGTCTTATTCAATGGTACCAACCTGAAGAAGAGTTGGAAGATATCTATTATTTGGCTATTCGTTTAGGGATTGAAAAAAGAGCTGAGGAACTTTCTGTTGAATTGGTAAAATGTGAGATAGAATCTTTGGGAAAAGAAGAGATAGATGGGTTACTAGCTCTAGGTAAATTTGATGAAGTAGAGATCAAAAAAATGTCAGATGTCGTTGAGACAATTGTCTTCATTGATTTTGATGCATCCCACTATGGTTTTTCATCTGTTATAGTTGATATGAATCAAGCCATGTCACTAGTAGCTGGATTGATAGAAGAAAAAGGGTATCAATCTGTTGGGATATTACAAGGATTGGAATACACTAAAACATTGCATGAGGCAATAGAAGATTACCGTCTTAATAAATTAACTCACCAATTACCGCAAAACGTCTCAATTGATACTGTGTTACAAACAATATTTAGTGTGGAATCTGGCTATAAAATTATGAAAGATTATCTAGAGGAGACTTCTCCTGAAAAATTTGTCGATATCTTTTTTGCGGAAAGCGATGTCATAGCTGTAGGAGCATTGAGAGCATTGAATGAAAAAGGAATAAAGATCCCAAAAGATATTGCCTTAGTGTCATTTAATGATATTAGTGTCGCTAAATATGTAACACCAAGTTTAACGACAATACATGTTCCAACAGAATCTATGGGAAGTATAGCAGTTAATCAGTTGTTGATGTTATTAGATGTTGATATTCCGACATCTATAAAGGTCGAGGTAGAGACATTACTCATGAAACGACAAACACATTAAAAAAATAAAAAACAGGCGCTCGATAAAAGCGTCTGTTTTTTATTATGCTTGCTTAATAGTCGTAAAAATCAAGTGAGGATAATTGTTGAGTCGTAGAGGGAATTTGCTATTAGCAAGTCCACGACTAACAATTAAGTGAGAATTATTTTTGATATAAAGCCCACTTGTTAATTTAGGTAAGAAACCTTGGTCTGGCGAAAGAAGGCCATTTGTTCCAGGTAGCCTCCACTGACCACCGTGAGCATGCCCACTAAAAATAGCAAGCGGCTGATTGAAAGATACAATATAATGATTAAATAACTCGGGATGATGTGCAAGTATAAGTGTATCAATGGTTGGATCGATTGAATGTATCTGATTTATAGGTAGGGCTGTTTGACGGTTACTTAAACCGATTAGATTAAATGATGTTTGTTTGATTGTTAAGTTGGTTACGTCATTTTCTAAGTAGATAGCATCGCTTTGGTTTATTTTTTTAAGCCATAAATCATAGTTTGGATTCGTTTCTTCATGGTTTCCGTTAATTACGTAAGTAGGATAAGATGCAGTTAGTTTTGCCAAAAAGTTAAAAAAATCAGTCTGGCTAACATCTTCTGTTCGGTCTATTGTATCCCCAGTTAAAAAGATAACGTCTGGTTTTTCCTTTTCCAATTCATCAAGTAGTTGTTGTTTATCAACTCTAAGTCTAGGAAACTGTAGGTCAGAAATATGGGCTATTTTGATTTGTTTATCTTTAGTTTTATTACTGGTGAGGACAATTGATTCAACATCAAGCTGTCTGTTTTCACGAATGCCTTCTGTCACGATAAAGAGAGGTAGTCCAATTAGTAATCCAGTAATAATTTTTTTAGTTCTAGTCATGTTAGTACTCCTTTTAAAGAATCAATATCTTTAGTTAAATTAACAAAAATTTTTTAATAAAGAATTAAAAATAAAAATCTTAGAAAAATCTTAACCGTATTTTCAAAAAAAAGCTAGTAACATTGAATAGTTATGAAAAATATGCTAATATAAAAATGTGTGATATGAGTGGAAAGAGTGAGCGTGTTGACGCTCACTCTTTTTGATGAATTTCTCGAAAATGTATAGGGAGGCGAAAATATTGGCAAATGTAGTCGAAATAGTCACTGACTTAGTTACTCCAATCTTGGAAGACTATCAATTTGACTTAGTAGATATTGAGTATGTTAAAGAAGGGAAAAATTGGTTTCTAAGAGTATTTATTGATAAAGATGGTGGTATTGATATCAATGAATGTGCACTAGTCAGTGAAGCATTAGGTGAAAAACTTGACACAATCGAGCCAGATCCGATTCCACAAGCCTATTTTTTAGAGGTGTCTTCACCTGGGGCTGAGCGACCTTTGAAAAAAGAAGAAGATTATGTAAATGCAATTGATGATTATATAAATATCTCTTTTTATCAAGCTGTTGAAGGAGAAAAGCAGTATCAAGGTTTCTTAAAAGAAGTTACCCCTGAGACGCTAACCCTATTAGTAAAAATAAAAACGCAAGAAAAAGAAATGACATTTGATAGAAAAAATATTGCCAAAGCGAGATTGGCTATTCAATTTTAAAATGGAGGTTAAGGAAATACATGAACAAGGAAATGTTAGGAGCATTAGACGCTCTTGAACGCGAAAAAGGTATTTCAAAAAGCATTGTCATTGAAGCACTAGAAGCAGCAATGGTATCAGCTTACAAGCGTCATTATGGACAAGCACAAAACGTAGAGGTTGAGTTTGACGAGAAAAAAGGAGATGTTCATATTTTTTCTGTCAAAGAAGTAACAGAAGAAGTAATGGATTCTCAACTTGAAGTTAGCTTAAAAGAAGCATTGACAATTAACGGTGCATACGAAATTGGTGATATGATTCGTTTTGAAGTGACACCAAAAGATTTTGGTCGTATAGCAGCTCAAACAGCAAAACAAGTTATTTTGCAACGTGTGCGTGAAGCTGAACGTTCAATCATCTACAATGAGTTTAGTGCTTATGAAAATGAAATTATGCAAGGAATTGTGGAACGTCAAGATAGTCGTTACATTTATGTCAATTTAGGTAAAATCGAAGCGGTATTATCAAAACAAGATCAAATCCCAAATGAAGTTTATCAACCACACGATCGCATCAAAGTTTATATTTCAAAAGTAGAAAACACATCAAAAGGCCCACAAGTATATGTGAGTCGTAGCCATCCGGATCTTTTAAAACGTTTGTTTGAACAAGAGATTCCAGAAGTGTATGATGGTGAAGTAGAGATTGTTAGCATTGCAAGAGAAGCAGGAGACAGAGCAAAAGTTGCTGTAACAGCGGCTAATAAAGACATCGACCCAGTTGGAACGTGTGTTGGACCTAAAGGGCAACGTGTTCAAGCGATTGTTAATGAATTAAAAGGCGAAAACATGGATATTGTTGAGTGGAATGAAGACCCTGCTGTCTTTATTTCAAATGCACTAAATCCAGCACAAGTAATAGATGTTATTTTTGAACCAAACCAACGTGCTTGTACAGTTGTTGTGCCAGATTTCCAATTATCATTAGCAATTGGTAAACGTGGACAAAATGCTAGACTAGCAGCAAAATTAACAGGTTATAAGATTGATATTAAACCTGAGTCTGAATGGGAAAAAATTGCAGCTGAAAATGAAGAAGAATTAATAGAAGAAGTTCTTGAAGCAAACGAAGAAATAGTTGTAGAAGAAATTCTAGAAGATGCTATTGATGACATCTCTGAAGAAGTAACTGAAGAGGTTGAAGTAGTTGAAGAAGATAGTATCATAGTAGAAGAAGATGAAGAATAAAACCACTTTTTGGGAGGCGAAATAGATGAAACAAAGAAAAATTCCAATGCGTAAATGTGTTGTATCGAATGAAATGAAACCTAAAAAAGAAATGATTCGTATCGTTCGTTCTAAAGAGGGCGACATTTCAATTGATCCAACTGGAAAAATGCCTGGTAGAGGGGCATATCTATCTATGGAACCAGAAGTTGTCCAAAAAAGTTGGGATCACAAGATTTTAGATAGAGTGCTAAACGATACGTTGACAGATGAATTCTATCAAGAGTTGCTAGACTATGTGTCACACCAAAAGGCAAGGAGAGAATTATTCGGAAATGGAAAATAAACAACGATTTCTTAATCTCTTAGGTTTAGCAATGAAAGCTGGTAAACTTGTTACCGGCGAAGAAACTACTTTACAGTCAGTCAGAAAAAATACTGTAAATTTGGTAATTTTAGCAAGTGACGCAAGTGAAAATACCGAAAAAAAAATGAGAGACAAGTGTCATAGCTATCATACAAAATTGATTTCGCCATGCACCTCAGCCGAACTGAGTTCAGCTATTGGCAAAAATCGTATGATTGTCGGGGTATGTGACACCGGATTTTCTCGAAAGATGTGTGAACTAATGACAGAATAGGACGGTGAGAGAATGAGTAAAAAACGCGTATATGAATTAGCAAAAGAACTAAATGTTCCTAGTAAAGATATCGTAGAAAAAGCTCAGTCCGCAGGTGTTGATGTAAAAAATCACATGAGTACATTAACTGACTCAGACATTAGTAAAGTCAAACACCTATTAGCACCTTCAAAAGCTAAGGGACAAGATAATAAAAAACCTGGTCAAGCACCAGTTAAAAAAAATAATCATTCTGATAAAAAATCAGAAAATAATGATAACAGTAAGGGTAATCGAGTGAATAATCAGAACCAAAACAAACAACAACCAACGAATAAATCAAACAATAATCAAAATGCATCAGCTAACGGAACTAAAAAACCAGCTGGAAATACTAATAGTCAACCAAACAGAAATAATAATTCGACTGGAAACAATAATAACAACCAAAATAAAGGTGGAAACCGTAATAACAATGGTAACCGTCCTTATCAAGGTAATCAAAACAACCGTTATAACAAAAATAACAAACGACGCAACAATAAAAAAGGGAAACATCAAACATCTAATAAACCAGCTGTACCACCACGTAAATTTAAAGAATTACCAGAAGTGTTAGTTTACACTGAAGGGATGAACGTAGCAGATATTGCTAAGAAAATTTACCGTGAACCAGCAGAAATTATTAAAAAATTATTCCTATTAGGTGTGATGGTTAACCAAAACCAAGCGTTAGATAAAGACACAATTGAATTATTAGCGACTGATTATGGTATTGAAGCAGAAGAAAAAGTTCAAGAAGACGTAGCAGATATTGATAAATTCTTTGAATCTGAAGTCGTTGATCCGGACAAATTAGTTAGTCGTCCGCCAGTTGTTACTGTTATGGGGCACGTTGACCACGGTAAAACAACCCTGTTAGATACATTAAGAAATGCTAAAGTAACTTCAGGTGAAGCTGGAGGTATCACGCAACATATTGGTGCCTACCAAATTGATATTGATGGCAAACCAATTACGTTCTTAGATACACCAGGACATGCGGCATTTACAAGTATGCGTGCGCGTGGAGCAAGTATCACAGATATTACTATTTTAGTTGTTGCAGCTGATGATGGTGTGATGCCTCAAACGGTTGAAGCCATTAATCATGCTAAAGCAGCAGAAGTCCCAATTATTGTGGCGGTCAATAAAATTGATAAACCAAGTGCCAATCCAGATCGTGTGATGCAAGAATTAAGTGAATATGGCTTGATTCCAGAATCATGGGGAGGAGACACAATTTTTGTTCCAATCTCTGCCAAATTTGGGGATAATATTGAAGAATTATTAGAAATGATTTTACTTGTTTCTGAAGTAGAAGATTTAAAAGCTGATCCAACACAACGTGCAATCGGAACAGTTATTGAAGCACGTTTAGATAAAAGCAAGGGACCTGTTGTAACATTATTAGTACAACAAGGAACACTACATGTTCAAGACCCAATCGTTGTTGGTAACACTCATGGACGTGTGCGTGTGATGACAAATGATATTGGTCGCCGTGATAAAGCAGCAGGACCAGCAACACCAGTTGAAATTACAGGGTTAAATGATGTGCCACAAGCTGGTGACAGATTTGTGACCTTTGAAGATGAAAAAACAGCTCGTGCAGCCGGTGAAGAAAGAGCAAAACGTGCGTTGTTAGAACAACGTCAAGTTAGCCAACGTGTGACATTAGACAATTTATTCGAAAGTCTTAAAGACGGCGAAATGAAAGAAGTTAATGTTATTATCAAAGCCGACGTTCAAGGATCAGCTGAAGCATTAGCTGCTAGTTTAACCAAAATTGATGTTGAAGGCGTACGTGTTAAAATCGTCCATTCAGCAGTTGGGGCAATTAACGAAAGTGATATCACATTAGCTTCTGCAAGTAATGCGATTATCGTCGGATTCAATGTTAGACCAACAGCACAAGCTCGTACACAAGCAGAACAAGAACAAGTAGATATTCGTTTACACAGAATCATCTATAAAGTTATCGAAGAAATCGAAACAGCGATGAAAGGGATGCTTGATCCTGAATTTGTTGAAAAAATTACAGGACAAATGCAAGTTCGTGAAACTTACAATGTATCTAAAGTTGGTACGATTGCAGGATGTTACGTAACGGAAGGATCTATTCGTCGTGATTGTGGTATTCGTTTGATTCGTGATGGCATTGTAATTCATGAAGGAAACTTAGCAAGCTTGAAACGTTTTAAAGACGATGCTAAAGAAGTTAAAATGGGATTTGAATGTGGTGTAACCATAGAAAACTACAACGACGTAAAAGTTGATGATGTAATCGAAGGATATATCATGGAAGAAGTTAAAAAATAATTCAGCTCATTTATATGAGGAGGATAAGCATATGGCAAATTACCGAGATCGTCGTGTCGCTCAAGAAATATTAAAAGAAGTGAATGATATTTTACATAAAAAAGTACGTGATCCACGTGTACAAAATGTAAGTATCACGGACGTAAAAGTAACAGGTGATTTACAAGAAGCAACAATTTATTATAGTTTATTAAGCGATAAAGCCTCAGATAAACAAAAAGCTCAAGAAGGATTAGATAAAGTCACAGGTTTAGTTCGACGTGAGTTAGGTCATAGATTAAGTATCTACAAGACGCCAGAAATAGCATTTGTTAGAGATGAGTCAGTAGAATACGGAAATCATATTGATGAATTATTAAGAGGATTAAATAAAGACTAAGTCAATTAGCTAGAGAATATTTTTCTCTAGCTTTTTTATGTTATAACATGAGTTTGTGTATCATTAACGGTAAAAAAATAATTGTGATAAACTAAAAGAAGATTAATTAGGAGGCGATTTAATTGATAAAAAATATCGGAATAGTTGGAACAGGTGTGATTGCAACAGAATTTGTCACACAGGTGGATATTTCTAAGTACGCGATTCACTCAGTTTATAATCGTAATGAACGCTCTTTGCGTACATTTAGAGAGACACATAATCTACACAATGGTTATACTGACTACAATGAATTTCTTGATGACGATGAGTTAGAATGTGTGTATATCGCTACGCCTAACCAAACACATTATGAATTTGCCAAAAAAGCTATTGAAAAAGGAAAACATGTCTTGTGTGAAAAAGTCATGGTTTTAAAAGCTGAAGAAGCCAAAGAGTTATTTGAGTTAGCTAAAAAACATCATGTCGTGATTTTAGAGGCCGTCACGTTATTTTATATGCCGATGTATCACGAAGTAAGTCGTTTATTAAAAGAAAATGTTTTAGGAAAAATCAGTACAGCTAACATCACATTCGGAAGTTGTAAAGAATATGATGAGAATAATCGTTTCTTCTCACTTGAAAAAGGTGGCGGAGCTTTATTTGATATTGGACCTTATGCTCTTTCAGCGGCTGTTTATTTACTTGGAACAGACATCGAATTTGTTTCATCAGAAGTTGTGATGGCACCAACTGGAGTGGATGAGAAATCTGTCACAGTATTAAAAACTAAAAATAATGAGTTAGCAAGTGTCATGCTATCTTTCAGAGGAAAACTACCAAAGCAAATTCTGATTACAGGTGACGAAGGATTTTTAAAAATTAATGACTTCCCAAGAGCGACAACAGCAGAAATTTTCTATAATAATGGGACAACACAAGTCATTGAAGATGGAAATGACCGCGATTTCTTTACTTATGAATTAGATATGTTAAACCACTTAGCAAGTGAAAAAGGGTTAAATCATGTACCAGATTGTCGTGAAGTTAGCCAACGAGTTGTTGAATTAATGGATGCCATGAGACAAGCTTGGGGATGGGAACTTTAATAAAAGTGAAATGGGGGGGATTCTCCTCCTTTTTTTGTTGCTTATAAAAGCCTTTTGTCTTAATTAGGTATGTAAGTATGCTATAATATTGGGGAAATGACGAAAAGAGTAGGAGAAGATTGATGGAAGGAATTATCCCTCTATGGAAACCACGAGGCATGACAAGTCATGATTGTGTCTTCCAATTACGAAAAATTTTAAAAACAAAAAAAGTAGGTCATAGTGGCACACTTGATCCGGATGTTGATGGTGTGTTGCCTATTTGTGTCGGTAAAGCCACAAAAGTTGTGGAGTATTTACAAGAATCAAATAAAGTATACATTGGTGAAGTGACAATTGGCTTTTCGACAGAAACAGAAGATGCAAGTGGAGAGGTCGTTGACACCACTCCAATTACTATTCCACTGACTGAAAAAGAAATAGATGATGCCATGTCACTGTTGACGGGGAATATTCAACAAATTCCTCCTATGTATTCTGCTGTAAAGGTGAATGGTAGAAGATTATATGATTATGCTAGAAAAGGTGAAACAGTAGAACGTCCAGTAAGACAGACGACGATTCACCACTATAAAAGACTTACGACACCCGAGTATAATGAAGAAACTCAAACACAGTCATGGAAATTTGAAGTAGATTGTGCTAAAGGAACGTATGTGAGGACTCTTGCAGTCGATACAGGAGAAAAACTAGGTTATGCCGCTCACATGTCAGATTTAACACGACTTTCTAGTGGTGGTTTTACCTCAAAAGAAGCGATAACTTTAGACGATATTCGTTCAAAAGTTGAAGAAGGACTAACAGACGATATTTTCTATCCTCTTGAGCGAGCAGTTGAATCTTTTCAAAAAAAGACATTAAGTTCAAAGGATTATCAATTAATTAAAAATGGTTTGGTCATGCCAGAGTCGTTTTTTGACGGATATGACCCAGTGCAACCAATTGCTTTATTTTTTAATGAGCAAGTAGTTAGTTTATATGGTAAACATCCAAGTAAACCAGGGATGTTCAAACCAATCAAAGTAATACGAAATGATTAAAGGAGTATTTTGTTATGCAAATTATTAACATTCATCATCCATATGACCCAGAAAAATTACCACAAGATGATGTTGTATTGGCATTAGGTTTTTTTGATGGTGTTCACAGAGGACATCAAGAAGTAATCAATACAGCAAAAAAAATTGCGAATGAAAAAGGATTAAAGTTAGCAGTTATGACCTTTAATCATCATCCAGCAGTTGTGTTTCAAAAAATTGATCATAAAAAAATGAAATATATCACAACCATTGAACAAAAAGAAGAACGTATGACGCGTTTAGGTGTCGATTATTTATATGTCATTGAGTTCACCTCATCTTTTGCAGGATTATCACCGCAAGAGTTTGTTGATGAGTACATGGTTGGCTTACATGCAAAAGTCGTTGTGGCAGGATTTGATTACACATATGGTAAAAAAGATACTGCCAATATGAGCGTATTACCTACATATGCTAAAGACAGATTTGAAATTGTCGAAGTACAAAAGTTGAGTGATAGAGAAGAGAAAGTCAGTTCGACAGCAATACGTGAATGCATGAAAATCGGAGACATGCGAGCGGCTAATCAATTATTAGGCTATGCTTATGAAACAACGGGTGTGGTTGTTCATGGCGATAAACGTGGACGATTATTAGGTTTCCCAACGGCTAATATAAAAGCACCATCGTATTCATTATTGCCTAAAGTGGGTGTTTATGTAGTAAAAATAAAAGTTGCCGACAAATGGTATATGGGTATGGCTCAAATTGGCTACAATATTACATTTGAAACTAATCGCCCAATGACGATTGAAGTAAATATTTTAGATTTTTCTGATGACATATACGGAGAGCAAGTCAGTGTGGAATGGCTACACTTTTTACGTGGCGAGAAAAAATTTGATAATGTTGACGGATTGATCGCGCAATTAAAACAAGATGAACAAGATACAAGGGAATATTTTGATAACTTAGGAGGGCTCGTATGACGTCGGCTTATATTCATATTCCTTTTTGCGAGCACATTTGTTTTTATTGTGATTTTAATAAAGTATTTATTGAAGGACAACCTGTCGATGAATACATCGAAGCGCTACTAAAAGAAATAAAATTAACCAAAGAATTATATCCATCTGATACAACAGAAACAATTTATATCGGTGGAGGGACACCAACTTCTTTATCGGCTAAACAGCTAGATCGTTTACTTGGTGGAGTAAAGGAGTTATTACCTTTTAATCAAACTGATGAATTTACAGTAGAAACAAACCCTGGTGATTTAACACTCGATAAAATAAAGGTCATGCAAACTCATGGTGTGAACCGTTTGTCTATGGGAGTTCAAACGTTTGACGACAGGTTATTAAAGAAAATCGGACGTAAACACACTGCTCAAGATGTATTTGATACTATGACTCTTTTAGAAAAAGCGGCTTTTTCAAATGTCAGCATAGATTTAATATATGCTTTACCAAATCAGACAATGGAAAGTTTTGAAGATACATTAGATAAAGCAATCGGGCTTGATTTACCACATTATTCAATGTATTCACTTATTTTAGAAAATAAGACGATGTTTTATAATTGGGCAAGACAAGGTAGATTGCATCTTCCGGGGATTGATGTTGAAGGAGATATGTTTGAACGAGCGATTGAGCGTATGACATTAGCTGGTAAACACCAATATGAAGTGAGTAATTTTTGTGAGCCTGGAAAAGAAAGTCAGCACAATCTGGTTTATTGGAATAATGATCACTACTATGGTTTAGGAGCAGGGGCAAGTGGTTACTTAGGTAATGTACGATATAAAAATCATGGGCCAATCCAACATTATTTGGAACCATTGCGACAAGATAAGTTGCCAACTATCACAACTGAAAATTTAACGATCAAACATCAGATGGAAGAAGAAATGTTTTTAGGTCTTCGAAAAAAACAAGGTGTATCATTAACTAACTTTGAAGAAAAGTTTGGGCAAAAGTTTGATTCAGTCTATGGTGAGATAGCACAACAACTAATAGATGAAGAAATGCTACAAATTAAAAACTCATATATTTCTCTAACAGATAAAGGGTTGATTTTAGGGAATGATGTTTTTGAGAAGTTTTTATTAGAAAAATAAGAAAGAACAGTCTAAAGCGAAGAATTTAGGCTGTTTTTTTGTTATTCTCGTTTTTTTGGCAAAATAAACAGACAAATTTTTGTGATTGCTAAAAAAATATTATGGGATAATAGAGTCAAAACATTGATATATCAATGTTTTTAAGATCTGTGCGTTTGGGTTTAGCACTCTTAATAAAAGAGTGCTAAAAAAGAGGTGCTTTTAGTTGACAAAAAAATTAATCCTTGATATATTTGATAATGTAGTTAGCACTTAATAAGAAAGAGTGCTAATAAGGAAGGTGATTCGCATGTTGAGTAGTAGACAAGAACACATCTTACAACTATTAGTTCAGCTCTATACTGAGACGGGGCAACCTGTTGGATCGAAGACGTTGATGAATAGTGGCATTACTGTCAGTTCAGCAACCATTCGAAATGAGTTATCTAAATTGGAAGATTTTGGTCTTATTCAAAAAATGCACACGTCTTCTGGTAGAATCCCTTCAATGCAAGGTTATCGCTATTATGTGGATCATTTAATGGATCCTAGTAAGGTTAGTTCTACCGATGTTCAACACATCAAACGATTATTTAATCGCAAATTTAATGCGACAAATGAAATTATTGAATGGTCGGCGAATATTTTATCGGAGTTGACGAGTTACACAGCTTTCTCGTTAGGGCCAGAAGTAAAAGAAAGACGGCTTACAGGTTTTCAAATTGTTCCATTGAATGCCCGTCAGTTAATGGCGATTATTGTGATTGATCAAGGATATGTTGAGAGTCAAGTGTTTTCAATTCCACATTCAGTGTCAACTGAAGATATCGAAAAAATGATTCGAATAATCAATGATCGATTGTTGGGAGAAACACTTTTGACAGTTTACCACAAACTTCGAACAGAGATTCCTTTAGTACTCCAACGTTACTTTAGTAATTCTAGTAATATCTTGTACTTGTTTGAGGATGTGTTCAATCAAGCATTTGATGAGCAAATCTATGTTGGTGGTGGGATGAATTTATTAAGTTCAGAAGCCATCACTAATCCAAACGAATTTCAATCGGTTTATTCATTAATTAGTGATACAGATAAGCTAACAGAATTACTTATCTCAGACACAGATGAAAAGATTGATATCAAGATTGGAGAGGAGCTAAACAACGAATTGTTGCAAAACATGAGTTTAGTGACAGGATCATACGATGTTTTTCAACGAGGTAAAGGTTTAGTCGCAGTTTTAGGACCTGCTAACATGTCCTATTCGAAACTGTTAGGAGTAATGGATGTTTTAACAGATGAGCTTTCTAGGCATCTAGAAACATATTATCGACATTTGGAAAATAGTGGAGAGTGAAAGGAGACTGACATAAGTGAAGAAAGATAAATCAGTTGATAAAGTTAATGAGGAAGAAGAAAAAAAAGACGAATCGACAGTAAAAACAAATGAAACTGTAGAAGAAGTAGTTGAAGCAGAAGAAAACGTCGAAACAGAAGAAAATTTAGAAGAAAAACTTCAAGAAGAGTTGGACAAAATGGAAGATCAATTCTTAAGAGCGCAAGCAGAAATTGCTAATATGCGTAATCGTCATAAAAAAGAGCGTGAAGAAGCATCAAGATATCGCGCGCAGGAATTAGCAAAAGAATTGTTGCCAGCTTTAGATAACTTAGATCGTGCCTTAGCGATTGAAGTAAGTGACGAGCACGGTGAGGCAATGAAAAAAGGAATTGAGATGGTTCGCGAAAGCATGTTACATGCCTTCAAGGAATCAGGTATTGAGGAAATAAAAGCCCAAGGTGAAGTATTTGATCCAAACTTACATCAAGCTGTTCAAACAGTCCCAGCTGAAGATGGACAAGATTCAGATGTAATTGTTCAAGTGTTACAAAAAGGATACATCTTACATGACCGTGTCTTAAGACCTTCAATGGTTATTGTGACACAATAATATAAATTTAACATTTAAAAATAAATTAATTAGATAAAGGAGATTTTTAATATGAGTAAAATAATTGGTATTGACTTAGGAACAACAAACTCTGCAGTAGCTGTATTGGAAGGCGGAGAAGCAAAAATTATTACTAACCCAGAAGGTAACCGTACAACACCATCTGTTGTATCATTTAAAAATGGGGAAATTCAAGTAGGTGAAGTTGCTAAACGTCAAGCAGTAACAAACCCAAATACAATTTCTTCTATTAAACGTCATATGGGTGAACCTGGATATAAAGTAGAAGTTGAAGGGAAAACATATACTCCACAAGAAGTTTCAGCAATGATTTTACAATACATCAAAGGATTTGCTGAAGATTATTTAGGAGAAAAAGTTGATAAAGCAGTTATTACTGTTCCAGCTTACTTCAACGATGCTCAACGTCAAGCAACAAAAGATGCTGGTAAAATTGCTGGTTTAGAAGTTGAACGTATTGTCAATGAACCAACTGCAGCGGCTTTAGCTTATGGTTTAGATAAAACTGACCGTGACGAAAAAGTGTTAGTATTTGACTTAGGTGGTGGTACATTTGACGTGTCTATCCTTGAATTAGGTGATGGCGTATTTGATGTATTATCAACTGCAGGGGATAATAACCTAGGTGGGGATGACTTTGACGAAAAAATCATCGACTATTTAGTAGAAGAATTCAAAAAAGAAAATGGCATTGATTTATCTAAAGATAAAATGGCAGTTCAACGTTTGAAAGATGCAGCTGAAAAAGCGAAAAAAGATTTATCAGGTGTAACAAGCACTCAAATTAGCTTACCATTTATTACTGCTGGAGAAGCTGGACCACTTCACTTAGAGTTAAACTTAACTCGTGCGAAATTTGATGAATTAACATCTGATTTGGTTGAAAGAACTAAAATTCCAGTTCGTCAAGCAATCAAAGATGCTGGTATCTCAACTTCAGAAATTGATGAAGTTATCTTAGTTGGTGGATCAACTCGTATTCCTGCAGTGGTTGAAGCTGTAAGAAAAGAAACTAAAAAAGAACCTAACAAATCAGTTAACCCTGATGAAGTAGTCGCAATGGGTGCTGCTATCCAAGGTGGGGTAATCACTGGTGATGTGAAAGATGTGGTCTTACTTGATGTTACACCGTTGTCATTAGGTATTGAAACAATGGGTGGTGTGTTCACTAAATTAATCGACCGTAACACAACAATCCCAACAAGTAAATCACAAGTCTTCTCTACAGCAGCAGACAACCAACCAGCCGTTGATATTCATGTCTTACAAGGTGAACGTCCAATGGCAGCTGACAACAAAACATTAGGAAGATTCCAATTAACAGATATTCCTGCAGCTCCACGTGGTGTGCCACAAATCGAAGTATCATTTGATATCGATAAAAACGGTATTGTTAACGTAAGTGCAAAAGATTTAGGTACTCAAAAAGAACAAACTATTACAATCAAATCATCTTCAGGTTTAACAGATGAAGAAATTGAACGTATGGTAAAAGATGCTGAAGCAAATGCTGAAGCAGATAAAGAACGTAAAGAAGAAGTTGATTTACGTAACGACATCGATGCATTATTATTCTCAGTTGATAAAACTTTAGGCGAGTTAGAAGGTAAAGTTGATGCGGACGAAGTGAAAAAAGCAGAAGATGCTCGTGATGAATTAAAAGCAGCTGTAGAAGCTAATAACATTGAAGATATGAAATCTAAACGCGATGCATTAAATGAAATCGTACAATCTTTAACTGTAAAATTGTATGAACAAGCAGCAGCGCAACAAGCACAAGAAAATCCAGAAGCAGCACAAAGTGGCGCGGATGATGTTGTTGATGCGGACTTTGAAGAAATCAACGACGACGAGAAATAATGATGAGCCAAGAAAAAAGCCAAAGCATTGTGCTTTTGGCTTTTTCTCTTGATTATCACGATAAAGCATTCTAAAATTGATTGATTTGTGGTATGATTTAAACGAATTTAGACGTTTTAGAAAAATGGAGGGTTAGTTATATATGGCCAAAAGAGATTATTATGAGGTTTTAGGAGTATCTAAAACAGCAACAGATGATGAGATTAAAAAAGCCTATCGAAAACTATCCAAAAAATATCATCCAGACATAAATAAAGAAGCCGATGCAGAAGAGAAGTTTAAAGAAGTATCTGAAGCATTTGAAGTATTAAGCGATGCACAAAAACGTGCGGCTTATGACCAATATGGCCATGCAAGTACTGATCCAAACTTTGGTGCTGGTGGTTTTGGCGGTGGTGGTTTCCAAGATTTTGGTGGTAGTTTCGGAGGGTTTGAAGATATCTTTGAATCATTCTTTGGCGGTGGAGGACGTTCTAGTAATCCTAATGCGCCAAGACAAGGTTCAGATTTACAATACACATTAGACTTAACATTTAATGAAGCAATCTTCGGGTTAGAAAAAAGTATTCGTTACAATCGTGAAGATGAGTGTGCGACATGTCATGGGACTGGAGCAAAACCAGGAACACATCCTGAAAATTGTCCTAAATGCCATGGCTCTGGTGTCATCAATGTTGAAAGACAAACGCCACTTGGTCGTATGATGAGTCAACAACCATGTGATGAGTGTCAAGGAACAGGAAAAATCATCAAAGAAAAATGTGAAACATGTCATGGCGCAGGCCGCATGATTAAATCGCATTCTGTTAAGGTTACAGTTCCTGCTGGTGTTGAAGATGGACAACAAATGCGTCTATCTGGACAAGGAGAAGCAGGATACAATGGTGGACCTTATGGTGATTTATATGTTGTCTTCAGTGTGGAAGATAGCCCTATCTTTGAAAGAGATGGGTCTGAAATTTACTATGATCATCACATTACCTTTGTTCAAGCAACATTAGGAGATGAAATTGAGGTACCAACAGTTCACGGTCGTGTGAAATTAAAAATTCCAGCTGGAACTCAAACTGGTACAACATTTAGACTAAAAGGTAAAGGAGCACCTAAACTTCGTGGAAATGGTAACGGGGATCAACAAGTTACTGTAACAGTCGATACACCGACAAAACTAAACGAAGATCAAAAGAAATTATTGCGTCAATTTGCTGAACTAAATGGTGAAAAAGCAGCCGTTGAGCAAGAAGAAGGTTTCTTTGATAAAATGAAAGATGCTTTTTCCTCAAATCATAAGAAAAAGAAAAAATAAAGTAAATAAAAAAAGTAAAACTGTTTAGCTGTTTTACTTTTTTTATTTTTACTTGAAATAAATTGCAAAAACGTTTATGATATATCATTAGATAGTAATGTTTACGATTTAAAAGAAAGTAGGGAATGAGTTAATGAAACGATTAACCAAAATTATTTTAGGTGTGGCTTTGACTAGTTTACTTGTTGCATGCGGTAATACGGCAAAAAAAGATAAAAAAGAAGCAGATAAACTACAAGTGGTAACCTCTTTTTATCCAATGTATGATTTTGCGAAAAAAGTAACAGGAGACAAAGCAGAGGTGACGGTTTTAACAGAAGCTGGTGTAGAACCTCATGATTATGAGCCAAGTGCAAAAGATTTAGCTAAAATTCAAAATGCTGATGTATTTATTTATAATTCAAATGAGATGGAAACATGGGTAAGAGATGTCCTTGCATCTATTGATACGAAAAAAGTGAAAGTGATTGAAGCAAGCCAAGGTATTGATTTGATGAAAGCAACTGAAGAACATGAGCATGAAGGAGAAGACTCACATGATCATCAATTAGATCCGCATGTGTGGTTAGATCCTGTTTTGGCTAAAAAAGAAGTAGAGACGATTACAAAAGGCTTAGTTGAAGTTGATACACCAAATAAAGATATCTATGAAAAGAATTCAACTGACTTTACACAGAAACTAAATAAATTAAATGAAGCTTACGTGGATGCAACAAAAGATGCCACGCAAAAAACATTTGTCACACAACACACTGCCTTTTCATATTTAGCTAAACAATATGGATTAAAACAGGTGGCAATTTCTGGCATTTCTCCTGATCAAGAACCTACACCTAAAGAATTAAAAAATATTGAAGACTTAGTCAAAAAAGATAATATTAAAGTGATTTATACAGAAAGTAGCGCGTCATCAAAAGTAGCCGAAACCATTACTAGTGCAACTGGAGCGACACTTTCAGAACTTAATCCATTAGAGAGTTTAACTAAAAAAGAGATGGATGGGGGAGAAGATTATCTGTCTGTTATGTATACGAATTTGGAACACTTAAAATTAACCATAAAATAAACGATGGAAACCTAGAATATTTCTAGGTTTTTATTGTTTTTATGGGCCTTAAAGCTGTAGAATAAAGCGACAAGGGGAGGTGAAAAAATGGAAAAAAGAAGTAGTAAATTAAAGGGTATGATTTTAGCTATTTTAGGTGGCGTTTTTTGGGGTGCATCTGGAGTAGTGGCTGAATATTTGATGACAACAAAACACGTATCAGCTAGTTGGCTTGTAGCTGTTAAAATGATTGTGGCAGGTTTTTTAATTTTAATGTATCAAATGGGAAAAGGGAATAAAGATAGCTTATCTCCTCTAAAAAATAAAACTGAATTAATTCAATTAATTATTTTTAGTGTATTGGGAGTACTTGGGTTACAGTATTCTTTTTTCAAGGCTATTCAAGTTAGTAATGCAGCGACTGCAACGATATTACAATATTTATCACCAATATTATTAGTCGTTTATTTTATTATCGAAAAAAAAGAGCTACCCAATAAATTAAGTGTAGTCAGTATTGTGCTATCATTATTGGGAACTTTTTTATTAGTAACTAAAGGAAATCTAAATGAATTAGCTATTTCACCGAATGGGTTGTTTTGGGGATTATTATCCGCATTTTTTGGCGCTTTTTATATTATTCAACCAAGAAAACTTATGGCAAAATATGGGACAACACTTATTATAGGCTGGGGTATGTTAATAGGTGGGATGTCTTTTCAAGTTTATCAACCGATTTGGCAAGATGTACCTACTTTTACCCCTGGTGTGTTACTAGGAATTTTAGTTATAGTGATTATTGGTACCGTTTTTTCATATATCTGTTTACTTAAAAGTACAGAATATATACCACCACAGTTTTCGAGTTTATTAACATCATTTGAACCATTAAGTTCAGCTTTATTTTCAGTTTTATTTTTAGGGTTGGTTTTAAAACCTATCGAGATAGTCAGTATGTTATTGATTATTTTTGCTGTTTTTCTATTGTCTAGATGTGATGTTTAATTTGAAAGGTCATGTCTATTTATATTTTAGGTAAAATAGGCTATAATTATTTACAAGATATAATATAGATAAAAAAGTATCATTTTTTGAAAACAGAATTGGAGGAAGATGTATGTCTAAACAACAAATTGGTGTTGTCGGTATGGCAGTCATGGGTAAAAACTTAGCGTTAAATATAGAAAGTAGAGGATACACTGTTTCTATTTTTAACCGTACATCAGCAAAAACAGAGGAAGTTATCAAAGAGCATCCTGATAAAAATTTAGTTGCAACTTATTCTATCGAAGAATTTGTTAATTCTCTTGAGACACCAAGACGAATTTTATTAATGGTAAAAGCAGGTAAAGCGACTGATTTAACAATCGAAAGTTTACTACCATTTTTAGATGAAGGTGATGTGTTAATCGATGGTGGGAATACTTACTTCAAAGATACTATCCGTCGTAATGAAGCACTAGCAACTTCTGGTATTAACTTTATTGGTACTGGTGTATCTGGTGGAGAAGAGGGAGCGTTAAAAGGACCTTCTATGATGCCGGGTGGACAAAAAGAAGCGTATGAATTAGTAGCCCCAATCTTTGAACAAATTGCAGCAAAAGCAGAAGATGGTGAGCCATGTGTGACTTATATTGGACCAAATGGAGCTGGTCACTATGTAAAAATGGTACATAATGGAATCGAGTATGGAGACATGCAATTAATTGCTGAATCATATGATATCTTAACTCGTGTTTTAGGATTATCAGTTGAAGAAGTTGCTGCTATCTTTAAAGAATGGAATACAGGTGAGTTAGATAGCTACTTAATCGAAATCACGTCAGATATTTTAACGCGTAAAGATGATTTAGGAACTGGTAAACCAATTGTTGATGTTATCTTAGATGCTGCTGGTAACAAAGGAACTGGTAAATGGACAAGTCAAAACGCACTTGATTTAGGAACACCACTACCACTTATTACAGAATCTGTTTTTGCTCGTTACATATCAGCATTAAAAACTGAACGTGTAGCGGCAAGTGAAATTATTCCTGCACCACCAGTGAAAGAATTTACTGGAGATAAAAAAGAATTTGTAGAAAAAATTCGTCAAGCATTATACTTTAGTAAAATCATGAGTTACGCACAAGGATTTGCTCAAATGCGTATGGCTAGTGAAGAATACGGCTGGGATTTAAACTATGGTAATATTGCGAAAATCTTTAGAGCTGGATGTATTATTCGTGCCCAATTCTTACAAAAAATTACGGATGCCTATGAACGAAATCCAGAAATTAAAAATCTTATTTTAGATGATTATTTCTTAGATGTCACAACAAAATACCAACAATCAGTTCGTGATGTTGTTGCCTTAGCTGTTGAAACAGGTGTGCCTGTCCCAACATTCTCATCAGCTATTTCTTACTACGATTCTTATCGTACAAAAGATTTACCTGCTAACATCATTCAAGCACAAAGAGATTACTTTGGTGCTCATACATACGAACGTAAAGATCGTGATGGCGTGTTCCATTATGATTGGTATGGTGAAGAAAATAAATAAGCATATTAAAAATCCAGTTACTAGAAAAATAGTAACTGGATTTTTTTAGTTATCGTTAAGCACCCATTCGTTAATAGCATGTGCTACACCATCTTCATCATTTGTTTTAGTAATTTTATCTGCAATATTTTTTACACTCTCTAGCGCATTTCCCATTGCAACCCCAATACCAGCATATTCAATCATAGATAAGTCATTTTCATTGTCGCCAATGGCCATGACTTCTTCTTGTTTAATGTTTAAATGTTCAGCCAGTTCTTTGACTGATTCTCCTTTAGTTGCTTTAGGGTCAAGTATTTCTAAGTAGTAAGGAGCGCTTTTAACGATTGAAAAACGGTCATAATACTCTTGAGGGATTTTTTTAATTGCGGCATCAAGAATATCTTCATGATCAATCATCATAGCTTTTACAAGTTTGATATCTTTTGTCATGTCATTTACGGGTTTATATTGTAGTGGAATACCAGTAATCACTGCTTCATTAATAGTATAGGGACTAATGTCAGTGTTAGCTGTATACATAGTATCGGCATCTTGAGTATGAAAATGCACGCCGAGTTTTCTAGATAAAAGCTCCACATCTTGATAGTCTTCTAATGATAATGAATGACGTAAAATGACTTCTTTTGTTCCGGCATTTTGAATCATGCCGCCATTGTATGTAATAATAAAACTATGGTCATTTTCAAGACCTAATTCTTTTACTAAATCAATAACCCCAATCGAAGGACGTCCTGTTGTTAAGACAATATCGATTCCTAAATCAGATGCTTTTTTGATTGTTTCTTTCACTTTTGGTGTTAACTTTCTTTCTGAATTGACCAATGTTCCGTCAATATCTATAGTTACCATTTTAATACCCAAATATTACACGTCCTTTTTGATTATTTCTCCATTTTTAATGGAGTTGCTGAATAAATTAATAGAGTCTTCAAATAAAGTATAATTGTCTAACGAATTGGATGCAAGCATTTCATTAGGAAAATAAAAACGTTGATCACCTTTAGATTCACCAGCAATTGCTCTAACAAGTTCACTCGCACTAGCTAATTCAATCAATTGCCCATCAGGATAGATAAGTTCAATCTGTGTTTTATTCTGCAACTTTTCTGGTTTATAAAAATCATAAGGTAAATCAAAACTCGAGTTAATCGCTGTGTAATATCTTTCGTCAAAGCCAACTTTTTCTACTAGTTCTTGTAACTCAGGTAATAGAATAAAAGTTTCCTTTGAAAATGTTGCTGACTTGAATGGTACACGGTTTAAGAATCGTTTTGATAAATCATTTAAAATAGCATCATCTGATTGACTCCAAAGATGGAAGGCTGTTGTTAACACACCATCATCTAAAGCTAAATAATCCTCTAGGTTAAATTCATGTGACAGAAAAGGAACGAGTAGAGGTGATGCTTTGACAAAGTAGTGTTTATTGTCCTGATACAGATCTTGCGCTCGTTGTAGTAAACGATCTAATACCATTTCCATACCACGAGAAACAGGATGAAAGTAAATTTGCATATACATTTGGTATCGACTAACGATATAGTCTTCAACCGCATGCATTCCGCTAACTTTAAAAACAATTCCACTTTTATGCGGTCTGATGACACGTAATATACGAGTTAAATCAAAGGTTCCGTATTCTGTTCCAGTGAAATAAGCATCTCTTAGTAAGTAATCCATTCTATCAGCATCTATTTGACTTGAAATGAGTTGGACGACTTGCTTATTTGGATAAGTTTTTGCAATGACACTTGCTACTTTTTCTGGAAAATCATCAGATACTTGGCGTAATATTTTGTTGATTTCAGTGTCACTAGATGTGATGATATCAACAGTAAGTTGTTCATGATTTGTTTTAAAGATTGATTCAAATGTGTGGGAGTAAGGCCCATGTCCTACATCATGTAAAAGTGCCGCACATAACGTGATGAGTCTTTCAGAGTCATCCCAGCCATCTTCACCAAACTCTGCCACATCATAATTTCGCTTAAAGTAATTACAGATACGACGAGTGATTTCATACACACCAAGCGAATGCCCGAAGCGAGAATGCTCGGCTGTATGGAATGTTAAAGAAGTCGTTCCAAGTTGTTTGATTCGTCTCAAACGTTGAAATTCTTTTGCATTGATTAATTCTAATATGATGGGGTGTTCCACTTTTATATCATGATGAATAGGGTCTCTAAATACTTTTTCAATCAATTAATTAGTCTCCTTTAAAATAGTCGTGATGCCTTCATTGCGTTGCTCCATGCGTTTAAACCCTTTATCGTAAGTTTCTTTTAATTCAACAGAGTCTAAAAACATTTCAAATTGTTGTTGTGCCGTTTTATCCAAAACAAAGGTTTGACTGATTGCTCCTATTATAAGTGATTTTACTCGTTCGACAGATAGATCTTCTAAAAGTAAGTCGGATAAATTTTTCATTGAGTCAGGATTTACTGGTGGGAAAGGATCTTTTCCGAAATCTTCTTTTAGTCCTGATAAATAAAATTCTTTCACTAATTCCCCACGTTTTTCTTGATTGCCATTGATACTGATATAAATCATGATACCCAATCCTTTTTTTATACGACGTTGGGCAATACCAGCAAATTTCTTTTGATTAATACTTAAATCAAATTCACCTGGACAATATGAGTCAGTTACTTCAAAAGATTCTACAGTAGCATCCCATGAAGATAGGGCATTTGAAATAATGTCTTTCATCGTTTCATACCCATGATTAATACTTGTTTGATTAGTAAACTCTTGTGGTAGAATAATCGAAAAATTTAATATTCCTTCATCAGCTACCACAGCTAGACCACCGGAATTTCTAACAACTGGATGATAGTCATTTTTTCTCACAGATTGTATCGCATCAGATAGGTGTGTTACCCTAGTATCTTGCATACCTAAGATTAATTCGTTTGTCATGGTCCAAAAATGAATAATAGGAATTTGGTGTTTTCCTGAATAATCAGCCAATATATCAGTAAATATAAATGGATCATATTTTTTTTCGTTTGTTAATTGAGGTTGTTCAAATAAAACAACAGGTGGTTTTGAAGACATAATGTACAACTCCTTTATATTCTTCTCTCATTATACCGATTCTCTTGTGAAACGAAAAGGATTTAAGAATAATCACAAAGGTTTGACAAACTACGTGAAAAAGACCAAAATAAATAAAAAAGCAAAGAGGTGGCATGTGTGTCTCAACGAGAAAAAACACCAGTTAATATTTTAGTAAAAACAGAAGTAACCCAAGAAGGTGAATTCAAAGAATTTTTAATTGATGTCAATGGTCACATGGTTGTGATAAACGATGTCCTTTATTTACGATATGACGAACTACTGGAAGGCGTTGACAAACCAGTGCCAGTCACGATCAAAGTATTACCAGATGGTGATGTGACATTGATTAGGTCTGGAGAAGTAAAAATGAAATTGAACTTTTCTTTTGAACAAAGAAGAGAAACCACTTATTCAACGCCATATGGCATGATGAGTATTTTTACTCTCACTAATCACTTACATGTCAGTTTAAAAGATAACCCGACTTCAGGTGATATTGCGATTGATTATGATTTGTTTGCTGGGGAAGAAAAATTAGGAATGTATCATTTGGTTATAAATTTTACAGCCAAATGATATTTTACAAAAATTTTCAATTGCAAAGAAACACTAGTTATTGTATGATAAAGAATAGACTGTGAAAGGACGTGTGTCAGTTGGAAATTAAAGCTTTTGAGGGCATAAATAAAGATGAATTGTCGATGATTGAAGTTGCACATGCAATTTTAAATCAACGCGGAGACATCATTGATTTTAGTGATTTAGTAAATGAAATCCAAAACTACTTAGAAAAAGCAGATAGTGAAATTCGTGACATTTTGCCGCAATTTTATACAGACTTAAACATTGACGGAAGTTTCATTTCTTTAGGAGACAATCGTTGGGGCTTACGTAGTTGGTATCCAATCGATTCAATTGACGAAGAAGTTTCTGGTGTGGATGAAGATGAAGAAGAAACACCACGTCGTAAAAAACGTAAAAAAGTTAATGCATTTATCGGAATGGACGATGATGCGATTGATTATAACGATGATGATCCAGAAGACTTAGACTTAGTTGATCATGATGAAGAAGATGATGAGTTGTATGAAGATGAAGAAGATGAAACAAAAGAAATCAAAGAATACACAACTGATTTATCAGAAATCGGTGCTGACAATGATGTTGATGACGATGTGCCAGAAGGTGTAGAAGAAGATTTAACTATCGTTGAAGAAGATGATTTATACGAAAGTGACGAAGAAGAAGAATTATAGAAAAAAAGAGTGTCGATTGATGCTCTTTTTTGCTTGTTTTTACTTATATATGAAAGAAGAGGAGAATAGTCATGATACATGAAGTAGTTGATGCGATTATTTTTGTACTAAATGCTTTTTCAGTGATCATTTTATTAGTCGGCGTAGCCAAAGCAATTATTGACTTTATTAAAAATGAAGTTGGTGGTGGCACTCGAGAAGAAATTTCAGTTAGAAACAATGGCATAAAACGTTATCTGGGCTCATATATTTTATTAAGTTTAGAAGTGCTTATAGCCTCAGATATTATTGAAACAATTCTAAATCCATCGACACAAGATATTATCATTCTTGGAGGAATAGTTGTAATACGCACAGCTATATCATATTTCTTAGGGAAAGAAATTGAACAAACACATAAAGGAGAAAGGGGAAATTAACCCTTTCTTTTTTTGTCGAGCATAAGACTTGAGTTTTAAAATGAAAACCTATACAATTTTAACTATACCAAAATAAAAAAATGTTAAAGGAGAATTGTTATGACAGTTATTAATGACATATACAAAGAATATAGGTTGTTTATTAATGGTGAATGGACAAAAGGTGTTAAGGGTGAAACAATTGATAGTTTTTCACCGGTAAACGGTGAAAAAATTGGAACATTCGTGGATGCAGTTGATGAAGATGTTGATGCAGCGGTAGAAGCTGCTCAAGAAGCATTGCCAGCTTGGCGCGATTGGTCACTTGTGGATAGAAGTAATTTATTATTAAAAATTGCAGATGTTATTGATGAGAATATGGAGCATTTAGCCTATATAGAGTCTATTGATAATGGCAAACCAATTCGTGAGACTAAAACGGTTGATGTGCCACTTAGTGCAGATCATTTTAGATACTTTGCAGGTGTTATTCGCAGTGAGGAAGGATCAGCACAAGCGTTAGATAAAGATACCTTAACACTTATCTTAAGAGAACCAATTGGTGTAGTAGGACAAATTATTCCATGGAATTTTCCAATTCTTATGGCAGCATGGAAATTAGCTCCAGCATTAGCTGCAGGTAATACAATTGTCATTCATCCATCATCTTCAACATCATTAAGTTTACTAGAATTAACTAGGTTGATTGGTCCGATGTTACCAAAGGGTGTGTTAAATGTGATAACAGGTAAAGGTTCTAAGTCAGGAGACTACATGTTACGGCATGAAGGATTTAACAAGTTAGCCTTTACTGGATCAACTGAAGTTGGATATAAAGTTGCTCGAGCTGCAGCTGATAAATTAATTCCAGCAACACTTGAATTGGGTGGAAAATCAGCAAATATTTTCTTTGATGATATGCCATTTGAAAAGGCAGTTGAAGGAGCACAACTTGGTATTTTATTTAACCAAGGGCAAGTATGTTGTGCAGGCTCTAGAATTTTTGTTCAAGAGGGAATCTATGACAAATTTGTTTCTGAGTTGAAAGAAAAATTTGAAGCTGTTGTTGTTGGAGATGCATTGGATGAAAATGTCCAAATGGGGGCTCAAGTAAACGAAAGCCAAGTTAACAAAATTTTAGAAGCAGTTGAAGTAGGACGTAAAGAGGGGGCAACTATCTTAACAGGTGGAAAACGTCTTGATGGTGATTTAGGTAAAGGATGTTATGTGGCACCAACTTTATTAACTGATGTGACTAATGATATGGAAGTGGCTCAAGAAGAAATCTTTGGTCCAGTTGCAGTAGTGATTAAATTTAAAACAATTGATGAAGTAATCCAAATGGCAAATGATTCTGAATACGGTTTAGGTGGTGGTGTTTGGACTAAGAATATCAATACAGCACTGAAAGTGAGTCGTGGTATTGAAACAGGGCGTATTTGGGTCAATACCTATAATCAAATTCCTGCTGGAGCGCCATTTGGTGGCTATAAAAAATCTGGTATAGGACGTGAGACGCATAAAGCTATCCTTGATGCGTATAGTCAATTTAAAAATATTTACATCGACATAAAAGAAGCAGGATTCAATCTTTATTAAAAAAGGACTTTAATAAAATTTTCTGAAAATAGTATCAAAGATTGTGATTTGACTAGCAAAAATAACTAAAGAGTGTTAAAATAATGGTGTTAGTTAAGTATCACCTATACCAAATAGAGTGATAACATAATAGGAGGAATTTAATTATGGCATTAGTATCAGCAACAGAAATGTTAAAAAAAGCTAAAGAGGGTAAATATGCAGTAGGTGCATTCAACACAAACAACTTAGAATGGACTAAAGCTATCTTACAAGGTGCACAAGAATCTAATTCTCCAGTAATGATTCAAACTTCTATGGGAGCTGCAAAATATATGGGTGGCTACCAAGTATGTTACGATTTAGTTAAAGACTTAATTGACTCAATGGGAATTACAGTTCCAGTAGCATTACACTTAGACCATGGTGAATACGAAGATGCATTAAAATGTATCGAAATTGGTTACACATCTGTAATGTTTGATGGTTCTCACTTACCATTTGAAGAAAACTTAGAAAAAGCAAAAGATGTTGTTGCTAAAGCTCATGCTAAAGGTGTTTCAGTAGAGTGTGAAGTTGGATCAATCGGTGGAGAAGAAGACGGAATTATCGGTTCTGGTGAATTAGCAGACCCAGCTGAATGTAAAGCAATGTCTGAAACAGGTATTGATTTCTTAGCTGCAGGTATTGGTAACATCCATGGTTCTTATCCAGAAAACTGGGCAGGTTTAAGCTTTGATCGTTTAGCTGAAATTGCTGACGTTATCGACGGTAAACCAATGGTATTACATGGTGGTTCTGGTATTCCATTAGATCAAATCCAAAAAGCAATCTCTTTAGGCGTATCAAAAATTAACGTTAATACGGAATGTCAAGAAGTATTTGCTGCTGCAACACGTAAATACATTGAAGAAGGTAAAGACTTAGAAGGTAAAGGCTTTGACCCTCGTAAATTATTAGCTCCAGGTACTACTGCAGTAACTGAGTTAGTTAAAGAACGTATCCAATGGTTTGGATCAAACGATAAAGCGTAATTTAATGATGTAAAAAGATAAGAGTGTCCGACTAAATGTTGGACGCTCTTTTTTTGTAATTAAATAAATTTTTCAATCACTTTTTTTCATTTATAGAGTATGATAGAATACAACTATACATTGTGAATATGAAACTATATATGGCTGCTTAATATAAGCGGCTTTTTTCAAGACTAAAGTGAGGTCATTAATACAAAATGAAAAAATTAATTATAAATGGTGGAAAAAAATTAAAAGGAACTGTAACAATTAGTGGGGCTAAAAATAGTGCGGTTGCATTAATTCCAGCTGCAATATTAGCTGACTCACCTGTTATTTTAGAAGGTGTTCCTGATATTAAAGATGTGCATTCATTAAAAGAAATATTAGAACTTATGGGAGTCAAAGTGACATTTGAAAATCACACGATGATAATTGATCCAACAAATATGGTATCAATTCCTATGCCAAGTGGAAAAATCAATAGCTTGCGAGCATCTTATTACTTTATGGGTGCTTTGCTTGGAAAATTTGGTGAAGGCGTTGTTGGATTACCTGGAGGATGTTACTTAGGTCCTAGACCAATTGATTTACATATCAAAGGATTTGAGTCACTGGGAGCTGTTGTAACAACTGAACATGGTGCAACTTATTTAAAATCACCAAATGGCTTAGAAGGCACACGTATTTATATGGATATGGTGTCAATTGGTGCAACAATTAATGTGATGTTAGCGGCAGTAAAAGCAAAAGGACGCACTGTGATTGAAAATGCTGCTAGAGAACCTGAAATTATTGATGTGGCAACTCTACTTAATAATATGGGAGCAAAAATTCGTGGAGCTGGTACAAATGAAATTCGTATTGATGGTGTAGATGAACTAAAAGGTTGTCGTCATTCAATCATTCCAGACCGAATTGAAGCCGGAACATATTTAGCGATGGCCGCAGCATGTGGTGAAGGTGTTGTCGTGCAAAATGTTATTTATGAACATCTAGAGAGCTTTATTTCCAAATTAGATGAAATGGAGGTACCGATGACGATTCGTGAAGATAGTATTGAAGTCCATCCTGCTAAACAGTTAAAACCAATTAACGTAACCACTGTACCGTATCCAGGATTTGCCACAGATTTACAACAACCAATTACACCTCTATTATTAAAAGCCAATGGAAAAAGTATCGTGACAGATACCATATATGAGCAACGAGTAAACCACATTCCTGAATTAGTTCGAATGGGCGCTGATGCTAGTGTGGAAGGTAAAATGATTGTCTTGAATGGACAGGAAGATTTAGAACTTGTTGGAGCAGACGTTACGGCGAGTGATTTACGAGCTGGTGCTTGTTTAGTGACTGCTGGACTGCTGGCAAGTGGGACAACACGAATATCTAATGTTGATAATATTTTAAGAGGGTATGATAACATTATTGAAAAACTAACAAATCTAGGTGCTGATATTCGAATGGAAGAAGGCACAGATAAAGAGGGATAATATGCGCGATTATTTAACGATGGGTGAGTTAGAACATAAGACCCTAAAAGAAATTTATGCTTATGCAAAAGATTTTAAAATACCTTATTACAGTCAAATGAATAAAAAAGAATTATCTTTAGCAGTTATTCGTGCACAAGCTGAAAAACAAGGTTTTTTCATGGTGGAAGGTGTCTTAGACATTGTATCGAATGATGGTTATGGTTTTTTAAGACCGATTAACTATACGCCTAGTAAAGAAGATATCTACATTTCATCTTCACAAATTAGACGGTTTGGTTTACGTAATGGGGATAAAGTATCAGGAAAAGCAAGACCACCAAAAGAGTCGGAACGTTATTATGGATTAATGCACGTTGAAACAGTTAATGGAAGAAATCCAGAAGATGCAAAACAACGCCCACATTTTCCTGCATTAACAGCTCTTTATCCGGATAGTCAAATTGTTTTAGAAACCACTAAAACAGATCTTTCTACACGAATGATAGACCTATTCGCACCGGTTGGTTTTGGCCAGAGAGGTCTAATTGTCGCACCACCAAAAGCAGGGAAAACGAGTGTCATTAAGGAAATTGCGAATGGTATTTCTAAAAATTATCCAGATGTTGAATTGATTGTGCTATTAATAGATGAACGGCCTGAAGAAGTAACGGACATTGAAAGAAGTGTTGATGGAGAAGTAGTTTCTTCTACTTTTGATCAAATGCCTGAAAATCATACACGTGTCGTTGAGTTAGTCCTTGACAGAGCATTAAGGTTAGTTGAGGATAAACGTGATGTTGTGATTTTAATGGATAGTATTACGCGTTTGGCCAGAGCATACAACTTAGTTATCCCACCAAGTGGACGCACGCTAAGTGGAGGGATTGATCCTGCAGCATTTTATAAACCAAAACGCTTCTTTGGAGCTGCACGAAATATTGAAGAAGGCGGTAGCTTAACTATTCTGGCGACCGCTTTAGTTGATACAGGAAGTCGAATGGATGATGTTATCTATGAAGAGTTCAAAGGAACTGGTAATATGGAGCTTCATCTATCTAGAGAGTTATCTGAAAGACGAGTATTTCCAGCGATTGATATCAAGCGATCTGGTACAAGGCGTGAAGAATTGTTAATGTCACCTGAACATTTAGAAGAGATATGGAAATTACGTCGTCATATGAAAGGTGATTCAATTAACTCAACGAACCAGCTATTAAACTTTTTAAAGAAAACAAAGAATAATACGACATTTTTTGAGTCGTTTAAAGACGTTTCTTTTTTAAAAAAATAAATTGCTAAAATAGTTTGAACATGTTACTATAGTATCGTTATAATAATAACTCTGTTTCAGCAAATGAATCAGGGCAAAGGAGAGAGAAATATGAAACAAGGAATTCATCCAGAATATCATCCAGTAGTATTTATGGACTCACAAACAGGGTTCAAATTCTTATCTGGATCAACTAAAACATCTGAAGAAACTGTTGAATGGGAAGATGGTAACACATACCCAGTCATCCGTGTGGAAGTCACTTCAGATTCACATCCATTCTATACAGGACGTCAAAAATTTACACAAGCAGACGGACGTGTGGATCGTTTCAACAAAAAATATGGTCTCAAAGACGAAAACGCTGCAGAATAATCTCAGTGTTAAACAGGGTTCTGGTATCTTATCAGGACTCTTTTTTTTGTGAAAGGAATGAGAGTATAATGAATCAACAATTCAGAATTCTTATTTGGATTGAGCACAATAATCATCTATTAGTTACCACTTCTAAAACTGGTGAAAAACAGTTATTAGAAGTGTCACCAAATTATGCAGAAACAACTCTTGAAGCCATTGAACGTTACGGGGAAGAAATTCTTGATTTACATTTTGATGTAGTAAATTTTGTTGATTTGATCGAACAAACGACACATGAACATTTTAATCAAACTGAAACGTTATTTCTATATAGAGCTTCCTTGAAAAAAGATGAGATTTTACCAAAATTGACACATAGCCAAATTATTTATTGGTTACCGATTAGTAAGGCAGAAGAAATTGTATCATCTCAACTGGTATCTAAAATGACAAAAAAATAGAATAACTATATATGATTTATAAATTTGTGGTAAAATATAGGTTAATTATAAGGAGAGATAGAAATGAGCGAATTACAACAAATTATTATCAAAAACTTACAAGTAGCCCCTCAGATTAGTGCAAACGAAGAAATCATAAAACGTGTGCAATTTTTAAAAGACTACATGTTAGCACATCCGTTTTTAAAAACATATGTTTTAGGCATTAGCGGCGGACAAGACTCCACTTTAGCCGGTAAACTAGCACAGCTAGCAATCAGTGAATTACGCGAAGAAACGGGTGATAATGATTATAAATTTATTGCCGTTCGTTTGCCTTATGGCGTTCAAAAAGATGAAGATGACGCACAAAAATCATTAAATTTTATTCAACCAGATGAGTCATTAGTTATAAATATAAAATCTAGCGTGGATGCTTTAGTGAAAGAATTAAATGAAGGTTCAAATATCGTGGTGAGTGATTTTAATAAAGGAAATATTAAAGCTCGTCAAAGAATGGTATCGCAATATGCGGTGGCCGGTCAAAGAAGTGGCGCGGTAATTGGGACAGATCATGCCGCTGAAAATATAACAGGTTTTTTCACCAAATTTGGTGATGGCGCAGCAGATATTTTACCTTTATTTGGACTAAACAAAAGACAAGGAAAAGCCTTGCTAAAAGAACTGGGTGCTGATAAATCATTGTATGAGAAAATTCCAACAGCTGATTTAGAAGAAAATAGACCAATGATAGCTGATGAAGATGCTTTAGGTGTGACTTATGAGGCAATTGATGATTACTTAGAAGGTAAAGAAGTTAGTGATAAAGATAGAGAAACAATTGAGAGATGGTATAAAAAGTCAGAACATAAACGTCATTTACCGATTACGTTAGGAGACACATTTTGGGTAAAATAGAATCAATGGTTCAAAGACGAGTAGAGCAAAATCAAAAAAAATCATGGCTAAAAAGGATTTTTACTAATCCAATTACCAAAATCTTACTAACTTTAATTATTGTTTACTTAAGTAATTTCTATTTACAACTAAGTCAAAATACTTGGAGCTTCTCGCTTGCGTGGAAGTTTGCTATGGAGTGGCATGTTGAGAAATTTCTACTAGGGACGCTAGTATTGCTATTTTTAGATATGTTTCTTATGAGTTTAAGCGGGTCGTTTTTAATAGGAAATATCATTTATATCACGAGTATTGGGTTACTTGGTATTGCTAACAGTCAGAAAATGGCATTGAGGATGGAACCTATCTACCCAGATGATTTAAAAATGATTTTTGAGTTTACGATGATGAAAGATATCATTGGAAATACGTATTTTATTTTAGCGTTAGTGCTGATATCTTTAGCATTAGCAGGACTAGTCTACGCCTTATATCGCTCAATTCGTTTAAGTAAACGTCAACAAATCATTCGTTTAGTATGTTTTGTTGTCTCAATCACAGGGCTATTTTATGCCAGTTTATTTAACCAACCAAACAATCTATTACGAAAAGAGTACAATAAAACTGCGCTATGGATTCCATATAGTCAAAAAATGAACTACTATAATACAGGTTTTATGGGTGGCTTTTTATATAATTTAAAAGTTGAAGCCATGGATGAACCAAAAAACTATTCAAAAGAAACAATCGACAAAATCGTCAAAAAATATGATACAAAAGCAAAAGAGAATAATGCTAAAAAGAAAAACAAAGAAAAACCTAATGTTGTATTTATTATGTCTGAAAGTTTTTCTGATCCTGAAAAGTTAGATGGCATTAAATTAAATAAAAATCCTATTACTGATTTTAGGAGTGTGGCACGCCAGTCTGTTTATTCTGGCGAGATGTTGTCGCAAAACTATGGTGGTGGGACAGCAAATATCGAATTTGAAGCATTGACAGGAATTTCAATGGGATTACTTAATCCTCAAATGACGACACCATATACTATGATGTTACCTAAGAAAACGGAATTTCCATCGATTGTCTCGAGTTTAAAACAACAGGATTATCAAACAGTAGCTATCCATCCTTACAATACATCTATGTATAAACGCAAAGATGTTTATAATGTTCTTGGATTTAATCAGTTTTTAGATGAAAATACCATGACTCATAAGGAAAGGTTGTCAAATAATGGTTATATTTCAGATGCCTCAGCGTTTAGTGAAGTACTAGATGTGATGGAGAAATCTGATAAAGCATCGTTTGTCCATCTTGTGACAATGCAAACGCATATGCCATATAATAATAAATACACGGATTCACCTTATACATTGACGAACTCAGCATCTAGCTCCTCAATTGATAATTATGCGTTAGATATTTCATACACATCAAAAGCATTGAAACAATTTATTGAGGACATTAATAAATTAGATAGACAGACAATTGTGGTTTTCTGGGGGGATCACTTACCGTCTATCTATCCAGATGATATTGTTGAAAAAAACAACCCAATTACAACTCATTTAACAGAGTATTTAATTTATGATACATTGTCTCAGGAATCACATAAAGAAGAAGTCATGAGTCCGTTTTACTTTTCAAGTTTGATTACTCATTTTTCATCTGTTGAACAAACAGGATTTAATGCTCTATTACTTGAATTACAGAAAGTATTACCAGCATTTGAAAAACAAATGTATTATGTAAATGGAAAATGGGAAAAAGAAGTATCTTTTACTAAAGAAGAAAGAGAGCTCTATGAGGACTATCAGTTAATGGTTTATGATTTGGTTTCAGGTAAAAAGTATGGTCAGAAGATGTTTGATGTCGAAACATAATATGAAATTTTTAAGAAAATAGTGAATTAATTGTAAGTTAAAAATTTTCATGATATAATCAAATGGGATTATTCATAAGGGAGTAACTGGCAGTTCTACATACTGCGGTAATGCCACCAATCGAAATCATTACGTATTTCTGGTGTTGCCTTAAATAGTGAGACTTATGTATGTAGTTAAGCATACGTAGGTCTTTTTTTATTTGACTTATGTATAGCGACAAATAAAAGGAGGAAAAGAGATGTCAGAGCAAAAAAAGAAGCAGTTGAATGATGCATTTTATGTTGAAGATGAGAAACAAGTGCTAGAAAAACTGCAATCAACTCCTAATGGGTTGAGTACTGAGGAGGCGGAAAAACGTCTTAAGGAGTATGGTCATAATCAATTGGATGAGGGAAAGAAAAAAAGTTTATTTAGTAAATTTTTAGACCAATTCAAAGATTTTATGATTATCATTTTACTTGCGGCAGCGGTGCTATCATTTTTCATGGGAGACCAAGTTGAAGCGATTATGATTATTGTCGTAGTATTTATTATGGCAATCTTTGGAGTGGTGCAAGAAGCAAAAGCTGAAGAAGCAATTGAAGCATTGAAAGATATGTCAACACCAAATGCTAATGTACGTCGTGATAACACAACTAAAACAGTTAGAAGTACAGATCTAGTACCTGGTGATATTGTGTTGCTAGAAGCAGGTGATGTGATTCCAGCTGATATGCGTTTGATTGAAACAGCGTCGTTAAAAATTGAAGAAGCAGCCTTAACTGGTGAATCCGTTCCAGTTGAAAAAGAAGATGTGGTTTTAGAAAAAGAAGATATTGGTATTGGTGATCGCATCAATATGGCCTATATGAACAGTAATGTCACATATGGTCGTGGTGTTGGTGTGGTAACAGGTACAGGAATGAATACTGAGGTTGGTAAGATTGCTAACATGTTAGCTCAGGCTGACGAAACAAATACACCATTAAAAGAAAATCTAAATAAATTAGGTAAGGTGTTATCTATTGCGATTATTTTCATCTGTATTGTGATGTTTGGAGTGGGAATGTTACGTGGTGGACATAATTGGATGGAAATGTTATTAACATCTGTATCATTAGCCGTTGCGGCAATTCCAGAAGGATTACCTGCGATTGTAACGATTATTTTAGCCTTAGGAACTCAAAAAATGGCTAAACGTAATGCTTTGGTAAGAAAATTGCCGGCTGTTGAAACGTTAGGTAGTACAGATATTATCTGTTCTGATAAAACAGGTACATTGACATTAAACCAAATGACAGTGGAAGAAGTGTTTACAAACAATGAATCAATTCGTGATTCAAAAGATATTCCATTAGATAACACAACCTTAAAAATCATGACATTTTGTAATGATACAAAAATTTCTGATGATGGCACGTTAATTGGTGACCCAACAGAAACTGCTTTAATTAAATATGGTGAAGATCGTGGTTATGATATTGCATCAAAATTAAAAGAAGAACCACGATTAGCCGAAGTGCCATTTGATTCTGATAGAAAATTAATGTCGACATTCCATAAATTACCTGACGGTCGTTTCTTTGTAGCTGTAAAAGGTGCGCCTGATGAATTATTGAAACGTTGTACAAACTATGACGTCAATGGCGACATTAAACCAATGGATAAATCAGAAGAAGACTTGATTTTAAAGACTAATAAACAATTAGCGACACAGGCATTACGTGTACTTGCTATGGCTTATAAAATTGTAGATGAGATTCCAAGTGAATTAACAAGTGAAAATGTTGAGGCGGATTTAATCTTCTCAGGTTTAGTCGGGATGATTGACCCAGAACGTAAAGAAGCAGCTGAAGCTGTACGTGTTGCCAAAGAAGCCGGTATTCGTCCAATCATGATTACTGGTGACCATAAAGACACAGCTGAAGCAATCGCTGTGCGTCTTGGTATTTTAAAAGAAGGTCAACATGATGCTGTTATTACTGGTGGCGAATTGAATAATATGTCAGATGAGCAACTAGCTAATTCTATTGAACAATATTCCGTTTACGCTAGAGTGTCACCTGAACATAAAGTACGTATTGTTAAAGCATGGCAAAAAGATGGGAAAGTAGTCGCGATGACTGGAGATGGAGTAAACGATGCACCAGCTCTTAAAACTGCTGATATTGGTATAGGTATGGGTATTACTGGTACGGAAGTATCTAAAGGGGCAAGTGATATGGTCTTAGCTGATGATAACTTCTCCACTATTATCGTTGCCGTTGAAGAAGGACGTAAAGTCTTCTCAAACATTCAAAAAACAGTTCAATACTTACTTGCTGCAAACTTAGGGGAAGTTTTAACCTTATTTATTGCGACAATGCTCGGTTGGGATACATTATTACCAGTCCACTTATTATGGATTAACGTAGTAACTGATACATTCCCTGCGATTGCCTTAGGATTGGAACCTGCTGAAAAAGGTATTATGAAACACAAACCACGTGGTCGAGATTCAGACTTCTTTTCAGGTGGTGTTATGAGTAGTATTATCTATCAGGGTATTTTAGAGGCAGGATTGACACTTGGTGTGTACATGTATGCCATTAATAACCCGGTCCACTCAAGCTATGATGCTATCCATGCAGATGCGTTAACGATGGCTTATGCAACACTTGGATTAATTCAATTGATTCACGCATTTAACGTGAAATCTGTTCATGAATCAATCTTTAAAGTTGGGGCATTTAGAAATAAAATCTTTAACTATGCGATTTTACTTTCATTTGTTTTACTTGCAGCAACAATCGTTGTACCAGGATTTAATGATTTGTTTAAAGTAGCTCACTTAGATGGTCATCAATGGTTGGCAGTATTAATTGGTTCATTTGCTATTCTACCAATAGTAGAAATTGTTAAATGGATTCAACGAAAAACGATTTATAAATAGGATGTTTAAACTATCCATATTTTCTTGGATAGTTTTTTCATTTATGTTGACAAAATAAGAGTATATCTATAATATTGGAGTTAATGTGTTGCAATTTGAAGAAAAATATGGCAGACAATCCTTTAAAAAAATGTTAAAAAAAGGTAAAATAAATAAGAGTTAATGAAAGAGGGGAATATCATTGAAAAAACCAAATGTTGGCCAATATTTGCAAGTTATTAATGCAGTTGTCACAGAATCTGAAAACGTTGGAGAAAAGATGAATCCATCATATGAAATTGTTCGTAACGCAATTGATGAGGAAAATTTATCAGATTTGACAGTTGAACAATTAACAGATATTAAGAGCCATTTTTCTGAAGGTACAGAAGAATATAGAGTAATGGAAAACACTTTGAGCCACTTAAAAGCACCTGTTAGAGTTTTAGGGATTCATAAAAAATTGGAAAAAGCATTTAAAGAGTATGTTGAAGGGTGTCAAGAAATGATTGATTCGATTGATGCTGAGAACGCTAAGGTTGATAGTGAAGCGTTTGATCTATCTGAAGCAAAACAAGATGCGGCAACAGATGGTATCTCATTCTGTATTCAACGCATTACACAGATTATTATGAATAAGTAAAGTAAAAGGGATGAGAGAATCATCTCTTTTTTTAAATATAGGTAAAGATTTTTAAAATTAAATTAGTAAACAGACAGATAAGATAATTAATGGTATTCTTATTGTATAACAAGTGTTAGGAGTGGGATAATATGTCAAAAAGAAAATCCTATCCAGGACTGACAGATGAAGAAGTGTTAAATAGGATAGCTAGAGGAGAAGTAAATCAAGCAATCCCTAAGACAACACGTTCATTTAAACAAATTGTGTTTGAAAATAGTTTTACATTATTTAATTTTATTAACTTAGTGATAGCAGGCTTTATCGTATATACAGGTAGTTACAAAAATTTACTTTTTCTTGGAGTAATTATTACAAATACATTAGTTGGTGTATATCAAGAAATTAAAGCAAAAAATAATATTGATCGATTAAGTTTGTTAAGTGAATCGAAAGTCAGTGCTATACGAAACTATAAGGTATTAGAGATTCCGCAAAATGAAGTGGTTAAGGATGATTTAATAAATATAAAACGAGGACAACAAATTGTTGTTGATGGTATAGTGCTGGATACTGAAGGCATGGAGTGTGACGAATCTCAATTGACAGGTGAGTCAGACCCAATCATTAAAACCAATGGTTCAGAAGTCTATTCTGGAAGTTTCATTGTGAGTGGTAGTGGGTTGATGCAAGCTACACATGTTGGAAAAGATAGTTACAGTTATAAATTGAGTATAGAAGCAAAGCAAACAAAAGGCATATATAGTGAGTTGATTATGATGATGAATCGTCTGATTCGTCTTCTTACTATGGTAATCATTCCAATTGGTGCCATTCTAATGATTACAAGTCTAACAAGCGGAACGCAATTAAACGAAGCGATACTTGGTAGTACGGCTGCTATTATGGGAATGATTCCAGAAGGATTAATTTTACTTACCACTGTTGCATTAGCTGTTGGGGTCATAAAGTTAAGTCGTAGGAAGGTTCTTGTTCAAACGATGGGGGCAATAGAAACACTTGCTAGAGTAGATGTATTGTGCCTTGATAAAACGGGAACGTTGACAAGCGGACAATTAAAAGTGGTAGAATTTGATACAGTTGATGAAAATCATTTATCGAAAGAAACATTTTCAGCAATGATAGGATCGATGGTTAAAGGTCTGGATGAAGATAATGCAACGGGCCTTGCTTTGATGCACTACTTTAATGAAGTAGATGAGCAGTTAATACCATCAAAACAAATTCCGTTTTCTTCTGCTAGAAAATGGAGTGCGATTACGTTTAAAAATGATTATACTTATTTCATGGGAGCACCTGAATATTTATTTGGTGATTTTTCTGAAGCTCAATCAGTTAAAATGTCTGAAGCATTTAGTCATGGATTGCGTATCATTGCCATTACACGTAGTCAGGTTGATGAGGCAACAACAGTCTTACCAAATGATTTAGAGTTATTAGGGTTTATTTATTTGGAAGATGAGATTAGACCAGAAGCACCGCAAACACTTGAGTATTTTAAACAAGAAAAAGTAGATATCTGCATCATTTCTGGCGATCATCCTGAAACGGTAGCACAAATTGCGAAGCGATCGGGTGTATCACATGGTGAGGAATCAATTGATATGAGTAAAATACCTGATGATAAAATTCCAGAAGTAGTGAAGACTCACCGCATTTTTGGGCGAGTTTCACCAGAACAAAAGAAAAAACTAGTTATAGCACTCCAAGATGACCATCATGTTGTGGGAATGACAGGAGACGGTGTGAATGATATTTTAGCATTGAAACAAGCTGATTGTAGCATTGTTATGGCTAATGGTAGCGATGCAGCTAAGGGAATTGCTGATTTTGTTTTATTAGACTCTAATTTCGATTCCATGATTGACGTGGTGTTGGAGGGAAGACAAGTTATTAACAATATTCAACGTGTGTCATCTCTTTACTTAACTAAAACAGTGTACTCATTATTTTTAGCTGCTATTTTTATTTTTGTGAGTTCACCTTATCCGTTCCAGCCAATTCAATTGAGTCCAATAAATGCCTTAACAGTCGGAATACCGTCGTTTTTCTTAGCGTTGCGACCAAATACACAACCAATTAAAGGAATGTTTTTAAAGAATGTCTTTGAACCACCTTTAGCAAGTGGGTTGACTGTGGTTATCACAACATTGCTTATTGAAGTGTTTGGAAATGTATTTGCTTGGAGTTATGAAGAAAAATCAACCGTGACAGTCTTATTAGCAGGGTTTATTGGTTTTATTGTTTTAAGAGAAATTTCAAAACCTCTTACTACGAAGATTAATGTACTTTTAAGTGCTTTGTTATTATTCTTCTTGTGTCTTTTTACATTTTTTGATAGAATTTTTTCGTTAGTTAATTTATATAATATAAAATTAGCTGTTGTGTATATACCATTAATGCTCCTAGCAATTCCTATATTCTATACAATTCGATGTCTTGTTAAAAAAATATTTAGAGAGTAAGTTAACATAAAATTCATACTTTATTATTAAAAAATATGTATTTTAGATGTATCATGGAATTGTATTATAAAAACTAGTTTATTATGGGAGGGTAAAATGAAAAAAATGGTCATAGGTAGTATGTTACTTAGTAGTGTGTTTGTCATATCTGGATGTTCTTCTGGATTAAGCACGTCTGCAAGTGAAGGTCAAACTACTAAACGTACAGTTGAAATATCAACGTCTACTACGAATGAAATAAACTATGAAAGCAATCCTATTTTTGAAGGTAGATTAATCAGTGACCCAGTGATAGATAAGAATGCAGTCATTCTATCATTTGAGTCAGTTGATGCGGTGAATGATCCTGAATCCATCCATGACGTTTTAGATTCAAATGGTGTAGTATTGAATGTAGATAAAACAATATTTGATAAAACAAAACACAAAGAAAAGTTTAAGCAAGGCGCATTAGTAGAGTTTACGTTGACCAAAACACCTGCATTGACATATTCAATACCACCTCAAGTCCCTGGAGCCTCAATTAAATCAGTACAAATTAAAGATAATTAATATCAAAAAGTATTTGACAAGTCATGTCAATGCTTTTTTTTTTATGTTTCGTAATGTAAATCAAAATGTTACAATAAGTAAAATGAATATGAGAAATGAGGGAATAAAGGTGACAGAGTATTTAAATGTTGGGAAAATTGTGAATACGCAAGGAATTAAAGGTGAAGTCAGAGTAATTTCTCAAACAGATTTTCCTGAAAAACGATATGAAAAAGGAAACGTCTTATATCTCTTTCGAGAGGGAAAAGATGTAGCAGAACTAACGATAAAATCACATAGAAAGCATAAAAACTTTGATATCGTGAGCTTTGAAAATCATCCTAATATTAATGATGTTGAAAAGTATCGAGATGGTATTTTAAAAGTTAAAAAAGACGAAGTAGGTCAGTTAGAAGAAAATGCCTTTTATTATCACGAAATAATCGGATGTGAAGTGGTAGATGAAACAGGTGAATTGTTAGGAACAGTGAAAGAAATTCTATCTCCTGGAGCTAATGATGTATGGGTAGTAAAACACAAACAACACGGTAAAAAAGATATACTTTTACCTTACATTGAGTCAGTCATGTTAGACGTTAATGTCACAGATAAAAAGATTACGGTTGAAATTCCAGAAGGGTTGATTGACGATGAGAATTGATGTCTTAACTCTTTTTCCAAAAATGTTTGAAGGTCCACTAACAGAGTCAATTTTAGGTAAAGCAATCGGCAAAGGGTTGCTAGATGTTCATGTTAGAAATTTTCGCGATTTTTCTACCAACAAACATCAACAAGTAGACGACTATCCTTATGGTGGTGGAGCAGGAATGTTACTTAAAGTTCAACCAATTCATGATGCTTTAACATTTATTAAAGAAGAGGCACGGACTCAGCCGCGCGTCATTTTACTAGACCCAGCAGGAAAACCATTTAATCAAGAGATGGCAGAAGATTTTTCCGAAGAAGAACATTTAGTGTTTATTTGTGGTCATTATGAAGGATACGATGAAAGAATTCGTTCATTAGTAACAGATGAGGTATCCCTTGGTGATTACGTATTAACAGGTGGCGAGCTTGGTGCGATGGTGATGATTGATGCGACAGTTAGATTGTTACCTGAAGTGTTAGGTAATGATGAGTCTGCCAAAACAGATTCCCACTCAACTGGACTTTTAGAACACCCACAATATACAAGACCGGCAAATTATGAAGGAATGGAAGTCCCTCGTGTTCTGACAAATGGTAACCACAAATTAATTGCAGAATGGCAATTAAAAGAGTCGTTAAGACGAACTTTTTTAAGACGACCAGATATGTTAGAATCACTTGAAATGACAAAAGAAATGGAAAAATTACTTGAAGAAGTGAAAAAGGAAGAAAAAAGTATTTAGCCCTTTACTGAAAAGAGTAATTATGCTATTATAATTTAGTGAGTCAAATGGCTCATCTATTACAACATTCCGCTGTGCCAGATGCATATGAGTGTTTAGAATAAGGAGAATGTGGACATGAATCCATTAATAGAAGAAATTACAAAAGAACAATTACGCTCTGATATACCAGCTTTTAGACCTGGTGATACTGTACGTGTACATGCTAAAGTTGTTGAGGGTAGTCGTGAACGTATCCAGTTATTTGAAGGTGTTGTAATTAAACGCCGTGGTGCTGGAATTAGCGAAACTTACACTGTACGTAAAATTTCTAACGGTGTTGGTGTGGAACGTACTTTTCCAATCCATACACCACGTGTTGCTCAAATTGAAGTAATCCGTTATGGTAAAGTTCGTCGTGCGAAACTTTATTACATCCGTGCATTACATGGTAAAGCAGCAAGAATTAAAGAAATCCGTCGTTAATCATTTGTTAACAGGTGATGGCCCTATGAAAATAGGGTCTTTGTCAAATAGGGCTGATGGATTAAATTTTGGTTGTACACTAAATCGTGTTGATAGATTAAATTCTATCAACACGATTTTTTGTTTTAGGCATAGAAAAAGAGGCATTCTTATTGGTAAAATTAAGTCGACTATAACTAACATTACAAAGAATAATACCCCTATGAATAATAATACAAGAAAACTACTCAATTTAACCGATGATTCTCTTATTTTTAATGGGGATTGATTGTCTCATTAAGCGAGAAACAACCGCTCAGTTAACATGATGACAGGAAGATTAGAGAATAAAGATAAGCAATGCCAGAAATGTGGATGTTATCAATCCGTTAAAAACGGAACGTATCAAACTATTAGTCAATTGCCTGAAGTTGAACGTCGTCCAACTTATCTAAAACTTCACAGAGAACGTTACCTTTGTAGAAACTGTGGCTCAACTTTCAGTGCTTCTACTTCTCTAGTAGATGACTATTGTCACATTTCTAAACAGCTTAAATACCAAATTGCTTTTGACTTAAAAGAGAATCAATAACGTAAAAAAAACCGCAGAATGCCACAGTGTCTCTGAAAAAATGTTAAACTTGTGTTAGTATCATTTACGAATCATCAGCAATCGAATTTTAACTTCTTGCCCACGGCTCTTTGTGTAGATGAGTTTAGCTCTACTTCTGATTGTCATGCTGGAATGATCTTTATTTGTGCTGATGCGGCATCTAAAAAAGTAATCGCTATCTTAACTGATACAAGATGACATAAGTTGGTTTCTTACTTTATGAAGTATTCCAGAAAAGAACATTTAAAGTAAGATTTTTGGTCATGGACATGAATGCAAACTACGGTCAACTATTAAAAACAGTCTTTCCAAATGCCGAAATCGTTACAGATCGATTTCATATCATTCAACATATTAACCGCTCTTTCAACACCTTAAGAATAAAAGAAATGAATCAACCGACACAATTTAAATGGTTTGTTACTGTTTTCAAAACATTTAAAAAGTATCGAGAAGAAATAAAAAACTCCTTTTTAGCTGATTAGACACTTTAATTATAAAGGAAAGTGCTATTTTTTCGTCAAAAAACGGAACAAAATCAAAAATAATTTTGTTCCGTTTAATCTTTTTTTAGACACTTTTGGGTCAGCCTATTTTAAATTATAAAGTTTTAATTTTATTGGTTAAGTGACTTTTTTATTATTTAGTCACAGAAGAGTTAATAGCTTGTTTTATTTATGTTAAAATGAGAAACAGTAATATACTTAGGAGGTTCAGAGAATGAATGTCAAAATAGGTGATATAATGATTGGGGAAATTACAGGGATTCAAACATATGGTGCATTTGTCTCGCTAGGAGACAATCAACAAGGATTGATTCATGTTTCAGAAGTTAAACATGGTTTTATAAAAAATATAGAAGATGACTTAAGAGTAGGTCAAAAAGTTAAAGTTCAAGTTATTGATGTAGATGAATACACTAAAAAAATTAGTTTATCATTACGTGTATTTCAAGATGCACCACCTATTTTATTTAAGAAAAAAAAATATTTTACAAATCGTTATAAAAATATCGGTTTTGAAAGTATTGATAAGAATCTATCAATTTGGGTTGATGAGTTTTTAGATGATATTACGGAAAATAACTGATATATTTCTGAAAATATGTTACAATTACATTTGTCGATTTATTATAACTATTAAATAAGAGGTGTGTAATATTGGAACAGTCTAGAGTAGCTGGGACAGTCATTCTTAATCTACAAGATGGTCATAAAAAATTTTTAGTACAAAAAACAGATGATACTGTAAGTTTTATTCAAACTACAATTAATGATAGTTTTACAAGTCTAGCATGTATTTTAGAGAAATTGACTCAGTCTGCTGGGTTAGATTCAGGTGCTATGGATTTAGTAGAGTTAACTAATATTAATATTGAAAATGAGAAATTGCCACTCTTTGTCTTTAGTCTAGATGAAGAATGTATTGATTCTTATTCTTTGGATTCTGAGTTTTTATGGGAAGAGCCTGCGACATTAAGAATGGTTTTGCAAGATTTTAATGTTAGTGGAGTGCCTTTTTTAAATTAACTGTTGACATTATCAAATAGGAGTTGTATTATATAGAAGTTGTCAAAGCAACTTGTTATTTTAACTTAAAAAAATAATAAAAAAACATTGACAAAATATTATTTTGTTGATATTATATAAAAGTTGTTACAGCAATGATGTTTAGACCTTTGAAAACTGAACAAAGTAAGACAAACCAAATGTGTAGGGCGTTTCTACTATGTAGAAACAAACCATATTTAGTGAATATAATTCGCTAGCAAGTTTTAAACAAATGAGCTTAAACATCGCAAGATGTTATCAACTTTTAATTGAGAGTTTGATCCTGGCTCAGGACGAACGCTGGCGGCGTGCCTAATACAT